>NZ_JBHVDF010000006.1:392918-435647 GCF_042802915.1 Nocardia sp. NPDC057440
GGGGGGGGGGGGGGGCGGCCCCCCCTGGCGGGGGGGCGGCCCCCCGGGGGGGGGGGGCCCCCCCCCCCCCGCGCCGGAACCGAGCATCGAATGAGTGCGTCCTCGGCACTCGCGTCCGACCCGAACCTGTTCGACAGCATCAGCTTTCGACAGCGCGCAGCTCGATAGGCGGATGTGCTCATGATGTCGCCGTTATTGCTCGCCGCCGCACTCGTGCTCGCGGCGGGAACCTACGCGTTCCGGTGGGCCGGGCCCGCGTTGCGAACCCGGATCCGATTCCCCGCCCGGGCAACGGCATTGCTGGATACAGGCGCGGTTGTCCTGCTCACCGCGCTGGTGGCGGTCACCACCCTGCCCGTCGGATCCGGCCACCTCGGGTCGGCCCTGCCCACAGGAGTTCTCGTCGGCGGCCTGCTGGCCTGGCGCAACCAACCGATGCTCGTGGTCATCCTCGCGGCGGCGGGCACGACCGCCCTTCTGCGCTTGGTGGGCGTCAGCTGAGACGAGTCAGCTCGGGGTGAGCGGAATGGCGCCGCCCATGCGGCGGGCGACCGAGCCGTAGCGGGCATCGATGCGCAACCACGTTTTGGTGGCGCGCACGCGGACGATTTCGGTGGGCAGGATGCGACGAGAGTCGGCCTTGTCACCGGAGTGTGGGATGAAATCCATTGCGGTGAGAGCGAACACGACTCGCATCGGCACCTCCACCTGCGTGTCCGCGGCAGAGACGGTCAGCACCGTCTGGTCGAGCAGCGAGGCGGGCGGCCCGTGGCCGCTGCCGTGCTCCTTGGCCAATCGCGCGCCTTGCTCGGCGAGTTCGACCAGAGTACGGGCGGGCACATCGTCGATGTGGACGAAACCGTCGGTGGGCGGCAGGGCGCCGCGCCAGGCCGAGTCCATCGAGTAGCCCAGGTCGATCGGACTTCCGGTGGCCAAGCCCGCAAGCACCAGATCGGCGCCGACGGTGGCATCGGCGACACCGAGCTCGGCGACCACGGTCCGTACGGCCAGCGCTTCGAAACCCGTTGCTACCCAGCCGGACACGAAACGATCCCCGCGACGGCGCAATCGCACCACCGCCGCGGGGTCCAGGCGCACAGCCCTGGTGAGAAAAGTTGCGAGGTTCTCTCGCTCGGCTGGATCGGAAACCTCCAGCACACGTTGCCCGGACATCACGCTGTTGTCACCACGCGGCTGTCACCGAGTGCGCGACCTTTCACTCCATCCACTCGGCGAGATAGTCGCGCTCGGTGTCGGTGATCCGGCGCAGGCGCTGCTGCTGGATGTCGAACGCGGCGATCTGCGTCGAGGCGATCACCGCGGGCGGCGAATCGGGCGCGGCAGCTGCCGCGCGCACCTCGTAGCCGATGGTGAAGTCGACCGCACGCAGCTGCTCGATCCACATGGCGATATCGAGCGGGGTGTCCTCGTGGCGCAGCTGGCCGCGGTAGCGCACCCGCAGGTCGGCCAGCACGCAGCCCTCTCGCAGCGGCGCGGTCGGACGGCCGT
This sequence comes from Nocardia sp. NPDC057440, assembly GCF_042802915.1. Lineage (NCBI taxonomy): Bacteria > Bacillati > Actinomycetota > Actinomycetes > Mycobacteriales > Nocardiaceae > Nocardia > Nocardia sp. NPDC057440. Next base: position 394,428 of record NZ_JBHVDF010000006.1, read on the forward strand.
CCTCGAACAGCCACGGGATCCGCGCCTCTTCCAGCAACGTCACCATCCGGGCGTGGTTGACGTGCTGGAACACGTCCATATCCGACCACCTGACGTCTACCTTGGCGTGGAAGCGCTTCGGCAGCACGATACTGCCGCCGTGCGCCTGCCCGCGACCGTTCAACGAACTCGTCAACGTGGTACCTCCGATTGGGCGCCCACCCCGCTCACCATGCTTCGCACTTGCCGCGCTGCAACCGACAGCGTGGCGAGATCGTGGGTTCCGGACTCGAACAATTCCGACAGTGCGGCACGGGCACGCCCGAGCCGAGACTGGTTCTTCGACTCCCAGTATGCAATCTTCTCGTCGGCGGTCTCTTCCGGGTCACCGCCGGAGAGCACGTCGAGGGTCAGCGAGCGCAGCGAGCCGTACATGTCGTCACGCAGTGCGAGCCGGGCGAGCGCATGCCAGCGATCGCCGCGTTCCAGGTGGCTGACGGCCTGCAGCAGCCAGTCGATCTTCAGATGTTCGTTCAGCGCGTAGTACAGCGAACCGACCTCGTCGCCGCCACGATCGGTGATGTCTGCGATATCCAACACATCCAGCAGCGGGAAAAGATTCAGCAGGCCGAAGATCTCGGTGGCCAGATCGGTCGGCGCGCCTCGGGCGATCACTTCCGCCGACTGATCGGTCAGCGTCGCGACGTGGTGACCGCGCAGCCAGCCGGGGACCTGCGGCGCAAGCTCTCGCACGCCCCTGCTGTACCTATTGACCTCCGCACCGACCGCGATCGGCTGCGGCCGGTTGCTCAGCAGCCAGCGGGAGGCACGGTCGAGGATGCGCTTGGTTTCCAGCTCCAGTTCGTCACGGACCGAGACCGAGGCGTCGGTGTCGCGGATTCGCCGCCATACGTCGTGCAGGTCGAAGATCTGGGTGGTCGCCGCGAACGCGCGCACCGCGTCGGTGGTGGTCGCGCCGATCTCCTCGTTCAGCCGATGCGCATAGGTGATGCCGCCGTAGTCGACCATCTCGTTCACCACCACCGTGGTGACGATCTCGCGCCGCAGCCGGTGCTTCTTGATCGCGGTCCCGAACCGGCCGCGCAGCGGCGTGGGGAAGTAGTCGGGCAGCCGGGCCGCGAAATAGGTGCTGTCGGGCAGGTCGGTGTCGAGCAGATCGGCCTTGAGCGAAAGCTTCACGTGCGCCATGAGATTGGCGAGCTCGGGCGAAGCAAGGCCGGAACCCTCTTCCATCCTGTGCGTGATCTCGGCGCCCGAGGGCAGCGCCTCCAACTCGCGGTCGAGGCCACGGCGCTCGTGCAGGTCTTCGATGAGCCGATGGTGCACATTCATCATGCGCGGGGCCTCGGCCCGCGAGATGCCCATCAGGTAGTTCTGAGACACGTTGTCCTGCAACACCATCTGCGCGACCTCGTCGGTCATCGAGGCGAGCAGCGGATTGCGCTCGGCCTCGACCAACTGGCCCGCGCTGACCACGCCGTCGAGCAGTACTTTGATGTTGACCTCGTGGTCGGAGCAGTCCACACCCGCCGAGTTGTCCAGGGCGTCGGTGTTCATCTTGCCGCCGTTGCGGCAGAACTCGATCCGGCCGAGCGCGGTCGCGCCGAGATTGCCGCCCTCGCCGATCACCTCGACCCGCAACTGGTTTCCATTCACCCGCACCGGATCGTTGGACTTGTCGCCGACCTCGGCGTTGGTTTCGGTGCTCGCCTTGATATAGGTGCCGATGCCGCCGTTCCACAGCAGCCCGACCGGTGCGAGCAGGATCGCGCGCACCAGTTCCGGCGGTGACAGCGCTTCCACCCCATCGGCCAAGCCGAGCGCCCTGCGAGCCTGCGGGCTGATCGGAACGGACTTCACCGTGCGGTCCCACACGCCACCGCCCTCGCTGATGAGCGAGGTGTCGTAGTCGGCCCAGGACGAGCGGGGCAGCTCGAACATCCGCTGCCGCTCGACGAAGGAGCGGGCCGCGTCCGGGTTCGGGTCCAGGAAGATGTGCCGGTGGTCGAACGCCGCGACCAGGCGAATGTGTTCGGAGAGCAACATGCCGTTGCCGAACACGTCGCCGCTCATATCGCCGACGCCGACCACAGTGAAGTCCTGAGTCTGGGTGTCGATGTCCATCTCTTGGAAGTGGCGCTTCACGCTCTCCCACGCGCCCTTGGCGGTGATGCCCATCGCCTTGTGGTCGTAACCCGCGGAACCGCCGGAGGCGAAGGCGTCACCGAGCCAGAAACCGTAGCGCTGTGCGACGTCGTTGGCGATGTCGGAGAACGTCGCGGTGCCCTTGTCCGCGGCGACCACCAGATAGGTGTCGTCGCCGTCGCGTCGGATCACCCGTTCGGGCGGCAGCACAGCGCCGGTCGCGAGATCCACGTTGTCGGTGACATCGAGCAGGCCGGAGATGAAGGTGCGGTAGCAGTCGACGCCCTCGGCGCTGAGCGCCTGCCGATCCACGCCGGGATCACCGGTGGCGGCGGGCGGCTGCTTGACCACGAAACCGCCCTTGGCCCCGACCGGGACGATGACGGCGTTCTTCACCGCCTGCGCCTTCACCAGACCGAGGATCTCGGTGCGGAAATCCTCCAGACGGTCCGACCAGCGCAACCCGCCGCGCGCCACCGGCCCGAAGCGCAAGTGCACGCCCTCGACCCGCGGCGAGTACACGAAGATCTCGAATTGCGGCTTGGGCTTGGGCAATTCGGCGATCTCGCGCGGCTCGACCTTCACCGATATGTACGACCGCGGTGTGCCCTCGGCGTCGGTCACGTAGTAGTTGGTCCGCAGTGTCGCCTTGATCAGCGAGAGGATGGCGCGCAGGATGCGGTCGGCGTCGAGACTGACGACCTCGTCGATGCGGCCGCGCACCTGTGTCTCCAGGTCGCCGACATGCAGCGACGTCTCGGTGTCCGGATCGAACCGGGCCGCGAACAGGTCGACGAACAGCCGCGCGATGTCCGGATAGGTGAGCAACACCCTGGCGATATTCGCCTGACTGTACGGAAAATCCGCCTGCTGCAAGTACTTCGAGTACATGCGCAGAATCGACACCGCACGCCACGGCAGCCGGGCGCGCAACACGAGTTCATTGAGCGCGTCCGCTTCGGCGCGGTCGTACCAGACGGCTTCGAAGGCCTCGGTGAACCGCTCGCGCAGGCCACGCACCTCCGACGCCAAGGCGGCGACACGGGCCGAGGACTCCAGCAGTTCCGCGTCCAGGTCCCGATCCAGGGAGCTGCGCAACAGCTCGGGCCTTGCGACAAGGCCGAAGTCGTAGATCCAGCGTTCGACGGCCTGATCGCCGCCGGCCGGTGCGTCGAGCTGAACCTGGTACGGCCGCTCGTCGACCACCTCGACGCCGAGGCTCTGCAACACCGGAAGCACCTGACTCAGCGATACCCCGGTGCCGCCGATGTACAGCGTGAACCGCCAGGAACCCGGATCCGAATGCGCACGGCGATACAGGTTCTGGTCGATGGAGCCTTCGGTGAGCCGCTCCAGCCGGACGACGTCGAACAGCGCACGGTCCGGTGTGAAGTCTTGCTTGTATCCCTCGGGGAACGCCTCGGCATAGCGCTGGACCACACCGGGATCGAGCACCGTCGAGGTGCTCACCTCGTCGTTGAGATGGTCGTCCCAGGTCCGGCTCGCCTCGGCGAGCAGTTTCTGGATGCGCAGCCGGTTGTCCTCGGAGGTGTCGGCGACCGCCTCCGAGGTGCGCGGCACACCGAACTCGGCCTCCGGCATCCGCACCGTGAAATAAACGCTGGCCAGCTCGCTTTCACTGACCCGCGCCGAATAGTCGATGGAGACGCCGCCCAGTTCCCGCACCAGGATTTCCTGCATCTCCAACCGCACCCGCGTGGTGTAGCGGTCCCGCGGCAGATAGACCAGGCAGGCGACGAACCGGCCGTAACCGTCGGAGCGCAGGAACAGCCGAACCTGTCTGCGCAGGCCGACATTGAGCACCGCGGTCGCGGTCCTGCGCATCGTCTCGGCATTCGAGGAGAACAGCTCGGTACGCGGGAACGACTGGATGACCTCGAGCATCGCCTGCCCGGAGAAGGATTCCAGATCGAATCCGCTCTCCTCGATGACCGAACGCACCCTGCGCTCGATGACCGGAATGTCCAGGACGTTCTCGTGCACCGCCGTCACAGTGAAGACACCGATGAACAGATGCTCACCGATGATGGTTCCCGCCTCGTCGAAGTCCGCGACGCCGACGAAGTACGGGTACACCGACCGATGCACCGTCGCGGGCACCAAGCCCTGGGTCAACATCAGCAGTGGCCGCTCGCCCGCGTTGACGGGCACCCGGAAATCGGTGCCGACATCGGGACGCAGCACGCCGAGGCAGGTGCCGGGCAGCGCGGCCGACAGGGTCTGGCCCTCCGTGGTGGTCTGCCGGTAGCGGGCATAGCCGAGAACGGTGAAATTGCCACTGGCCAACCAGCGCAACAGGTTCGCGCAGTCCACCAGGTCGGTGCCGGAGAAGGGCGCCGTGCCGGCCTTGGCCGCGAGTTCCAGCTCGTCGGCCAGCGTGCTCTGCACGTCGCGGATGGCTTCGGTGTCACCGGTCACCTGACGCACGTCGGCGATCACGTCCGGCATCGCCCCCTCGATCCGGTCGAGCAGCGCCCGGCTGGTCGAGGGGTGCAGCTGGATGTGCATCCATGATTCCTGCAGCCCGGTATTGCCGTTGCTGTCGACCTCGTGCGGCACCGCCCTGAGCAGTCGGCCGTCCGCGTCGCGCTCGACCTCGAAGATCGGGTGGATCACCTCGCTGACGCTGACCCCCATCCGGCTCAGTGACGAGGTGATCGACTCCACCAGCAGCGGCATATCGTCGGTGACCAGCTGCACCGCGGCGCCGAGCCCGGATGCGTCGTCCGGGTGATACACCCGAACCAGCGCCCGACCGGCCGGGCGGGTCATCGCCAGCTCCGTGTGCCGTCGGAAGATCTGGGTGATACCGGTGATCGCGCAGTCCACATCGCCCGCGTCGACGTGGCGGAAATACGCCTCCTCGAGTGGCCCGAGGTCGCCGCGCAACGCCTGCGGCAAACTCGCGGCCCACGCCGCACTGGACAATTCGGACGAGACCGTCATTTTTCGCCAACTCCCTCGGATTCGGTTCCGCACCAAAGTGACGCCGGTCCGAGAGTAGCTGCGAGTCGCGAACATAGGGGTGAATTCCCTTTCGAACCCAGGGTGTTCACCGCGAACGCGAGTTCGCTGCTTGATTGCCGAAGTCGACGATCCCGGCACGGCAACCGATCGGACCGACGAAGTTATGTTGCCGCGTCGGCGATAAGACCTACCCAGTCCTCGGACTGCGCCTTCGCATGCACAGATCCCACCCTAGCCAGATCCGATCCGTGGCGCGGGCCGACCGTATTTCCTTCGGCAACTGGTCCGATCCGGCGGGGCTGTCCGTATTTCCTTCGGCAGAGTCGGCAGTTACTCGCCAGTCTGCTCGACCGCCTCGACAGGCCGCACCCGCGAGTGCGGCCTGTCGAGCCTCCGCTCAGTCGCGGGTGAGCTTGCGGTGGGTGACCCGATGCGGGCGGGCCGCTTCCAGGCCGAGGCGTTCGATCTTGTTGGCCTCGTACGCCTCGAAGTTGCCCTCGAACCAGAACCACTTGGCGTCGTTGTCGTTGTCGCCCTCCCACGCCAGGATGTGGGTGCACGTGCGGTCGAGGAACCAGCGGTCGTGGGAAATGACCACGGCGCAGCCGGGGAACTGCTCGAGCGCATTCTCCAGCGAGCTCAGGGTTTCCACATCGAGGTCGTTGGTCGGCTCGTCGAGCAGGATCAGGTTGCCGCCCTGCTTGAGGGTGAGCGCCAGGTTCAACCGGTTGCGTTCACCGCCGGAGAGCACGCCGGCGGGCTTCTGCTGATCGGGACCCTTGAATCCGAACGCGCTGACGTAGGCGCGCGACGGCATTTCCTGGTTGCCGACCTGGATGAAGTCGAGGCCCTCGGAAACGACCTGCCAGACGTTCTTCTTCGGGTCGATGCCCGCCCGGTTCTGGTCGACGTAGCTCAGCTTGACCGTCTCGCCGACTCGGACGATGCCGCTGTCCGGATCCTCCAGCCCGACGATGGTCTTGAACAGCGTGGTCTTACCGACACCGTTCGGTCCGATGACGCCGACAATTCCGTTGCGCGGCAACGTGAACGACAGGTCCTTGATGAGCTGGCGATCGCCGAAGCCCTTGTCCAGGTTCGTGACCTCGACCACCACACTGCCCAGGCGCGGACCGGCCGGGATCTGGATCTCCTCGAAGTCCAATTTCCTGTGCTTGTCGGCCTCCGCCGCCATTTCCTCGTACCGGCCGAGGCGGGCCTTGTTCTTGGCCTGGCGGGCCTTGGCGCCCGAGCGCACCCAGGCCAGCTCGTCCTTGAGCCGCTTCTGCAGCTTCTGGTCCTTCTTGCCCTGGACTTCGAGCCGCTGGGCCTTCTTCTCCAGGTAGGTGGAGTAGTTGCCCTCATAGGGGTAGGCGCGACCACGGTCGAGCTCGAGGATCCACTCGGCGACGTTGTCGAGGAAGTACCGGTCGTGGGTGACGGCGAGCACGGCGCCCGCGTACGCGGCCAGGTGCTGCTCCAGCCAGAGCACGCTCTCGGCGTCGAGATGGTTGGTCGGCTCGTCGAGCAGCAGCAAATCCGGCTTGCTCAGCAGCAGCTTGCACAGCGCGACGCGGCGGCGCTCACCACCGGAGAGGTTGGTGACCGACTCGTCCGGCGGCGGGCAGCGCAGCGCGTCCATGGCCTGCTCGAGCTGCGAGTCGACATCCCACGCATCAGCATGATCCAGGTACTCCTGGAGCTTGCCCATCTCGTCCATGAGCTCGTCGGAGTAGTCGGTGGCCATGAGCTCGGCGATCTCGTTGAAGCGATCCAGCTTCACCTTGACCTCGCCGAGGCCCTCCTCGACATTGCCGCGCACGGTCTTCTCTTCGTTCAGCGGCGGCTCCTGCTGCAAGATGCCGACCGTGGCGCCGGGCGCGAGAAAGGCGTCGCCGTTGTTCGGCTGGTCCAGTGCGGCCATGATCTTCAGCACGCTGGATTTACCGGCGCCATTGGGGCCGACGACGCCGATCTTGGCGCCTGGAAGGAAGTTCAAGTTGACGTCGTCGAGCACGACCTTGTCGCCGTGCGCCTTACGAACTTTCTTCATTTGGTAAATGAACTCAGCCATATACACAAGCCTATCGGTGTGAGGTTTGGTGGAACGAAGCAGAGCTACCACTGCCGCCGAGCGCAAACCAGCCGTACGGTCAGGCGTCTGCCGACGCGGATTCGGTGATCCGGGCTGGTACAGCAGGCATGGGCGGCGTGCCCTCCCCCAGCCCCTCGCCGTCGACCCGTGCACGGTCTTCTGCGCTCGATCGGTCACAGGTATTGCGCCCTAGATTACTCGGACCGAATGAACGTCCCGCTTCGGTCCGGCGGAGGGGCTGTGCGGTGCAGCGCGACAGGTCGGGGCCCAGCACACTGGCCCGCATTTCGAGGTCGCGCCGTTCGACGCCGTCCTTGGTCCGGTATTCGTGCGACCGCAGCTGGCCGTAGACGATGATCGGATCACCGCGACGTATCGATGCATCGACCCCGGCCACCAGCCTGCGCCAGCAGCTGATGGTCAGGTACAGCGTTCCGCTGTCGACCCACTCCCCGGTCGCGGGGTCGAGCCTGCGGGAATTGCTGGCCATCCGGAAAGTGACCACCTGCTCCCCGTTCGTCAGATCCCGCTTGACCGGATGGGTGACCACATTGCCGATCACCGTTGCCATCGCCTCGTACATGGTCCCGCCCCTTCATTCGTGTTTCGCCCCTCGGCCATCCGCCTCGGTCGCTGCCTCCCCCACCAGGAGTGCACCTCCAGCCTGACCGATCCGGGGCCCGAGAGGACCCCCGAATTCCGAAGCTGTGGACAACTTTCCCGTATGTGGACAACAACCATTTCCAGCGTTGTCGGCAGAAGCCCGCGCGCCGGACATCCACAGCGGACTGCGCGCGGGACAGATACGCCGGCTCGCCGCGTCGAGAACCGCTGCCGTGGACGAGTCGCACCGACATCGACCGCGCTGTCCCGGCCCGGCGCAGCGACGGCGAGATCGCCGAGATCCCCTGTGGTGTAACCGTTTCGGTAGCTCGATCACCTATCCGAACATGGCGCGACGTTGCCTGAACCGCTGTTCGAACGATTTGATATACGCGGACGGTTCGGCAGAGGATGACGTTTCTTCGAGCTCTCCATCGTCGGCAATGCAGTAGATGCGCTCACCGTCGCGCTGACGCCCGATGGCAGCTGCGCGCACGATCCAGCCCACGCTCAATCGTTCGGCCACCAGTGTTCCCGGTGCGCATTTACTCGGGTCGGAATTGCGGCTGAGCATGTATCTGCGGACATTCGCAATCGCCTGCGCCTCGGGCATCGCCTCAATGTCATCCACCGGGGTAATTTCGGCTACCACCACTGGCTGCGGCGACCATGGAGTCACGGCGGGGACTCGCTCGTGGCCGTGGCCATTTCCTCCGGGAGACGACACCAGCGAATCGGCCGCACGATGCTGGTGTGCTGACGGTGCCGCGTTACGCCCGTCCTGCTCACCACTACCATCGGCATCCACTGCCGGGTGCGGGCTTACTCTGCCATGTATGACTCGTGGATCGTCCACCCACGCTCGATTGCGAGCGGTCGGATCATTCGTATCGGCCGATGACTCAATACCACCCGATCGCCCGAATCCGTAACCGACGATCGGAGTCCTGTGCAACGCGACACTGTGCTGATCGCGGGACACACTCGGCATGGACAGCCAGTTCTGAGGTCTTTCGCTCATGTTGGGCTCCCTTCGCTGGATACGACGCGCAGCGGCTGGTGGAGGTAGGGGTCACGGTCAGCCGGTGGCAGCTCGATCGAGCGGCTCGTCCGAGTAGGTCGATCAGGTAGTCGGGGTTTCGGGCCGCCGCATGACGCCACTTCCGCCCGCAGCGATTCTACGGGTACCCAGAGCCGTTCGTCGCGGTCAGCGGGCGAACCATCCCGAGGGCGCGACTGCCGACCGGCACGTCATCGAGCGGTTCACGTGTCGACGTCAGCCGAATCTGCGGTTCGGCACTGACACAGCGACCCGACCTCGCCGAGCGAGGAAACCGCGTCATCGACGCGAGCGTGCTATAGATCCGCCGAAATCCATTCGGAGCGGCCGGTTTCCGCGCGATAGAGCGGCAGCCGAGCTCTACAGCATCGCCAGATCGGTGTTCGCCCCACACAGCACCACTATCGGTCGCTCACCTTCCGCAGGAACATAAGCGCCGCTCTGCACCGCGGCCAACGCGGTCGCGCCGGCGAGTTCGACGACGATCCGGAACTCCCGCCACAGATACTCCCGAGCGGTCGTGATGGCGTCATCGGTGACCAGCACCGAACGCACCTCGTGGCGGCGGGCGACTTCGAGGGCGATATCGCCGATCCTGGTGGCGCCGAGGGAATCCGCCGCGACACTCGACACCTCGATATCCACCGGCCGGTTCGCGACGAGCGCCGCGTGCAATGTGGGGATGCCCTCCGGCTCGATGCCGATCACCTGCTGGCGACGACCGACCGCCGCGGCGATCCCGGCGACGAGTCCGCCGCCGCCGACCGCGACGAGTACCGGCGGCCTGCCGCGTACCTGCTCCTCGAGCTCCAGGCCGACCACACCCGCGCCCGCGACGACGGCGGGCAGGTCGTAGGCGTGCAACTGCAAGGCCGCGCGCTCGGTGGCCAGATCGGTCGCGTAGAGGTACGCCTCGGCGTATGTGGTTCCGTGCCACAGCACTTCGGCGCCGTATGCCCACATCGCGGCCACCTTGGTGTGCGGCGCCGATTCCGGCACGACCACGGTGCACGTCTTGCCGAGGCGTGCCGAGGCCAGCGCGGCGGCGATGCCCGCGTTGCCACCGGAGGCGATGACCACCTGTTCGACGTCCGCACCCGACTCGAGCAGCGCATTGAGACTGCCCCGCACCTTGAAGGTGCCGCCGTGCTGGAGGTATTCGAGTTTCAATGTCACCGGCACCGGTCCGTGCGGACCCGAGACTGTGGTGTGGAAGACCGGCGTCTTGCGGGTCTGCCCGGCCAACCGCTTACGCGCGGCACGGACATCCGATCGGTATACCCGCCGAGACGTTCGGTGCTGCGGCTCAACTAAAGCCCGCTCGATCACTTGCGCACCTCTCGGTCACGTTTTGCCAGCTCGGCGAACATCGCGTTGTGCGCGCTGAGGTCCGCGTCGTTATCACGGTCGGCGGCCCGGTCGGTCCGCTTCGCGAGTTTCGCATCGCTGCGCGACCACTGGATCAGCAGCGCGAGCATTACGACAACCAACGGCACTTCACCGCTGGCCCATGCCAGGCTACCGCCGGTTCGCTGATCTCCGAGCAAATCGTTATTCCAGCCCAGGCCGAGACTACGGAAGAACCACCCGCCCATGACGGTGGTCATGCTCATCAGCGCGATACCGAAGAAGGCGTGGAAGGGCAGCGAACCGAACACCATGCCCAGTTTGGTCAGCGGTTGCACCTGGCGCGGCTTGGGATCGATGCCGATCACCACCCAATAGAACAGATAGCCGCTGAGCAGGAAGTGCGCATTCATCAGCAGGTGCGCGGCGTGCGAGTCGACGAACGAGTCGTAGATGCCGCCCATGTACAGCGCGTAGAAACCACCGACGAAGATCACCGACGCGACGATCGGGTGGGTCAGGAAGCGCGACACCGGGTTGTGCACGGCGGCCTGGATCCATTCCCGCGGCCCGGGAATGCCACCGCGCCCGGCCGGCGGCAGTGCGCGCAACGCCAGCGTGACCGCGCCGCCGAGCGCGAACAGAATGGGCGCCAGCATCGACAACGCCATGTGCTGGCCCATGTGCACGCTGAACACGGCGGGCGAATAACGCCCGACGCCGGAGGACGTGGCGAACAACAGCACCACGCACCCGGATATCCAGGCAAGGGTTCGACCGATCGGCCAGGAATCGCCCCGGGCGCGCAGCCGTCGCACCCCGAGCAGGTACAACACCGCGAGCACGATGGCCAGCGTGCCGAACATCAGGTCGAAGCGCCAGTCGAACAGCAACCGCGCGGCTGTCGGCGGCCCGGTGAGGTTGTAGCCGAGCTCCACTTCGGCGGGTGTCGGTACCGATGTCGGCGCGGGCGGCGGTGTGCGGCCGAGGCCGACGGCCAGTCCCATGGTCGCGGCGAACACCAATGCCTCTACCCCACCGAACCGGATCAGCGCCGCGCGGTCACGGGGGTTCGCCGTGAGCGCAGGCAGCGACGCACGGCGCTGCAGATAGCCGATCGCACCCAGTGCGACCAGCGCGGCGACCTTGGCAAGCACGAGCCTGCCATAGGTGGTGGTGAACAGTTCGTCCCAGCTCGGCACCCGGACCCACGAGTTGATCACACCGCTGAGCCCGATCACGACGAACGCGATTGTGGCGGTCATCGAGAATCGCCGGGCGGCGACATCGGTGTGCGCGCCGCCACGCATGGCGTGCGCGACCACCGCGAACAGTCCGCCGACCCACACCGCGGCGGAAACCAGGTGCAAGATCAGGCTGTTGGTGGCGAGATCGTGCGCACCGCCGGAGGATGAATGCCCGGTCAGCGCCAAGGGCATCATGGTCAGGATCGCGCCGCCGAATAGCACCGGAGTCCAGCCCCAGCGCAGGGCGATGCGGCAGCCGACCGCGACGACCAGCGCGAATACCACTGTGGTTCGCCAGGCCTCGGCCAGGTCGATCTGCCCGATCGCTCGCCACAGCTGTTCGGGCCGCCAGACATCGGCGACCGGTTGACCGGTCGTGTCCGATACGGTCAACGGGATCAGCAGCGCCGCGCAGCAGGCCCAGGCGACGGCGAAATTCGACGCACGCCGCACCGCGCGATACCCGCCCACATCCAGCAACCCGTTGGCCTGCGGCGGTACCAGGAATGCCGCGAAAAGCAGCGAGCCGACGGTCAACGCCGCGGACAGGTCGGCGAGCGCGCGGATCGCGGGCAGACCGTAGGTGGTCAGCGGGCCGGGATCGGGAATGCCCAGCAGGCTCAGCGCCTGCGCCGCGGACAGTCCGACCACCAGTGCGGCGACCACCGCCGCCGTCGCGCCGGCCAGTGCGGTCACCGTCGCGAAGGCCGACCAGGAACGCGACTCACCCGTCTCGACGTCGAGTTCTGCTGGCGGGTCCTGCGCTGACGACATACAACTGAGCGTAGTTCGGTCGGTAATGCGTAGCCCGGTGGGGTTTGGGCCGATACTGTGGGCCGCGGACCCGGAGGTGCGATGTCGATCGTGTTGATTGCCGTGGTGGCGTTGTTCTTCGCCGGCATGGGAATTTACGGGCTGTTGCGGCCCAGCCAGCTGGTCGATCCACTCGGCCTGCTCGCCGATCGCCCCGACGCTCGTGCCGAGGTGCGCGCCGTTTACGGCGGCTTCGGCATCGCGATCGCCGCGGTCCTCGGGCTCGCCGCCGCCGATGTCGGTGACCTGAGATACGGAGCGTGCCTCGCCGTGGCGGCCGCGCTCGGCGGTATGGCGTTCGGCCGGGTGTGGTCGGCCTTCGTGGAACGCCCCTCCGCCTTCTACCCGGTCTGGTTCTTCCTGATCTTGGAGCTGATCATGGCCGGAATGCTGGTACTCGCCGTTCGTCTCGACTGAGGTGACTGAAATGTTGCTAATGCTAAGAACCTAGCAATCTGGACAGTCGCTATACTTGCTGCGCTGGACAGCGCGGCCAATGTCGGCCATGGTGGATGCCACTGCCTCCGTAGCTCAGTTGGATAGAGCAAGGGCCTTCTAATCCCTAGGTCGCAGGTTCGATTCCTGCCGGGGGCGCAAAACCCGCTGTGACCTGCGAACATAGCAGGCCACAGCGGGTATACCCCATAAGCGGAACGGTCAAACACCTAGGAACTTCGGCGAGCAGGCTCCGAGGATGGGGAGCGATCTCGACGAACTAGAGGAGCCGCTGGACGACTTCGTCGGTCGGCTGCGCCAGACCAACAAGTCCACGGGCACTATCGACACCTACTCGCGGAATGTGCGCTATTCCAAGGCTTTTCTCGCCACCCGCGGCCTCCCGACGACATCGGCCCAGCTCACCGGGGCGAACATCGGCGCCTACATCGAGGACACACTGGCTCGCCCGAACCGGCGCACCGGCAAACCCATCACCCCGGAGTTCGCGCACCGGCAGTATCGGAGTCTCCAACAGTTCTGCAGGTACCTTGCCGCCGAAGAGATCCCGCTGACGGATCCATTCGGCAAACTCGCCCCGCCGCTCCTTCCCGACAAGCCGATCCCGGTCCCGGCCGTCGAAATGTTGCGAAAGTTGCTCGCGGTATGCGAGGGCGGATGCTGGCGGGCTGGCGGTCTCGCCAGATGCTCGACCGGTACGGCGCATCCGTCGCCGCCGAACGCGCCCGCGACGCCCACCAACGAGCCCGGCTCGGAGATCAGCTGTAGCTCCCTACCCGTAGCGGCTCGATCCTGCACGCGGAAATCGGCAACGTCCGATCAGCCTCACGGCAACGCGTTGAACAGCTGCAAACGTTCGGGTACTACGACGGAAGGGTTGACCCTGACCCTGCGTCAGGGTTGGAGCCTTGTCGCATGACGAACAACATCACTTCCTCGGATCGGCTCGCTGCGCCGGTCGGAGGGTTCCAGGAAGTCGACGGCCGCCGCATTTTCGTGCATCGGTCGGGTAGCGGCGGACCGGCCGTCGTGTTCCTGCCGGGCGCGAGCGCGGTCGGTCTGGACTATTTCGGGGTCCAGCAAGAGGTTTCGCAGTTCACCACCGCTGTGGTGTACGACCGCGGCGGCACTGGCTACAGCGATTCACTCCCGTTGCCGCGCTCCGCCGCCGCGGTCGCCACGGAACTGCGCGAGTTGCTGCGCGCCCAGAACATCGCCGGCCCCTACGTTCTCGCGGCGCACTCGCTCGGCGGCTTCTACGCGCATCGGTTCGCGCAGTTGTTCCCGCAGGACGTGGCGGGACTGGTCTGGTTGGACGCTCTCCACCGCGACTGGGACGACTTCATGCCGCCCAGCGCGAGTCTGGCCGTCGCCGAGCAGATGGCACCGAATCTGGAGCAGCTCGAACAGATGAGCCTGGCCCAGCGCGCGCTGGGCGCCGAGTTGCTCGCGGACTACCCGGAGCACGTGCGGCAACCGCTGATCGATGCCAAGGGCAGCGACGCATGGATCCACGTCGGCATCGCCGAGCGCACCAAGTTGGCCGAAGTCGCGACCGAACTGCGGGCCGGGCCGAACATTCCTGATGTCCCGGTGGTCGCTCTCACCGTGGTGGGCATCGACCCCGCCCAGCAGGCGCTGACGTCGGAGCGGACGCTGCAAGAGATGCATGACAGCAAGAGGAGAATGGACGCGGCCCTGGTGAGCGCGGTCTCGCACGGGGAACAACGCATCCTCTCCGACACCCTCCACCACCGGCTCTGCTTCGACCGCCCCGATGCCGTGGTCCAGGCGATCCGCGACGTCGTCGACTGGGCGGCGCGCCCCTAGACTCGGCACGATCACGTTGCACGACGACGAGGAGGACGGTGCTCACGATCAGCCAACTGGCGGCGACCGCCGGCGTGACCGTGCGCACCGTTCGCCACTACCACCACGTCGGCCTGCTGCCCGAGCCCGAGCGCGATGCCTCCGGCTACCGCCGCTACAGCGCGCAAGCGGCGGTGGATCTCATCCGGATCAGGACCCTCGCCGATGCCGGTGTTCCGCTGGCCCGTATCGACGCACTGCTGCATGCCCAGCCGACCGAGTTCGCTTCGGCCATCACCGACATCGACGCCGAATTGCAGCGCAAGATCGACCAGCTCACCGACTACCGCCGCCGGATCGCTGAATTGGCCAGCGGCGAAAGACTTGTCCTGCCCCCTGAGGTGGTCGCCATCCTGAACCGGATGCGCGGTCTCGGGGTCAGCGAACTGAGGGTACGACTCGAGCGCGACTCGTGGATCCTGATGCAGGCACTGGACCCGCGCGCCATGCCGCAGCGGATACGAGACAAGAACGCCGGCTTCGACGACCCCGAGACGACGCGCCTGTATCTCGCCTGTGATCAATCAGTCGACTGGGATCCGCACGATCCACGCCTGGACCGGCTCATCGACGACCTGGACGCATGGGAGATCGAACACGAACGAGATGGCAGCCGGCCAGGAAACCTGAAGCTGGTCATTTCCCGGATCTCCGAGGCATCACCGGCCTGGCAACGCATCGTCGATACGCTCGCCCACCGCGCCAATCGGCGCCGAACCGCCGGACACGACAGCTGAAGCCAGCATCAGATCGTCGATCGCCATCAATGCACTGCCCGAGAACTCCCTGAAGCCGTGACCGAAAATCCGCTTGCTGCGCCCGCGGTTGAGCGGGACGGCTGCACCGAACCGGTCCCGGTGACCGGGCAATTCCCTCCCGCGGCGGGGCCCGCCACCGTACTTTCGGCGAGGTGGAGAAACTGGTCTTCGTCCTGCGGCGTACCGATAGCGATGCCACCGAGTCGTGGTGTACGACGCTGCGCACCACCGTGGCCGGACCGATCGGGTCGGGCGGATGATGGCGTCGGTCGCGCGGATCGGGGCCGATCGCAACCTCGATACCGTGTCGGTGAGCGGATATCCGGTCCGCGGCCCGTTCGTTGCGACGAATCCCGCTGCGGTACAGAAGAACACCGGCGCATGAGATTCACCTACGCGCAGTCGATGACCGATCCGGCGCATTATGTGCCGCTGGCGCGGGCTGCCGAAGCGGCCGGGTTCACCAGCATGTGTGTGGCCGACAGCATCGCCTATCCGGCCGAGTCCGACTCGACCTATCCATACTCCCCCGACGGGAGTCGCGAATTCCTAGAGGACAAACCGTTCGTCGAGGCGTTCGTGCTGTCGTCGGCTCTGGCAGCCGCGACCACGACGCTTCGGGTGCTGCCGTTCGTGCTCAAGCTGGCGATCCGGCCGCCGGTGCTGGTCGCCAAACAGGCCGGTTCGCTAGCTTGTCTGAGCGGCAATCGATTCGCGCTCGGCGTCGGAATCAGTCCGTGGCCAGAGGATTTCGCAATCATGGGCGTCCCGTTCGAACGCCGCGGCAAGCGGATGGACGAATGCGTGCAGATCATCCGCGGGCTGTGCGCGGGCGGCTACTTCGAGTTCCACGGCGAGTTCTACGACATCCAGCGGATCAAGCTCACGCCCGCGCCGACCGAGCCACTGCCGATCCTGGTCGGCGGGCACAGCGATGCGGCATTGCGCCGCGCCGTGCGGCTCGGCGACGGGTGGATGCACGCGGGCGGCGACGATGCGGAGTTGGCCCGGCTTCTCGACCGCATCGATGAACTGCGTAGCGAGCGCGATGATCCGAGGTCTCCGTTCGAAATCCACGTCGTCGCACCCGATGCCTACTCCCTCGATGGGGTGAAACGGCTGGAGGATCGGGGTGTCACCGATGTCATCGTCGGGTTCCGCCCCTCCTACCGGCACGGACTCGACGTCGAGCCCCTGGCCGCGAAAATCGACCGGCTGGAGCAGTACGCGCAGACCATCATCGCCGGCTCACCAAGATAATCCGCGTTCCAGGGCTGCACTGCGCAGTGTCAGTTCCTGCCGGCAGGGTCGACGCCGAGGGTCTTCCCGGCACTCGGTGGCTCGTGCCGCATGCCGAGCCACAGGATGCGGCCACAGACCTGGTCGGCCGGATCGATCTCGGCCTACAGCGATAGGTAGAGCTCGAACAGCCGCGGATGCTCCCCGGCCCGGCTGTTCACCAGCGCGAGCACAGCGCCGGGAGCAGCTGGGCCGCATCTGCGACCGACCCGGCCGTGTGATCGTGGCGCCCGCGGTCAGGTGGTCGTGGTCGTCATCGGTGGAAGGTACTCGCCGACCAGTTCGCGGTGCCACCATTGTCGTTCGCGCCGCAACTCGTCGCGGGTTGTGTAGCGGTACACGTAAATCCGCGCTCGCACGAACCGCGGCGGGGCGTCGGGGAAGGGACACCGGCGCAGCAGTCGCAGTGTGGCCGGGTCGTTTCGCAACAGTCGGTCGACGAAGGCGAACAGCCAGCCGCGGGCGTACACGGGCGAGATCGCGGCGAACCACATCAGCCAGTCCAGTCGTAAATGGTATGGGGCCCATTGCCTCGGCCATCGGCGCGGATCACCCGGCTTGCCTTTGAACTCGTACTCCCGCCACCGCGTCCGCTCGGTGATCTCCGCGTCGTCGGTGCCCTCGAACACCACCTCCTCGCGAATGCGACCGATAGTGCCGAAGGCCCCGTAGGCGTTGACCAGGCGAAAAGGATTGAAGGACGCGTTCATTCGCTGATGCCGGGAAATCAGATTGCGCGCGGGCCAGTAGCTCAGGAGCACCACCGCGACGGCGAACGCGATCACCAGACCCGCGAACCATGCCGGCGCGCCGGGCAATGACGGCGCGTCCGGCACGGGCAGCACGGCCGCGGCCGACGATCCGTCGATCGCGGTGGCTGCCAGCAGTATCGTCACCCAGTTCAGCCAGGCGAAGTTTCCGGACAGTACCAGCCACAGCTGGGTGACGATGAGCAACGCCGCGGCCACGCTCGCGACCGGCTGCGGCGCCAACAGTCCGAAAGGGACGACGAGTTGGGCGAAGTGGTTGGCCGCTACCTCCACTCGATGCAGCGGCTTGGGCAGACGGTGGAAGAACCAGCTCAGTGGACCTGGCATCGGCTGGGTCTCGTGGTGGTAGTACAGGCAGGTCAGATCCCGCCAGCAGGAATCCCCGCGCAGCTTTATCAGCCCCGCGCCGAACTCCACCCGGAACAACAGCCACCGCGCCAGCCACAGCACGAGCACCGGCGGCGCCACCCGATCATTGCCGAGGAAGATCGCGAGGAATCCAGCCTCCAGCAGCAGAGACTCCCATCCGAACGCGTACCACGCCTGCCCCACATTGACGATCGACAGGTACAGCACCCACAGCACCGCCCACAGCAGCATCGCCGCCCACAGCGGCACGAGATCCGGCGCTCCGGCCACGGTCGCGGCCGATAGCACGACGCCGAACCAGGCGACGGCGGCGAAGAACCGATCCGAGTAGTAGAGCTGAAAGATGCTGGGGGCCAGACGAAATGACACGCGACGCACGAACCGCGGCACCGGCAGCATCCCCCGCTCACCGATCAGCGCTCGGAATTGCCGCGCGGCCGCCAGGTAAGCGATCAGATAGATGACGCCGAGGCCGCGCTGGAAGACCAGCCTGCCCAACCAGTACTCGGATTCGGTGAAGGACATCATTGCCCGCTCCCCCACGCCGCCCCCGGTGCCACCGGAATCGAATCCGGCAAACCCGACAGGGCGCCAGCGCACCGTAGATCACCGACTGGCGTCATACGTGGGCGGTACCCGGGACCCGGGCGGGCAAACCAGCGGAGGCGAGACCAACACCGTGGATCGGCGAGCTCATCAGTACTCGGTACTGCCCACCCGACACCGATCCATCACGGCATCGGGAAGTAGGTCGACGAGGCTTTCCCCCTTCCCGAACGGTCGAGGAACAGCCCACTACCGGCAGATTCGACGAGTACCGCCTCACCTCTCGCACGAATCGGCCCCGTCGAAGGCCTCCCATTCCGCGCAGGAAAACCGGACAGGCATGCGGTGGTACTCGACATCAGCGGAACAATCCTCGCCCGGTCGAACCCTTGCCCATCGCCGGCCGACCGTCCGGCAGGCGGCGAGAGCCCCTGTGGAACGAACGTCAACACCTCAGCATGGGCCACCGTCGGCGATCTTGGGCAGTCCGTGGCGGCCAGAAGCGGCCGCGCGAAGACAGTCGTGAACTTCAGCAGCTTCAGGCCTTCCCCTGGTCAGGTGCCCTTCCTGGATTGCGACCGGAGTCCGATCGGAGGTGCTGGAGCCACTACTGCCACAATTGCGGTCCCGGACAAGAATTTCCATTCGTGGGGACAGCCGAGATCGAGGGGCTGGAATGATGCAGCCGACTCGATTGACTGTGCGCAGGAGGCGTTCGATTGGATTCACCCTTGGCGCGCAACAGGTCTCGCCGAGTCCGAGCCACCCTGATGGCGCTTGCCGTCGGCGCGAGTGTGCTCGGCGTACCCGCGGTGGCATCGGCGGACGACGGAGCGGACCCCTACCTCGATCGTCTCGCCGAAACAGCGGCCACTCCGACATTGGCATGGTCGGACTGCCAGGACGGATTCCAGTGCGCCTCCGCACAAGTTCCATTGGACTACAACCTGCCGCACGCCGAACAGATCGAGCTGGCGACGATCAAACTGCCCGCCGCGGATCCGAGCCGGCGGATCGGAACTCTGTTCGTCAACTTCGGCGGACCTGGCCCGTCCGGCGTCGACCGGCTGCGGGAGCGGGCGCGCTGGCCGTGGCTGTTCTCCGATGAGCTGCGGGCTCGGTTCGACATCGTCTCCTGGGACTCGCGATCGGTGGCGCGCAGCGCGGCCGCGAGGTGCTTTCCCGATGCCGCCGAACAACAGGCGTTCCTCGGGTCCCTTCCGGACCTGCCCACCGATGCGAGCGGCGAGGCCGCGTTTTTCGCCAGTTCCGCCGAGCTCGCCGATCGCTGCAAGCAGCTGGCGGGCCCGATCCTCGATCACGCCTCGACCGCCAACACCGCACGCGATCTGGATCTGCTGCGCCGCGCGGTCGGCGACCCACAACTGACCTACCACGGCATTTCCTACGGCACCCAGCTCGGCGCGATCTACTCGAACATGTTCCCGAGCCGAGTCCGGGCACTGGTGCTGGACGGATCGATGGACTTCGAGGGCAACACCAACGGCCATGGCGGCGAAGGACCGGCGGTTCCGCTGGACACCAGGCAGGATGTCGCGGGCGGCATCGCCGCGACCTTCGACGCATTCCTGCGAGATTGTTCGGCCGCCGGGCCGCGCTGTGCCTTCTCCTCCGGCGACCCGAGGCTCAAGTGGACAGTGCTCGCGGAACGAGCGCGGCTGGCACCCATCAAGGTCGACGGTCAGACATGGAACTACGCGGCGGTCATCAACGCGGCCGCCGAGCTTTCCAAGCCGTCGGACTACCCCGACCTCGCCGTACTGCTGCAGCGGTTGTTCGATACGGGCACCGCGATCCCCGGCCTGCTGCCGGTGGCGCAGCAGGCCACCTACCTGAGCAATCGCACCGAAGCCTTCTACACGATCCAGTGCAGCGACTCCATCGTCCCGACCGATCCCGCCGCCTACAGTCGCGCCGCGGTCGCGGAGGATCAGCGAGTGAGATACTTCGGGCGCATCGGTGTCTTCAACGCGCTCCCCTGCGCGTTCTGGCAGGGCCATGACGCCGACAGGTACACGGGCCCGTGGAACCGCCGGACTGCCGCACCGATTCTCGTGCTCAACAGCAGATCTGACCCGGCGACACCGTTGCGCGGCGCCTACGCGGGCGCCGCGGAACTGGACAAGGCTCAGGTGGTTGTGATCGAGGGCGCGGGCCACAGCAGCATGTATGTACAGAGCACCTGCGCCGAACACGTCAAACGCGACTACCTGTTCTCGGGCGTGCTGCCGCCGGAGCGCACCGGTTGCGCCATCGATAAGTCGCCGTTCGACTGACGCCGGTCAGCCGCAGATCACCTCGACCGCCCCGGCGATCAGCGCCAATCCGCGTTCGAGCTCGTCGTCGGTGATGGTCAACGGCGGCAGGAGTTTCACAACCTCGTCGGCCGAGCCGGAGGTTTCGACGAGCAGGCCGCGCTCGAAAGCCAGTTGGCATACCTTGCCCGCCTGTGACGCGTCGTCGAACACCACGCCGTGCACCAGGCCGCGGCCGCGGGTCGAGAGGCCAGGAAATGGGGCGACGAGCTCGGCCAGCGCGCGAGCCGTGCGCTCTCCCTTGGCCAGCACAGCTTTCTGCAGGGCGCCGTCCGACCAGTAGTGCTCCAGTGCCACCCTGGCCGTGACGAAGGCCGGATTGTTGCCGCGGAAGGTGCCGTTGTGCTCGCCGGGCGCCCATTGATCGAGTTCCGGTTTGAACAGCACCAGCGCCATCGGCAAGCCGTAGCCGCCGATCGATTTCGAGAGGGTGACGATGTCGGGGGTAATGCCCGCGGCCTCGAAGGAGAAGAACGGGCCGGTTCGGCCGCAACCCATCTGCACGTCGTCGACGATCAGCATGATGCCGCGCGCCGCACACAATTCGGCGAGCTGCCGAAGCCATTCCACGCGTGCCACATTGACCCCGCCCTCGCCCTGCACCGTCTCCACGATCACCGCGGCGGGCTTGTCCACGCCCGAGCAAGGATCGTCGAGGGCGCGGCGCATCCAGGCCAGTTCGTCGGCCGCGTCGAGGTAACCGTCGTAGGGCATCGGTGTCACGTGCACGAGCGGCACGCCCGCGCCAGCACGTTTGGCGGCATTGCCGGTGACCGACAACGCGCCGAGCGACATTCCGTGAAAAGCATTGGTGAAGTTGAGAATCGTTTGCCGGCCGGTGACCTTGCGGGCCAGCTTCAGTGCCGCCTCCACCGCGTTGGCGCCGGTGGGTCCGGGGAACTGCACTTTGTAGTCGAGGCCACGCGGGGCGAAGACGGTGTCGCGCAGGGTTTCCAGCAGTCGGCGCTTGGCGATCGTGGACATATCAAGCCCGTGGGTTATCCCGTCGCCCGCCAGGTAGTCGATCAAGGCACGCTTGAGGACCGGATTGTTGTGGCCGTAGTTCAGTGCACCCGCGCCCGCGAAGAAGTCCAGGTAGTCTTTGCCGTTCTCGTCGCGTAGCCAGGCTCCGCGCGCGGTGTCGAACACCGTGGGCCAGGACCGGCAGTACCCGCGGACATTCGACTCGAGTTCCTCGAAAACGGTCATCTCGGTGTTGTTTCGACCGACCGGCAAGCAGTCGCCGTCCGTACCGACCTGCGCAGCGGTGACAGTCATCGACGATCCTTCCTGTCGTGCACGAGCAGCTGGCGCCGGGTGGCGACGGCAGATCTGAAGTGACTGTGTTTCTAACACTGGTGCACCGAGTTCGTAGCACTTTTCCAAAAATCGCGCGGAGACCTTCCGCGCGTCTGCTCGCCCCCTCTAGAGTTGACTGTTTGTGCGCGCCAGAGCGGAGGGGGAAGGTTGGCTCGCTGTAGCAGCGCACCTTCGGCGAGCGATGATGGTGTATGTTCGCCTCGCTAGAGCAGGTTTCCGGCGACAGTCACAGTACAAACTCGCGATGTTCGCCGGACTCTTCACGAACTGTGTGTTCGGATTCGTCCGGGCCGCGGTGATGATGGCCGCCGTTCGCGCCTCGGACGGCTTCGGCGGTTACGACGAGGGCACGATCGGCGCCTATGTCTGGCTGTCCCAGGGGCTGCTGGGCGCAACCCAATTCATGGGTCCGCCATTGGAACTCGTCGACCGTGTCAAGAATGGCGATATTGCGATCGACTTCTTGCGACCAGTCGATATCCAATTCAGCTATCTGGCCTCCGATCTCGGCCGGGCGGCGGCCACCATCCTGCCGCGCGGCGTGCCCAGTGTGCTCGTCGGCGTGCTCACCTTCGGACTGACCATGCCGAACACACCCGCTCCCTACCTGCTCGGGTTGCTCAGCGTGCTCCTTGCGGTGGCGTTGTCTTTCCTGTGCCTGTTCGCCGTCGGGCTGATCGGATTCTGGGTAGTGGAAACACGCGGCCTGCGAGTCCTCTACCAGATTTGCGGCACCTTCCTGGCCGGGCTGTTCGTGCCGGTGCACATGTTCCCGGACTGGCTGCGCGCGATTGCGCGTGCCACGCCGTTTCCGTCGATCCTGCAGTCCCCGATCGACATCCTTTCGGGCCGGGTCACCGGCATGGACGCGGCGACGGTCGTTGCCACACAGGTGTTCTGGGTGCTCGTGATCGGCGCGGTGGGCCGGGTGCTGCTCGCGGCCGGGCGCCGCAGGCTGGAGGTGCAAGGTGGCTGAGCCGCCGTTCGTGCCCGCGCCCGCCGGCACCTGGTGCACCCCGTACGCGGCGGTGCTCGCGTCCCGGATCCGCGCTCAGCAAACATACCGGTTGTCCTTTGCCAGCGAGGTATTCAGTGCATTCCTGATCGGGCTGGTGGAGTTTGCCGAGGTGTGGGTCATCTTCCACAACGTCCGGGTGCTCGGCGGTCTAGACCTGGACGGCGCGCTGCTCTTGTTCGGGCTGAGCAATACGAGTTTCGCGCTGGCTCAGGTCTTGTTCGGCCACCTGGATTCGCTGCCGGTCCTCATCCGGATGGGCACGATCGACGCCTACTACCTACGACCGCAGCCGCTGCTGCTGCAGCTCATCACCAGTGATATTTCGCTGCGCCGCCTCGCCCGCGCCTCGGTCGCGATCGTCGTGCTCGGCCTCGGCCTGATTCGCAACGATATCTGCTGGGGCCCTGACACATTGGCGCTACTGGCGACCACACTGACCAGTGGGATCGCCGTATTCGGCGGCCTGTTCGTGTGCGCCGCGGGCGCACAGTTCTTCCTGATCGACGGATCCGAACTGACCAACAGTTTCACTTATGGCGGGTCGTTCGCCGCCATGCAACCCGCTTCGGTGTTTCCGACACCGCTGAAGTTGCTGTTCGGATTCGCCATCCCGGTTTCGTTCACGGCCTATCTACCCACCATCGCCCTGCTCGACCTGCCTGGACCGCCGCTGCTGCCGGCCTGGCTGGCATGGCTGTCGCCACTCGCGGCGATATGGGTATGGCTGCTCGCGCTCGGCTTGTGGCGGATCGGTACTCGGCACTACCAGGGAGGCGGCGGATAACCATGGCGGACAGTGAATTACCCGAAGCAATCATCGATATCAGGGAGCTGACACGCGAATTCATCCTGTATCGCAAGAACGGGCACCGCTGGCGAAGACGCCGCGAAATACTCACCGCCGTCGACAGGATGACCTTCCGTATCGACCGCGGCGCCGCGGTCGGTTATATCGGGGCGAACGGGGCGGGTAAATCGACCACTATCAAGATGCTGACCGGCATTCTGGTCCCCACCGCGGGCACCGTACGCACCTGTGGCCTGGAACCCGTCCGCCGGCGGCGCGATCTAGCCGCCCGCATCGGGGTGGTGTTCGGACAGCGTTCGCAGCTCTGGTGGGATCTGCCCCTGCGCGAATCGTTTTCGATTCTGGCCGCCATTCACCGGCTGGAGCCCGACGTCGCGCGCAAGCGCACACATGAACTGGTCGAACAGCTCGAGATGGCCGAGACCCTCGACACTCCGGTGCGACAGTTGTCGCTCGGGCAGCGGATGCGGGCCGAGGTCGCCGCGGCGCTGCTGCACTCACCCGAGCTGGTGATCCTCGATGAGCCGACCATCGGCCTCGATGTGCTCTCCAAGCAGCGACTACGCGAGTTCCTGCGCGCCGAGCGGGCCGACCGCGGCACCACGCTGCTGCTCACCACCCACGACATGGGCGATATCGAGCGACTATGCGATCGAGTTCTCGTCGTCGATCGCGGCAGCCTGGTCTACGACGGATCGGTGAACGGACTAGCGGTCCGGGTCGGCGCCCGGCGCGTGCTCGCCGTCGACCTGGCCGAGCCGACCGGTGATCTCGACAATCTGCCCGGCGCCGAGCTCCTGACGAGCGAAGGCGACGGGATTCGCCAGCGGCTGGCCTTCGATGCCGAAAAAACCACGGCTGCACAACTTCTCGCGGCGGTGTCGGATCGTGCCGTGGTACGTGACCTCTCCATAGAAGAGCCGGACATCGAGGACGTGGTCCGGCGGATCTACGAATCCGCCACCTGGTAGTCGCTCGAGGCCCGGCTCTATTGCCTTGCCGTTCAGTTATTTTCGGGTTCCCGCGCACCTTGGTCGAGCCGGAAGGGCGGATATTCGTCGCGCAGCAGCGAGGTGTACACCTGCACCCGCAGCACCCACCTGTTGACTCCCATCGCGAAATCGAACAGGCCCCTCGGATAGACCGCGGTGAACAGCAGCGCCACCGCCGCGATCAGCGTGATAATCGGCAGCAAAGGGACCCAGGAGACGCCGTAGTCGTCACCGAAGGCCAGGTATCCGCCACCGACGAATGCCGAAACCACCAGGTAGTGCGGGATGGCGAGCAACCACCATTTCACCAGCACGAGACCGCGATGCAGTCGCTCCGGATAATCCACCTCGATATCGGCCGCATAGTCCGCGTTCGACTGGAGGCTGAACGGCGGATATTTGTCGGTGCCGAGCGGCGACCAAGCGTAGAACCCCACCCGCCAGCTCCAGCGGAGCACGCCGACACCGAAGTCGAACAGCCCACGGGGATATTTGCCGGTGAACAGAATCGCGAAGAAGGCGATCACGGTGACAACGGCCCATGCGATGTGCAGGAAAAACAGCACGATGTAATGCGGGATGGCCAGGATCCATTTGACCAACCACATCCAGCGGGACAGCGCTGGATCGAGATCTCCTCTGATACGAACCGGTTCGACGGACTTACCCAGATCGACAGGATTTTCGGGTTCCATGATCGACGCTCCTTCGGGTGCTTCGACACGCGCAACGAATCGGGTTGCGGAATGTCCTGATTGTCCCGTACCGGAGAGGCTCCGAAGCCACGTTCGGATACCGACACGCCAACGAATCCCCACCCGGGTGCGCGCACCGCACAGTCCCCGCACGTGGCAACGCCGCGTTGCACCATGACACCACGGCACGAAACACTGGGCGGCGTTTGTCCAATCCAATTACCTCGGGGGTAATCCAATGCGTAAGTCTCGTCCTGTCGTGCTCGTAATCGGCGCGCTGCTCGTCGCCGTGCTGGTGTTGTCGATGAGCGGCTGCGGCAAGAGCAAAAAGCGCCGCAACTCGACCTCTTCCCGACCGGCCGCGACGTCGACCGTCACCAGCACCCCGCAGCGTCCGTTCAAAGACTGCACCGAAGCGTGGGCCATCGGGAAGCCACCGCTGCGGCGGACCGACAAGGGCTACTCGATCACGCTGGACAAGCTCGACGGCGCGGAGGACGGCGTCGCCTGCGCGGTGCGCCCGACCCGCTGAGACCGGCAGATCAGCCCGTGACATCCGCGGCGCGGCTTGTACTATCGGGAAACGTGACGTTCAGCGCGCTGCGTTTCCCGGGGACCCGGGTGGTGATCGCTTTCGCGTTCGCCCTCTGGGCACTGACGCTGGCGCTGCCGGAATGTCACCTCTTCCCGCAGACGAGCAGCGACCACGCGCATATCGAATCGGCCGATCCGTCAGTGGCCTCGTTCGCGCCGGTCCAATTCCGGATCGATCGCCATCAGCACGCGGCCGCGCCGGACCAGCATCTGTCCAACGACGCCATAGTCGTCACGCTGCCCCGCGGCGCGTCGTCGATGCTCGGCCTGCTGGTCCTCGCCGCAACGCTGATAGTCGTGCTGCCGTTGCCCGCCGCCCACGGCGGCGGGCTCCGCGCACCGCCATCCCTGCTGCCCGCCTGCCGAGGCAGGGACACCCTCCTTCGAATCGGCATCGCCAGAATCTGATCGGCCAGCGTCAGGCCGGAGCTTGCCGGGGCCCGGCCGGTGTTCGTGCGTTTTCCCGCACTCACACCCGCTCGCTGTCCACCAGCGACCGAACAGAATCGACGATTCCATGCAGCACCTGGCTGTGCGCACGCACGACCTGCTAGAGCCCGCTCTCCCCACCGACCCGGCCGCGCTGCCGAGTCCGGCGAGTCTGTTGACGACGGCGAATCGCTGCCAACGTCCCGCCACGATGGTCGGCAATACCCCGGTCCTCTGGATCACCGAACCACTCTCTTCCGCAACCGATTCGGCGCACGCACCGGAAGGGCGCGGGTTCTGGGCCAAGCTGGAGGGCGCCAATCCCGGCGGCATGAAGGACCGCACCGCCTTGCACATGGTGGCGCGCGCGACCGCGCGCGGCGACCTGACGCCGGGCGCGCCCATTATCGAATCCACCAGCGGCACACTTGGTTTGGGCCTGGCGCTGGCAGGCATGGAGTACCGGCATCCGGTCCGCCTCGTCACCGATCCCGGCCTCGAACCGCTGATGCGGCACATGCTGGCCGCCTACGGCGCCGACGTGGAGATGGTCACCGAACCGCATCCGACCGGAGGCTGGCAACAGGCACGGCGCGACCGGGTGGCCGCACTGCTCGCCGAGGACCCGCGGGCCTGGTGCCCGGACCAATACCGCAACCCCGACAACCGGGATGCCTACGCGCCCCTTGCCATGGAATTGGTCGCGCAGCTGGGCCGGGTCGATGCGCTGGTGTGTTCGGTGGGCACCGGCGGTCATTCCGCGGGCATCGCCAGGGTGCTGCGCCGATACTTCCCGCACCTGCGGCTGATCGGCGTCGACACCGTCGCGTCCACCATATTCGGGCAGCCCGCGGGCCAGCGACTGATGCGCGGGCTCGGCTCCAGCATCCATCCCGACAATGTCGACTATCCGGCGTTCGACGAAATCCATTGGGTCGCACCGGCCGAGGCCGTGTGGGCGTGCCGCACGCTGGCCGCTACGCATCATGCGAGCGGCGGCTGGAGCGTGGGCGCTGTCGCGCTCGTCGCGGGCTGGCTGGCCCGCACCAGCGACCCGGACGTGCGCATAGCCGCGGTCTTCCCGGATGGTCCGTTGCGCTACTTCGACACCGTGTACAACGACGAGTACTGCCGCGCGAACGGGCTGCTCGGCATCGCCGCGCCGAGCGAACCGGCGACCATCGCCCATCCGGCGGCTGCCGTTGTCGACTCGTGGACCCGGTGCACCACTGTCGTCGATCCCCGCGATCGCGAAGGACGTGGCGATCCGGCGGCGACGGAGCCGTGCAGGCGCACCGATCCGGCCGCACTGTCGCGCGCCGCCGGCGAGGCAGCACCGGAGGTCACCCGGTGACCAGCGTTTACGCCACCTACAGGTCCTTCAACCGGCCGAGCCGGATGCTGATGATCAACCAGTTCGCCATCAACACCGGCTTCTACATGCTGATGCCATATCTCGCCGGATATATGGCGGGCCCGCTCGGCCTGGCCGCATGGGCGATCGGACTGGTGCTCGGCATCAGGAACTTCTCCCAGCAGGGCATGTTCCTGGTGGGCGGCACCTTGGCCGACCGGCTCGGCTACAAGCCGCTTATCGTGTCAGGATGTCTGCTGCGCACCGGTGGTTTCGCGGTACTCGCCGTCGCCGATTCGCTGCCCGCGCTGCTGATCGCCTCGGCGGCAACCGGTTTCGCGGGCGCACTGTTCAACCCCGCGGTACGGGCCTACCTCGCGGCGGATTCGGCCGAGCGCAGGGTCGAGGCGTTCGCGGTGTTCAATATTTTCTACCAGGCGGGCATCCTGTTCGGCCCGATCGCCGGTCTGGCGTTGATGGCCTTGGATTTCCGGGCGACCGCGACGGGCGCGGCGGTGGTTTTCGGGTTGCTCACCCTTGCCCAGCTGCGCGCGTTGCCGCAGCATCGGGCCGAACCCACCACCGCGTCGGTGCTCGACGACTGGCGGGTGGTGCTGGCCAATCGCCCGTTCCTGCTCTTCGCGCTGGCGATGATCGGCTGCTACGTGCTGTCCTTCCAGGTCTATCTCGCGCTGCCGATGCAGGCCGCCCGCATCGTCGGTGCGGATTCGGCGTCCGTGGTGATGACGGCGGTATTCGTGGTGTCCGGCGTAGTCGCGATCGCCGGCCAGCTGCGCATTGCCCGATGGTTCACCCGGCGGTGGGGTCGTCCACACAGCCTGGTCTTCGGTATGGCGATTCTCGCGGCCGCGTTCGTCCCGCTGTTGCTGGTGCCGGGCGACGGACTCGGAACCTGGACTGCCGTCGGCGCGCTGCTGGTCACCGCGGCGGTGCTTGGTGTGGGTGCGGCGGCGGTGTTCCCGTTCGAGATGGACACCGTGGTCGCGCTGTGCGGCGATCGTCTGGTCGCCACCCATTACGGCTGCTACAACACCATCGTCGGTATCGGAATTCTGCTCGGCAATCTCGGCACCGGGACGATTCTGGACGCGGCGCGCGGCGCGGGCATGAGTTCGCTCGCGTGGGCCGGACTGATCGCCATCGGCGTGGCATCTGCGTGCGGACTGTATGCGCTCGCGCGCTCCGGGCGGCTGGAGGCGCCACTGCCGGTCGGCTGAGCGTCCCGCATCCACACGGGAGACCGCCCCGGGCGCACCGTGCCCGGGGCAGGTCGGCGCGGGTCAGGTCGGCGCTTGACCCGTAGCCGAATACAGGCTCACTTCGCCCTCCTCGCTGAGGAAGGCATTCACCAGCATGGTGCGGTTGGCCGCCATCTCGTCCGGTTCAGGAGCGATGGTGGTGATCGAAATCTGCGGAATGGCAGCCCAATTCACGACATACCGTTCGGGCGGGCCGTCGTCGTCGGACAGTCGCGCGAGTCGAAACACCGACACGGTCTTGCGGACGATGAGGTTGCGCACGACCTCCGCAATTCGCTCGGGGTCTTCCAGGGCGAACATGAAGCCGAATGTCAACTCGGGCGAGGACACGTAGGCAGGCACGAACATCGAGGCTAGCCGATGGAAGGGCGCTGCGCAGCTACCGCGCCGGAACAGGTTGCTGCCCATGCGCTCACGGATTTCGCCGCGACATCGATGCCACCTTCATGTGACCGATCCGTAACGGACCATAACAATTTCCAGGCAGGTTCTCTCTTTTTACACCATATGGTTGCGCAGATCCGACTATCGAGCTTTCCTGAAAGGGTCCCGATTTCTCGGGCCGTCTTCCTCATCGCATCGTCGCGGATTTCCCGGTTTCTTTGCCGTGTTGGTGGACTGTGGGGGCGGCGCTCCGGGCGCGGGTCTGCGCTGGAGCCGAGGGGTGCCCCTCCCCGAAATCCCCCTCGGCCCTGGCGCATCCAGAAAATCGCCATCGTTACCGCAGGGGTGGTATGCATCATGTCTACCGAATACGCAGCAGGCCGTATCGGAACCAGAGAGCTGCCACCACCGTCGGAGTTACTGCGCGCATTCCGCGAGCCCGACAATCCGAATCGCCGACACCACCGGGTGCTGGACGCGGCGCGCGCACTGGTCGAATGCCATGAACGCAGGCATCGGGCCCAGCAGGCCGCGCACGCCCCCGGGGCATCCAGCGGACGGGTCGCGGCGTGTACACAGCTGGTCGAGGACATTGATGGGCGCCGCGCGGAGCTGGTCGGCCGCATCGACCATTGGGTGGCCGCCAATATCCAGCACCGAACCGGCGCCTCGCTGCACACCGAGACCCTCGGCGCTGTCATCGATCGCATGGCCGCGAAATGGATTGCGGCACAACAGGCTTTAGGAATCACAGCACCAACCGACCCGCACCCACTGCAGCTGGACGGTGAAGCCCACCTGCAGTGGTGCCGGTTGGCCGAGCTTGCCGACGGCTACAAGGATCTGATCACCGACGTGAACGAACACCGGCGCCGACTGCCGGTGTGGTGACTACCGGAGGTCTTCGACCCCCGGCTCGACCACCTCGGCCTCGACGAACGCGGCGGGCCCGCCTGCCGCGTCGTAGGAAACGCCGGGGCCCTCATCGAGCAGATCTTCGGCGAACTCGTCCTCGTGCGGCGACTCGGCATCGCGCCGCGCCGCCGCGGCGGCTTCGTTCATCTCGATGGCATCGGTGATCCATTCACCGATCTCCCGAGTGACTTCCTGCACGGTGCCGGTAATGATCGACGCAATATTACCGACATGCCGCGCACCGGAAGTCGTTAATTCCTGGATCAAATCCTTGTTGCTTTCGAATTTCCCGATCATTCACACGTCCACTTCAGTTGGCTGACGTTGTCGCATCACAATAACACCGGGCGCGCTCTCCTTCCGGACCAAGAACGGCGGCAGTGCGAGCTTGAAAAGTTTTCCCCACACCGATCCGATCTGCTTGCCGAACGAGCCCGTGTTGTATGGAAGGCCGTACTTCTCGCACAGCGCCCGCACTTCCGGAGCCAGCTCCGGATACCGGTTCGCGGGCAGATCCGGGAAGAGGTGGTGTTCGATCTGGTGCGACAGATTGCCGGACATGATGTGGAACAGCCGACCACCGGTGATGTTGGCCGAGCCGAGCATCTGCCGCACATACCACTCACCGCGCGTCTCGAACTCCGTCTCCTCCTCGGTGAACGTTTGTACGCCGGTCGGGAAGTGGCCGCAGAAGATGATGGAGAAGGACCAGACGTTGCGAACCAGATTCGCGGTGACGTTCCCGGCGAGCGTGCTGAGGAACAGCGGACCCGACAGCGCCGGGAAGACCACATAGTCCTTGAGCACCTGCTTGCTCGCTTTGCGCCACTGGCCGCTCAACAACTTTTTGACATCGGCCCACTTCCGCTTGCCGCGCACGATGTTCTCGACTTCGAGGTCGTGGCCCATCACGCCCCACTCGAAAAGGACCATCAGACCGAAGGCGTACAGGGGATTGCCCAGTCGCAAGGGATTCCACTGCTGTGCCTCGTCGACGCGCAGGATGCCGTAACCGATGTCGCGGTCCTTGTTGTGGATGTTGGTGTAGGTGTGGTGCATGTAGTTGTGCGAGTGCCGCCACTGATCGCCGGGGCAGACGTTGTCCCACTCGAACTCGCGGGAGTTCAGATCCGGCTCACGCATCCAGTCGTACTGGCCGTGCATGACGTTGTGGCCGATCTCCATGTTGTCCAGGATCTTCGACACGCTCAGCGCGGCGACCGCGGCCAGCCAGAACGGCGGCAGGAAGCCGAGATACATCAGGCCACGGCCGGCGACCTCGAAGCCGCGCTGCGCCTTGATGATCGAGTAGATGTACTCGCGGTCGCGATCGCCGAGGTCGGCGACGACTGCGGCGCGCAGCTCGTCGAGCTGCCTGCCGAGCTCCTCGATCTGGTCCGGAGTCAGTACCAGCGGGCCGTCTTTCGTTTCGGTCAAAATAGTCATTGCTCAACTCCCCTTACTAGTGAAATCAATTGCTCAGATGTCGATCTCGACGTCGCCGACGGGCGCGCTGATGCACAGCTGGATGGGCTGATCGGGGTCGCTGTCGGTGTCGCCGGTGCGTACGTTGCGAGTGCAGCCGGTGCGCCGAACCGCGGTACAGGAGAAGCAGATACCCATCCGGCAGCCGTATTCCGGTGTCAGACCGGCCGCTTCGGCCTGCTCGAGCAGCACCGCGCCGTTGTTCTGCGCGCTGACTCCGCTCGCGGCGAAGCTCACCGTGCCGAAAGCCTCGCCCACCTCCACTGGGGCGACCGACAGGGTGAACTCCTCGGTGTGCAGCCGGTCGGCCAGCTGCTCCGCCTCGAAGATCTTGCGCACCGCGTCCATCAGTCCGGGCGGGCCGCACACAAAGGTCTGCGCTTCGGCGAACCACGGCGCGACCCGCTCCAGCTCGTCGTAGTCGAAGTAGCCCGAACCGTAACTCGTATACCGCGATTCGATGCGGAAGTTCTTGTGCGCCCGCTCGATCTCCGCCAGTTCCTGGCGATGCGGCTGCACCTCGGGCGATTTCGCGTAGTGCAGGAAGGCCACCTCACCGGGATAACCCTCGTCGGCGAGGGTGCGCAGCATCGAGAGCACCGGCGTGATGCCGCTGCCGCCGCTGATCAGCAATACCCGCTCCGGGCGCGGCTCTGGCAGCTGGAACACGCCCGCGGCGGGCGCGAGGTCGACCACCATTCCCGGCAGCGCCCTGGTGTAGAGGTACTGCGAAACCAGGCCGTCCGGGTGCGCCTTGACGGTGAGCTGGATGTGCCGGTCACGGCGCGAGGGCACGTTCACCGGCGAGTAGCAGCGGGTGTGCCTGACGCCGTCGATCACCACGCCGATCTGGACATACTGCCCGGGCGCGTGCCCGGTCCACTGCCTGGTCGGGCGCAGGGTCAGCGTCACCGACCCCAGCACCGAGCGGCGCACGTGGGTGATCTCGGCCCGCATCACCCGCGTTGTCAGCGTCGGGCGAATGAGTTCCAGGTACCGATCGAGGGGGTGCGGCGTGGTCAGGGTCTGCACCAGGTTGATGAGATCCACCATTCGGTTCTCCGTGCCTTGCTTGTCGGGAGCCGGGGCCCTGCTTGTCAGGGCTCGGGACGTGCGACCAAAATTTCAGTGCACGTCTGTACACTCAACTAGTGTGACCGATGACCGGGGTCCGATGTCAACCGGCAAAACGTGTGACCCGAACTACATCTCTCGATAGGTTGAATGGTGAACGAATGTATGCTCACCGTGATGAGCGAGCAGGCAGCGACCCGAGGCGAACGCAAGGAGCGAACCCGCCAGGCCCTACTGGACGGCACTCTCGCCCTGGCCGCCGAACGCGGGTTCGCCGCGCTCAGCCTGCGTGAGATCGCCCGCTCGGCGGGGATCGTGCCGACCGCGTTCTACCGCCACTTCTCCTCGCTGGAGGATCTCGGCGCCGCGCTGGTGGACGAGGGCGTCAAAGCACTGCGCCTCGCACTGCGCGAGGTGCGCCGCACCCCCGACGCCAGCCTGTCGGACACGGTGCGCTTCGTCTTCGAGCAGGTCGCGGCCAAACGCGAGATCTTCGGCTTCCTCACGCGCGAGCGCCACGGCGGCTCGGCGGCGCTGCGCCAGGCCATCGCCATGGAGTTGCAACTGATCGTCCGCGAACTGGTCGCCGACCTCTCCCGCATCCGCGCACTGGATTCCTGGCCGCCCGACGACCTCGAAGTCGCCGCCGACCTCTTGGTCGCCACCGTCACCGACGGCATCGCCGCCTACGTCGCCGCAACCCCGCGCGACCAGCGGTTCATCGTCGACCGCACCGTCCGGCAGGTCCGTCTCATCGCCCTCGGCATGGGCGCTTGGTGGCCGACCAAAGACTAGGAGGCGCGGTCCGGGCCCGGCACCATCAGCAGAGCGGCGAGACCGACGGCGAGTACGACCAGCAGACCGGCGATGCCGGCGCGGTCGGCATCGAAGAGCCAGACGAAGAGGCCGAAAAGGCTTGGGGCGAGGAAGGAAACCGCGCGACCGGTAGTGGTGTAGAGGCCGAACATCTGGCCCTCGCGGCCGGGCGGGGCAAGCCGGGTAAGAAAGGAGCGGGCGGAAGCCTGCGCCGGGCCGACGAAGACGGTGAGCAGGAGGCCGAAGATCCAGAACATCAGCGGGCCGGAGACGATGACCAGCGCCAGTCCGCAGAAAAGCATCGCGCCGAGGGAGACGACGATGACGATCTTCGGGCCGACGCGGTCGTCCACTCGACCCGCGATGATCGCACCCAAGGCCGCGACGACATTCGCGGCGATGCCGAACAGGAGCACATCGGAGTCGGCGATGCCGTAGACGCGCACGGCGAGCACCGCGCCGAAGGTGAAGACACCGGCGAGGCCGTCCCGGAAAATCGCGCTGGCCACCAGGAAGCCGACGGTGCGGCGGTCGGCGGACCACAGCTCGCGCAGATCACGCCACAACACCCGGTAGGAACCGAAGAAGCCCGCCTTGGCCGCGCCGGGATCGGCGCTGGTGCGCGGCAGTTCCGGCACGGCGAAGAGCACCGGAAGGGAGAAGGCGGCGAACCACACCGCGGCCAGCATCGCGACCAGCCGGATATTCAGTCCGTCATCGGTGGGCACGCCGAGTAGACCGCGGCTGTCGCCGTCACCGGAGATGAAACCGAAGTAGCAGATCAGCAGGAGCAGGATGCCGCCGAAATAGCCCATAGCCCAGCCGAATCCGGAGACCCTGCCGACGGTCGCCTGCGTGGACACCTGGCGCAGCATGGCGTTGTACGGAACATTCGCCAGCTCGAAGAAGGCCGAGCCGAACCCGAGCAGCACCAGTCCGATCCACAGATCGTGGTAGTCGTCGTGCACGAAGAACATCAACGCCATCGCCAGGATCGTCAGCGCCGTCAGGACCGCAAGGGAGCGTTTACGTTTCGCCGTCGCATCGAAGCGCTGCCCGCTGATCGGCGCGGTCACCGCGACGATCAGGCCCGCGATGCCGAGCGCCCAGCCAAGCCACGCGCTCGCCGAGATCCCGCCGGGCAGATCGTCACCCACCTTGTCGGTGAGATACACCGAGAAGACGAAGGTGAGGATCACCGCGTTGAAGGCCGAAGACCCCCAGTCCCACAATCCCCACGCCACCACTTGCCCGCGCCCGGCTGCCTGCCCGACAGTCGCCCGCGCGTCCACCTCGGTCATGTCGCGCAGCCTAATGCGGATCCGGCGTCGCGTCGGGACAACACTCGAGACGACCGGTCCGCGCTCGCGCGGGCGTGTCGACGGCCGGTTGGGCGGGCATCGAGATCAGAACGCCCGATGCGCACCCATTCCGCCCGACGTGTACGGCTGTTCACCACGCGTTGCCGCAGTGCCGAGGATTATGCGGCTATGACGGGTGAGTCACCGCATCCGCGCTGACGAAACGCGTGTCGGTCTCGTCGACTTTTCTGTGCGGCACCGTGAATATGGCGACTACGCAGAGTATTGCGATGATGAAGCACGACAGTGTGTACCAGAGATTCCCGACCGGGTCCCCCTCGCTTGTCGAACCGTCGACGGCGCCGAAGAAGTCGGGCAACGCGGTCGCCCAGAGTAACGCCATCACGCACAGATACACCACGCTGTAGATCCGGACGAAACTGTTCGTGTAGCACGGAGTATTCACCTGGTCTCGCCGTAGCCGCAGCCACTGGCGGGCGAGAATCGGGACAGCGACAACGGTGACGACGACCAGTTCGGCCGCGTAGAGGAATCCCCGCAACGTGGTGTTCCCCATGCCGAAAAGCGTTGCGGGGATCGGCAACACGGCTGTACCCAAAGATCCGAGTACGCCGATGACAACTGTCCGCCAGACCAACTGCGGTCCAGAGAAAGTACGGCCATGGTCGACGTGGCGACCGACGAACAGCTGGACACAGAACGCGAGCGACATCGGCCACAAAGCCGCGAACACAACCACGCTCGGCAGTGGCACCGAATCGAACATCGGTTGATTGAGCGGGTTTTCGGTCGACCACTCCCACCACCGCAGTTGCGGTCCAAGGTGGTCGAAGATCTCATAGAAGGCGTGGTGGACGAAGCCCACGCAGACCGCACCGACGAGAACCCCGTACTGGCGGAAGACTCCCAGCATTCTGACTATTTCGAAGGCCAGTGTGGCCATCAATGGGTAGATCGCGACGATATACAGCGGGAGTCGACCCCAGAGGAACTCCACGGTGAAGACGTTGTGCGCGAACATCGTGTCGACATGTGCGTCGATGCCGAAGGCCGCGGGAAAGTACAGCGGCGGTTCGATGATGAACAGGTATGCGGTCGCACCGAACCAGACCACCAGGTTGGTGGGATCACCCTGCCGACGCAAGCGCACTATCGCGTATATCAGCGCGAGCACCGCGCCGAGCACGATAGTGAGCTCGAGGACCGGAAGTGTCCAGTTCTCCAACCCCACCGGGTTTCGCAACTCGACGAGTCCACCGGCCTCCGCACAGGAGAAGCCGAGCGCCTTCGCGAGCTGGTCGAAGGTGGGTGCGCAATGATCGGCCATCAGTCCGCCTGCCGCGATGCGCGCGTACCCGCGGTGTACCAGTGCGAGACGTCGTATCCGGCGTCGTAGCGCTCGAACCACACATCGGCGAGTGCGGGCAGCTTCTCGTGGTCCGGGTTGTGCTTGGGCAACTGACTGCGGATGACGCCGGCCAACGCGACGAGTTGCTCGCCGAGTGGCAGCTGGTCGAAGGCGCGCAGCATCGGACCGTTGTCCGACCCGGGCAGCCGTAGCCACTTGCGCAGCTTCTGCTTGTGCCGATGCGTCGCGAACATCGCCAGTGCGTCGATCTGCCGATCCGCCAGCGGGACATGCTTGTTGAAGCCGTCGCAGGCCAACCTGATCACCTTCATCACGTGCCGGAATATCGACGGGGCCATACGCATCCGGTAGGTGTCGCTTCCGACAAGGGAATCGAAAATGATGAGCGCGGAACTTCGATGTTCGACTTCCTCGACGAAGTGCCAGATGAACAGCGACGCGACCCGGTCGTCTCCTGGTTGGAAGAGGGACGAATCGTTGTCGAGCATGAGCTTGAACACCGGAGTGAAGGTTGCCTCCAGGTCGGCGGTATAGGCGAGCCGGTAGTTGAGGGGGGTGTGCACGGTGAGGCGGTCGAATTCCGCGATGACGTCGTTGAGAGTTTCCTGGAGCCCCGGAAATCGCCTGATCAGCGCATTCG
Organism: Nocardia sp. NPDC057440; assembly: GCF_042802915.1. Lineage (NCBI taxonomy): Bacteria > Bacillati > Actinomycetota > Actinomycetes > Mycobacteriales > Nocardiaceae > Nocardia > Nocardia sp. NPDC057440. The sequence continues at coordinate 431,624 of NZ_JBHVDF010000006.1, forward strand.
CGTGCTGGCGATGGGCGGTCGAGTGCTGTCCCTCCTGACGCACGAACGCGTCGGCTTCCTCTGCGATCGCGCGATCGGTTATCCGCGGCATGGCCTCGCGAATCATATTGACGATCATCTTCTCGAAGCCGATGGCCAGGAACGACACCGCATTGGCCATCGATGAGAAGGCCGGATTCTCCTCGTTCCACACGAAGGGCACGTCGTAGTCGGCGAATGCGAACCGCATTTTTCGGACTTGCAGATCGGTCACTTGGCTATACCTCGAATGTCGGAAGTGGTCTGACCTGATGGCCCGCTCGGATTCGCCGAAGCCATGCCATGGTGAAGCGATCATACACAGAATCGATAATGTGTATGATAACAATCGCCGGCACCGGCCCGAGCTGGGGAAACGACGACGGCACACCCCTGTGATACCGTCGAACCCCCGATCGAGACCGTCGATGGGGCTCCCGCGCGGTCGAATTCGCACGCGGCGGACACGGTTCGAGCCGAGGAAGCGAGCAGTGGCAGGAAGGCGCGGATGGGCTGGGAGTCCACCGGACAACGATGAAGATGCGTCTCGTCGAATTGTCGCCGCTGCTGTCGATCTGATCGGACGAACGGGTTCGGAGATCAGCATCGCCGACGTCGCGGAGTCACTCGGGGTCATCCGCCAGACGGTGTACCGATACTTCCCCAGCGCCGATGCCCTGATGAGGGCCGCGGCGATCGCGTCGGTCGACAGTTTTCTCGATCGGCTGGCGCAGCAGGTAAGCGGCATCGAAGACCCGGTCGCAGCAATGACAGAGGGCGTGGTTTACACCCTGACCGAGGTGCACCGGACGCCCCATCTCGGCATCCTGCTCTCGAGCACGTATTCGAACGTCCACCCCGACAGCCTCACGTCCGAAGAGGCGCAAAGCTTCGGAATGCTCATGATCAGACGTTTCGACGTCGATTGGGAGCGCTACGGGTACGACGACACGGCGCTACACGAGCTTGTCGAATACGTCCTGCGAACAATGCAATCGTTCTTCGTTTCCCCGGGCAATCCACCACGCAGCGACGAGGATCTGCGGCGATACCTGACCCGCTGGATGGGGGCCGCGATCATCGCCCAACTCGAGCAACGCCCGACATCTGGACCGCCCCGGCACGATTCGCGATAGCAACCCGCATCCGCGGGCCGCCGCCGGCAGCCACGTCGATGGACCTGCCGATAAGCCGTACGCCACTATGCACTCAGTTGCATAGTACCGCGTGTAACGATTATTCTGGCCGCATGGCCCTCGAGCATGCCCTGCTGGTATCGCTGACCGAGCGGGCCGGCTCCGGGTATGAGCTGGCGCGCCGATTCGACAAGTCGATCGGCTTCTTCTGGAGCGCCACCCACCAGCAGATCTACCGGGTGCTCAAGCGCATGGAGGAATCCGGCTGGCTGACCGGCGAATCGGTGACCCAGGAGGGTAGGCCCGATAAGAAGGTCTACTCGGTCAGCGAAGCCGGTCGCACCGAGTTGGCCAGATGGATTGCCGCGCCGAGCGATACCGGCATGCCCCGCAACGAACTCGGCGTGAAGATCCGCGCCGCCGCGCACGGTGACATCGGCGCGCTCTGCGACGAGGTCGCCAGGCATCGCGACCAGCACAACCAGCGACTCGAGCTGTTCGGACTCATCGAGAAACGAGACTTTCCCGCACCGGATCAGCTCTCCGGTACGCCACTGCACCAGTACCTCGTCCTGCGCGCGGGCATCCGCGTCGAGGCGGGGTTCGTCGAATGGTGCGACGAAGTTCTGCAAGCCCTGCAACCGCGTGCGACAGCCCCGCACCCGGAACCCGGAGAAAGGTGAGACTCGCAGATGAGTTCTTTCCCCCACCTGTTCGAGCCGCTCGACCTCGGCTTCACCACATTGCGCAACCGCGTGATCATGGGATCGATGCACACCGGCCTGGAGGATCGCGCCTGGGACACCAACAAGCTGGCCGCGTACTTCGCCGAACGCGCCCGTGGCGGTGTCGGTCTGATCATCACCGGCGGCTACGCCCCGAATCGCACCGGCTGGCTACTTCCCTTCGGCGCGAAGCTCACCAACAAATCCGAGGCCTACCGGCACCGGACGATCACCAAGGCCGTGCACCGAGAGGGCGGCAAGATCGCCATCCAGATCCTGCACGCGGGCCGGTACTCCTATATGCCCGGCAGCGTGTCAGCGTCCTCGATCAAGGCCCCGATCAACCCGTTCCGGCCGCGCAAGCTCTCGGCCAAGGGCGTCGAGCAGACCATCGATGACTACGCCCGCTGCGCGAAGCTGGCCCAGTTCGCCGGCTACGACGGCTGCGAAATCATGGGCGGTGAAGGATATTTCATCAATCAGTTCCTCGCACCGCGCACCAATAAGCGCACCGACAAATGGGGTGGCTCGCCGGAGAACCGCCGCAGGATCGCGGTGGAGATCGTGCGCCGCACCCGCGCCGCGGTCGGCCCGAATTTCATCATCGTGTTCCGGCTGTCCATGGCCGAGCTGGTCGAGAAAGGGCAGACCTTCGACGAGATCGTCGCCCTGGCACAGGAACTCGAAGCCGCGGGCGCGACTATCCTGAACACCGATATCGGCTGGCACGAGGCGCGCGTTCCGACCATCGTGACCTCGGTGCCCCGCGCCGCCTTCGTCGAGTTCACCGCGAAGATCACCGAGCGGGTGAACATCCCGGTCTGCGCGTCCAACCGGATCAATATGCCCGAGATCGCCGAGGAGATCCTCACTCGCGGTGACGCCCAACTGGTTTCGCTCGCCCGCCCCTTCCTGACCGACCCAGAGTGGGTGAACAAGGCCAAGGGCAACCGGGTCGACGAGATCAACACCTGCATCGCCTGCAACCAGGCCTGCCTGGATCACGCCTTCCAGCACAAGACCGTGTCCTGCCTGCTGAACCCGCGCGCGGGCCACGAAACCGAGCTGAAGCTGCTACCGACCCGGCGCACCAAACGCGTCGCGGTCGTCGGCGCGGGACCGGCCGGGCTCTCGGCCGCGGTCAGCCTCGCCGAACGCGGCCACCGGGTAGACCTTTTCGAGGCCGACGACAAGATCGGCGGCCAGTTCGACATCGCGCGCCGCATCCCGGGCAAGGAAGAGTTCAACGAGTCGATCCGCTACTACACCAGGATGCTCGAGGTCACCGGTGTGACCGTGCACCTGAACAAGCGGGTCACCGCCGAGGAGCTCATCACCGCCCGCTACGACGAGGTGGTACTGGCCACCGGTGTGCGCCCGCGCATTCCGAACATCCCGGGCGTCGACCATCCGATGGTGCTGTCCTACGCCGAACTGGTGCGTGAAGAACGCCCCGTCGGTAAGCGTGTCGCGGTCATCGGCGCGGGCGGAATCGGCTACGACGTGAGCGAATTCCTCACCGTCGAAGGCCATCCCGCCCTGAAGCTCGACGAGTGGAAGGAAGAGTGGGGCGTCGACTCCGAGGACGAGCAGGCCCGCGGCCAGCTGACCACCCCCAAGCCCGCGCCCGCGGCCCGCGAAGTCGTACTGCTGCAACGCAAGTCGACCCCGTTCGGCAAGGACCTCGGCAAGACCTCCGGCTGGGTACACCGCGCCGCGCTGAAGGCCAAGGGCGTCGAGCACGTCGGCGGCGTGAACTACGAGCGCATCGACGACAACGGTCTGCACATCAGCTTCGGCGAGAAACGCCAACGCCCGCAACTGATCCCGGTCGACAATGTGATCATCTGCGCGGGCCAGGAATCAGTGCGCGAACTGGAGGACCCGCTGCGCGCGGCAGGCATCAACCTGCACCTGATCGGCGGCGCGGAACTGGCCGCCGAACTGGACGCCAAGCGGGCCATCGACCAAGGCACCCGCTTGGCCGCCCGTCTCTGATCCCACCGGCACACGAGTCGGGGGGGGGGGGGGGGGTGCGCGCGCGGCGGCGCGGGGGGGGGGGGGGGCGCGCCCCCCCCCCCCCCCCCGGGGGGGGGCCCCCCCCCCCCCCCCCCGGCTCTCCGGCCTAGCTCGACAGCGCTCGAG
>NZ_JBHVDF010000006.1:435657-445398 GCF_042802915.1 Nocardia sp. NPDC057440
CTCCGGGCCGGGGCGCCCCCCGCGCCCCCCCCCACCGCCCTGCACGGGCTGCGCCCCCCCCCCGCGCCCCCCCCCCCCGCCCCGACTCGATCGACAACGTCCGAGGCGCTGGCGGTGGCCGGGGATTCACGACACCGAGCGGCCTGGAGGTAGGGGGCTGGGTGAGCCGTGACTCGCCGCCTCCGGCAGCCCTACCGGAGGCCGCGAGGTGGCATCACTCGACGGCGGTTGCCTCGAGCTCGACCATCTGCCCGGGGATCGCCAGTCGTGTGACCCCGAGCATCGTGGTAGTCGGTGCCACCCCGGAAGCGCCCAGCCGCGACGCCAGCACGCCGTAGTGCTGGAAAAGCAGATCGACGTCGGTGGTGTAGACGTTGAGCCGGACGAGGTTCGCGAGGGACATGCCTGCCTCTGCGAGCACGGCCTCCACGTTGTCGAGGCTCAGCGCCAACTGCGCCGCCATGTCACCGGCATGCTGGGGCTTGCCGTCGCCGCTCATCGCGGTCTGCCCGGAGCAGTACAGGGTCCGGGTGTGCCCGGAGACGAGCTCACCCTGGTTGAATCCCATCTCCACCGACCACGTCACCGGGTTGACCGCTGTTCGTTCCGCTACCACATCAGCTCCATTCGATCGTTGAAGTACGTACGTCCGTCGGCCCGGTAGCCGCTGTTTGTGACGCCGTGGCGGTAAGCCTCCCAGCGAATCACGACATCCTGTGTCGTGTATTCAGTAAAGTTTTCGTATGCGCGCCGACCGGTTGGTGTCGCTGGTGCTGCTGCTGCGCCAGCGCGGTCGGCTGACCGCGGCCGAGCTGGCCGACGAGCTGGAGGTGTCCACCCGCACCGTGTTGCGCGACATCGAGGCGCTGTCCGCGGCCGGCGTCCCGGTCTTCGCCGAACGCGGCAGGCACGGCGGTTTCGCGTTGTTACCTGGGTTTCGGACCGAGCTCACCGGGCTGAACCACGATGAGGCGCTTGCCTTGCTCATCGCCGGATCGCGGCGCGGCGCGCAGGCATTCGGCCTCGGCTCGGCGCTTGCTTCGGCGATGCTCAAGGTGGTTGACGCGCTACCCGAAAGCTATCGGGACACCGCAGCAGACGTGGCCGAGCGATTGCTCATCGACCCACAGACCGATCTACTGTCGCGTCGGCTGGTCGCTGAGGAGGTGCCCGGCGCCATATTGGCCGAGGTTCGGCGCGCGGTGTTCGCCGGAAACAAGCTGCGCATCCACTACGCGGCCGTCGACCAGACCCCGAAGTGGCGCACGGTGGACCCGATCGGCATGGTCATCGTTCGCGACCAGGGCTACCTGCTGGCCACGAGATCTGGCGCGGACCGCACCTACCGGTTGTCGCGAGTGCTGGCCGCAGAGGAACTCCCCGAACCGGCACAGCGACCAGACCGGGTCGATCTGGACCTGGCCTGGCAGGAACGCAGCACACAGTTTCGGACCGGCGGTGACCACATCGCCGTGCTGGTACGGGTGAACCCGGCGCGGCGGGAGGACCTGGTGAGCACCGCACTCGCCGTCCGCACCGAGGAACCCGACGCAAACGGCTGGCTGCGGCTGGAGGTGACCTTCCAAGATTCACGACACGCCGAATGGGCGCTGTGGCAGCTCACCACGGACGTGGAAGCCCTGGCCCCGCGGTCGTTGCGCACTTCCCTGCGCAACCGCGCCGCCTCGATTGCCACCCGCTACGGAGAGTCATCCTGAGAGTGCCGGGATACTGGTCGACAGCGGCGGTTACCCGTCTGACCGACATCCATCCGACGGCACGGACGCGAGGCATCGCCACGCCGACGCGACGTGTGCGGCCGCACGAGAGTCGCCGACCGCTCGACCTCCACCGAAAACGCTGACGTGCTCGTCGATCAGGACGATCGCATCGCCTAGGCTCGACTCGTGAGCCTGCCCTCCCCCACCTCCGAGAATCGCGCGGTCGTCACCGGCGCCTCCTCCGGCATCGGCACCGCGCTGGCCGCCGACCTCGCCGCGCGCGGGTACTCCCTGATCCTCGTCGCCAGGCGCGGTGACCTGCTCACCGAACTCGCCCAGCGGCTCACGCTGGCGCACGGCATCACCGCCGAGGTGCGCGCGGTCGATCTGGCCGACCGCACCCAGCGCGGCGTCCTCGTCGAGGAACTGGCCGCGCGCAATATCGCGATCCTGTGCAATAACGCGGGCATCGCCACGTTCGGGGCCGTCGCCGAACTGGATATGGCCTACGAACGCGCGCAGATGGAACTGAATGCCGTAGCGGTGCACGACCTCACGCTCGCCGTGCTGCCCGGCATGATCGCGCGTGGCGGCGGCGGCATCCTGATCAGCGGCTCGGCGGCGGGCAATATGCCCATCCCGAACAACGCCACCTACGCGGCGAGCAAGGCCTTCGCCAACACCTTCTCCGAATCGCTGCGCGGCGAGCTGAAGGACTCCGGCGTGCACGTCACCCTGCTCGCGCCCGGCCCGGTGCGCACCGAAACGCCGGACCCGACCGAGGCATCGATCGTCGACCGTATGGTCCCCGACTTCATGTGGGTCACCTCCGAATACACGGCGAAGGTGTCCATCGATGCCCTGGCCCGCAACAAGATGCGCGTGGTTCCCGGTCTGATCAGCAAGGGCATGAGCGTGGCTGGTCAGTACGGACCCCGCTCGTTCACCGCACCCATCGCCGGCGCTTTCTACCGGAAGCTCGGCGGCTAGTAAACGCCTGGTCGGCGCGCTGTTGCGATCTCGTCAAGATCGAGGAGCGAAGCGTCAAGTTCGCATATGCCCGTGGTTCGGGCCGCTGAAATCGGCGTAGTCCTGACAACGGCCCCGCAGGAGGAGAAAGCGGGGGCGAACCAGGAGATACCGTGACGCTGCTCGAAATCTTCCCGTCGCTGCGGGCGGGGGGAATGCCCCCTCGGCTCGACTCCGCGATCTGGCCACGGGACACGCATTACGACGACGCGGGCCGAATAACCGTCGGTGGTGTCGCGCTCGCCGATATCGCCGACCAGTACGGCACCCCCACCTACGTGCTCGCCGAGCGTGAGGTCAGAGAGCGCTGCCGGGCGTATCGGGCGGCCTTCCCCGAGGCCGAGATCTACTACGCGGGCAAGGCGCTGATGATCACGGCGGTCGCCGACTGGGTCACCTCGGAGGGACTATCCGTGGATGTCTGCTCGGCGGGCGAACTCGCCGTCGCGCTCGCCGCGGGCGTCGATCCCCAACGAATCATCTTGCATGGCAACGGAAAGTCCTTCGACGAACTGGAGGCCGCCGTTCAGGTCGGCGTCGGCCGGATCGTCGTCGATTCACTCGCCGAGATCACGCTGCTCTCCGCACTGTCCACCGGCTCACAGCAGGTCATGCTGCGGCTGTCCCCCGGCATCGACGTGCACGGCCATCCCGCCGTTGTCACCGGCGTCACCGATCAGAAGTTCGGTTTCCCGCTCGGTAGCGAATCGGCCGCCGAAGCCGTCGCCCGCATCCTGCGCCAGCCGACATTGCGGCTGGTCGGCTTCCATTGCCATCTCGGCTCGCAGATCTGCGATCCGGACTACTACGGCGAGGCCATTCGACGGATGGTCGCCGAGATGGCGCGCGTCCGCGATGAGCACGGCCACCTGCTCACCCATCTGGACATCGGCGGCGGACACGGTGTCGCCTATCGTTGCGGCGACGCCGCAATGAATCTCGCCGACCTGTCCGAGATCGTCGAGGACGCCCTCGATGCGGCCTGTGCGCGCCAAGGTTTCCCACGCCCGGTCATCGCCATCGAACCGGGCCGCGCCATCGTCGCGCACGCAGGTGTCACGCTCTATCGGGTGCGCTCGGTCAAGCACATCGACGGCGGACACACCTACGTCACGGTCGACGGCGGGATGAGCGACAACCCGCGGGTCGCGCTGTACGGCGCGCAATACAGCGTGGTCGTCGCCAATCGGCACCCGACCGGCCCGCAGATGACCGCCACGGTCGCGGGCCGGTTCTGCGAGGCGGGCGACATCCTCGCCACCGACGTGCAGCTCCCCGCGGACTTGCGGCCCGGCGAGGTGCTGGCCATGCCGTGCACCGGCGCCTACCACCACAGCCTCGCGTCGTCCTACAACAGCGTCGGCCGCCCGCCGATCGTCGCGGTGCGCAAGGGCGTGTCCCGGGAATTGGTACGCCGGGAAACCCTGTCCGACCTGCTCAGCCGGGATATCGGCCGCTGAGGACGCGGCGTCGGCAACGGCATGTCAGTGATTCGTCAAGATCGCCGATCGGGTGGTCAAGGTTGTGCTAAAGACAGGTCGAGCACCCCGCCTGGCGAGGTACACCTGAGTATCCCCGCAGCTCTATCCAGCGGGCGCACACAGGAGAACACCGTGACGCTGCTCGACCTCTTCTCGTCCACCCGGTCGGTGACGGCCGCACGCCTCGATACCGCGATCTGGCCTCGCGATTCGCACTACGACGAGTCGGGCCGGATCGTGGTCGGCGGTGTCGCGCTCGCCGATATCGCCGAGCGGTACGGCACCGTAACGATGGTCCTCGACGAGCACGAGGTCAGGGGCCGCTGCCGTGCGTATCGCAAGGCTTTCCCGGAGACCGAGATCGTCTATGCCGGACAGGCATTGCTGGTTCGCACCGTCGTGGACTGGGTCGCCGACGAAGGTCTCTCGGTGGCTGTGCACTCAGCCGACGAGCTGGATGTCGCGCTGGCCGCCGGCGTCGACCCGAAGCGAATCATCATGCACGGCAACAGGGAATCCTTCGACGCTCTGGTGACCGCGGTCGATTGCCACGTAGGGCGGATCGTCGCCGGTTCGCTCGCCGAGATCAATCTGCTCGCGGCGGTGGCCACTCATCCGCAGCGAGTGCTGCTGCGCTTATCCGCCGATATCGACGTGGATGATCAGCCGACGGAGGTTGCTCGACGGACGGACTTCCCGGTCGGCGCTGCTGCTGCTGCTGTCGAGCAGGTACTGAGCAACCCGATGCTCGACCTGATCGGCTTCCATTGCCATGTCGGCTCGCAGATCTACAACCCCGACTACTACGGCGAGGCGATCCGGCGGATGGTCGCGGAAATGGCGCAGGTGCGCCACGACCACGGCCGGATCCTCACCGACCTCGATCTCGGCGGCGGGCACGCGGTCGCCTATCGCAGCGGCGACGCCGAAATGAACCTGACCGAACTCGCCGCCATTCTCGAGGACGCACTCGACGCGGCCTGTGCCAGACATCGCTTCCCGCGCCCGAATATCGCCCTCGAACCCGGCCGTGGGATCGTGGCTCGCGCGGGCGTGACGCTACTGCGGGTGCGCTCGGTCAAACACCACGACGGCGGGCACACCTCCGTCATTGTCGACAGCGGTGCGCGCGGGGGCACGCGGCCCGCCGCGCTGGCGAGCACGGTGCTGGCGAACCGGCAGGCGGCCGGACCGCACCGGACCGCTACCGTCGCGGGCCGAGCCGGAAACGACATCCTCGCCACCGACATCCGGCTGCCCGCCGACCTGCGCCCCGGTGACCTGCTCGCGGTGCCGTGCACCGGCGCGTACCAGCATGGACGCGCCCTGTCCGACACCGCACGACTGCCCGTCATCGCCGTGCACAGCGGCCGCTGCGTCGAACTCGTACACCGCGAACCCGACATGCTCGACCGCGACGCGGGCTAATTCACCGCGCCGACCCCAGACGCTGACCACCGTCACTCGCGCTCCGGGCTCGGGCCGGTGGATCGCACCCGCTTCGGCCCGCTGCTCATTCCGATCCTGCCGCCGCCCCAGCCCGATGCGCACCGGGTTGCCGGCTGCTGGGCGCAAAGCCGCTCAGCGCTTGCGGGTGCCGAAGATGCTGCGGCTGATCTCGCGACCCGCCGCGGTGGCGGCCGAACGCAGGAAGCTCTTCACGGCCGGGTTCTTCATGATGCGCTCGGCGGCCGAGTCCGCCTCGGCGGCCTTCGTGGAACGCCCGGGCGCCGCGGGCGGTTCCTGATTCTCTTGTGCCGCGGCGACCTTCGCGGCGAGCATCTCGTAGGCCGATTCCCGGTCGATGGTCTGGCCGTACTTGCCGAACAGCGAACTCGACAGCGCGCGCGACTTGATCGCCTCATCACCGATGGTGTCCATCAGCGAGCGCGGCGGCGCAATCCTGGTCCACGCCACCGGAGTCGGCGCGCCCTTCTCCGAGAGCACGGTGACGATCGCCTCGCCGGTGCCCAGTGAGGTGAGCGCCTTTTCCAGATCGTAGGCGCCGGTCTTGGGATAGGTGCGCACCGTCTTGGACAGCGCCTTCTGATCGTCGGGTGTGAAGGCGCGCAGCGCGTGCTGGATGCGCGCACCCAGTTGGGAGAGCACGGCATTCGGAATGTCCGTCGGCAGCTGGGTGCAGAAGAACACGCCGACGCCCTTGGAACGGATCAGCTTGACCGTCTGCTCCACCTGCTCGAGAAAGGCCTTCGACGCGTCGGCGAACAACAGGTGCGCCTCGTCGAAAATAAAGACCAGCTTGGGCTTTTCGATATCGCCGACCTCGGGCAGGGTCTGGAACAGGTCGGCGAGCACCCACATCAGGAAGGTCGAGAACATCACCGGCCGCGCTGCCTGAGCGCCGAGCTCGAACAGGGTGATCACCCCCTGCCCGCCCGCGACCCGCAGCAGATCCGCCGGATCCAGTTCCGGCTCACCGAAGAAGGTGTCGCCGCCATCGGCCTCGAGGTTCACCAGCGCGCGCAGGATGACCCCGGCGGTCGCCGCGGAGACCCCACCGATGCCCTTGAGGTCTTCCTTGCCTTCCGGGCTGGTCAGATGGGTGATGACCGCGCGCAGATCCTTCAGATCCAGCAGACCGAGCCCTTGCCGGTCCGCCCAGTGGAAGATCAGTCCGAGCGTCGATTCCTGAGTCTCGTTGAGCCCGAGCACCTTACTGAGCAACACCGGGCCGAAGGCGGTGATGGTCGCGCGGATCGGCACTCCGATGCCACCGGTGCCGAGCGAGACGAACTCCGTCGGAAATCCGCTCGGCTGCCATTGCCCCGCACCGGTTTCCAGCGCCCGCGCGCTCAGCTTCTCGTTCGGCGGCCCGGGTTGGCAAAGACCGGATAGGTCACCTTTGATATCGGCGAGCACCACCGGCACTCCGGCGCGCGAGAGCTGTTCGGCAATGCCCTGCAGCGTCTTCGTTTTACCGGTGCCGGTGGCGCCCGCGACCAGGCCGTGCCGGTTCACTGTGCGCATCGGAATCCGTACCAGCGCAGTCGGATCGACTTCCCCGTCGACAATCACGGAGCCGAGCGCAAGCGCCTCGCCGTCGAACGCGTAGCCCGCGGCGATCTGCTGCGCGGGCGACTGCTGCGCGGCCGATGCGGTGTCGGATGCTGCCGCCTTCGTGGCTCGAGCCGCCGCGGCGGCCGCGGCAGCGGTCTCCGCCGTCGCGGCGGCCTTTGCCTGGGACTCCGCGGTCACGGCCACCGCATCGGCCGCACCCGAGGCGGCCGCGGCCTCCTGTTCGGCCAGCTCGCGCTCCGCGGCTTCCGCCGCGGCGGCGGCCTCCGCGGCGACCCGCGCCGCCTCCTGCGCAGCCTTGCGGGCAGCGGCCGCTTTCTCCTGGGGGGTGGTCATCGCGCGTCCTCCGTCTAGGTCTGACCGTGACTGCTTTCGCAGTGCTAGCTGTCGTGCCACAAACGCCTACGCCGAACTCCCGCAAACTCTATCGCCGCTGGTCGCGTACGGAGGGCCCAACGCAGCCATCGCCGGAGGACACCGCTACCGCTGCTCGGGTGTCCGACAAATTCGTAGTGTCGAATTCGGGGCATGCGATACACGAAATCCGCCGCGACAACGCGGCCGGGTGGGCCCGGTCGGTCACGACCAAACGGCTACTGTGTCTCCGGTGAGCGAGAAGTACGTGGTGTGGATGGATTGCGAGATGACCGGCCTTCGTCTCGACAGCGACAAGCTGATCGAGGTGGCCGCGCTCGTGACCGACAGCGACCTCAATATTCTGGGTGAGGGCGTGGATATCGTCATCCACGCCGACGACGAGGCGTTGGCCGCCATGCCACCGGTGGTCGCCGAAATGCATGCGCGTTCCGGTCTCACCGACGAGGTGCGCCGCTCCACGGTCACCCTCGCCGAGGCCGAGCAGCAGGTCCTCGACTACATCCGCGAGTACGCGCCGCTCGCGGGCACGGTCCCGCTCGCGGGCAATTCGATCGCCACCGACCGTGGCTTCATCGCCCGCGACATGCCGCTGCTGGATACCCACCTGCACTACCGAATGATCGACGTGAGCTCCATCAAGGAGCTGTGCCGCCGCTGGTATCCGCGCATCTACTTCGGCCAGCCCGAGAAGGGGCTCACCCACCGCGCCCTCGCCGACATCAAGGAATCCATCCGCGAGCTCGAGTACTACCGCCGCACCGCGTTCGTCGCCGCACCCGGCCCGTCGACCGCGGAGATCTCCGCCATCGCCAACGAACTCGGCAACAACACGGACACGGCGTCCACCCGGTCCGACGCCGAGTAAACCGGCCCGTGGGCGTCGGATCAGCGGGGCTGCGGATGGCCCGGTGTGGCCGGGGCGCACCGCCAAACCCCGCGGCGCGCCAAAAGCCCAGTACAAACGGCGTGCCGTTAACGGATTAGGGACTCCAGGGGGTTACACGCTAATATCTACCGCGCCGGTGATTCACCGGCAATGGTGGCTGTAGTTCAGTTGGTAGAGCACCAGGTTGTGATCCTGGCTGTCGCGGGTTCGAGTCCCGTCAGCCACCCTCTACGGGCCAGGTCAGAGCGGAAACGTTCTGACCTGGCCCTTTTTGCTGCCCGATGCGCGAGCGAGGCCATGGCGAATATTCCGCCCCGCCGGGGTAAGGCCACTGCGCGTGATCATCGAGTGCGTCCGTATTGTCCGGCACTTCGGCCGGCCGGTCACAAACGCTCGTCGAACCATTCGCGGATGACCTGGGCCGTCCGCCCGGAATCCCGGCCGACCAGACCGAAATGATCCGATCGCACGGCCGGGCATCCATGTGGCACTGCTGCTGGATTTCGAGCAGCGGCAGGTCCACGTCACCGCGATGATGCCGCCCAACCAGTGGGAATTCTTCGATATCGGCGAGATCCTGCAGGCCGAACGCGCGTCCTGAGCGCCGTCAACCGTTGCGCGACAGGCAGTTTCGCTGTCCCGCATCCCCATCGTCGATCGAGAACAACCACTTCGCCGATTGTCTGACAGATCTCCGTTTCACTCCGTAGACTGCGGCGCGAGGGAGGTGTCGCCAGGCATCGCCCTGGTTGACAAGAAAGACAACAGTTCGTGATGCGTGCCACAGTTATCGCGGCCATCGTCGGCGCAACATTGCTGACCGGAGCCACCGGGACGGCCGCCGCGGATCTCGGAACACCGATGGAGTCGACCGGACTGGAGTCCTCGACCGGATCGGGCGCCGGATCGGCGGGCGGGATGACCACGACCGGGTCCTCGGGCACCGGATCCGCGGGCGCGGCCTTGGCCGCCTTCGAAAAGCTCCTCTTCGGCGGCCCACTGCTGTGCGCCGCGTTGGGCAGCGCGATCAACGCGAATCTCACCTGCCCGGGCACGCCAGGACCCGTCATCCCCTGATTTCCGCCTGTCCTAGGACATGAGAAGGGGCCCCGCGCCGGCGCCCGGGGGCGGGCCAATATAAACCCGACCAAGGCGGTGGCCCCCCGCCACAAACGCCCCCCAAAAAAAAAAAAAACCAAACCCCCCCCAC
>NZ_JBHVDF010000006.1:445408-467484 GCF_042802915.1 Nocardia sp. NPDC057440
TTGTGTATAAGAGACTGGACCTCCGAATGGAGAGGGCCCCGGGCGGGATCGCGGGGGCCCTTCACTTTCGTCACCGGACGTCGGCGTTGCCCGCCTTCCATTCCGGCCACGAGATATTCCAGTCACCGAGGCCGTCGACACCCGACAGGGTGCCGCCCACCGTGTTCTTGACGATGGTGATGTCGCCGCGCTTGGCGTTCTGATAGACCCACTGGGCGTTGGCCGGGCTCAGGTTCAGACAGCCGTGGCTGGTGTTCGAATACCCCTGCTGACCGACCGACCACGGCGCGGAATGAAAGAAAATGCCGCTGTAAGAGATTCGGGTCGCGTAGTCGACCGGAGTCTTGTAGCCGTCGGAGGAACTCACCGGAACGCCATAGGTCGAGGAGTCCATGATGATCTTCTCGAACCGGTCGCTCACGATGTAGACGCCGTTGTCGGTGGGCGTGTTCGACTTGCCCATCGAGGTCGGCATGGTCCGCACGACCTGGCCGTTCTGCTCGACGGTCACCTGTTTGGTGTTGTCGTCGGCGGTGAAGATCACCGCGTCACCGACGGTGAAGAAGGAGTGGATGTTGTCCTGGCCGAACAGGCCGTTGCCCAGATTCTTGCCGTAGACGTTCACGTCGATGGTGACCTTGGTGCCGGGCGCCCAGAAGCGCTCGGGCCGCCACCGGACCTCACGGTTGTTCACCCAGTAGAACGCACCCTCCACCGCGGGCTCGGTGGTGATCTTTATCGCATTCTGGGCGGCCATGCGGTCCGGGATGTTCTCGTCGAACTGCACCGCGACCGGCTGCCCGATGCCGACCACCTCACCCTCACCCGGCAGCAGGTAGGGATGGGTCTGGCTGTCCGGCGAGCTGGTGGTGAAGCTCAAGGCGGTGGAGTTCGCGCCGCCGAGGCCGATGGCGTCGGCACGCAGCCGGTAGGCCTTGCCGTAGCCGAGCACCTCGGTGGTCTCCCAGGACCGGCCGTCGGCGGCCAGCTTGCCGCTCACCGACTCGCCCTGCGGGTTGAGCAATGTCACGGCGGTGAACTTGCCGTCGTCGACCTTGAAGACCATCGGCATACCCGGCGAAACCCCCACGTCACCGTCCTTGACCGTGGCCAACAGCTTCGGCTTGATCAGTTCGGTGATGGGGTTGCGGTCGATGGCGACCCCCTCGGCGCTGCCCGCCGACGACGAGCACGCGGATAAGACCAGCGCGAACACGGCGAACACAATCAGAGGTGCGGTGACTTTCCCCATCGTCCGATGTCGACCCTGCGCAACGCTCATCTCAACCCCGTTTCAAGTCCCGGTGCGCCCAGAAGCGCACCGATGGCTTCGGATCCAACCGATTGTCAGCTCAACCCACCGCGCCGGCGGGATCGGTCGAGACCACGCCCGCTATTCTGCCAGCTCCGCAAGCCCGAACCAACGCGAACGCAGCGTCGACGCTGGCGAGTTCACCGGTTAGATCCCGACTACCCCACCGGGCGTTAACACCGCTCGCCAACTCGACCGACGCCCCTGGCCAGATATCGATTTCACTTCTGCGCCCTCGGCCTGTTAATGTCTGTCCCGCACCGGAACACGGAGCAAGCGCCATTAGCTCAATTGGCAGAGCAGCTGACTCTTAATCAGCGGGTTCGGGGTTCGAGTCCCTGATGGCGCACCACGAATACCTATATCTACCAGCGTGAATGCGCGGAGACCTTCGCTCGGCAGATCGCCACTGTAGCTCTATCTGTAGCTTACGGATCATCCCCGCTTCCTCTGGCGAGTCGCATCCGCGCCATCCATTGTGTGATCTGCACCACTTCCTGGCAGCCCGTTCCGTCGGTGCCCCATGCAATGCTGACCTGATGCTCTACCTCGTCGACGGCCGCGTCGCGCCACCGGACGTACTCGTGCAGACCGCCCGCGGCTGGGTCGAGCCCGCGCCCACTCGCTGCCCCGCCGGCCATGTCCTGCGCGCCGGAGAGTTCTCCGTCGGTTGGGTGCCGTGCATGACCGACAACCGCTCAGGGCATCGCACCCACGAATGCCCGTGCGGTGCCATCGTCTACACACCGCCGTGCGATGTCGGCTGCGACCATGAGGCGGCGACCGTCACCCCGGCGAACGTCTCCCCCGTCGGCGGGCCGGACCTGGACATGGCTCACCTGTTCGGCGAGCAGCCCAAGCGTGAACCGGACGACGACTGAACGAAAAGAAGCCGCCCCCAAAGGGAGCGGCTCACCTGTTCCAGGGAATCAGTCGACGATGCCCGCCGAGTTCGCCAGCGCCCGTAGCGTGTCGTTGGCGAAGCGCTGTTGATCCGCCGTCGACCGGACGACAGCCTTGACCGAGGGCGAGGACCGGAAGTGCTCACGCGACACCGCCCGCGATTCGGCTAGCGCCTCGATCGCAAGATCCGGGTTACCTGCCAGCAGGTGCGCTCGTGCGGTGTCCAGCCAGAAGTACGTCTGCCGTTCGTTCGCGAATCCCTTTGGCAGCTTGGTGGACTTCGCGATCTCGACCGCGCGCCCTGCGTTTCCAAGGTCCACTTCCGCGCACAGCTGATACAGCTTCACGTTCGTAGGCCCGACCACCGTGTCATAGACGACACGCTCCCCCACGGCCTCGCCCAGCCGCTCAGCCTCGGCGAGGTGGGAGCGGGAGGCATCGGCGTTGCCGAGACTGGCCGCGATCGTTCCTGCACGCATATGCAGCGTGCTGTACACCGCGGTGGCCGTCACATCCTCATCCACCAACGGTTCAATATCCTGCATCGCGCGCTCGAGCAGCCGCAGCGCCTGCCGCCCAGCGCCGATCCGCGCGAGTGTTGCCGCCTTCACGTAGTAGACGGTGGCCAGTAGGAGCTGGTCCCCGCTGCGACTGGCGGCCCACTCCATGCGCTCGGTCGCGGTCATGCTGAGGTCGAAATAGCCCATCTTGTGCGACAGTGTGTTCGCTGCTCGGTAGGCGTCAGTCAGTAGTGCGTATGCAGGTTCGCCGATCTCGTTCCCCGACACCAGCAAGTGGTCTACCAAGTCGGGCAAAACCTCTGCGATCTTTCGGTACTGGGTTCCACGCCGCCACTTTCCAACAAGGGCTACCTGCGCTTTCAGCTCCGAGAGAGGCACCGGTTCTACATCGCCCATGAGGTCTGTCGCTGCGAGAGTTCGGCGCAGGATCGGAACCACTTCCAGCGTCCCCGCCTCTTCCTCGTCCGCGTCGGCGTTCAGCTTGGCCGCATCGATACCAAGCGCCAGCGCGATCCTGCCGACGGTGAAGGGAGATGGAGAGGCATGCCCGCTTTCGACTTTGGTCAGCATGCTGTAGCTGACCCCTTCGATTCGAGCCGCGAGTTGCTCAGCGTTCCAACCTTTTAGCCGCCGGTAGCGCTTGATCCGACCGCCTACCGAGTTGCTCTCAATCATGCCCCCACGGTAGCACCTTCAAATTGAAAATTAGGTGAAAGTCGAGGCGTTCATCAGGTCTTAACGTTGGGTACGCATCCAGCGTCCGGGGCTCATCGTCCCGAACGAAGCTGCCGGTTAAAGCCCGCCCCGGCCGAGGCCGGCAGCGGGATTTCCGGGAGCGAGTCCCGGCGCTGGGTGCCCTTCAACTACACCCACACGCGCCGAGGGGTACCGCCCAATGCCCGGACAAATCGCAGCACTAGCCATAGTCGCCGTCGCCATCCCATGGTCTATCTGGGTGGTGATCATCGTCTCAAAGCTGCGCGAACCCGATCCCGAACCGTCCGCCACCACCGAGCAGGCAGTCCGATGACCACGCTCGCCGACGCCGAGATGTGGCGACACCTCCACCGCAAATGCTGGCAGGACAGCGGATTCCGGTCATTGGCTCAGGCCCAGTTTGTCCTCAACGTCCACAGCGGCCACGGCCCAGCCTGTCTGCAATACCTGGCGGCATCGGCCTACAGCTTCGGCTCGGGGGATGGAGCTGACCATGACTCGTGACACCGAGCCTGATGGCTGGCCGTACGGCCAGGAGGAAGCCGCCGAGCGGCTCAGGGAAACCGCGAGCGGCCAAGATCGAGAACTGCTCGAGCGGTTGCATGACGCCCTCTTGCAGGTGGGTCGGTGATGGGCGAACTCTGCGACGAGGCACCACGCTGGCGACTGTCGCCCACGGAGCCCGCATCGATCGCCAGCCGCGAACGCGCACACGGCATCGTCACCATCCACACAAACCTGCACCCCGGATTCGAATGCACGCGGCAGGCCGCGGCGGCCGCGTACATCGCCAACATCGAGAAGCAGGCGAGGACAGCATGAAGGGCCGAGCGATCGGGTTCCTCCGCCTGGACATCTCGCAGACGCGCCAGCCCGAGGACCAGCGCAGTATCGAAGACGTCGCCGCAGGCTTGGGCTACAGGCTGACCCGCACCCTTGTCATCGAACCGGGCGCGATCAACGGCACCCTCCGTCTCCTCGAGGCCGCCCACTCCGACCGGGTCTTCGCGGTCATCGTGCCGAGCATCATGCACGTCGAGGCAACGCAGCGCGGGATCAGCGAGCAGTTCGACCTCGTCACTGCCGACGACCGGAACTTCCTTGAGCGCGGTCACCACTGGCCGTGGCGAAACCTACGGCCCCTGGCCGCCTTCTAGTCGTCCCCGCATCTGCGGGGGTGGATAAGAGAACGCAATCGAGTAGGGAGTGAGTGGATCAATGGATGAGCTGTATACCCCTGGGCCCGATGGCAATGCAGGCGACAACTGGAACGAAGCCGCCAACAAGGACGACACCGGGCAGGACAGCAAGCCCCGGCGTCGATAGCTGATCTTCCTGCGTCAAACAACTAGCCAGTGGAGCGCGGGTAGGGGACGCCCGGTCCGGTAGCACGGACCGGCCGGGCCAACCCCCAACACAACAAAGACGGCCCAACCTTCACAAGAGGTTGGGCCGTTCACATCTCCGGGAGGAACCCATGAAGATCACCGTCAGAGCCGCCTTCGCCGCCTGCGCTATCAGCGCAGCACTCGTCGGCGGCGTGGCCCCGGCCGTCGTCGCGGCCCCAGCCGTGGCCGGGCCGTGTCTGTTCGGGCACGTCGACCCCAACGACGACAACTCCGCATGCCGCGGCAGCGACTCGGCGAAGTGGCCGGAATCGGAGTCGACCCCGGATGGAACGCCCGCCCTCTCCTGCACCCGACTCAATGACAATCAGCATGTCCGCACACGAGATCCACACGGTTGGCGATACTGGTTGTGCAAGGGCTACAAAGACCAGTGGGGGAACAAGTACTACGACTGGACCGAAGTCCTCGGTTCGTAGTGGGAAGGTAGACCGATGGCGGAACAGATCATCCAGACGCCCATGTTCGCGGAGCTCATGGCCGCCGCCGAGAAGATCGCGCGCGACCGCGGAGACGGATATGTAGGCACCGAGCACCTCGCTGTCGCGATCTTCTCCGATCCCGACGCTGTAGCAACCCGCGAACTGCGGGATCGGATGGGTGTCGACCCGACCGAGCTCGTTCGAAGGCTGGTCCAGTTCATGGATGCGCCGCTGCCGGGGCCGGGCGAGTACCGGGTGCGGCGGCTCGACGGCACGACGTCTATCCACCCGGTCAGCAAGTCCGCCTGACACGACGAAAACCGCCCCGATCTCCTGCTCACGGCGGGGATCGGGGCGGTGTCGTATGTCCGGGATAGGATCCACGGGTGTTTCAGGTGGGCGACAGAGTGCAGGTGCGGGTATCACCGGTGACGGTGTTCCAAGTCCTCGAGGTCAACGGCGATGAAGTCGTCGTGATGGCCGAGGGTGACGCGCCGGGCCGCTACCCGTACACCTACCGCGCCGAGCAACTCATCCCGGCCAGTAACGAACCGCCGGAGTAGCGGCGATTCCCTGCATGACAGCACGGCGGCGAGTACCGTCCCGCGCAACGTCATTGAGGGGAATTGATGAAGACCATTGTTGCAACCCTGGCGATCAGCGCGGCCGCGCTTGCAGGATGCGAGTCAACCGGCAACCCGGTCGCCGTGACAACCACGCCGCCATTGCCGACGCGTACGACGACCACGGCGCCGGCCACCAAACCATCACTGCCGACCGCGCCCGCCGTCGCGCCCACACCACATGGCCGATGCAACCTTGTCCCGGATCACATCCTTGCGCGGATCAACAACGCGTTCGCCGACCGGTCGCACCAGCTGGGGACTCCGTACGCCCTGGATGGAGCGGACGGTTTGGTGTGGGTCGGCGGCAACATCATGCAGGGCGACACCAAGGTGTCGTCTGCTGATGTGTGGGTCGTCAGCGGCTTCACTATCTACGCGCTGTCCGGTGACGCCCGTCGCCGAACCGCGCTGCCTGACGGACGCCACGTCCTCGATGTCAGCGCAGGCGATGACGACGGGATCGCCGTGCAGGCGTGCGTGACTGGCCCGTGATCAGGCCACCGCCGAATCCATGAGGGCGAAGTTGTCCAGCGACACACTGTTAGTCGTGGAAATGCGCTGCACGCCAAAACCACCCAAGCGGTTAGAGCTACCCACGGTGGCGACATTGCCCGAGTCGACCCATTGCACCAGCTGAACACCATCGTCATACAGCGTGTAGACGTTTCCGACCGCTCGGAACTCCAGTAGCGATCCGGATGCGATACCCGGGTTACCGTCGATCTGCACGCGGACAGTGACGGACACCGGCGCGGAACCGGTCACGATAGACACTCGAGCGGTGTTGAACAGCGCGCCAACCCAAGCCGTCATGCCGCTATTCGACCGCAAGATCAGCCCCGCCGAGGTGGAGGTCAACGACCCGGACGTATTCGCGCGCGCTACCTGATCGTCCCCGTTGAGCGCCGTAATCCACGTCACCGGATAGAAATTCGCCGTCGACGTCGCGCACGCCGCAACGTTGCTGGAGATTGTCGGAGCGTTTGTGTTGACCTGGTACGTCCAGTTGGATCCGAGCACACCGTTTGAGCGGTTGAAGTTGTCGGAGTAGGTGGCACCGCCGCCCGCCGTGTTGGCTGCTGCTGTTGCCGTCGCCGCCGTAGTTGCTGCGGCAGCGCTGGCCGACGGGGTGGCGTTCTTTCCAGTCGCGGATGCTGTTGCTACGAGCGCGGGCGCTGTGGCAGAGGCCGCGACAGTCGCCGTGAGCGCGGTGGCAGTAGCTGTCGCCGCTGTGGCGGTGTTGAAGCTCGAGCCCTGCCCGACCGCGTCGTACACGATGGTTGTGGCAGTGGCCGCGGTCGCATCCGCCTGCGCGTCGGCCGCTCCGGTTGCCACAGGCGATGACACGGTCGCTGTTGCTGTCGCTGTGGTGGCATTGGCTGTCGCGTTGAAGGTCTCGTCACCGAACGCTCCGTTGACCTCAGCCGTCACCGTCGCTGCGGTGGCAGTGGCGGTCGCGTCGGCAATCGGCATGTGCGACAGCACCAGCGCGGAGGCCGTTGCGGCGGTGGCCTGCCCGCTGGCTGATGTCGTACCGACCGCGGGCCGCGCTGACGCTGACGCCGTCGCGACGCTCGCAGTGGCAGAGGCGGACGCAGAAACGTCCGCTGTCCGCACAAGGGCCGTGGCCGTGGCGCGCTGCGCTTGCGCCACCGCTGAGCGGGTGCCGTCCCAGATCAGCGTCGTGCCCAGATACTTCTTCAGAACTGGGGTCGTGCCGATCCAGATCGCGATCGGCTCCTCGCCGCGGATGTACTTCGGCATGGCGCCTTACGCTGCGACAGTCATTGTCGCGATACCCGCCACATCGAAGGTGATGCTGAGAGTGCCCGATGTGGTGGACAAGTCGGCATCGGACTCCAGGTAGGCAATCAGCGGACGCGATGCGTCGGTGCCGGGGGTGGAGTCATAGATGACCGCCTTGCGGGCGCCGGTGATCGTTGAGCTGGGCCAGCTTGGGTCTGCGGCATCCAATTTGATTGTGTTAGTGGACGTGTCGTAGGAGACGGTCACCGAGGTAAGCGCCTGACCGCCTGCGGTGTAGCCGGTGCCGGAAACTTCGTTCGTGATGCTGCTCTTGTACTGGTGGGCGTCCTGGTCGAACGTGTAGCTGTTCGTGCACAGCATGATCTTGATGGTGTCGGTGTCGAAGTCGATCTCTTTGTTCAGAAGGCTCTTGAAAAATAAGCCGTAGAACTTGCCAGTGAAGGTGGCCATGGCTACTCCTAATCGGGGATAAGGCTGTACTCGGTCAGGGGATCCGGGGTCACCAGCGCGGCATACGCCGATACGGTGATCTTCTGGACGCGCGCGATACCGCCGCCGTTGACGACATAGTTGGTCGTGATCGGAGGCGGCGGAGCTGCCGCTTCCCATAGCGGCCACAGCCGCACAGCGGTGCCGGAGTCGGGGATGTCGATTTGCCGTGTCTCGCCACCGATCCTCACCAGCGCAGGACCGGGGTCCAGATTCGCGGTGGTGAGGACGCCGCCTGTCGCGGTGTAGCGCTGCCAGCGGTCGGTGATGAAGGTTGTGCCGTCAGCACTTTCGCGCAGGTTCGCGCCGAACAGGAACGCGGTCGTGTTGTCTGCGCCTGCGATGTTCTCGATGTGCTCACTGATTACGGTCATCCGATGCCTCTCGGGTCAGGAGGGAGTGAGGACGCGAGCGTCGTTCCAGGACGCGGAGTTTGTGGAGCTCCGGCGGCTGACTCGCACACCAGCCCATGAATCAGTCAGCGGTAGATGCCCGTTCACATCCGCGAGCAGCACCACCACGTCGTTGACTTCCACCCACGCCCCATCGCCCACGATCGAGAAGGCGATCTTCATACCGGACGAGATGGCGATCGGAGTGGAGGTGTAGTCGAGCATCGTCGGGTTGTCGAGCGACCCCGTGAACCGCGCGATGAAGACGGCCGTCGAATAGACGTTGACCATCAGGCCAGCGGTACCGGCCGCGTTGCAGCGCAAGACCAGAGATGCGTCAGCGCCTGTGTTCGGCGCGATGTTGCCGCCGATCGTGGCTTCTACCCGCTGCGCGCCGTTGGTCGCACCTGTGTTGACGACGATCGCGCGCGATCCATCGGTCGTGCCGGTGGTGCTCCACGAGTTGCTGACAATCGCCGCATTGGCGCCGAACTGCGTCCAGCCGTTGGAGACTGCGCCGTTGGTCCTATTGAAGTCATCGAACTTGACCGTGTGCGGCCACTGGGTGACAGTCTTGAAGATGCTGTCGTGGTCGAACACTCGATAGTTCTTCTGCTCGCTCCACGCGCTGGTCTGGTTGAGGAAACTCAATGCACGGTTGCCGAGAGACGATTTGTATGCGGACGGCAGCCAATATTGCAGAACCAGAATATGATTCCAGTAGAAGCGCACCAACCGATCCCGGTCCACCAGTACCCGGAAATGCCACCATGTCCGGTTCATGAATCCCGAGAAGTTCGCCGTCGACACCAGCGTCTCGATCGAGGCGACCGAGTGATACACGAGGATGCGAACGCTGTTCACTGCAGACAGAGGATCCCGATAGATCGCGATAATCGGCCGCTCCACGATCCCCGTGAATCCCACGTTCGCCCACGAGGGAGTGAGCGCGGCGCCCCAGAATTGCTGCTGGATGACGTTGCCGTCGAGATTCACATCGAAGTCTGTGCCCCAGTTCGAGGTGAACGGCTGCTTCTCGTAGCTGACCCCGCCAAGCTCGAATGGTGTCTCCGAATAGTCCTGGATCTTCAGGACGTTGCTATCGAGCCATACCGTCCGGCCCGAATTAACACGCTTCCACGGCCGCTGAATCGGATTCTCATTCGGCCGGGAATGCGCGCCGTCGAGATCGCGCCATCCCGCCCATGCCAACGGCCAGTGTCGCCGCAGCAGCCAGCTCACGCAGGGCTCTCATCCACAGCTCCGGAGATGGTGCCACCGAGGTTCACCATCTTCGCGCGCAGATTACGCAAGATCCCTCGGTTGCCGCGCAGCCCCACGGGGTCGTCGGCCGCCAGCAGGGGGCGCAGGCTCTCCGGGTCGTCATTGAACTTCGCAATCGCGGCGTCGATCAACGGCAGCGCGACGGCGACCGGCGTCATATCGAACAGCCCCTCCAAGGACTCGACGCCAAACGCCGCGGCCCACAAGGCTTCACGATTCGGCTGGATCGCGATCGACATCGCATACGATCCGCCAGCGGCCGTGAACTCGAACGTCCTCAACTACTACTCCTCCTCATCGATGTACACGCCGGAAACGTGGACCTGCAGGACCGTTGGAGGGACAGTGCCGACGATGTCGGTGACGTAGGTCCATAGCCGCTCGTCGTCGAGGACCGTCACCGTGAGCGCGGTGAACTTCCTCCGGGTCTCGTTGGCGCCGATCACCGCGGTGTGCACCACCGTGTATGCCGTGTTCGCTGCATTCCAGATACGGGTCTGGACGGTCAGCCCGTCGTGCTGCTCCAGGAGGGCGATGTTGATGTCGGTCAGGATCGCGTCACGCCCGTCACGAACGGCCACCATCGGGCCGACGAGAACCTCTCCCGCACCTTCTGTCACCTCGGCTGAGGCGGCGGACCATTCCAGCGACCATTCTGTTGCTGCGGCGTAGGCGAAGTCCGCTTTCTGACTGGCGTTGGCCGCGGCGTTGACGGCGGCCTGCGCCTCCGTGAGTGCCGTGCCGGAGTTGACGATCGCGCCGCCGAGGGGGTCTCGGATCTGTGTACCGATTGCCCCCTGCACACCGGTGAAGGAAGTCTTCGCTCCACCGGTGGCGATCGCCATGATCGACGTCTCGTTGAGGTTCGATCCGTAGTCGGAGCCGAACTCGAACGAGTCATCCGGCGCAGCAGGGAGATGCGGAGTAGTCACCTACTGCTCCGCGCATCCGAGGTCGTGGCTGATCTGCCGCAACGTCTGATACGCCGTCACCTGCTGGGCGCGCTGCTCCTCGGTGTATCCGGGGTTGGTGGTCGTCCGTGGCTCGAACTGCAGGAACAGCGCGACCATCGCGCAGGTGCTGCGCTTGTTCCGGGACTGCAGCTCGTCGATCCGGTCCTGGTTGTTGTCCACACCGAACAACCCCCACCCGACGACGGCAGTCAACAGCATGTCGAATGCGATGCCCACCAGCGCCGCCCTGGATGCGAACTTGGCACTGCGCACCGCTTGCTCGTTGAGGTTCACCTGTGCCGACAGCTCACGCACAGCGTTCTCAGTGTTCTTCAATGTCGTAGCCAGTTCCGATGCCCTATCCGGCATGTGGCTACACCTCCTCCCGAGGCTGGCGAATCTCTTGCTCCAGTTCGTCCAGGTGCTCGCGGAAAACTTCGAGAGCTACGCGAAGCTGGGTCTCCACCTCGCGCACCCGCTTGAACACCTGCTCTGGGTCGTCGTTTCGCCCGAGCGCTCGACCGCGACGCCAGATCACAACCACCTCCGCCTCCCTGGCTCGGTCCGTTGCCGAGCGGACTCGGCTTCGAGCTCATCGAGCGCAGTTGAAAACTCATTGAGATGCGCCTCGAAAATGTCGAGCGCCAAGCGGGTCTCGGCAAGCAGCGCCCCTACGTCACGCCTTTCGGCTGCCATCATCGATCGCCTCGGTCCCGATCCCGATGCCTGAGCATGTCGGTTACCTCTCGCATTGCTTCCGTAGCCCGAACTAGGTGGCCGGAGAGTTCACTTGAAATGAGTTTGTTGAGCGCCAGCAGCTCGGTTTCCAACCGGTCGGCACGCGCTCTTTCCGCGTCGACGATGAGGCTGATGCGTTTCCATAGGACAACGACCCCGATCAGCCCCACCAACGCCAGCACCCCGACCGCCCCATACTGGACGAGGGTCGTACTGACCGGCTCCACCTGCTGCTGCTGAGAGAGCAGGAACAGCAGCACTATTCACGCTCGCTGCTACCTGCGAGCTTCGCCTCAAGCGTTGGCGCGGTCCAGACGTTCTTCCTGGCGATCTCAGCCGCAGGGACACCGAAAACGGCCGCGACGATGGCGACGATGGTGTCAGCGGAGAAGTCGGACAGAACACCCTTGGCGACAAGCGCGCCAACTACGACGATGAGGATCGGATAGAGCAGCGTGCGGATCGGCTCGCTGCGAATGACCGACAGGACCGCGTTCACTTCGCACCTTCGATCTGGGTCAGGGTCGCTTGCGCGCCGTCGTCGCCTCTGTCGGCTTCTCTGCGGACAAGGGAGATGGCCCATTCGACGCCCTTGCGCGCCTCGCGTTCGACGTAGTCCTCGTGGATTCGGGCATCGATGTTGAGGATGTAACCCGCGAGGGTGTCGACAGGTTCGTCGTCGGCGCGATACTTCGATCGCGAGGGAAATTCCTTGCCGAGCTCGTCGTCCGCGAGGGACATGACCGCCTCCTTCAAGGTGGTGTTGGCGTACTTGTCGACCGCGGCGGCGAAGCGCTCCCAAGGGAATCCGTCGCCGACGTCGGTGTGTGATCCGATGCCGAGTCCGGCGGTGACGGCCCAGTGGTCGGCGATGCCGGACTCTCCCCGTCCCAGCTGATCGGCGTTTATTACGCGGGGCGGGATCCCGTACTTCCGGCAGTCCTGCACCGCGAGGTAGGCGGCGATGTCGATTGCGCGCCCCATGTTCTCGACCCACTGCGTCGGCCCCCACGCCGCGCGGGAACCGGCGAAGCAGAGATTGATCGCGCGCGGGTTGGCGTCGAGAACGCTCCAGGACGCGAGGTCTGTGTCGACCACGTCCACGACCACGCCGTCGTTGTCGACGGTGTAGTGGTAGGACACTCCACTCGATGGGTTCTGCAGGTAACCGGCCAGCGACTGCGCCGACCCGTTTCCCTCCTGGGTGTGGAGCAGGAACCACTTCGGCTGGACACCGTCGCGCGGGTGGCAGTTCGGGCTGATGCCGGTCTGGTCGAGCTCGTCGAATTCGGGCTTCATCGGCACTCCGATCGATTCGGTAGAGGCGGCCGCCCATTGGCCGTAGTCCGGCTTCAGGGCGGTGTTCACGTCGACGGCGACACCGCCGATTCGGCGTTTGTCGATCTCGATCTGATGCAGGTGCGCGGCCGGGTGATCACCATTGATGGACGGATCGCCGGACCAGTTGTGCTGCCAAAACCAGGTGGCCACACCGTCTTCCAGCGCCCAATCGATGCAGCGGGAATTGCAGTAGACGCCTGTCAGGTCAAGTCCCAAGACAGATGCCCAGCCGCGGAGGAACGGTGCAATCTGTGCGTTCCATTCCAGGAGTGAAGGATTCGAATCCACCGGCGCATAGATCGGGCGCCCCTCAGGACCGCCCGCTTCGCGATGCAGGCGCAGCGCGATCTCCGCATGGCGGACCCCGGCGGCGTAACCGCCCTTCCAGTCGCTGGTGTCGCCCTTGCCGTACTGATAGTTCGAGACGATCTCCAGACCCGCCGAGCGGAGCTTGTCGCAGTAGTCGCGAGTCAACGGTTTCGCACCGAAGTTCGCGCCCGGGCGGGACTCCGAGAAGTAGCCGATGACCCCGCCGTACCCTGCGGCTTTGATGGCTTCCGGTTCGATCAACCGCGCAGAGAAGTCCAGCAGCCGCACGATCACCCCCTGTGCCGTTTCAGGATGCCGTTGCGTGCCTGCCCTTTTCGTTCGGTGTAGAGCACACGCCGCATTTCGACTTCGTCGTCGAGATCGCGCAGATAGGCGTTGACCTCGGTGACGGTGTGGATGTTGGGGTCGAATCGTGGCGGTTCGTCGATCGCGTCGACAACCTTCGCTGTCGGCTGCTCCGGTTCCGGATCGTTGATGCGGTAGCCCTGATACCGCAGCCGTTCGACGACCGCCTCCCGCTCCCGCACCGTCATCGACGCCGGATCCTGGATGACGATCTTTTCCGGCTCCGCCTCGTCGACGCCGACCCAGTCCCCCATCCCGTTCAGGGGATGCTGCTCCCCGCGGTAGGGGGCGCGGATCTTCTTCGTCGCCAGGGCCGGATCAACCGGCGGCACACCGGCTTCGGTGAGGTGTTTGGAGATCGCGCGCGTGATGGCTTCCGGCCACACGATCCGGTTCTTGCCGCCGGCGTCCGCCCCGAACCCGATCGGGATGAACTGCAGGACAGACAGGAACCGTTCCTCCGGGTTGTCCGGGTCGATGTCTTCGAGACGCCAGATCTTTCCCACACACTCCCCTAGAGAACGCCCAGGTCGCGGGCTATGGACATGACTTCTTGCAGCATTTCCAGGGCTTTCGCCACCGGGTCTTCGGGTTCGCGGTGGCCGACGATGATGTCCCAGTGCGGAGTGGTTTTGCGGTCCCACCACAACGTCAACTCCGTGATGCGATCGACGTAGACCTTGCCGGGCGGACCCCACTCCAGGACGGTCGTACCGATCCGGGTGCCGATCCACGCGTTACCGAATCCGCGCTGCCCGATGCGCAGGTTCTCTACCCCGTCGGCGACGGTGACCGAGTGGGTGGTTTGCTCGCGCGTCCTCCACATGCCGGTTCGCAGAGCGATGAGGGCCGACAAGGTATAGGCGCGATCTGCGCCCTCGCACCAGGTTTCCTGGTAGTGCGACCAGCCGAGCTTGTTGGCTCGCCCGATGTCCTGCCACTTCATGAACGCCAGGAACACGTCGGTGTACAGCGGCTTAAGCAACGCGTCCAGCATTCCGCCCACTGGCGGGATGAAAACCGCCGCGGCAATGAGGTCACCGACCATGTTGATCGTCGCGGAGATCAGCTCGTTGACACCAGGCATCGAGTGGCCACCCGTGACGAACTCAGTGTCCGTCGCAGGCTTCCAATGGAACTCGTTGGATTGGACGCCGGTGCGTTCGCCGTCGCGCAGGATGATGCCCGGCGCGCGGGTCTTGGTGCCTTTCCAGCCGGGCTGTGAGTACTCGGCGGGGAAGGTGGGGTCGGGGATGACGTCGATCTCTTGGGAGATGCCGTCGGAGCCGATGGAGGTGAAGCCGCGGGTCAACCCGTCGAAGATGTTGCCGCCGATCGCGGTTTCCGTATCCCAGCCGCTGTTGTCGACCAGGTCCCAGACCAGGCAGCCGTGACGGAGATTTGCGCCCGGCCACGGTTCGGGATCGCCTTCGAGGTATCGGCGTGGCTCCCATGTCAGTTGCGCGTCGGCGGTGATCCGCTTCTGCACGTCGAACATGTATTTGAAGCGAGAGTGCACGATGCCGAGTTGGCTGTAGTCGGTGCCGATCGGTGTTGGTGCGACGACCTGTGACCATGTGGACTGGTCAAGGTCGAACCATCCCGCACCGTTTACCGGGTCATCGGGGATTGTCCAGAAGTTGCCTTCGAGGCGAAGGATGTTCAGGAACAGCGTGGTCTTGAGTGCCCATTTCGCGGGTCCGAGGTCTGTTTGCCTACCCCCCCGCCTAGTTAAAGGCGGGGGGGTAGGCAAATAACAACCACAACCTGGGGAACTGGATCTCTGGCGGAAGAAACGGATTCGAGTACGCGAGAATGTGTTTGAGGTGCTCGAAATCGCTCTTGAAGATGACCTTGACGATGCGGTTGCCCGTGTCGTCCTTGGAGCCGACGAGGTCGTCGAGCATCCCCGCCCAGCGAGCGCCGTCCTTGTCGACGGTGATGAACACGTTGTCGGTGCTGCGGGCGTCGACGTCGGTCAGCCAGCGTGAGAGGTAATAACGCGCGGGGAGTTCGATTGTGCCGATACCGGTTTCGTTTTCCGGAAGCGTGAACTTGGCACTGATCTCGTTGTAGACCTCGCCAACGAGGTTCCAGTCGCCATCCCACATCCGCACCAAAGGTCGTTTGATGCGGCGCTCATGGTCCTTGGTGAGGCGTTCGGCGATCTCGCCGAAGACGGTGTCGAAGTCGATCGTTTCGACTGTTGCCATCGCTTACTCCAATCCCCATGGGCGCGGCCATGGGCGCGGGCAGACGACTTGGATCCCTGTTCCGATGGGCGCTTTGCTGACCTTGATCGGGAGCTGGGTGGGTGGGGTGTTGCCAGGGATGTTGTAGGCGAAGCGTTTTCCGCCCATACGCTGCGGGAACTCGGTGTCGAGACTGGAGTTGAATTGGCCGTTGAACGCCATCTTGTCGGTGTCGATGAGCAGGTGCTCGTTCAGCAGCAGCGGCGCGAGCTCCACTTTCCGCAGGGCGTCTTCCTCTGCGCGGAGGTACTCGTCGTTGCCGAACGAGTAGTCCGGCAGCGTGACGACCAGGCCGGCATTGGATGCTTGGATACGCCACTGCAGATAGATCTCGTAGTCCTCCGGCAGCGGGTTGGAGACCGTGACGTAACCGGTTTCGAATCCGCTGACGGTGGTGTCGGTTTGGGTGATGAACGTCGACTTGAACGGTTCTTCGATCCACCGCGGGAACGCCCCCACCAGCGGCAGCAGCAACAGTCCGTACTGCTCGCTGTTGGGGTCGTTGACTGCTTTGATCTTCGGTTTCGCACCCAGCCTCACCGCGAGGTGGCGGCGGGAGTCTTCGGTGGTTACCCAGATCTTGGCGTCCCGTTTGACCGACATCGACTTCCGGAATTCGGAATCGATGTACCGCCACGGCATTTGCTTGGTGCCGATGACGTGGATCGCGAGGATGAAGTCGTATTTGTCTTCGCGGTACCCGCCGTAGGTGGCGCCGATCTGGAAAGCGGTGCTGTTGTAGATCGCGGTGAACGGGGAGTCGTACATGCCGTCGAAGTCGGTGCCGTCGTCCTCGTCGGCGAGACATACACCGCGGTCCCACTGCCCTTCACCGGATAGCGTCCACCACTCGCCGTTGCAGCCTTCCCATTCGATGAGCGCACCGTCGGGGGCGGTCATCGACGCACCAGCCCGCGGGAACGATCGCGGCGGCTGATCTCGACCATCTTCATTTCGCGGTGGAACTCACCCGTCGACATGCCGGTGTGGAGGTTCTCGATCACCAAACGGTTGTCGATGTTGTGCGCCTGCGGCGGCCGAGCGGTGGCTGCGGCCCGCATTTGCGCGCCGGTGAGGACCCACTCGGTTTCACCGGAGGTATTGACGGCTGCGCTGTTGTTCGGCAGGGGGCCTCCTTGGTCACGGATGAAGGCCGGGATGCGTAGGGTTTTCATCATTTCCTCGATCCATCCCGGGGTTCCTGGGACGACCGGGCCCTGCTTGGCCAACTCGTTCGGGCCCACCGCGTTCGGGGTGGGCCGCTTCAGGTCCTTCTTGATCTGCTCACCCGCAAGCCCGATGAGCGCGCCGGTGACGCCTTGGATGTCGCCACCCAACCCGACGACCTCAAGTGCGTCCTTGGCCTGACCGACGACGAACGCCTTGACGACATCGCCGAGCAGTTCGACAGGGCTCGACGAGCCACCACTGCTGCCGGTGCCGTCGCGTTGCTTCTTCTGCTCCTCGGCGAGGGAGTTGATCGCCTTCTGCAAATCGAGATCCGCGGAACGCTTCTCGTCGTCGCTCGCTTCGGGATCGGCGTAGATCTCGTTGCGGTCATCGCGGGCGCGCTTGATCGAGAGGTTCAGTTCCTCGAGCCGGATTTGGTCGTCGGTGAGATTCCCCGCCAGTGGGGGCGCTTCAGGAACTTCCGAACCGGTAGTCCTCGACTCGTCCTGTTTGCGCTCCAGCTCCTGGACGCGCAGCTCAGCGCGTTGAACATCGATCTGCGCTTGGCGTTTGTCGTCTTCGGACTTCTTCGGGTCTTTGAGGTCCTCGTCACGCTGAGACTTGGCTTTGTTCAGTGAGATCCGCGCCGACTCCAACTCAAGATCGTCGGATCCGTCCCACGTGGCTTGCTTCCTGCTCGAGCGTGACGACCGGGAGCTACCACCCGCGTCGGGTGGGTTGAACTGGCTGCTGGGCAGATAGAACTTGATGGGCAGTTCACCGCTGGCGGCGCTCTTGGCCCCAGACCCGACGCGCACGCCGTTCGTTCCGGACTCCAGTGGAGTGCCTGCGAGGGTGCCGGCCATGTGCGAGTACTGGCCGCCGCCACCGCGGAAGATGCCGACCGACAGGCCGCGCCCGGTCGGGTCAATGCCGCCCTTGAACCCCAATGCGCCGAGATCGGACTCGGTGGTGAACCAGCGCGTGAACGGCGAGAGACCCTTCACCAAGGCGTAGGCGGCGGAGATGAACGCCGAGCAATCCCAGCTGGGATTGCCGGTGCCGCCGTACTGGTACGCCTTGCCGGACTCGCCGCGCAGGAACCCCATCGCCTTGGCGACTGCGACACCGCCGTCGGCCATCTTTGTGATGCCGAACCCGAAGTGCCCGGCGACCTTCCCGAGGATGTCCACCGAGCGGGACCGCTTCGAGGTCGCCAGCGGGATGAAAGCCTCTCCCCCGGTCTCTGGCTCGGCCCACTGGTACAGACGTGACTGCGGGGACTGGATGACGGCCTGGCTCGGCAGTGCGCCGTCGATGCCGCCGTCGGCGCGGGGCGCGATGGGGATGTCGTCGATATTCTCGTGCATCCGCTCGCGCACATCCTGCGGCAGGTGATAGCCGGACAGGTCGTACTCGAGCTTGACCTTCTGCGTCTTCGCGGGAAGGTTCTTCGCGATCAGCTCGTCGAGTTTGCTCATCACCGCGGGCAGGTCCGGTGCGGTGATCTTCACGACACCTGGCTTGCCGTCAACGGCTTCGACCTTCACGCCCAACTCGGTGAGCTTGGCCTTCGTGTCGTCGGTGAGCGCGTCGGTGGGGATCGAGACGCCCTCGGCGTTGTTGCGTAGCAACCCCTGGATAACGACCAAGCGCTGCTCGACACTGTCGGCGCCCTTGAGGCTGGCCAGGATCTCGATGTCCTTCGGCAGGTAGCCGAGTTGAGCGGCCATCTGCGTGACCTGCTCCCGGGTTAGCCCAGCAGATCGTGCGAGGTCGTCGAACTGTTGCCCGTTCTGCGCGAAGATCGGCCCCATGTCCACCCCGGCCTCAGCAAGGGTGACCGTCACGTTACGAATCTTCAGGAGAGCCTCATAGAGGCGGGCGCCGTTCTCGGTGGCGGTGTTGACCTGCCCGCCCTGCCCGACGAGCGCGCCACCGAATCCCTTCGACGCGTCCCACGCTTCAGCGGTCACCGCGGACGTGTCACGCAGCGCTTCGTTGTAGCGCGCCAGCGCTTCCTGCGCGGCAATCGGCTTGCCGGACAGCACATCGAGCGCGGACTTCATCGCGTCGATACGGTCCGCGGCCGAAGATGATTCGTCCGACAGGACCTTCACCGCTTGTGCGAGTGTCGCGAAC
Organism: Nocardia sp. NPDC057440; assembly: GCF_042802915.1. Taxonomy (NCBI): domain Bacteria; kingdom Bacillati; phylum Actinomycetota; class Actinomycetes; order Mycobacteriales; family Nocardiaceae; genus Nocardia; species Nocardia sp. NPDC057440. Next base: position 464,519 of record NZ_JBHVDF010000006.1, read on the forward strand.
CCGGGGGTCGTGTTCTTAGCTACCTCCTGGGTCTTCACGATCTCGTCACGCAGGGCTTGCAGCTCCGACAGCGCGAAGCGCCCGTCTTGGCCCATGCCGCGCAGCTTGGCGGCGAGGTCGTTGAACTTCGACTGATCGGACAGGGCCGCCGCCAACTGTTGGTCAGAGATCTTCAGATCGTCGATGACCTTCTTCGCGCCGCCCCACCGTTCGGCGTACCACTGCTTGTCGCGGGCATTGTCCATCCACGGCGGAGTGAAATTCCGCTCGAGGAACCCCGGTTTGAAGTCGGATGCCTTGTCCAGGGAGTCCTTCATGATCCCGACTTGCCGGGTCACGTTCTGGATCGCCTGATCGTTGATGGCGCCGTTGTTCAGGGAGAAGATCTCAGCGAGTTCGCTACGGGTGGCACCGATCTCACGCAGCGCCGCACGCATCGCCTTCGCGTGGTTCTCGCCCTTCTTCATCTCCGAGTACAGCTGGAACAAGGCGACACCCGCAGCGACAGCAGCGACGACCCAGGGGCCACCGAGCATGCTCACAACACCGCCGGCGGCCGCGCGTACACCAGTCGCGGCGGCTGCGACCGCGCCTTGGGTGCGGGCCAACACCGATGCGCCCGCCGCGGCGTTCAGGAAACTGGTCTGCATCCGGGCGACGACAGGCACGGAAGTGCCGAGCTGACTGACCGCGGAACCGAACCTACCGAGGGAGGTCGCGCCGATGCCAGCGACTTGAGCGACCCGCCCTTGAGCGGTGGCGACCGCGACAGTCGTCGCGGCGACTCGGGCTAGTGCTGCGGTCGTCGCTGTGGCGGCCGTAGTGAGGGCAGCGCCGATCGCGGTGGTGCGGAACAGGATGAAGGCGGCGGTGGCGGCCTGGACCGGTCCGGGTAGTTCTCGGAAGAATCCGACCACCGGGCCGACGGTGCGGCCGACGGCGACCAGGGCGTCACCGGTGGCATGCAGGCCGCTGACGATCTTCGGGGTGTTGTCGGTGACGGTTTTCGCGGCCGTGGTCGCGAAGTTCGTCAGCGGCGCTTTGACGAGGTCGTAGATACCGAGGGCGAGGTTTTCGGCGGCGTTGGTGACCGTCTGCATCGCGCCGGGCAGGCCCTCCATTTTCGCGGCGGCGACAGCTGCGGCACTGCCCTGCTTGCTCATGGCGTCGTGCATCTTGTCGAAGCCGTCCACGCCCTTCTCGGCAGCGACGGACGCCAAACGCATTGCGTCGGACCCGAACAGGGTGGCGGTTGCGGCCTGGTACATCTCAGGGGTCATGCGGCCCGCTGCGGCATCCAGTTGCTCGAACAGGGTGCGCAACCCAGCGAATCGCCCCTGGCTGTCGTAGACGGTGAGGCCGAGTTCTTTGATTGCCGCTTGCGCGGGCTTGCCCTGGTCCGTCAGCGCCAGCAGCGCGGACTTCAGCAGGGTGCCTGCGTCACTGCCCTTGATGCCGGAGTTCGCGAACAAGCCGAGGGCGGTGGCAGCATCCTCGACTGTCAGCCCGAACTGATGCGCTACCGCGGCACCGGCCTGCAGACCGTACGCGACGTCGGTGATTTCAGCGGATGACGCGTTGGCCGTGTTCGCGAGTACGTCTGCGACGCGGGCCGCTTCGCTGGCACCGAGTCCGAACGCCTGCAAGGCTTGCGACTGGATCGTGGCCGCTTGCGCGGCGTCGATTTGCGCGGCTGCCGCGAGCTGTAGCGATCCCTTGGCGGCGTCCATCGACTGTTGGACGTTGAAGCCGCCCTTAGCGAGCTCGTTCATCGCTGCCGCAGCGTCGTTTGCGGACGTGCCCGGGAGGGTGACGTCGTTGCCGAGTTGCTTGGCGCGTTCGGAGACCTTCGCCATCTGATCGGCGGTCGCTCCCGCTACGGCTTTCATCGTGTTTAGCGAGGTCGTGAACTCGTTGCCGATCTTGATGACTTCCGCGAACGCCGCAGCGCCACCGAGCGCGAGTCCGAGGCTGGCGCCGATCGCGCCCGCCGCGCCCACTGCTGGAGCGAGCCCTGCTCGCATCCGAGAAACGAACTGGCTGGTGTTCGGATTGAGCAGTATGTCTATGCGGCCACCGGCCATGGGCTCACCTCCCCTCACGTGATTTGTTCAGTAGGTCGAACTTGTTGCCCGGCTTGGGGTTTGGGATCTCGTACGGCTCATGAGCAGCCCGGAACCGCTCGACGAGTTCCGCGGTGATTTCCGGTGCTCGCTGCGCGACCGGCGCGAGGATCGGCATCGGCGGTGGCTTGATGCCGTGCTTGTTCCGCAGGGCTCGTTCGCGCGCGACGTCCGGGTCGTCGGGATCGGTGACACCGGAGACGTAGTCGAAGTTCAGGTTGAAGTCGCAGCGGTCCACCAGCATGGCGAGGTTCTCGCTGTCGCGTGCCTGTTGCGCGTCGCGGGCTTCAGCGTCCTCGAGCAGCGCGGCTACATCCGGGTAGGGCATCGTCGCCAACGCGACCCGCAGATTTACTCCGTGGTAGCGGTGGACTCTGGCGAAGGCTGCGCCCCAACGGGATTGGTCCCGAATCCCGGCAAGGGCGCGAGAAGGTTTCCCTCATACAACTCGCTCAAGCTGATGATGCGGTTGAGCGCTTTGGATGCGTAGTCCGGTGTGAGACCACCCACGAATTCCCACAGCGCGGCACCGTTCGTGGTGATCAGCTCCAGCATTTGCTCGAACTCCATCGCGCCGACCAGGCGGTGAAACTCCACGACCTGCTCACCGGTGAACCCACGCAGTACGTCCGCCTCGACGCTGCCGAGCTTGATAGGCAGCGGCGGCTTCTCCTCGGTCTGAAAATCGGCGAGGATGTCGATCGGCGCCGGGACCGGCACGGCCGCGAGCCGTGCCGGACGCCGGGTCGCCGTGGGGGGGGGGGGGGGGGGCGGCGGGGGGTCGGGTGTGGTGACCACGGGGGTAACTTGGACCCCCCGGTCGCTCTCGGGGAGCGGGCGGGG
>NZ_JBHVDF010000006.1:467494-506202 GCF_042802915.1 Nocardia sp. NPDC057440
GCTCCCGGCCCGCCCGCCGCGCGGGGGGCTTCGGGGCGCGGGGGGCACCCCCCGGGGAATACCGGGGGGGGGGGTGGTCGGGGGGGGCCGCCCCGGCCCCGCCCGCCCGCGGCCCCCCACGCCGGGTCGCCGTGCCGCGGCGGGGTGCCGCGGCCTTCTTGGCGGTTGTCATCAGCTGATCGTCACCGTGCCCGACGGAGTCAGGCTGGCGCCGCTGCCGGTGAGGGTGCCCGGCGTCGCGATGGTGACCGTGTAGGGGCCGCCCGCGGAGCCGGTGACGGTGGCGTTTCCGGTGCCCACGGACGACAGCAGCTCAAGCGCCGAATCGACCGCGCTGGCCGCGGCGTTGTAGGCAATGCCCGCGGTGGTCTGCCCGCCGAACGACAGCGTGAATGTGCCACCCGTCGGAGAGCCGCCGATAGTGACAGTCGCATGGGTCTCCAGCGGGTTCCAGGAGGTAAGCGGCACGAACGGCTCCAACGCGAGCAGCTCAAGCTCGAACCCGTCGAGGTCTTCCTTGCCGAAGGTGCGCGGCGGAGGCGTGGTGAGGGTGACTCGCGGGCTGTAGAACGACTGCGTGGCGTCCTCATCCCGCAGCGTCAGCAACAGCGCGAAGTCCTCGTCGTCGCCGGGGTTCCACTGGTAGACACCGGCACTGAGTGTGGTGATAGATCCGCCCTGCAGCGCGGTCAACACTGTAGCTACCGAGTAGTCCACGGCGCGAAGCTTCACGCGCTCCTCGGTCGGGCTCTTGATGACCTTATAGGGAGCCAGTCGACGGTTCCATACCCGCTTGGGCGAGGTGTCGCGGGTCGGGGTCAGCTCGAAGCCGGCCTCGATGCCGCCGAACGGATCCCATGCGAGGGAGCCAGTGACAGGGTTAGCGGCGAAAGGGTTTGTCGGGAGGGCGGTTCCAGCGGGGGCGCGGTAACCGTCGCCATCCAGCCAGACATATGCCTTCTCGGGTGCGGCGTGAGTGCTCACGATGCCTCCATAACTGTGATGCGCTCGAGTGAGCGAGAGTTGGTCTACGTTCGGGCGGTGCGCAATTTGAGCTCGACACGCACCGTCGCGCGGAACAGCGGTTGATCTGGGCCGCGGGATTTGTCGACGCTGGTGATAGGCCCATCGGTCCAGCGAGCTGTCCAAGCCGACCCGCGGAAATCCTGAGGTCGAGCCCTGCCGAGCAGCTGACCCGCCAAAGCGGCGATGTCCCATGCGACTTCGTCGGGATCTTTGATGCCGCCGAGGATTTCCAGCTTCGGCACCCACGCGTCGAGCTGGATCAACGGCGACCGCAGCATCGGATCGACACCGACATTTCCTGGAGCGCGGATGGTGACGAATGGTCCGGTGATCGGGTCCGGCGCATCGCGCGTCGACACCGAGGCAGCCGGAACGAGGTCCGTGAAAGCGGCGTTGGCGATGAGGAACACGCGTACCGCTCCGGGCGCGAACGGGATCGGCGGGCTCATAGACCGGTGTTGGCGTGGAACGCGCCGCGGTCGTTGTACTTACCCAGCACCCGGGCCGCGTCGGTGAGGATCGCGTGCGCCGGGGTGTCGACGGTCCCGAACTCCTTGATGAACGCCAGCGGGTCGTTATCGACCACGAAGACGTCACCGCCGTCCACTTCTACGGCCACGCCATCGCGGTAGGCTCCGGACACAACCGGGGCGATCTGCCGGGCTTTCGCGGCGACTTCCTTGGCCATGTCGATCCGTGACGGCAGAGACTCCCGTCGCGCCTCCCGGTACACCTGCGCTTCGAAGATCTCGAGGCGCGCCCGCCCGCCTTCGACGGTGTTGCCGGCCATCAGCTCGACGGACCCTCGGGCGCTTTCACGGTGACGGTGCGAGGCCGTTTCGACTCCGCAGGCGCTTCGTCGGCCACCGATTCAGCAGGCTTCACATCGCGTTCAGCGCGCTTGCGGTACGCCTTGGAATGCTCGTCGGCGTGGTGGATGACCCCGGCGGGGTCTGTCCAAGAAACGATCACAGGACTACTCCCTCATGTCGGTGGAGTGCCGCACGATGGCGGCGATGTAGGCAGGGGCGCGGGAGCCGGTCGCGGGGCGGCGGGTGCGCGGGGTGCCTTGAACGGTGACGGTGTCGTTGACGGCGACCAGGTCGGAGACAGCGGCAGGCCCGTCGAACCGCCACACATCACGACGGCTCACACCGCCGGGCAGGCCGGGCATGAGCAGGAGGGTCAATCGCTGACCCACATGCCCATCCTCGAATTCCTCGATCTGCGGATCGGTGATGAGCCGCTGCTGCAGCAACCCCCACCACGGAACTTCAGTGGGGGCCGTGGGGATTCGGTTGCCGGTCAACTCATCGAAGACCGGCGCACCTGCACGTAGCAGCGTCCACCGTTCAGGGAGACGGTTCACGCGTCGATCCGGATCGTGAACGAATCACCAGAATCGGCGGTGTCGATCAGGTCAGCGATGTCATCGTCGGTGACAAACACGAGCCCGGACTCGCTCCTGGGCTCGTATTCGGTGCTGATCTCGGGGTATTCGGTGCGTCGCACACCGAGCCCACGCCGCACCGTCGCGACGGCACGCATCACGATCTCGGCGCCGACACCCACCACCAGGACTGGGTCCAGGGTGCCGGCGGCGATCCGATCATCGATACCGGCAACCCGGGTCCTGAGTTTCGCCGATGCGATGGCGATGTACCGCGCCACCTGAGTGGACTCGGGCTCGACGAAAGTCTCGCCCGAGATCTCCTGCACGTCGTCGATCGTGAACAGATCGGTCACGACGTGCTGCGCCGCCGTCCGGTCCGAGTGGTGGTCGAATCCCCTGACTCTGCAGGCTCATCCGACTGCCACGCGCTCGGGTTGGTGATGAGCTTCGCGACCTCGGCCGGGACTTCGTCGTCGGGGCCGAACACGCGCGGGTTGCCTTCGCCGTCGTGGACATGCACGTAGGTGGCGAGCCTGCGCATTACAGCACGTCCGCGAGGAAGGTCGCGTTCGCGTTCAGCAGCATCGGCAGACCGATCCCGCTCGCCTTCGTCCACCGAGCAACCGGATCGTTGTCGATGTAGCTACCGACGACGATTCCCGGTGCCTGGTCGGAGTCGATCCCGTAGTCCGGCTCGAGCGCCTCCGCCGTAGTGCCCCACAGCGTTTCGCCGATCCGAGACGAACCGATGTAGAGGATCTTGTCGTCCGGGATGAGGCGAGTAGCCGCGCCGGTCGAGTCCTCCACCTGTGCGTCGAAGATCTCGAACGCCGGGTGACCGAACGAGGTGAACAGTGCGTTGACCTGCTCGCGGGTGACGATGCCCTGTGTCGAGCCCGGAGGCAGGCAGTAGGCGCGGATCTTGTCGTTACGCATCAGCGCGGACATGACTCGCTGGGAGGTGATCGCCCGCGTCGGGTTGCCGGACTGGGTAGCCCGGAACGTGGAGAACCACGACTCCTGATCCGCGATCGGGTCCGCGGCACCACCGCCGGTGACCGACCACAAAACCGACGCGGTAACCGAATGCCCAGCCAAGCGCTGGAAGTCCGCGACCAGGTCCAAGCCGTTCTCGGCAAGAGTTACCTTGCCGTTCACCAGAGCATCGGCCTTGGCCATGATGATCCTGGTACGCAGCGCCTGCGCCAGCTCGACCGCGTCGTTATAGATGATGTCGCGGATCGCCGTGTCCGCCTTGCGGAGCCGGAGCCGGTCGTATTCGCCGAGTCGCCGCTTCTCACTGATCGGAGGCAGCTCGCCGGAGATCCGCACCACGCCCTTACGGCTGGTGATCGGAGCCTCGGTGTCCCACGACCGGAACCTTGCCGCCCGGCGCAGACCCTGCTGGGTGATGTTGGCCCGGAACTCGACGTCGTCGATCATAGTGTCGGGCAACAGGCTGTCGATCAGCGACAGGTCGTTGATCGGCTGGTCCGCCAGCGCTGTACGGACATAGCCGGTCAGCTCGGCGGGGGTGACGTAATCAGAATTGATGACAAGTGCCATAACGGTTTACGCCTCCTCTCAGAAGTAGCTGATCTGCTTGGCCGTCGCCTGGCCCGCAGCGTTGGTGGTGTGCGGCAACTTGGCCGCGATGACAGCGCCGTGCCACATCAGGGCACCGGCGACCTTGGTCGCGCCGGATGGGATGCGAACCGCGGTGAGCAGATGCCCGGCGATCACAGCCGCGGACTCGTCACCGGTGCTGAACAGCCCGTACTTTCCTGAGCCCAGCTTCTTGAGCGCATAGCCGGACTTGATCCAGCCGTCCGGGTAGTGGGTGTTCGCGGTGAACGTAGTCAGGTCGAGCGTGATGGTGCGGGCTCGGTCGGTGCCTTCGGCCGAAGCCAGCCACGACTGGTCGTCCTGGCCGAATGTGTCGGTCTTGAGGGTCAGATCCATTGCTCCCCTCCTTTACTGGGGGTCATGTGCGGTTCTTTTTCGCTTCGTAGGCGGCCCGGCCGGCGGCCATGGTTCCGCCTGTATCCGCTTGGCCTCCGCCTTGGCGGGGGTCAGGCTTCGGGGTCGCCGGTGCAGCGGAGGTTCCGGAGCCGACCAGCTGCTTCAGCTGTTCAGCGTCGGCGACCAGCTCATCGAGGGTTGTGCCGTTGAGACGTTGCGCCAGTGACAGCGGCAGGCCGGATTGCGCGGCAGCTTCGTAGCGAAGCGCCTTCGCGGCGTCCACCTCGAGCTTCGCGATCCGCTCTGCCGTCCTCTCGCCTTCGGTCTTCTGGGCGTCCTCGAATTCCTTGACACGGGCTTCGAGGGCTTTCTGTGCCTTCTCGGCGGCCTGGCGGGCGTCGCGTTCCTTCTTGATCGCGGCCTTCCCGGCGTCACCGAGGTCACCATCAGCCGGGCCCGTCGCGGGTGCTGCTGCCGGTGGTTCAGGCGCCTGCGGCGCCACAGGGGGCTCTGTCGAACCGGGCGCCGCGGGCGCGGTACCGGTAGCAGGTGCCGTCATTTACTTGTCCTCCATCGCGGGGGAATTCCGTCCGGCGTCGCGCCGGGCGGGTGGAAATCTGTGGGGGCTACTGGATGTAGCCGTGCTGGCGGAGCAGCTCGATCGCGGCTTCGCGGCTTTCGGCGAGTTCGTAGATCGCTTCAGGCATCAGGCGCGGAGCCCGCGCCGCGCCGCGGCGGCGGCCTGCGACACCTCGGCGGGTCGTGCCTTCGGTCGTGGTGAGCAGGCGGCGGCCCATCACCTCGGTGCGTTGCGCGCGGCCGCCGGTGATGGTCAATCCCCTTCTGGCGTTGACAACCTGGCTCAGGTCCGCGCCATCCCGGACCGCTTGCGCGCCTGCTGCGCCGAAGATCCGGCGCTGCTCGGCGGCGGGGAGGGAGTTGAAATAGGCCTGCGGGTCGGTGCGCATATCGTCGGAGTTCTTCTCCCGGCAAGGGATGTGCTTGCAGTTACATCCGGGGTGACGCCGGAACCCAGCGGACCAGTGGTAGTAGCGGCCCGCCAGGACCACGCAGCGAGAACACGACGGCGGCACCAGCATTCGCACATACCCGACACCCAGGCGAGACACGATGCCCAACCCTGTTGCCGTACGGCCTGCGTCAGCGAGCTGGGTTTGGATATATAGGCGCACATCCAGACCGGCGGCCTGCCACGCCCGATACGGGGCCTCACCGGCCGCTACCCGCTGCTGCGCGCCGACCACCGCTTGCTGCAGCAGGCCTTCGATGGTGCGTCCGTCCGACGCGACCCCGACCAGGCGCTCTGGCTGTGGGGTTGCCAGGCGTCGCGATGGGGTGCCTTGCTCCTCGAGCGCGTCGTCGACATACCGATCGGCACCAGCTACTGCGGCGCGCTGCCCCATGGCCGTCGTCCGTACGAGCCGATCGGAGTTGCGGCCAAACCAGGCATCGAAGTCACTGGGGGGCAGTGAGCCCCACTGCTTGGCGATTTCCTCGATCACCTGCTCGGAAATCCGCCGCTGGGTGGCGTCGAAGTCAGCCGCTGACTGCGGCAGGTTCGGCATTCGGTTCCGTCTGTGCGCTCAGCTTGCGGTCGAGCGCATTGATCTCCGGATCGCGGGCTTCGGCCTCGAAGTAGGCGCGCTCCCGGATCTTGCGGGGCTCGTCCCAACCCATCTCGTCCCAGGAGCCTTCGCGGGACAAGACGGGGTTGCCGCCGTTGAGTTTCTGGATCGCGTCGGCCTCTTCGGCACGGGTTGGGGTAGCTGGGTTGCGCCATTCCACCGCGATCGGCTCGCCGACTGTCGGCCATTCTCCTGTACGGAACCGCTCGTAAATACCCAACGTCCAACCCAGGCCGACGCCCAGGTTCGCGTTCTTCTCCTCGGCGTTCGACACGATGCGGGACTCGTCCGCCCGGATCGCGCCCTCAGCAGCGGGGTTCGCGGTGTTGGCACCGAAGTAGCGAAAAGGCAGGCCGGTCACGGAGCTGGCGAGCTCGGCGTACAGCTTCACGGTGGTGGCGAAGTTCGACAGGTCCGCCGCGGCGAGCTGCCCGATAGTGACGTCCTTCGAGGACTTCTGCGTCGCCCACATCGCGGTGAAGTACGCCTGCCACGCGGGCAGCGGGTTGCCCTGCGCGTCGACGAAGTCGCCCTTACTCACGCCGATCGCGTACCGCTTTGGTACGGCGTGGGTTTCGACACCCAGCTGCAGATCGGTGAGCGCGCGCGCACACGCGTCGGTCAGCGGGATGATGTCGGCCATCTCGGTGGTCCCGTACCACTTCCCCAACCGTCGACGGTTGAGGAACAGCACCACCGGCACCCGGCCGAGGTTGTGATCGTCGATACCGCTGTCGTCGCCGACGACGTCGATATCCCACCCGTTGCTGGTCATGGTCAGCTGAATCGTCTTGTCCGGCAAGAACAGCGTCGCCACCTGAGTGCCGTCCTGCTCCTGGTAGCGGCGCATCGCCGCATCCATCCGGCGGCGCCGCTGGTTCACCAGGCATGACATCTGCCGCGGCGACTCCACAGTGATCAGCGGATGCTCTTTGTCGTCCTCGTTGGTTCCGACCGACATGAAACAGCGGCCGAAGATCATGTTCTCCTTGGCCAGGATCGGGATCTCGGCCGCGAGGTTGTTCGCGTCGAACCCTTCTCGCAGCGCCGGATCCGAAGTGCCCGCGCCGGGCCGGTAGATGTTCTTCGCCTTCTGCCGCCGCGCCACTTCATCCAGGTACATGCGCGGCCAGTTCGCCACCAGTTCGAAAATCCGAAGCTCCTCCGGCACAGCCAAACCGATGTGCTTGAGCCGCTGCGAGCCTTCATAGTAGGCGTCATACCGCTTGTCGTCCTGCGCCAAATTCGCGTGGCGACCAGTGAGCTTGTTGACCATGTCCCGCTCATCGTCGGTGAGCTTCGTACGCAGAACGACCACGCTCACCTCCTAGTCAGCTGAAACAGAACATGCGGCCGTCGACGTCTTCCCACCCGGCGGCGCGCGCGTCGGCGGCGGCTTCGTGGACGATGATCGAGGCAATGGACACATCGATCTTCTGGTGGTCTGAGGGTTTGCCGAGTACGTACTTGTCGCCGGGTTTGGGTACCTTGCGGCAGTTCGCCATGTGCGTTTCGGCGATCGGGCACCCATCCTGGGTGATCCTGGTCTTCAGGTCGGTCTCGAATCGGCGGATCGCCTCATACATTTGGGTGATCCGGTTCGTTGCCCACTCGAATACGTGCTCGTCGCCGTATTTGAGGGCCCAGTCCCCGATCTCGGAGCGCCAATCGTGCGGGTCCGCGTACAGCCGGGCCACATTCCAGCGCGTGAACACCTCGTCGACGGCCGCGTGCACCTCGCCGCGCGGGATCCGGCCGCCATGTTCGGCGGGGTTCCAGATCGTCGGCCGCCGGTCCGGGCCGAACCGCGGGGTGAACTGCAGCCCCTCGCGGGTCTCGCACCGCAGCGCGGTCCAGTCGTTGTTTTCCGAGCCGTCGAAACCGACACAGATCGCGGTCCCGGACGGTGGGTTAGGAAGCCAGAGTTTCTGCATAGCAGCTGTCCCACAGTCCATCCGGCAGCCAAGTTCCGGCGCGAGCGACGAGGCGGTTACCGAAGAACCTCTCGGCCTGTGCGGGGTCGGTCTCGTTCAGCTCCACCGCTTCGGCCTCGATCGAATCGAGGTTCACCCACGGCGACCCGTCGTAGACGTGGCGCAGGATCCGGCGGCGGTCGCGTTTGTTGCCCCACGACAGCCCGACAGGCGGGATTCGGAAGAACTTGAAGATGTCCGGCGCCTGCGACTCGTAAGTACGTTGAGCGGTCGAATTCTCCGACGGATCCCAAGCGTTCGTGGTCTCGAGGGTGCGGCCGTTCATGCCAGCCGCGCCGCGGCGCTGAGTCTCGGCGATGCCGACCATCTTGTTCGTCTTCGTGTACAGCCCGGACTCGTCTTGCAGGGCCCAGGAGATCGGGTTGCCGACGCGGCCTGTCGCGCTCGAGGTGACAGCGTCGATGCGGTCGAAGTCGTCTCCGCCGACTGTGCCCGCGATGCGAATGAAGCCTTCGCGCACCGCCATCAGGTCGCCGAGGGGTCCAAGCTTGATCATCGCGGTCAGCGGCCGGTAGACGTTGCCGACCTGGTCCTCATTGGTCGCGGTCAGCTGGATCACTGGGGACGGATGGCGCATGGCCATCGGCTCGCCAGGAAGGTATGGATACTCCCAGCCGCAGCCACAGCCCCAGTCTGAGCACGCCCACCCATCGCCTTTTCGGGCCCAGCCCAGGAACTGCGAGGGCCCAACAGCTTCGACACACGTCGCGCTCGCTGACCACGGGCCCTTGCCGGTCTTCTGCGGTGCCACGATCTGCGCGCGGCGGTAGACGAAGGCTTGATTCAGCAGCGGTTCGTCATCACTGACCCATTCCACGCCCGGCCGGATCGCGTAGTAGTTCGCCGAGCACCAGAATTGCCAGTCGGACCATACGAATTCCGCGCCGCGGCGGTACCCGTCCGGGATGCAGCAGTGCCGCCGTACCCACGCCTCCCCGATATCGCCGAGGGTCGGAAAGTCGACGACGAAACCGTCAGCTGGATCCACCGGCCACCGGCCTCAGCCGACGCTCCGGAGGAGCCGAGCTCGGCGCCTTCACCTTCTTCTCCGCACGAGCAGCAGCCACCTCGTCAGAGGTAACCTGCCAACCGTTCTCCCGCAAACCGGCCGGGGTCAGGCCGATCTGGTCGGCGAAGCGATGCAGGCTGCCGCGATCGGCGGCCATCGCTTCATCGGACTCGCAAATCACCGACGTCCGCACCCAATGCGCTACAGCCTGCCAACGCCACGGCTCAGCAGCCCACGCCACAGCCTGGGGTGTAGACCACGCCCACGTCCACAGCTCGGCTTCGCGCACGCTAACGAACTCCGTCTCAGCCTCGTCGAGGGTCTGAAACCGCGCGCCCTTCTCGCCATACTCCCAGCGCATCACCCTGCGCGGCATGAGCGGGAAATCCGGCGCCGGGCCGCTGTAGCCCTCCGCGGGCAACGCCACGAAAGCCAGGCCACGCCGATCCGAGCGACCCGACTTTGGGTCTACCGCAGGGCCTGAACGATTTCTCGGTCCACCACGCGTCATAGCAACCTCCTAGCGGCATCGCGCCGACTTGGATCGAAACCCTGTACCGGCATCGCGCCGATCCGGGACAATGACCCATCCACACACGGAATGGGAAGCACATGACGCGCACTCAGCTCCTGGCCTGCCGCACCGGCGCCATCCTCGGGGCAGTCGCTCTACTCGTCGGGATCGTCGTGCAGATCATCGACGTCAACACCGTCGAGCAGATCTGCTCGCCACACACCGGCTACTTCGGCCGGCCCGACGGTGTTCGCTGCCACGATGCCGACCCCTCACCCCGCGGCATGTACCTGGCGGTGCTCGGGCTCGTGATCTGCGTTTGCACGGCGATCCTGTGGGCGGCGCTCACCCCGAGACGGGCTGGAACCGAGCGGTCTTAATCGGGTCTCGACCGACATCGCCTCATTAGGACCGAGCGGTCTTAATGAGGCGATGTTCGCCTTTGCCCCGTAACTCTGGACCCTTCGGACACCCGAGCGCCCTCCCCGAAGGTGAACGCCGGCCCCCCGTCAAGGGGTACCCCCCTGGGTATCCGACCCGCTAATGGGGTCTCGTCTGACTTCACCGGATTAGGACCGGCCGGTTCGGTGTTCGCTAATCGGGTGTTGATCGACTTCACTCCATTAAGACTTGCCGGTCTCATTCGCCGGTTACCTTGCAGCATCCGAGTCGCGCGGCGCTGCAGGTTCGCTGGCTAATCAGGGTTGTCGATCATCGCTGCATTAGCGAGCCTTCCGAGGGAAGGTCACCGAGGCGAGCTAGCTACCTGAGCGCCCAATCCAGCCTTAGCGCTCTCGCCCCGGTCGTTACCGGTCTGGTCGACCGCCCTTGGATGAGTTACATGCCCGGCACAGCACCTGCAGAGGTCCGTCGGGTTGACCGCCGTTGGCTACGGCATCGACGTGGTCCGCGGTGAGGTCAGAGGTTGGGTGTGCCGGTCTGCGCCAGCCTGGGCACCAGTCACCGTGTGCTGCTCGGTGTCGGGCTACAGCGTCAGCACGGCGATGGCGTTCCGCAGTTGTGCGTGTGGCCTTGGTCGGTGTGGTGCTGCGTGCGTGGCGTTCGTACTCGGACTGGTGTTGTCGACATCGGGCACCGGTCTGAATGCGGGGGCAACCAGGTGTCGAGCAGGTACGCAGTCGAGTGCGGCCCATCGGGTCAGGCTCGATGGCCGCCGAGGCGGACGCTCGTCGCTGGCTGGTACACCACGCGTCCGTAATCGGCGTAGTCCACGGTCTCGAAGTTGGGCATGGAGTCGCCGCGGTCCGAGTCCGCGATCAGGTTCCACTCCTTATCCCAGAGCCGAACCCGTGCACCGGGATCGAGGTAGGCCGCCAAGCGGCGAAGGCCGATGCGGCGCGCCAGCTTGTACAGCCTGCGACGAAGCGGCTTGAGGTTCATCAGCCGAGCGCCCCAACGATCTCGATGACCGCCTTGATGACGATGGCCGCTACCTTGCCGACGGTGAGGATGGTGGCGAGATCAACGCTGCCCATGGGTTCTCCTGGGGATTCGTAGGATTGGCTGTAAATGTTCCAGCGCCAGCCGCTGGGAGACCTTCACTCAAAGGGTGTTGGGCAGGAAGATTTCCGGATGATCCCGAGGCGAATCAACGCCTTGGACACCATCCACACCCACCAACCCTCCAAGCGGTCAAGCATGTTCGCCCTCGACCTGCTTCACGGCCCGGCTCAGTTCGGCCAGTGCCGCGGCAAGCGGATGGTCATGGCCTGTGTCGATCCAGTACTGGGTAATCGCAGGGTCCATGAACGAGCGGTAGTCCAGCACCACCTTGGCCGCGGCCAGTAGGACGCGGTCAGGGCTCAAGCCGGACATCAGTTCCATTCAGGGGATTCGCGGCGATCCGCCAGGTAGCAGTCCAGCAGCTCCGCGTTGACGCTCTTGGTGCTGTAGTCCGTCACCCGTGGCGGGTAGATGCGGTGAGCCAAGCGGATCAGGCGGCCGGCCAACCACTTACGCACAGTGCCGCTCGAATTCGATCGCCTTGGACTCCAGCGCCTTTGCTGCCAAGCGCGCGGGCTCCTCGGCGCCTTCGGCGATAGCCTGCAGCACAGCGACACGAAGACTGTCTTCGATGCTGTGAGCGACCTCCGGATCGTGGATGGAGGCTTGAATCGCATCAAGGCGCTCATCCACCCATGCGGCGTTCACCACGTCCACACCGCCATGGGAGCCACGTACGGAGCCTCCAGAGTGCGCAGAGGCGTTGGGGTGCACCAGGAGCGGATGAGGGCGGCAAGGCATTCCATCAGGACTCCTCGGGGCAGAGCGTCAGCATCGCGTAGTTCTCGCCGCGGCCGGTCTCGCGGAAGCGGCGGCCGTCGATGAACCAGTCCGCGCCCGCGATCGGCGGGTGGAAGCCTGGCGTGTAGTAGCCGCACGGCTCCGGCTGATACGGCTCCACGCCGGACAGGACAACACCACCATCTGCGAACATCGCTGGCTCCTTATCCGGTCTCGGTCATGCCGCTGTCGAACGACAAACGATCGGTTAAAGGTTGGGGTGACCGACGGGACTCGAACCCGCTTTCCCGTCTCCGGGCCAGGATCACAACCTGGTGCCTCGACCACTTCAGCCTCGGTCAACATTGGTAGCAGCGCCGGTGACCTTCGAAAGGTGTTGGCAGGTCCATTGACCACCCGGTCTTACCTTGCCGAGACTGCTACGAGAGGCCGCAGCGAGCCTGGATCAAGGCTGTGGATGCCAGAGGCTCGCTGCGGGGATTGGGGGTCAGTTCATCCGTTGGTGTGGGCACAACGATTCCACTGACGAGGTCAGCTTCCCGGAAGGTTCACGCGCTGTCAACACGGCTCGCCCGAGCCTTGGCGCTGACATCGAAGACGTCCCGCACCCGATACTTCGCCGACCGACCCTTGCCCTCCATAGGTTTCAGCAACCCCTTGGACACCCACCCATAGATGGTGCCGACCGGAATGCTCCAAAGGTGGGCTATATCCAGGGGCGACAGGACTGCGTCGAGGGCTTCGTCCACGAGGTGTGCCGGGATCTGGGAGGGCGCTATCCACTGCTGGCCGCGCTTGCGGGCTACCTCGTCGAGTTGAGCGCATCGTTCGGGGTCTACAGCGTGAAGGGCTGAGCGGTAGGAGCGGGCGATGTCGCGCGCCCAGTCCAGGCTGGTGCGTTTGATGCTCATACGGCCTCCCTGCGGTCTCCACCGATCGGCCACGTCGCGCCCGACCGAGCGTGGTGCGGTTTCGGCTCGTGATGCCATACCTCGATGCACGGGTCGTCCTGGTCGAAGTTCCCGCATGCAACCGCTTTGCACCACACGCAGCGGAGGTAGGTGCGGGATCGGCCGGGCCCGAATGCCTCCGGATTGATCCATGGCCGGTAGTCGTGCTCGGCGCCTTCAGCGGTGCACATGATGACTTCGACATCCCGCTCGGCGTTCCGGAGGTCGCTCATGCCGCAACCAGAGGGTTGTTGAGCCGAGCGAATTCGTCTTGGTCCCACACGTTCTGGCAGGACTTGCAGGTGATCGTCGCGGCGCCGAGGTCGGAAACCAGGGTCGCACGCCCGCACACGTGGCAGCTCTCCCGCAACCAGTTCGCTCTGGGCTGCTCGAGGCCGAGGATCTTCTCCGCCCGGTAGTGGAAGCTGGCCAGGCGTAGCACCGCGTCGACACCGTCGAGTTCGAGGCGGCCGTCCCAATCGCCACCAAAGGGGTACGGGAAGTAGGCGGCTACCACCTGCTCAGGGAGATCCACCAACGTACCGAGGTTGGCGCACACGATTTTCAGGCACTCCAGTACCTGCCGGGCGGGGTGTGGATCGAGTGAATCTCCGCGGGTGATCCGTAGCGCCCACCGGGTGGCCTCGTTGTCGATGGCGGTCATCAGCGTGTCGACAGGGAGCGGTATCGGGATGGGGCGCTCGCCGCTCCCGGAGACCTTCGGGCCGGAAACGGTGGAGCTGGTGCGGGTTCGAGCGATGGTGAGCATTAGGTAGTCGCTGCGTAGTGACCTGATCGCGGCGAAGGCATGCTCTTCACACGGCTTACAGAGGCTGTCGGGCCGGTCGACTCCTGCGCCGTGGAATTCGCCCGCGTCGTCCTTGATTCGGGCTTTGCAGCGGCGACCTTGCCGACATTGATGTTCGGGGGTGTCGCGATTCATCAGACCTCCACAGCCAGTTTGCCAACTAGTTGCGAGTCTAGAGGTTTTCGATATCTATCTCGAGCCACCACGCGCACAGGTGTTCGATCCAGCCGCGATGGGTGGGCGCCCGCGGGAACAGACGCCCACCACCCTGGTGCTCGGCTGTGAATCGACCATCCGGGGGTAGAGCGGTTGTGACGCTACATGTCCCAGCGCGGCGGCGGGGGCCGTTGGACAGTGCCGCTGGACACCTGGACACAACTAAGGCCACCCGGTGAGGGGTGGCCTTAGGATCCGACGCGAGGACGCGCCCTATACGCACACTTTCGCGGGCATGCGGGTTCGACGGTACCCGGTTACCCCGACAAACTCGAGCTACCGCGCCATCCTCTCGGCCACGCGCAGCAGCAACGGTGAGTTCGACGAGCGGCCTCGCTCGAACTCGCGATAGCCGCGTTTCTCGTCGACGACATCATCCCCATTGCATTCGCCGCGAAGGAATCGCTCGGTGATCTCGTCGGGCTGCTCCGGGTTGGCGGTCACAGCGGCTGCACCTCCTCGAACAACTCGACCTCTCCCGTACGCAGGTCGACCAACCCCAGATACTCGCCTGCCTCACGGTTGACGATGGCCAGATTGCCGACCTTATTCTTGGCGAGAGTCGCTGTAGGGCAGCGTTGGACGAGTTCGCCGGCCACTTGGAGGAGCCGCTCGGGTGTCAACTCCCCGTACTGTTCCCGTAGAGCGCGGTCGAGCGCGTCCTCGCTCATGCCGTCCATCCGTTCTGTTCGTGGATCCGCCTACGTGTAGCCCAGAATGCGGCCTCCAGGTCCGGGATGGCCAGCTTCCAGAACTCACGCCCTGCCGACGGGGAGGGGTTCTGCTGGAGTGTGGCCATGCGGGCTCGGCGCTCGGCGTCGCTCATGGGGTCGCTCCTCCCTCGCGTTCCCACGGCGGCTGGTAGCTCTCCAGCTCGGCCGGGTCATCCACGCGCACCGTCCATCCAGCGCTGAGGACGTCCACGAACCCGGACGGGTCGATATAGCTCACACGCCCAGCAGTCCACCCATGCTGCACGAGGTCGCCGATCTTCCAACCGGTTTCGATGGGTGGCCCCTCATGGCGTTCGACCTGGGTCAGCTCCCACGAGCATTTCCAGCACCACTGCTCACCCGCGCTCACCAGCCAGTGACCACCGCAGGCGGGACAGTCGATGCACACCATCGGTGGGGTGTCGTCGTCCGGGAGATCCCAGACAGGCATAGTCGGTGCGAGCATCGCGTACAGGGCACGCATCCGACGGCGACCAGGGGCGCCGAACGGGTCGCGCTGATCCTGCGCTTGGATGCACTTCTCGCACTCGCTCACGGTGTTCCTCCCTTGGTGTCGGTGGGCTCGGTGGCAGTCACGCTTGCACCACCAGCGATATCACGATGCCCACGACGAGCAGGCCGATCAGGATGCAAGCCGGAACCCACAAGCCGAGAAGGCCGAACGCTCCGATCCCGACCAGCAGGGCGAGCATGATCACGACCCATGCGTTAGCCATTGCTCCGCTCCTCGGTGGGCTCGGCGCAGAGCAATCGTGCCAATCGCGCCACAACATCACGCTTGGCCTCATCGGTGGGCAGCGTCTCAAGACGGGCCATCCAGGCAGCAGCGGCCTGCTCGGCCTTGATCGCATCCAGCAGCTGCATGTCCGTGTAGTTCTCCGGATCGAGGAAACAGCCCAGCTCTCGGGCGCGTTCCTCAAGGCGTTGACGTGTCGCGCTCACGGCTTCTCCTCGGTGGGCTTGGCGGCATCCCACCGTTTCAGCAGGAGCAGAGCAGCCAGCGAAATCTGCGCCAAATACTCCTCGTTCAGGTCGCTGGAGTTCTTCCAGAGCTCAACGTCGCGCCGCAAACGCGCTTCGTCATCGGTGCGGGCGATGTTCGCGAGGAACGCACGCGTATCCGCGATCAGGTCCGGTGGTATATCGGCCATGTCAGCTCTCCTCGGTGGGCTCGGTGTAGATACCAGCCAGGGCCTCGCGGATGTCGTCCGCGTGGTCCCCATAACGGCCCTCCCACCACGCGCCGTTGAGCGCATCGTCGTCTATGGCATCGCAGACCGCCAGCACCTTCCGTATCGCCTCTACCTGTAGCAGTGTGGCGTGTGGGCTTTGGGCCGCGATATGTGCAGCACGGGCTTCGATGGTGGCGGCATCATCCCGGACATCACCGATCGTGGCGACCGCATCGTCATCGCAGTCGTTCGGCACACCAGGAGCGTGTTGATCGCAACGATGTGGACCAGTCAAAGGTCCTGTGACGGCGTACACCTCATCGAGAGTGGCGACCCAACGGGAGGCTTCGGTACCGCCGATCGCTGCGAGGGCGAGGCGTTCGTCCTCTGCGAGTCCGGCGGTCAGTGCCGCGAGAGCGGCGTCGATTGTCACGATGTCGATCCTTCCATCGGTGCCTGCTCCTCGTCCTTCCAGTCGGTCACATACCGGGTGCGCCGCTGTAGACCCCTGCCGATGTAGCGGCCCTCCATGGCGGTAGGCAGTAGGCCAGCCGCATCAAGCGCGTTGGCAGCCGATGTGTGCGCCTGCCAGTTCGGCGCGCTTGATCATGTGATCGGCTGGGGCTTCATCCCATTCGGGCGCATCAGGTTCGCCGAGGCCGTCAGCGCGGCCGATCTCGTCGTAGGCGGCCTTCCATCGCGCGTAACTCTCGCGCGCGAGGGTCTCTACGTACAGGGAGCGGATGTCGGCGGGGGTCACGATGCACTCCCCTTCGGCGGGTAGTTGAGGTCATGAAGGCTGGTCCCGAACGGCAGAAAGCGGGCGCGATGGCGGCCGTAGTTATCCAGACTGTTGGCGAATCGCAGCGCATCCATCTCAGTGGGGAACACGACCACGTTGTCGCTGTCGCCGAGGTCATCGGCGACGACCCACACGCCGGGCTGGTCTTCGGTCTGGTCAGGCATGGCGATCTCCTTCGAGGCTCATCTCAGCGGCTGCGATTCGGTCAGGGTGCGGGCCGGTTGGCCGAGACTCCCTAGTCCCCCGGTTCACGCACGGCCTTCCCTCGGCGGCGTGGCAGTGGGGGCAGGCGACGATGCGGGAGCGGGCGGTCAGGTTGCGGCGCACCAACTCCGGGCGGGCCGGGAACGGGAGGATGCGGGCGCTCACAGCTCCACCTCGAGGCGGGCAGAGAACTCCCGCTCCCGCTGCTCCCACTCGTGCCACAGATAGGCCGGCAGGCTCGTACCTGAGTGCGGTTCCAGGTGAGTGCGAACCAGTTTCGCGGCCAGTCGGATACCGCACACCTCGTTGGCGAGAGCGCGATCGTGCTCGCCGAGATTGTGGTAGTCGCTGGCGTCGGCGCAGATGTACTTCTCGCGCATGCCCGCGTAGGTGTCCAGCATTTCCGCGAGGATGGCCTCGATGTCCTGGATGGTCACGGCTGCACCTCCCGGACCTCGAGCAGCTTCCAGCCTGAGTCGGGGCCGCCTTCCTCAAGTTCGGACGCCAACTCCTGCTCAGCCTTTGCGCGATACCGCTCGGGGCCGCCATAGAATCGAGCGAATCCCCACCCCTCTCGCCCTTGGCGGCCGACGACGTACCCGAGTGGTGGACGCTGCGCCTCCTCCAACGCAGCCTTAAGTTCAGCGATGCGCTCACGCTGCTGCACAACCTTCTCTGCGAGTATTTCCGCTGGGGCCGTCATGTCGACGCCGAGCTCCCTCAGCAGGACATCGAAGCTCAGGCTCTCTGGGGGTTCGAGGCGGAGCCGCAACGCGGCGTTGTCCCGCTCCAACTCGGCGATACGGGCGCCCTTGCCGCGCAGCTGATCACGCAGTCGGGTGATGGCCTCGCCCTTGTCGGCGATCTCGGAGACCTGGCCCTCCACTGCCCGCTCCATTTCGGCGATACGGGCGCGCAGCTCCAGCAGTTCGGCGGCCATTGCGGCCGTTCTTTCTGGGGAGGCGACCCGGTCGCGGCTGATCGTGCGCAACTGCTCCTCGGTCAGGCGATCGGTCATTGGGGCTCTCCGTCCTCGGGGAGTGGGAACCGCTGCGAACGTGCAGCGCGTGCAGCTTCAACGGCGCGATCAACCTCGCCTGTGCGGCGATCCGTGGTGATGCCGGTCATCCCCTGGGCCGCGTCGACCAGATCCGGGTAGGTATCCAGTCCAGCGATGCTGGCCTCACTGGCAACGAGATCCCACTTGCTGTTGTCGCCCGCCCATGGGGCGCGAGACACGTCAGCGAGCAGGTAGGCGGCAGCGGTCTGGTAGGCCATGTCCGCACCGCGCTCGTATGCATTCGTCGGCCCCTCTTCTGAGTCTTCGACCAACCCCCACAGATGGATAGCTTGGTGGGCGCGCTCGAGCCGTCGAGCGTTGTCGATGGCCTGCTCCAGTTCGGCGCGGGTGTAGGTCTCGCTCATTCGGTTCCGTCATCGGGGAGTGGGATAGGCGACCACGGCCCGGTCCAGGTCTCGCGCTGGCGGGCACCTGTCTCGCCCACGCCCCAAACGCCCCAAACGCCCCAAACGCCCCAGGATTGCGTTTCGGTGGCGACGTCAGAGCGAGGGACAACCAGGGCCAACGAATCCAGCGCCGCCACAAGGTCCGGCAAACCATGATGCCAATCAATCACGATCTGCCCGTCGAACTCGGGATTGATACCCGCGCTCGTCTTGGCCGCAATGGCAACCGCTTCGGTGATCAACTGCGTGAGCACGTCTCGGGTGCTCATGAGTCACCGCCATCCCGGACGATCCGGCCGTCGAACAGGGCCGCCACCGGCCATTGGGTTTCGGTCCCCGGTTCAGTTACCTGCCCGTCGCGCTCGCGACGAATGATGTCCACGACCACCTGAAGGCCGCTGCGTCGATAGTTCCGAATCGCCTTCACCCGGTAGGTGTCTCGGATCGACCCTCCGCGGTCGCGCCACAGGTCGCCGACGCGCAGCACCTCACCATCAGCGAAGCGGTACTCGGCGTGAACGGTGTATGCCTCGCTCATGACTCACCGCCGATCTCGGGCGTGTGCAAGACAGTCAGCGGTGCGCAACCAATGGCGTCGGCAGCGTCGAAATGGACATCATCCGACCACGCGGATTCCAGCGCAGGGCACCGCCATCCGCCGCTCATGAGCTGCCAGGCGTCACCTTCGAAGTCAACGAGGATGGAGCCGGCCGGAAGTGACGCCAAATCCTCGGCGGTCTCGATGACCCGTGGGGGTGGACGCCAACCCGCGGCGAGGACGGCCTCAGCAGCGTCCTCGCTGTACGAAGGCGCCTGGAAGCTGTGCTCGTCGATCAGGGCGGCGAGCTGGTCGCGGTCGCTCATTCGGTGGCCCTCTCGGCGATGACTCGACTCTCTCTCCATGCGGGCGTTGTCCGCGGCGTACATCGCGGAGATCTGACCGAGCAAACCTCCGTCGTCGTCGATCGCGGACCGGCGGTCTGTATTTGGTTGCGCCTCTTTGCCGTCCAGCTGTGCCGTGGCGGGACTTTCGGGTGGGGTTTGGAGTCTCTGGATGGTGGAGAGCTTTCGGGATGGCTGGGCGGTTGCTCGCGCCTTCTGGGTCATGCCGTCACCGCGTCGTAGGTGGCGCGGAAGATGTCATCGCGGCACGGGTAGAACTCGCCCTTGATCCCTCGAATCACCCAGTCGCCGAGGTTGGCTCGCATGTCGCCTTCGAGAGTGGCGATCACCACGTACCCGTCGACCGGTGCGCCGGTGGCCAGGTCCTCGCCCGCCGGGAACACGTGCGACTCGGGGATTTCGGCCCACTCGATCAGCGCTCGAGCCGTTTCCTCGGTGAACTGCATTGCCTGGATCTCGACGGGCTTCTTGCGGTAGCTGTCGACGGTGATGCTCATTCGCGGTTCTCGCTTTCGGCTTGCTGGATTGCTTGCTGCGCCCTCGCGCTGGGGATGCGCTCGGAAAAGTCGTGGACGTCGTTGCGTCGTGGTGGCCGGCAGGTCGGGCAGGGGATGGCTACATCGGCGTCATGCGGGGACAGCCAGCCGTTGCGGCAGGAGTGGGTGGGCTCGCTGTCGCTGTCGCTGTAGCGGTCCGGGCTCACGGCTTGCACCGCTCAACCGCCGCGATCGCTGCCTGTTTCGCGGCCACCTCTTCCGGGGTAGCCAAGCGCGTCCGCCACTTCGCGACCTTCGCCGACCACATCGGGGCGGTCTCGTAGCTGCGCCACCACCCGTCCCGCTTGGTGGAGATATCGCCGTAGCGGTCGATGATCGTGGTGCCTTCGGGTAGGGCGTCCAACTGCTCGGCGGTCAGGAACTCGCGCATCATGCCTGGGCCGCCTTCGGGGATTCGAATCCGAGATCAAGGGTGGGATGGCCGATCTCGCGGTTACACCACACGACCTCGGTGCGGGCACCGGTGTTGCCGTTGCCGTTGAACGCCGAGATCTCGATACGCGTCCACCCCGCCAGAGCCGTGTCGTAGAGGTCGCTGGCATACCCGGACACCACGACCGCGGACCGGCAGTCGAGCAGCTGCTCGAGCAACTCCGTGTGCTCGGCGTCGGCGCGCATCTCGTGCACGTAGCTGGCGCCGGTACGAACCGATCCCAGGTAAGGCGGATCGACGTACAAGCACACGTCGGCGGACTGGCCGAACGCCGCGATCACCTCCACGGCAGGCCTGCACTCCAAGCTCACCGAATGCAGACGTTCCGCCACGACGCCCAGCCGTTGCACGTATCCGGCGAGGTAGTCCGGCATCGCCGACGAGGAACCGGCGGTGTCGATGTAGTACCGCCAGCCCGTCCGCCGCAGGGTCGCCGAGCGGGACTGCGACAACCGCACCCACACCCGCCGTGCTGTCTCCAGCTCGTCGGGCTGGGCGATGTCGGCGGCCGTCGCGAACTCGTCCCGCGAATGCGGTGTCAGCGCGCACACCCGGATCAGCTCCTCCGGCCGGTCCCGCAGCACCTTCCAGAATGTGACCAGCTCGCGGTGAAGGTCGTTGACGGTCTCGAACGCAGCCGCAGGTTTGGCCAGCAGCACCGACAGCGACCCGGCGAACGGTTCCACGTAATGCCGGTGATCGGGGAGCAGGTCGACGATGCGGTCAGCGACGGTCATTTTGCCGCCGTAGTACGGGAACGGGGGTCTCATGCCTCGGACGCCTTCTGCTCATCCTCCGCTGCCTGCGCACGGACGCCGGAGGCGTCGCCAGCAGTGGGGGCACTATCGCCACGGCCGGGAACCTCTTCCCCTGCTTGGGGATTTGGTGCCGCCTCGCCGAGGAGTTCGTTCACTCCCTGCATCCACCGCATCACCGTGTTGATGCCAGCGTGGAAGTCGGCGTGCTGGTTGACGTCCGCGATCCGCGCCCCACAGGCAAGGCACACGTCCGGATCAGCGACGGGCGCAGTGGCGGCCAGCTTGCCCGCTGCTGCCCCTCGGGTCGTGGTTGGTACCCGGCGGAGGATGATCCGGGTCGGCTGTGGGCTCATCGGCGGGCCTCGCTTTCGATGTGAGGTGACATGACCGGCATCGGCCACACCCCCTTGGAAGAATTCGGGTTTATCCACAGGGCTCGCACACGCGGTGGTGAGTTGCGTTCGAAAGCCGGGGACGTCATTGGGTTGGTGGGTGGCTGGTGATTAATGGGTTGGTGGGGGATCACTGGTGATCCCCAGACTTTGTTGAATTGATCCCCAGACTCACTCGAAATGATCCCCAGACTTGTTGGCATTTCAGATATCTGGGGATCACCAATGATCCCCAGATATCTGAGGCCGCGAAATGTCCAGGGATCACTAGCGATCCGCAGACTCGCCTTCCTGTGGATAACTCCAGGGATCACTACTGATCCCCAGATCTCGCCTGCTCCTCCGGAGTGAGCATCGGAAAATCGGATAGATTCAGTGGAATCGTGAGCCGATACTCGTCCGCCAAACCCGCATGCCGATTCCCCTGCTTCACCCGCTCGACCAAACCCAGATCCCGCAACGTCGCCAACTGCCGCTTCACCGTTGCGGTACCCGTACACATCACCAACGCCAGCCGATCCACACCAGGGAACACGCGCGACCCGTCCGATTCGGCGTACGTCGCCAACATCAACGCCAGGTACTTGTCTTTCGCCGGGATACGCAGGCGCCGAATAATCCGCTCCCACTCGAACCGGTCCATCGGCTTGCGCGCGAAGGCGCCCATAACGTCCACCTTCCACGACCCCGAAACCGGCCCCCGTCGAACCACACTCAAGAAACATCGGGTTCGCTCCCGCTATACAGCGCCAGCGCCAGTTCCCGTGCCGCGAGTACTGCGGCCATCAACATGCAAGAGCGATAGCCGCAGTACTCGACGTCGTCGCATCCGCAGGTCCGCAACTCACCGCGGCCAGACAGCCTCCACTGGTGCGCAATCACAAGCCAGATATCGGGTGCGTCATAGTCGGCGACCTCCAGTCTTTGCACGATGACACCTGGTTCCACCGGCTGTCGCGCAGCCAGAATCTCCTGAGCCCGCTCCTGGGCCTCTCGTACGCGCCTCCAGCAGCAGCCACAGAAGTACTTCCACTCGTCCTTCGTTGTCTTGCATCGCATTGCGACGCCGACCAACTCCTCCAGGTCGTGAGGCTCAAGTCCGGCCGCAAGGATTTGATGAATGGACTGACCGAAGTTGTCAGGGATTGCGACGGTGTACTTGTCGCCGTTCGGGCCGCCGTAAGTCCAGCTCTTCCAGATCTTCAGGAACCAGTCCTCGACTGCAGTGCGCCCCCTCTGGCTAGCTTGGCGCTCCTCGGCGGCTTGCCGGATAGCTGCGGCCCACCGCATCGCGTCCTGCTTGACATCGGAAACGAGTGGCCCATCAGGTGACGTCGACGTTTTGCCGGAGTTGCAATCGCTGCACGCGGCAACCAGATTCGACGGATCGTCACCGCCGCCGAGGGCGACCGGGACGACGTGGTCGACCGTCAGTGCAACGTCGGGCGCTGCGGCGCCGCAGTATTTGCAACTGTGGTTGTCGCGTCGTAGGACTTCGTAGCGAACGCGTTTGGATACCGGCATTACTCGATCACCGCCTCATTCACGACCTGGGCAAGGTGCACGGCGTGCCCGCGGTTGATGTAGTCAGGTCCGTGCCGGCCGTCACGGAGATACCCGCGTGCGTAAGCCGCGGCGCCACCCCAGGACTGCCAGTTCTCGATCGACCACCACCGCTGCCACCGTTGGGACAGCGCCCGCTCGAGCAAGCTCTCCATCCACTGCATCGCATCCCCGGGAGAGGAGAGGCTGTAGTACTCCGACAGGTCCGCTATCGAACGCAGAGGATTCCCCGGCGGCAGCGCGGTGATCGGGTCGCCGTCGTTTGCTGCCCAATAAGTCCGCATGCCGGGGGTGCGCCGCTCACCGCTGATGCCGTAGCCGGATGCTGTGCGCCAGTCGGGCATTCCGGCGCCCTGCGGTCGGGACGGGTCCGCGATCAGCGCGCACGCCATCACGTCGAGGTCGGGGTGTTCACCGCGGCCGATCTCCGCAGCCAGTCCGCCGGCTATCCCCGCGCCCTGGCTGTAACCTCCGATGACCGCGCGGTTCGGGGTGGCTCGGATGGCATCGATCAGGACCTGGCGGCCGATGGCGACACTCTCCGCATAGGGCAGGCCAGGGCTGCCGTAGCTGGCCGGGTATGGGAGCCAGTGGAATTCGAAGCGTCCATCGAGGGCGGCGCCGACGGTTGTGGAGATGGCGTCAGGGCCGGTGCTGAAACCGGTGCCAGGCAGCCAGAACACGTCAATAGTCACGGGTGACTCCTTGGCTAGAACGGGGCAGGGTCGTCGTCGACTTCGAATGAGAAGATCAGGAACTCATCGCCCCAAGTGACCCGAAGCCAGTCGTCGAACGACGTGGACTTCCCGGTCACCTCCTCGTATTTAGCTGCTGCTGCGGTGAGTGCGTCACGAACGTCGCCAACGACAGCGTGGGGCCCTTCAAGCACCCATCGGTAAACGCGTTTGACAGATTCGTTGGCCATGACGTTGGTCACGGGGTGACTCCTTCGATCGGGGCGCCGATAGCGGCGAGGAGTTGGCGGCCGATGAACTCGGTGTAGCGAGGCGGGATCGCTTGGCACAGTTCGTCACCGGTCATCCAGTCGATGCCCATGGCTTCTGGTCCGACGTAGGTGCCGACGTCGCCGGTGATGGACACATGCCAGCCCTCGGCCCAGCGGGCTTTGCGTTGTCGGGTGGCGGTGAGAGCTACGTGCTTCGGGTGTTCCGGCGGCGCGAGCGGCAGCCGGGACTCGAACCGGCGGTGTCGGTAGGTGCGCAACCCGAACATGCCGCCGCACAAGGTGATCGACCGCTTCTTGTCCAAGGGCGCGGACATGACGTTCTCGATGACGTACGGCTTACCGATGTCGTCGAGGGCGTCGCGGGTCGCCGCGATCAGATCGGGGTAGGTCTTGTGTGGATGGAGGGCGCCGAGCGGCGTGTATGCCTGGCAGGGCGGTGACGCGTGGATGGCGTCGAAGTCGCGCCAGTTCGCGGTCAGGAACTCGATCGCGTCGCCCTGGTGGAACTCGTGCCGGTTGTTCGGCTGCGGTGCGATGTCGACGCCGATCACTTCGAATCCGGCGCGGGCGTAGCCTTCGCCAGCGCCACCGGCGCAACAGAAAAGGTCGAGCAGGCGGGGCTTCATGCGACCCCTCCTTCGATCGGGGTGATGCCGCCGCGGTCATCCAGCAGCACCCACCGGCCGCGGTACAGGACCGGGACATCGGCGGACTGCTTGTCGCCCAGTTGGGACACCAGCCACCCGTTGCAGTACGCCTCAGTGCGGTGCAGCTCTATCCGCAAATGACAGGCGTCAGCGAGGTGCAACGCGTTTGCCGCGTGATTCACCCAACCCAGCGATGTACCACCGACGCCGCGCGGACGCCGGTGATGGATCACCTGCGCGACGCCACAAGAGTCGAGTTCACAGATCCCGCCGGAGCGGGCGCGGATGATGTGCTTCACCGGCTCGGGGAACCCGTCCGGGTTGGGCTTGGGGGTTTGGGGCTGCTTCTTGGGCACCGCGCGGCGCACGAACTCTCGGGCGATGTTCGATGGCCGCCGTTGGATGGTCATGCGTCGCCGCCCTCGTCGAGCGGAAGCTCTGCGGGTTCGTCTTCGGCCGGTTCGTCGGCGACCTCCGCGTCGACCCACTCTGGCGCGACCTCAGCGTCTTCAGTCGGCGGCTCCGGATCCGCCTGCGGCTCCAGTGTTTCAGGGATGCCGATGAGGTCGGCTGCCGAGACTCGTTCCGCAGTGGCCTGGATCGGGCCTGCGTCGCGCAGTTCGTTGGGGTCGTATTCGATACCGAGCAGCAGCTCCGGGGCTGTCTTACGGCACGTCTCGGCCAGCGCCCTGGCGTACAGCATGTTCGTCGGCTCGGTGCGGTACTTGGTGTTGGTCTTGTCGTAGCCCGCCTGCTTGACGCGCTCCATCGTCCACACCGATTCCTCGTCCTGGTCTTCGCTGTCGGCATCAGCACGGCGGCCGCGGACAACGGCGCGTTCGGCGGTGTTCTCGACGGTCCACACCTTGTGTCCATGAGCGAGCAGGACGGCGCGCATGGTGCGTGCTTCGAGGGCTGGTTTGCCGTGGATGACGATCACGTTCTGCAGCGACTGGACGGCGTCGAGTCCGAGCTTCTGCCCGAACAGGATTGCTACGGCGCCGTCTTGGGGTTTGCCGCGGTAGTCCTTCGGCGCGAACGTCGTCTTGCACAGGGACTGCGCGAGGCGGTATGCGGCGTCGAGCGCGGCGACCTGGTCGTGCAGGCTGGCAACCATCGCGCTGGAGGCAGGCAGGTTGGCCTCGGGCACTGCGATTTCGGTGCTCACGCGAGCGACTCCTCATCTTGGTAGGCCGACCACTTGGGCAGGCTCAGGTAATGGATCTCGTTGGGGTGGCCGGGCCATTCGCCGGTGGCGACGCATTCGGCGTAGATGTCGATGGCGCGGCGGTTGAGGTCGCGGCCGCGCTCGATGTCGTGGCCTTCGAGTCCGACGACGGACACGAGATAGGGAGGGTTCTTGTCCTGCACGATGAACAGCAGGTCCGGCTCATATTCGAGTTCCAGGACTGCCTGCAACCCCTCCGTGTACCAGGGGTGCTGTTGGTGGTAGCCGAATTTGGCGGCCGAGGCGACGAACAGGCGCGGGTCTGCGGACCGGCTGGTCTTGTAGTCCACGATCAGCCGTCGCCCGTCGCGGGTCTCGGTGATCCAGTCCGGGCGGAAGCGGAGCATGACGTCGGTCCCGGGGTCGCGGTGGTAGCCGGACTGTTCGGCGACACCATGAGCCAGCAACGCGGCAGCCAGTGGGTGGCTGCGGACCGCGGCGGCCATGGCGCGCACTGCTTGGTAGTCCACCGTGAGCAATGGAGTCAGGCCGTCGTCGTAGCACTCGGCGCGCTCCTCTTTGGCCGCCTTCGACCGCCAGTCGTCGTGTCGCACTTCGTGGATCGGGGCGCCGACACCGAGCACGAGCGAGTGTGCGGCGTGGCCAACGTCGAAGTAGTCCTTCTCCTCGCGCGGGTTGTCCTGCATCCATCGGAAGCTGGCCGGCGTGTAGGGCGGCAGCAGCTTCCGGGCGCCGGACGACGACAGGGAGTTCCGGTCCCCGTGGTAGACGGCTTCGTCGATGCCGTCGTACAGGCCCCGCGCGGTCGGCGCCTTGTAGATCTCGCGGTCGTCGACCTCACCGCCCCCGCAGTGAGGGCAGCCCGCCCCGTGGCAGAACGGGCAGTCGTGCACAGCTGGGGCAGTCACGAACCCTCCCTGATGAATTCGGCGATGATTGCGGAATCAGCCCGGTTGGCGGTGATGGTGAATCCGGGTTTGTTGCGGTCGTTGACGGTGATGCGGATGCGGCCGTTTGGATCGCGCTCGATCACCAGGCGGGACAAGCCATCGGAGAAGACGAGCTCGGCAGGCTGGCTCATGACGCCACCCGCTGCGGGACAGGCACGGCAAGGATCCGCTCGGCACGGTCGCGGGCCATGGTCCGCCACGGCAACCCGCCACTGCCCCTGCGGAGTCCGTGGATCGTGCTGGTCGCAACATCGGCTGCTGCCGCGATCTCCTTGATCTGCATGCCCGCGGCCCTCAACACCTCGACCCAGCGCCGGACAGGCTCGGTATCAACGCAGTCGCGGCAGGCCGGACACAGGGCGTTCGGGCGTTTGGTTTCGAAAGCCTGGCCACAATCCCGGCATGCCTTTGTGTTCCCGCCATGGCCCGGGAGCCCCAGCCATACACGGAGCTCGTCACGCTGATCGGAAGCGCTGCAACGGAACCCCGCGACGATCGCGTACCGCTCGTCACGCTTGACCGCGTCCTCACCGCATTGACGGCGAACCGGGCATGCCTTGCAGATCTGCTCGGCATAGGTTCCACCGTTGGTGTCGGGAAACCACAGGTCCGGGCATGGGTGGTTGCGGCAGGCCGCCTTCGTCTTCCAATCCGCTTCTCGGGTCACCGGTTCACCGCCTTCTGGCGTTCGCGCCGCTCCGCCTGAACGCAGGGGTTGCACACGCCATTTCGAACACCGCGCTGCCGGTAGCCGCCCGCTGCGGTTCGCAGATAGGGGCGGCTGCATTCGCTGCACAGCGGCCGCGCCTGCGACTTGATGAGGCCGAGCATTTCCAGCAGATCCCGGCATTCCTCGGCGTCCTCGGCGTAGTGGGCCACAGCCAGGCGGGCCTGCTGTTCCGTTTCGTCGCTGACCGTTTCGACTCTCGGCGTGAGGAAGTCGAGGTCTTGGTGCGCCTTCCGGCGCCGCTCTGGCTTTACAGCTGGCTTGCGGACAGGCAACGGGATGGCCTCCAGCCGCTCGGCGGTGGCGCGGGCGATGCTGCCCCACCGCCGCTGGGGGTCTTCGCAGATCAGGCCGCTGATGGTGGGGCGTGGGACATCGGATGCTTCGGAGATCTCCGCGACGGACATGCCGCGGAAGGTCAGCCTCTTCACATGCCGGCGGGGAGCGATCGCGTCGACTACGTCTTCTGTCACAACGCCCCCATCCGGTCAGCGATGTCCCAGTCCCGTTGCAGGTCTGGGTCGTAGGGGTGCTGCTCGCCGTCGTCTTCGGCTTCCGCTGGTGCGCCGGAGTACTCATCCCCCGGGCCCGTCCAAAGGCCGATGACAACCGCGGAGATGAAGCCCGCGGCCGCCAACTTCCATGCGACGCCGAGCAGGTCTATCCACCACGGGGTCACGCGGTCACCCCGCCGAGGTACTCCACACGCCACGTACGCAGGGTTTCCCGCACCCAGTCGCCGACGGTGCCGTGCTCGCCGAACCACTCACGCGTGCACAGCAAATGACTGGCTTCGGTGCGGAGTTCAGCTCTCGTGGCGAAACCGTTGTCCGACCACCACACCGTCAGGCAGCGACCCTCGTAGCCGTAGATGGTTGCCGTCCCGTCCTGGTTGACGGACCATCCCAGCTGGACGGCATCAACGGTGATGGAGATGCGCTCGTTCAGGTCACTCGGCACAGTCATCGACCCTCCTCAGGGCGAACCAGGCGGCGGAGTCTTGGGCGAAGCTGAGCTCGGTGACTTCCTCTACGTCCTCGGCTTCCTCGGCGCGCTGTCTGCGCTCGGCCGCGCGGATGTACTTGGCGAAGAACGGCTCACGCGACATGGCCACGCACCTCCTCCGGTTCCCAGCCCGCCGACCGCAACGCACGCGCGTGATCCAGCACAGGTATGCAGGCGAGCAGGTAGAAGGTGATCAGCACTCCTTCGCTGTCACACGGGAAGATGCAGGTATCGCCCACCAACTCGGACGAGGTGACCGTGATGTATGCGGTTTCTCCGCCGGGGTACTTCGCCAGCGGGTACACCGCGTAGACCGCTTCGGTGTTCTGCGGATCCGCTGGGATCGGCTGCATAAAGGTCCTGTAGGCCGTGCCCCTCATCGCTCGTCCTCCCAATCGGCTCGTGCGGGTGCGTAGTGCCAGTCGTTCCAATCGGTCGCCTCCGGAACCGGCCGGGGCGCCTCCTCTTCGGCGCGGTGCGGCCACGCGTGGAAGGCGCGCTCGAATACCTCGGCCAGCCGTTCGGCGATGTGCGGGTGTGGGAGATGCAGGTGCTTCATGCCGCCCTCCCGGTCAGGAGCGTGTGAAGCTCCCAGGCGATTTCATGGCGGCGGGTGCTCTCGGGGTGCCGCTGCATCAGGCCGTCCAGGTATGCGTGGATTTCCTCCTGGGCGGCCATGTCCATCACCTGGTCGGCGATCTCACGTTCCACCGAGCCGACCGGCGTGACGTACAGGTCGTCGAGGTAGCGCAGCCACAGCGCGCGGGGGCGGCCCCTCATGACTGCACCGCCGTCTCCGCGTTCGGGCACAGGATGTTCGAGCCGCCGCCGTTGCCGTGGCGGGTATGGACGGTGCTGTGGTTGCCATTGACGCCCATGCAGATCGAGCACCGCTGCGCCTCGACGGCATGCAAGGCGCGCAAACCCTGGGACGCGATCACCGACGGGGCTGTGCCTCGGTCTTCGTCGACAAGGGTGATCAGGAAGTTCAGGACGGCAGCCTCCCCGGCGAATGCCGACAAAGCGGCGAGGGCAGTACCGATGTGGTGATCGACGGACACTGCGTCGGTGGCGCGCAGGTCGGCCAGATATGCACGCCACGCGGCAGATTGAATGGACATTGGTAGACTTCCTTCTCGTGTTCTAGATAGGTCGGCCGTCGGGCGGTACCCCGGCGGCCAGTTCCCTTTTCAGGGGACGTTGGGGGCGCACCCCGAACCGCCGAGATCGCCATCACGTGACGGAACGGGGTGAGCTACCTCACCTCCGGGAGTCGAGCTCACCGGAGATGAGGGGGTCTGAGGAATCAGCGCCTGATGCGCGACACAGCTTGAGCACCACTCGACGCGCGGGATGTCGAAATCAGGGCAGGTGAACGCCGCGGCGCCGTGCTCACAGCGGCGGCCAGCGATGATGAATAGCGCGTCGAACCAGTTCTGCACCCGATTGGGATCGGTCAACCGGGGCACACCCTGCTGGCTCAACGCTGCGCGAGGGGAGGCGCTGCGGCCATCAGCTGGGTGTGCCCCGCCCCCGGCGGTGAGAGCGCACTCGCCGGAGGAGTCATCGGAGTCGACGCGAGTGACATACACCCGGCCGTCCGCCGTCATGGAAGCCATCAAGAGGTCGTCGCCAGACCTGCCAGCACGCCACGCCTCACGGAGGTGGCGGAGGAAGTTGCGGGCGTTCATGCCGCACCTGCCGCGCGAGTTACGCCCTCGTAGTGGCGGTTCCACACCTCATCGAAGAGTGGGCGGTCGGCCTGCGTGTAGGCGAACACCTCGCGCACGGTGCCATTCGGCAACTCCTGATACGCCTTCTTCGGCGTCTCGCCGTACTCGGCGAGGTACAAGCCCTTGAGCCGCTTGCCGAACCCCGACGCCTTGGCGTTGATCATGTCGTTCGCCAGGCCCTTGTCCTTCAGGAAGTCGCTGACGTACAGCGGCACATCCTGGGGATTGATCTCCGGAGCTTCGCCGAGGCCACGCGCAAGGACGATGCGCGCCTTCGCCTCCAGATGTTTCGGGTCGATGATCCCCGCGAAGGCAGCGATCAGCTTCGCCTGCGCGGTCGCGCGATTCACCAGGACGTCGAGTTGGTCGACGGTCGCCGCCGGGTTGATCGCGCCGCCCTCATGGAAGTAGCTGTCAAGAGCGTCGGCGGCCTGCGCTTGGAACGCCCGCAGGATTGGGCGAGCCGCTTCGTTTACCCGCCCCTCGTCGAGCGTGGCGAGCCACATCGTCATCGTGCGGCGGTCAATCATGTACATCTCGTACGACTTGCCGTCGGAACCAGTTGCGGTGCTCATGCTGGTAACTGCCCACGACTTGGCCTTGAGCTTTCGCTGCTGGGTCCAGGCGTCGACGCCGATCGCTTCGCACATCGGCTTGAGCGCCACGAAGGGGACGCCGTCGATCAGAGTGGCGTCGAGTGTGGCATCCGCACCGGGAACCGAGATCGTGGTCAGAGTGGTCATTCGTCCCCCTCGGCTGGGCATGACTTGGCGTAGGAAACGAGCTCGGAGTGGTCGAAGTAGACGCGGCCGCCGTCGACGCGGGCGATGATCCGGCCTTGCTCGCGGAGGCGGTCGAGGCTGCGCGCGGAGATTGACAGCTGCTGCGCGGCTTCGGCCTTCGTGTATCGGATGCGTGTTGCCGCGACGGACCGGGCGGTCATGCCGCTGCCCCGTCGTCACAGATCGGGTCGGGGACCAGGTCGGAGGTGCGGCAGCCGACTGCCTGAGCGATCAGCCCGAGTTCGATGAGTTTCCAGCGGCCTTCGCTCATGCGGCGCAGGAGGATCGTCTTGGTGAGTTTGATTTCGGAAGCTAGCTGGTCGAGGTCGACACCAGCTACGCTCATGGCGCGGAGTACCTTCTCCGTCGCCGCTTGGTCGAGCTGTTCCATACGGACTAGATTACGTCCGGTTCGGAATCATAGCAACCCCATAGGGAACACTATTTCTTCCGAACTCAATATTGCATTCCATGCAAAGACTTGCGCGAACGCCAGTCGGAACGGAAAATACTCCGTATGGACACTGAGAGGCTCGGCAACGCCATCAACAAGGCGGTTGGGGACGAGCTGCGGGGGCTGCGCGCCAAGCGGAAGATATCCCGAGAGGAGCTGCGGAAGCGGACCGGACTCGGCCTGAGTACGATTCAGCGCTTCGAAAACGGGGAGCGCTCACCCGACCTACCGCAGCTGACCCTCATACTCCGAGCACTCGACATGCCCATGCAGGAGTTTGTAGCGCTCGCGCTACGAGACGTCGAAGGAATCGAATAGGCGATACGGGTCAGCCCCGAGTTGCACCGCTCCGACCAGCAGGTCGCGAAGGGTGGGCCTTCCATGCCTAATGCGATGGACGCCACCGGATCCCAGCAGTGTCTCCAGCAAACCGTCCTCCAGCCCCGACAAGGTCTCCGCCAACACCTGCGGGCTGGTAATGGGCTCAGGTAGGTCGCAGTCTGCTTTGGTCATCGGAGAACCCCCAGGCTTGAAGCTGCACAACACCACTCGACTATCAGTGGCTTCCGTGGTCCCACCTCGTTGTCGTACACGGCTTGCCCTTCATGTACTGCCCCGGCCTTTTTGTGAAGTTCTGATAGTAGTTTCACATACAACTAGCCCGCCAGAGGTTTGCCGAAAATCGATGGAATAATTCCCGAATCGCTACCCCCTTGCTAATCCGAAGCGCTGACAAGGGATTTCCAGGCAACATCATCGCAGGTCGCGCGAGATCTACAGAGCAGCACGACGTCTCGACCAGCACGCTTCTTAATCAGACCGACCGGCATGTCAGTGGCCAGATCTGGCCGTCACAGACCCAACTACCACATAAACCCGAGGCCAGATCTGGGTATGCCGCTTTCCCATCCCGACTACCCTGGACAGGTGGATGGATTGACCGACCGAGCATTCGCGGCCGAACTCCTCGCCCGCCGCGGCCGAGCCGGACTCAGCCAGCCGGAGCTAGCAGAGTTGGCAGGCATCAAGATCCGCACCTATCGCCGCCTCGAACAAGCGGAGCGTGGATGCAACCTCGACGAGCTGGCACGCCTCGCCGGCGCCTTGGGTACCCACATGACCGAACTGGCCTATGCGATCGAGCAACGCGTGAAAACCGGTGCCGTACTGCCATCTTCCCGGGCAGCCGATGAATGGCGGGGCGCGCTCGGCATCGACTGATTCGCCCAAAACAGACCGGACTGTTGGCTCCCGCTCTTAGACTGCGGTGGTGTTGCTCGTGATTGCCGCATTGTTTGCGGTAGGGGTTGGCCGGCTGGCTATTTGGGTGAATCATCCACGATCGAGACTTCTCACAACCATTTTGCTGACCCTGGCCTGCTCGTACGCTCTGGCATTGCCCGAGGTCGATCACGCGGTGGATCACCGCACAGCGCCGATTCTGAGCGACAACATATCCGACCTCACGCAAACAATCCTACTGGTCTGTGTGTGCTACGGACTCGGACGGATCTCGCTACGATCGGTCGATGGCGACCGCTACATCCACCCGTGGACAGCCGCCGCGCTCACTGCGATCGGCGCAATGCTGGTCGCGTACTCGCTGAGTCGCCTCGCCCGCACGCCCGTCGATGATGCGACCACGCTCACCGACTCGCCAACCGTGACGTTCTTCATGATCTATCTGGGGTATCTGGCCCTGACTTGCGCCCTGATCATCCTCGGTACGATCCGCGGGATACGCACGCAGCCCGGCGACTTGCGGTGGCCACTGCTAGCGATTTGCGTCATGGCCGTCCTCGGCGCCGCCTACGCCATCAACGCCGCCGCGCTATTAGTCTTCTGGCCAGCCATATTCCACCGCAGCCAAGGGGACATCTTCCAGCTCTGGTCCGGCCCGGCGCTAACCCTGCTGGCGGTGGCCGGACTCTGGGGCCTCGTCATCGCCTTACGACATCGCTGACGGATCACTCCAGCGAAAGCAGCCCATTCAGATTCCCCAACGCCTTTCGTGCCAGCGACAGGTCGACGTGCGCATACTTGCGTTGCGCCGCAACCGTCGACTGCCCCATGATCTGCATGCGAACCGACTCCTCTACCCCCATCTCGAGCAGCAAGGTCGCCGTCGTGTGCCGTGCGTCGTGCAGTCTCACCTCCGGGACACCCGCCCGCTTCAGCGCCTCGTGCCACGCCTCGTTGTCCGTCTTCCCGGGTATCGGAGTGCCGGCGTCGGACACCCACACCAGACCGAAACGGTTCACGGGCGTCGACTCGAGATAGACCTCGAGGATCGCGGCGAGCGGCGTCGGCAGCGGAACTATGACGGGCCGTTGGCCTTTGCGGCGCGTAAGTGCAAACCGGCGATAGAGCGGGCGCAGCTCGTAGCCCTTGGGCACATCGAACCGATCAGGGTCATCCAGGTCGAAACCAGGCTTGGTTGCCAACGACTGCAACTGCCAGGACGTATCGACAGTCAAGGTCTTCATGTCGATGCGGGCCCGCTCGAGCCCTAAGCATTCACCCTGCCGGGCGCCCAGAAAAAAGGCCGTAGCCCAGCGGGTGACCATGCGATCGCCACTCTCCAATGCCGACAGCAGGACTCGCCGGGCCTGATCGGAGGTCAGCGCCTTGCCGCTAGAGGCGTTGTTCATCGGCTTGGTCACGCTCTCGGTGGGGTCGGACGTGATGACCCCCTCCTTCTTGGCCGCCTTCATGGCGACGCTCCACACGGCATAGGTCAACTCCGCGGTGCGCGGACTCCACTGCTCGCCAACCTTCTTCAGGTTGCCGCGAATGTCCGCCGGGGCGACGGGCAACCGCTTGCCCCCGACGAACGGCACGATCTGGTTGTCGATCGTGTCCCGGTATGACTTGTACGTCTTCGGCGCGCGGTGGGGTTTGACCATCTCTTCGACCCAGTAGTCGAACCACTTCTCGACCGACATCTTGCTGCGGGGCTTGTATTCGCCTTTCGCGATCTTGTTTCTCAGTTCTCGGAACTCTTCGACCAAGTCGCCTTTGTCGGCGCGGGCGACGGAGGCGCGGCGCTCCTCGCCGAACTCGTCCTCGTACCAGATTGCGCCTATCCACATCTCGTCGGAGGCGCGTTGATAGATGGACCCTTCGCCGCGCGGGCGGCGGCGCTTCTTCTTCGGTGGCATGAGTCATCCCCGGTTGGCTTCTGTAGCTTATCTGTAGCTTAACGCGGGCTAGTCAGGACTAGACAGGGTTAGACAGAAATGAGCAGCAGCCAGCCGGTTCTCAGAAAACAGGCAGGTGATCGACGGTTTAGAACCTCCAGCCCAGCTGACTCTTAATCAGCGGGTTCGGGGTTCGAGTCCCTGATGGCGCACCTAAATTAGCAGGTCAGGCCCGATACTATGATCGGGCTTCTTCCGATCTACCGGACCGTCACCAAAAGAACACCAAAAAGTCACCACCACTGGTTCCTCAGCTGGCCGCGCCTAACCCCAACTCCAGCACGGCCGATGAGTCCGGTGCCCGCTCCGGCGAGACGATCTAGTGCCGCTCCGTGATGCCCTCACGAGAATGCCCCAACTGCTTCGCGGCCGTCTTCGAATCCGACGCCTCAGCGATCAGCGTTGCGACCGTCTTCCGGAATGTGTACTGAGTCACATCCTTGTACAGCGTGCCTCGTGCGTCCCGCCATGTCCGGTTGAAGTTATGCGGATCGCGGAGCACTCCACCCCGGCCGGGAAACACGAGCGCAACCTTGTCCTCAACCTCCACCACGCTGCCACCCACTTCGCGTAGCGCCTTCACCGCACACATCCGCCCCTGCACCGGGTCGGCTCGCAACCGTTTCAACATGCGGGTCGTGAACTCGGGAAGGGCGACGACTCGGTATCCGGCATCAGATTTCGCCCGTTCCTGCCGGAACAGCCCTTTCCCGGTGAGCCTGACGACGGTCGCCGATACGATGAACGTCGCCGGTTCCGCTTCGAGATCGAGCTGATCCCAGGAAACCGCCAGCGCCTCTCCTGGGCGCACTCCAGAGCCGAGGATCAAGTCGGCTACATCGACCACGAGCCAGTCACGCTTCGGGCCGTGCGTATACGCGGGAGTTCCCGGAATCTCGTTCCCTGCCAGCCACTCCCGAAGCTGAGAACGCAAGCCGTCCAAGCGTTCCCGTTCGATGATCTGGGGCTTGGTCTTGTGTCTGCGCATACGGGACGTATCATGTACCGGGTTCTCCTGGAGGGCACCGTATCGGACGGCGACCCCCATGATCCCAGTCAGAATAACCTCGTGCAGTCGCGCCTTCGACTTCATTCCGACATCAACGATCGACTGGATGTGTTCATCGAGTCGGCCTGTATCCGCTTCCCACACACGGAGATTGCCGATGGCGGGACGCAGCTTGACCGCATCCTTTTGAGCGCGCTTGTCATCGCTCGCGTCTATCTCACCCTTATACCGGTCGTAGGACTGCTGGCCTACGCCTTCGTCTCGTTTCACCTCGTCAAGCCACATGTCCATCAGGACAGTGAGGCGAGTATCGCGGGTGACCTTGCCGCGCGTGCGGCCCTTGTACTGCTTCTGACGGGCCGTGAGCCTCTTCCGTAACTCCGTCTTGGCTTTGCTCTGCGTTGTTCCGTATGCATCCACGAGGCGGCCCTTGCCATCGTAGTCTCGGAACGTCGCCCAAGCCCTCCAACTCCCGCCTTTCTGCTCTTTGGTGCCTATCTCGCCGTAGCTGCCGAGTTCAGTGGCTGGTCGTGGCACTGCGGTTCTCCTTCCTTCAGGGTTTGCTTACGCTGCTTCGGGCTGCTCTTCGGTATGCACCATGCGGGCCTAGAGGTAGGCGTCCAGGTCTGTGAGCCGATACATGCACGAGTTGCCGGATGGCTTCGAGTAGCGAGGGCCTTGCCCCTGGGCGGCCCAGTTCGCAAGGGTGCGAGGGTGAACGCCCATGTATTCACCCGCCTCTACACGAGTGAGCCACCGTTTGCCACTGCCATAGCCGGACGAACTCACACCGCTAGACCGGGTCGGGCCCTGCGTGTCGGCGGTCGATGTGGGGCCTGCATACGCAATCCGATACACCTCCCCGCCACTACCGGCGGCATTCCTTTTCCCATCGAAATGGGGTTGCGTTGGGCTGCGTTGACCTGCCGATTGGCGGAATTGCTCTGGCCCAGTTGCCATTCGGTAACCTCCTACAGTGCCTGCACGTGCAGGTCAGCCAGCATCTCGCCCTCGTGACCTTCTGCGATACGAATCTCGATGTCCGCCTGCGGAACTCCGGCGGCGCGGGCCAGGGCGGCCCGTGCCCCCGCGCGGTCGCATTCCGACGCGACGACAGCGACTTCCACGAACGCTCGAGAAGTCGCGTTCTTCTGGCGTGTGGGTCATTTCATCTCCTTTCCAGTGTGTCGATGTCGTTTCCGCCGTGCACGAATGCGGGTCCATGAACGCTCCCCACACCGGCCGTCGTCAAGCGAACCCCGGGATTGCCCACACCACGCATAGGCACCTGCGGGATGTTCGGCACGACTCGTGTCGGGCCGTAGCGCCGCCGATTCCGGGTCGGGCACATGGGAATCCGGCCGCGTCGCAAAATGGCGGCAGACGCACGTTCCGGGCGGCGCGACGCCTGATCCGGTCCCGGTTGCGCCGAATCCGGTCCCCGCGATCGGTGATGCGCTGCGCGTGGGCATCCGGAAGGAGATTCTTGTTTGGCAGCGCGCCGGGGCCGGGGGTGTGGTCATGCGGCCATGCCTTGCTCGAACACGCTGATGCGTAGGTGGGTGAGATCGGTCAGCATCAGCGCGACCGAGCAGGTGACCTGCTGAGGTACTACGCCGTTGCCGAGCGCGCGTAGTAGCGCGACGCGCGGAGGGAAAGTCGCTGACCCAGCCAGGTCCCAGTCCTTGCAGCCATTCCACGAATACCGGGCCAGGACGGGGCGGCCGTGGCGCCGGTCGGCGTCCCTACGTCCCCAAGAACGTTCCGGCGGATCTGTCGCTGCTGCAACTGGTGCCCTACCAGCAACTGACGCTGCTGGAGCTGCCCCGCGACCTCGCAGCTGGCCGGGCACGGGGATTCCCGCCAGCGCCGGATGCGGCACTAGCCGCGGCCAGGCAGGAATTCGTCCGGGAGCACGCCACCTGGCACGGGTGGAACACCTCGGTCACCGAGAAAGTTCAGCAGGCCATCCGTGTCCTGCTCGGCACCCAGGACACACCCGGCGCGGCGATCCGCGCCTCCGACGTACTGGCGATGTCGGGCATCGGGCTGCCGATCCGTCCGGTGCTGGACGTGCTCACCGCAGCCGACATGCTCACCGACGACCGCGTCGCGCCGATCGTGCGCTGGTTCGACACCCAGACCGGGGTGCTGCCCGAACAGATGCGCCGCGAGGTGAGCGTCTGGTTCGACATCGCCCGCCACGGCAGCTCCACCCCACCCCGATTCCGTCCTCGCGCCGAAGTCACCGTCAAAAGCCAACTCCGGTTCGCCCGGCCGACGCAGCATGCCTGGGCTGCAAGCCACGAATCGCTGCGGGAAGTCGGCTGCGACGATGTGCTCGCCGCGCTGCCCGCTGACGGCCGAGCACTCTCGAGTGTGCTGCAGGGTCTGCGTTCGATCTTCCGAATCCTCAAGGCGCGCAAGCTTGTTTTGCCAACCCCACCGCCCGGGTCAGCGTCGCCAAACCGCATCCGACCGTGGCGGACCCGATCAACCTCGACCAGTTGCGTTCGGCGTTGACCAGTCTCGATCCCACCTGCGCCGTGCTGGCCGGGTTGCTCGCCTTCCACGCCGTGCGCGTACGCCAACTGATCGCGTGTGGCTGAACGACATTTGGGAAGGCTGCGCGTGTTTGCCCGACCGCATGGTCCCGCTCGCCGAACCGGTTCGTCAGCGCATGACCGCCTGCCTCGACTACCGGCCACAGAACTGGCCTGCCACGGCCAACCCGTATCTGTTCATCCACTACCGCAACGCCACGACCACCAAACCCGTTACGCCGCACTGGATCCGCGCACAGCTCGGCTTGATCGCGCAATCGATCCGCATAGACCGCATAGACCGCATAGACCGCATAGACCGCATAGACCGCATAGACCGCATCTT
Organism: Nocardia sp. NPDC057440; assembly: GCF_042802915.1. Taxonomy (NCBI): domain Bacteria; kingdom Bacillati; phylum Actinomycetota; class Actinomycetes; order Mycobacteriales; family Nocardiaceae; genus Nocardia; species Nocardia sp. NPDC057440. Next base: position 505,815 of record NZ_JBHVDF010000006.1, read on the forward strand.
CGACGAGGCCCATGCCACCGGCGGCGATATTCGACGAAACCCAGGAATAGCCGCGGTGGCAGCAACTGCCGGCTGAGACCAAACCCCGCGGCCAACATGGCGCATTCCGTGCTCTCGCATCTGCGCGTGCTCGAGGCCGCAGGCACACGCTCGTCGCCCAGGGCCCGGGATGAGCGTGCCGGGCTTGCTGTAGGCGGCCGGGACGAGCTCGCGGACCCTAGATGGGGAACGCCAGGAAAAACCAGCAAAGCCCCGGCTTACCGGGGCTTTTTCGGGGAAGCTCTCACAACCACGTAGGGTCGCCGAACACCGCGCCCATGTCGTCGACCTCTGGTGACGTGGCAAGCACATAAGTGAATTGCCGGATATTGACGGGACCCGTGCAGGT
>NZ_JBHVDF010000007.1:0-11617 GCF_042802915.1 Nocardia sp. NPDC057440
GCCGAGACTCGTGCCTGCGGCACATGCGCTTCGGCCGCTCGGACGCGAGCCGGCCGCGAACGGTCGCTCGTAAGACTCGCTCCGTGGTGGGTGGGTGGGTTGGTGGTGCAGGTGCCGTGACGAGGTGGCTGCTGGAGATGTCTGCTCGGCTCTTGCCTGCCGCTGTGTGGCGGGTGTTCCCTCGGGGAGACGGGGGGCGGTCGGCTGCACTGTGGAGGATGGCCTTGTAGTGCGGTTTGGGTCGGGCTGCGCGTGCGGGGTTGGTGCGCGCGTAGGGCCGCTGATGGTCTGTGTCCGGTCTCGCCTGCTGCTGGGTGGGGGTGTTCCCTCGGAAGATCGGGCGGTCGGCTGCACTGTGGAGGATGGCCTTGTAGTGCGGTTCGGGTCGGGCTGCGCGTGCGGGGTTGGTGCGCGCGCAGCGCCGCTGATGGATTGCGTCCGGTTCTACCAGCCGCTGGGCAGGGGGCGGCCCTCGGCGAAACCTGCGGCGGACTGGACGCCGAGGACGGCCTTGTCGTGCAGTTCGGCGAGGCTGCGTGCGCCCGCATAGGTGCAGGCGCTACGAACGCCGGAGCAGATGTGGTCGATGAGGTCCTCGACGCCGGGGCGCTCCGGATCCAGGCGCATCCGTGAGCTGGAGATGCCCTCCTCGAACAGTGCTTTGCGGGCCCGGTCGAAACCGCTGTCGGAGGCGGTGCGGGCGGCGACGGCGCGCTTGGAGGCCATGCCGAAGCTCTCCTTGTAGGCGTTGCCGTCGCGGTCGACGCGCAGGTCGCCGGGCGACTCGTAGGTGCCTGCGAACCAGGAGCCGATCATCACGTTGGACGCGCCGGCGGCCAGGGCGAGTGCGACGTCGCGCGGGTGCCGGACGCCACCGTCCGCCCAGATGTGCACACCGAGTTCCTTTGCCGCGGCGGCGCATTCGGCGACCGCCGAGAACTGCGGGCGGCCGACGCCGGTCATCATGCGGGTGGTGCACATGGCGCCGGGGCCGACACCGACCTTGATGATGTCCGCGCCCGCCGCGGCGAGGTCGCGGGTGCCCGCCGCCGAGACGACGTTGCCTGCGACCAACGGCACGCCGAGGCCGAGGTCGCGGATCGCGCTGAGAGTTTCGAGCATCTTGGCCTGGTGACCGTGTGCGGTGTCGATGACGAGCAGGTCGGCGCCGGAGTCTGCGAGCGCCTTGGCCCGGGCGGCCACGTCACCGTTGATGCCGACGGCGGCGGCGACACGCAGCTGATTGTTGGCGTCGACATTCGGCTGGTAGATGCCGTCACGGACCGAGCCGGTGCGAGTCATCACACCCGCGAGGGAGCCGTCCTCGGCGACCAGCACGGCCAACTGGGCATGCTTGGCTTCGAGCAGATCGAAGATGTCGCGTGGCGAGGTGCTGGCCGGGGCCTGAACGAAATCGGTCATCGCGACGTCGCGGAGCCGGGCGAACCGGTCGACGTCGGTGCACGACGCCTCGGTGACGACGCCGATCGGCTTGCCGCCGTCGACGACTACGACCGCACCGTGGGCGCGCTTGTGCATCAGGGCGACGGCTTCGGACACCGAACGCTCGGGGTCGAGGGTCACCGGGGTGTCGGCGGTGAGTGACCGGCTCTTGACGAAGCCGATGGTGTCGGCGGCCGCGCTGATCGGCAGGTCCTGCGGCAGCACCACGATGCCGCCGCGACGGGCGACCGTCTCGGCCATCCGGCGCCCCGCGACCGCGGTCATATTCGCCACGACGATGGGGATGGTGGTGCCCGACCCGTCGGCGGTCGACAGATCGACGTCGAACCGCGACGCGACATCCGTCCGGTTCGGGACGAGGAAGATGTCGTCGTAGGTCAGGTCATACGGCGGCTGATGGCCAGGGAGAAACTGCACTTAACCGATGATATCCGGCTCTGTGGGGCCGCGTGCAATTCCCCAGCATTCGACGCGTGGCATCAGGGAGACGCGCATCACACACGATGGTAGTTGCCGGGTCGGGGTGAGCAGCGCGACCAATACCGGCTGGTGGCATCGACGGGTGCGCCCGGATGGCGGCTGATCCGCGGCAGCGGAGGAAGATCGGCGGTGCGGTGTTCGGCTATATGGTGCCGAGTTCGTTCCGGGTCGACGGCGCGGTTGCCTGTCGGACTTCATGCCTCCGCTTGGACGCGTGAGAGCTGGATTGTGGTCGCGCACATGACAATCACCGTGCAGGCGATCACCACGAGACTGATGGTGCCGGTGCGCAGCCGCTCGTCGAGGATGGTGATGCCGACGTAGGCGGCAGCCAAGGGTTCGATGATGGTGATGGCGGGCAGCGAGGCGACGAGGGGGCCGGCTTGGAACGCGCGTTGCTGGAGGTAGAACCCGATCAAACTGGAGGCGACGAGCGCCCAGGTCTGCCAGCTGCTGAGTACCTGACCGAGGCCGTGCTCGAACAAGGTCGTGACGTATTCGGTGAGCGCGGCGGTCAGGCCGAACAGCGCGCCGCCTGCCGCGCCGAACAGCATCGCACGCAGGGCCGGGACCGCGGTGGCGGCGCCGACTGCGATCGCGGCGGCGATCAGGCCGAGCAGGATCGCCAGCGGCACGATCCACTCGTGTAGGGGTGCGCTGGCATTCCCCTCCGTCGGATCACCGACGATCAGGAAGCACGCCAACGCCGCGACGAGTGCGATGGCTGTCGCCCAGGTGCGTCCGGTGACTCTGCGTCCATTGAGTCGCGCGGACAGCGGCAGCGCGAAGACGAGCATGCTCACCAGGATCGGCTGGACTAGAAGCACCGCGCCCAGTGCGAGCGCCGCGACCTGCATCGCGTACCCGCCCGCGTCCCCGAGGATCCCGGCCCACCACCGTGGATTGCCCAGCAGTGTGCGGAGGAACGAGGCGCCCTCAGGCACCGCAGCAGCCGCATGTTGCTGGACAACCGCAGCGAGCGCGAACAGCAGCGCCGCGAGCAATGCGCAGACGATGGCGCCCAGCTGATGGTGGGGCATAGGCTAGTTTGCCATGCGGTTGCTGTTGTTCGCCACGCCTTGTGGCCGACCGGCGCGTCGACGTGTATTCCCGGGCGTGTCACCCGCGGTGGTCCGGCTCGGCGCGGCGTTCGACGAACCGGTCGCGTGCCCGGTCGTCGCCGAACCAGCGGAGCGGTTCGACGCCGAGGCCGTGCCCGCGGTACGCGACGTCTTCGTCGCGCCCGCTGTCCGCCCTGCCGCCGCCGTCGCGGTGCCTGCCGAACGGCCGGATGTCTTGGTCGCGCCCGCGCCGCGCCCACCCGAGCGTGCGCCGCGCCCGCTCGACCCGCGACCGCCTGCCGTGGCGCCGCCGGACTTGCGGCCCGCGGACCTGGATCGACCGCCGTCCGCCGCGGACTTCGGCTCTACGTTGGTCGCCACCACGGCAACGACAGGTATGCCCGACGGCTGCCTGGCACCGGTGATCGCGATCAGTCGCCGATCTCCCGGCCGCACCTCCACCGCGTCGATGTCCACACCCGCCTTGCGGGTCATCTTGTCGACGTCGTCGCGCTCGTCCTCGGTGACCAGCGTGACGACGACGCCGTCCTCGCCCGCGCGGGCCGTGCGCCCGGCACGATGCAGGTAGGCCTTGGACTCGGCGGGCGGATCCACGTGCACGACAAGGGAAATCCCGTCCACGTGGATACCGCGCGCGGCGACATCGGTGGTCACCAGAACCGGGGTCGAGCCGTCGGAGAACGCGGCGAGGGTCCGGGTCCGGTTGTTCTGCGCCTTGCCGCCGTGCAGTGCGCCCGCGGCGATGCCCGCGGCGCGCAACTGCTTGGCCAGCCGGTCGGCGCCGTGCTTTGTCCGTACGAACATGATGGTCAGCCCGTCGCGGGCGGCAATCTCGGCGATGACGGTGCGTTTGTCGATCTTGCGCAGATGCAGCAGATGGTGCGACATGGTCGCGACCGAGGCTGACGGCGGCGCGGTCGAGTGCGTGACCGGGGAGTTCAGGTAGCGCTTGACGAGCTTGTCGACCTCACCGTCCAGAGTGGCCGAGAAGAGCAGTCGCTGACCATCTTTCGGTGTCCGGTCCAGCAACTTGGTGACCTGGGGCAGGAAGCCCATGTCGGCCATGTGGTCGGCCTCGTCCAACGCGGTGATGCGGACTTCCGAGAGATCGGCCGAGCGCTGATTGACCAGATCTTCCAGCCGGCCAGGTGTGGCGATCAGCAGGTCGACGCCGCGCGCGAGCCGGTCGGCTTGACGCTTGATCGGCGCACCTCCGACCACCGCGGCGACCCGCAAACCGAGCGAAAGCGCGGGATTGTCCAGTGCGCGTTCGATCTGCGTGGCCAGCTCCCTGGTCGGCACGAGCACGAGTCCGCGCGGTTTACCCGGCTTGGCCGAGGCACCGGCGAGCCTGGCGAGCATCGGCAGCCCGAAGGCGAGCGTCTTGCCGGAACCCGTCGGCCCCCGCCCGAGCACATCCTTGCCCGCCATCGCGTCGGGCACCGTCGCGGCCTGGATCGGGAAGGGAGCCTCGATGCCGTCGTTGCGCAGTGCCTGCACCAGTGGGACCGGCAGGCCCAGATCAGCGAAGGTCACGTCGGGCGCCGCGGTGGCAGGGGGCGAGGAGGTCAAAGGTGTGTGTGCCTTTCGTGTCTCGGCGCGGCGGGAAGCCGGGCACCTGTGGTGCGTGCCGAGAAAGTTGGCCCGGCCCTCGGGAAGAATGCTGAGGCCGGGTGGTCAGCGGGGACCGGGTGATTCAGTTGCGGAGCAGCCGATCCAGTTCGACCAGCCAGGGTACCGCGACAGCCATGGTCGGAACGACAAGGATGGCCGCCGAGCCGAGATAGGCGGCCGAGGCGACCCGGATATCGCCGATACGTCCGCCGAGACGTTGGATGCGGATCAGAGTGGTCGGTCCGCCCGCGGCCAGCGCGCCCTGCGGAGCGGTGGATTTCGAACAGGCGACCAGCGCCCGCGCGAGCGGTGTGGGGCCGGTCACCTTCACGGCGGAGTCGTCGGCGAGCAGTTCGATCAGCAGCTTCACCGAGCCGAGCGCGGCCCTACTGCGCACTACCCTCGGGAAGGCTTCATGGACCGCGGTGAATGCCTCGAGCACCAGGTCGTGGCGGGCGCGCAGGTGCGAGCGTTCATGGCTGACGATGGCGGTGACCTCGGCATCGGCCAGATTGGTCAACGTGCCCTCGCTCAGCACGACCCGTTGGCGCAGGCCGGGCAGGCAGTAGGCGATCGGCTCGGTCGAGGCGAGCACCCGGATGTCGGCTGCGCGGCGATGCGGTCCGCTCTGGTCGAGCAGGTCGACCAGCATGCGGTGACGAGCGCGCCGTCTGCGCGTGTGCACGCCGACTCGGATCACCGCGTAGATCAGCCGGGCGCCGATCATCAGGGTGAGCGCGAAGACGAAGACATAGGCCAGCCACAGCGGCAGGCCGAGTGCGTCGATTTCCCTGGCCGGCGAGGTGGTCGGCCGGCCATCGGGTCCCGGGACGAGTAGTTCGGCGGCGATGGCAAGACCGGAGCCGAATGCGCTGAGCACGGCGGCCAGCGCGATGGCCTGCCACAGCACCAGTGCGGCCCGAGGCGTCCGGTAGGTCCAGGTCGCCCGGCTCAGCAGTGCTGGGGCAGGCCCCGCGAGAAGCAAAGCGAGTCCGGCGAATACCGGCGCGGTTGCGTTCATCGACTCAGCTCACTGCGTTGTGGGGCCAGGGCGCTCACGGCATTGTGAGGCCAGGTCCGAGACTACTGCGACGGCGGCGCAGTGCCCTCGGATGCTTCGAGCTTAGCGAGTGCTTCGCGCAAAGCGTCAGCCTCATCCCTGCCGACCTGCTCGACGAAATGGACGAGTGCCGCGGCACGGCTGCCCGCTTCGTCGGCCTGCTGCAATGCGTCGAACATCAAACTGGCGACCAGCTCGTCGCGAGTGTGCACCGGCGCATAGCGATGTGCGCGGTCGTCGCGCCGCTGGACGACGAGGTTTTTCTTCGCCAACCGCTGCAACACCGTCATCACGGTGGTGTAGGCGAGCTCACGTCGCGCAGCCAATGCCTCGTGCACCTGCCGGACCGTTTGCGGTTCGTCACTCGACCACAACTGGTCCATGACCGCTTTCTCGAGTTCACCAAGTCCTGCCATCCCACAAGTTTACGGACCCAACGACACAATTGCGTACTACACGTCGTCGTAACTGCCTGATAGCTGTGTGGCATTTGTCATACTCGGTGGCCTCGACCCGTAGGCCGCGCGCACGTGTCTGGTGCCGATGGGCACGATCATCGGCCGGCCGGACACCGGGTCCTCCAGCACCGAGGCGTCGAGATCGAACACCTCGCGCAACAGCCCGGCATCGATGATGTCACTCGGTGTGCCCTGCGCGACGATCCGCCCCGCGCGCATGACGATCAATTCGTCGCTGTAGCGGATGGCCAGATTCAGGTCGTGCAGCACCATCACCACGGTCCGGCCGAGGTCGTCGTGCAACCGGTCGACCAGGTCGAGCACCTCGACCGAGTGCGCGAGATCGAGGTAGGTGGTCGGCTCGTCCAGTAGCAAGATGTCGGTGCCCTGGGCCAGCGCCATCGAGATCCAGGCCCGCTGGCGCTGCCCGCCGGAAAGCTCGTCGAGCGGGCGGTCGGCGAGATCGGAGATGCCGGTCTGTTCCAGCGCGGTCATCACCTCGGCCTCGTCGGTGACCGACCACTGCCGGATCCAGGACTGGTGCGGGTGGCGGCCGCGGGCTACAAGATCCGCGACCGTCAGCCCTTCCGGTGCGACAGGGGATTGCGGAAGCATGCCGACCACGCGGGCGACATCCTTGGTCTTCATCGACGAGATCGCCTTGCCGTCCAACAGGACTCGGCCCTGCTTCGGCCGCAGCAGCCGACCGAGCGAGCGCAGCAGCGTCGACTTGCCGCAGCCGTTCGGGCCGATGACGGTGGTGATCACGCCGGGGGCGACGTCGATGCAGAGTCCGTCGACGATGACGCGATCGCCGTACCCGAGGGTGATGTCCTCGGCGGAAAGCCGGTGTGCGTCGACGCTTTCGGCGGATGCGGTGGTCATGACAGGGTCGCCTTCCGATTCATACGCACGAGCAGGTAGAGCAGGAACGGACCGCCGAACGCCGCGGTCACCACTCCGACCGGCAAATCCACCGGAAACAGTGTTCGCGACGCCACGTCCGCCCCGACCACCGAGATGGCGCCGACGAGCGCCGAGCCGATGAGCGGTTCGCCGGGTGTTCGTAGCAATCTGCGTGCGATCTGGGGTCCGGCCAGGCCCACGAAACCGACCGGGCCGACGACCGCGGTGGCAACCGAGGCGGCCACAACCGCCGCACCGATCAGCATCGCCTGCTGCGTTTGGATGCGCACGCCGAGCACCCGGGTGGTCTCGGTGCCGAGGCGCAGTGTGGCGAGCGTGCGGGCCGAGCCGAGCGCAACCACGACGACGACAGTCAACGCGAGCGCCGCCGGGATCAACCGGGCCGTGTCGGTGCTGTTGAGCGACCCGTTGAGCCAGAGCTGGGCGCGTGCCGCGTCCTGCAGGCTGGCGCGAGTGAGGAGAAAACTGATGCCGGACAAGAGGAATGCGTTCACGCCGATGCCGACCAGTACCAACCGCAGACCGGTGACGCCGTGGTCGCCGGTCGGGCCGCGCCCCCACGCGAGCAGGTAGATCGCCACCGCGGTGACCAGGCCGCCCGTCAGCGCGGCAAGTGGTGCGCCGATCGTTGCGGCGAACCCCGTTGCGGCGCCGCCGGTTCCGACGATGACCGCCACCGCGCCGAGGCTCGCTCCCGCGGTGATGCCGAGGACATCCGGTGCGGCGAGCGGGTTGTGCAGGATGGATTGGGTGAGGGCGCCCGCGAGGCCGAGCGCGGCGCCGACCACGACCGCGGTGAGCGCGCGGGGGAGGCGCGACTCCAGCACGATGAAACGCTGAGAGCGCGTGCCGCCGCCGGTCAGCACGTCGAGGACCCGGCCGACGGGAATGTGCGCATCGCCGATCGTCATGTCGAGGCAGAACATGGCGAAAAGCGCTGCGGCGAGTATCAACACGACCAGCAGCATCGTCGGCCGGAGCACCAGCGACAGCGGGCCGATGCGCAGGGCGGGACGGACGCGGCCGAGCCCCGCGGGCTTGTCGATGCCTTCGGACGGTGGGCTCGTCGTTGCGAGCGTGTTCGAGGAAAGCGTCACAGGTTCACCAGCTTTCGACGCCGCACGAGCAGAACGAAGAACGGCGCGCCGATCGCGGCGAGGGTGACGCCGACCTCGAGCTCGCCGGGCCTTGCCACGACGCGTCCGATGATATCGGCGATCAGCAGCAGTAACGCGCCGAACAATCCCGAGTACGGGATCAACCAGCGATAGTCGGGCCCGGTGAATACCCGGGCCAGATGGGGTACCACCAATCCGAGAAAGGCGATAGGGCCGACGGCGGCTGTCGCGGCTCCGCACAGCAGGACGATCGCGGCCAGCCCGAGCGCCCGGCTGCGCCCGATATCGACACCGAGCCCGCGGGCGACCTCGTCGCCCAGGCTGAGCAGGTTCAACCCCGGCGATGCCGCCACCGCGAGCACGAGACCGACCGCCAGGAATGGCAACACCTGCCAGAACACCTCGGCGTCGCGCCCGCTCACGCTGCCGACCACCCAGAACCGATACGTGTCCAGCGCCGTGGTGTCCAGCAGCACAACGGCATTCGTCATCGCCTGCAGGAATGCGGTCACCGCCGCGCCCGCCAGCACCAGGCTCAGCGGGCTCGCCTTCCCGCCACCGATGGACGACACCGTGAACACCACGAGCCCGGCGATCAGCGCCCCGGCGAAGGCGAACCAGATGTACTGCTCGGGCGCGGTGAAGGCGAAGAGGTAGACGCTCAGGGCCGCGAGAAACGCGGCGCCTGCGTTGAGGCCGAGCAGCCCGGCGTCGGCGAGCGGGTTGCGGGTGTAGCCCTGGATCAGCGCACCGGCGATACCGAGCGCCAGTCCGCAGGCCAGGGCGAGCGCGGTGCGGGGCAACCGAAGTCCGCGCACGATCTCTTCGGCAGTCGATCCGGCCTGGCAGTGGAAGGGGCCGCCCGGGCAGGTGAGTGCGTCGTGCATCGCGGCATAGACGGTGCCGGGCGAGAGCGTCCGGGTACCGATCGCGATGCCGGCCACCGTGGCGGCCAGCAGCAGAGCCGTCAGCAGGAGCAGTCCGAGCCATCGACGTCGCGCGGTCTTCTGCAGCGACCCGGTGCTGGGTGTCCGCGCCTGTTGCGCGGGTTTCGATCGTGCCGCCTTCGGCGCGGCGGTGCCTGATGCCGTCACGGCGACGAACTACTCCTGACTCTGTGTCCTGCGCGGGTTGCGAGGTCTGGTAAGCCTAACCTATCTTCCGCTATGGACCCATGACGGAGCCGACCCCGAGGAGGTTCGATGCCCGAGCCAGTGATGACCTACGCGGCCCGCCGCTCCCACGTGGAATTCGGACGCGCGTGTAACCGGCTTCGCGCACTGCAACCGGAACATCCGCGTGTCTACGCGGTGGCCGCAATGTCCGAGCAGAGCAAACGTCGATGGTGGCGGCTCTCGGATGGATTGCGGGAGGGGCGGATCGAGCTGATGTACCGCCGCCACGCGGCGGAGATGATCAGCGCGGACACCGCCGCCGAAGTGGTGGCGACCGCCCTGATCCATGCGGTGATCGGCCGGGTGGTCGCCCTGCTGGTCTCCGAGGGGCGGGCCTGGGATCCGGGGCTGGAGAACCTCTGGATCCACACCGACAACGATGGCGGTATCGATTGGGCAGGCTTGGTGGACACCACCATTCGCGTGCTCGACGGTGATCGGCTGGTCGGGGAGCCCGGGGTGGCGACGCTGCCGTGTGAGCGCGCGATGTACGTCTGGCTGGCGCACCGGTGCGAGCCGTCGCTGACGATGATCCAGTACAGTCTCGCGCGCTGTTCTGCGTTGAGCGCCCGGCGCTTCTGGTCGTTGGTCGGCGAATCCATCATCGGCGCAGCGACTTACGTGCCGGACCTGGCGCGCACGGATGTGCTGGTCGGGGCACAGCGTGGTCAGGGGCTGCTCATGGCCTTGGAGGAACGCGGGCTGCCGGTGCGTCGAACGGTGGGTTGCCTGATCAAGTAGCCCGAAATGGCAGCTCTGTGCAGCGCATCGGGGCGTCGGCCGAGCTCCATCCCGACCAGCGGTGGACATCGACGGCGATCACCGGTCCCGGCGGCGGCTGTTTCGTATAGTCGGGGTAGCGTGCGGCCAACTGGCGCTTGGCTATTCGCTCCTCCTCGGAGCCGGCGATGCGGGCATTGCCGTCGGCGCGCGCCCACCACAGCTGTGTCCAGTCGTCGTCATAGCGGTCGGCGAGCACACTGACTGCCGGATTGGCCGCGATGTTCGCCAACCGTCGCAGCTTCGTGGACGTTTTGGGCTTCGCGTCGACGCTGGTGTAGACGATATCGTCGACCACGGCGAACACGATCGGCACGATGTGTGGCACGCCGGACGCCGACGTGGTCGCCAGCCGTGCGACCGGGCTGGTCGCAAACCGTCTGCGTGCTTCGTCGGGACTCAGTCGCACGCCGGCCTCCTCGAATTGGCGCGGTGTCCACAGCAAGTATGCGGCCGGGCGGGACTTGTTCGTGCTGCGGCACCTGTCCGCGTCGCCCCATTGACTAATGATAAGCAGGTGCATATCGTACGCATGTGCATATCAACTCGGTCTCTGGATAAGTTAAGGAGGACGGGGCAAACGGGTTCGCGCCGTGGCGCGTCCCCGGTCTATCGCCCCTGACTATCAATGGAAAAGACACGACCTCTGTGGAGTGACCTCCTCGACGACCGTCGGCTGCCGTGGCAAACGTGGCGCCGGCACCGTGCGCCCGGCTCGTCGCTGGCCGGCCTTGTGCTCAACAGCCGATGGAAATCCGGAACCGCGGCCCGAGCCGGTGGCCCGTTCATGATCAGCATGACCCAATACACGACCACGCAGGTGACCGACATTCCGGCCATCTGGCGTGCGTCGGAGCGCTTGGGTGATCAGCTGGCGATGATCGACGGCGCGGTCGGCGTGCTGACCTACTTCCGACCCGCGCGCCGTCAGGTCGGGTCGCTGTCGATCTGGGCGGATGACAGGGGATTGGCGAAATTCATGGGCCTGCCCTACCACGTCGAGATCATGCGGAAGTATCGGCCGCGCGGTCTGCCGATCCGGTCTGCCAAGTGGTGGGCCGAGGAATTTCGCATCGGTGCGGCGATGATGGAGGGCTTGCAGCTGCTCGACGATCACGATGAGCGCCGTGTGGTGCGCCCCAAGGCATGACGGACTCACCTGCGGCGAGTTGCCCAGCTGGGCAACCGCAAAATCACCCGACAGCCCAACCACAGGCCTTCAGCGGGGTCCTTGTCATCATCTCGGTGCCGCTAGTGATGGCATCGCCAGGGCGAAACTTCGCCGGTGGTGAAGGTATCGGTGCGCACCGTCAACTGTTCGTGCGCACTACACCCTGAGGTGGGGGGGGGGGCCCGCCCCCCACACGCCCGCGTCGCGTCCCACCGGACGCCCGGCGAGTGGCCCAAAACCAGGGCCTTAGCTGGGGCGTGGGGCGGAGCGCCCGGGTGGAGGCGCGGA
>NZ_JBHVDF010000007.1:11627-13521 GCF_042802915.1 Nocardia sp. NPDC057440
GGGGGTTGGGCGGTTGGCTGTTGTGTGTCTTTAGTGTTGCTGTGCTGGTCGGGGGGGGGGGGGGGGGCCGGGCGCGGGGGGGGGGGGGCCCCCCCCCCCCCCCCCCACGGCCGGACCGATGCCCTCGGTCCGCAGTGCGTGGACCAACACGGCTGGACGTTCCCGGGTTCCTGGAGCGTCACGCCTGTTTCGACGCGAGCTCGATCACGGTGATATCGGAGGGGGCGCCCACACGGACCGGAGGTCCCCACGCGCCTGCGCCACGGGTGACGTAGAGCTGGGTGTCGCCATAGCGTTCCAGGCCGGCGACGGTCGGATTGGCCAGGCTCGCAAGGAAATTGCCCGGCCACATTTGGCCGCCGTGGGTGTGGCCGGACAGTTGCAGATCGACGCCGAACTCGACCGCGTCGTGGATCTGCACCGGCTGGTGCGCCAGCAGCACCGCGGTACGCGCGAGATCTCGGTCTCCGAGCGCCGCGACGAAATCCGGCCCCTGCCCGATACGTTCACCCTGGATATCGTTGACGCCTGCGAGGTCGAAATGCGGCAGTTCGGTTCGGCTGTTCGCCAACAGGTGCAGACCGAGTTCCTGCACGTGCTCGGTCCATTGCTCGGCGCCGGAGAAGTATTCGTGGTTACCGGTGACGAAATAGGCGCCGTGTCGCGCGTGTAGCCGCGACAGCGGTTCGACCGCTGACCGCAGGTGCTCGACGCTACCGTCGACCAGATCGCCCACTACGGCAATGAGGTCCGGCTGCGTGCCGTTGATCGTCTCGACCACCCGCTCGGCGAACCCGCGGCCCAGAATAGGTCCGAGATGAATATCGCTGACCACGGCGATCCGGAATCCGTGCGCGGCGCGCGGCAGATTGGCCAGCGGCAGCGTCAACTGCTTCACCCGCGGCCCGCTCAGCACGCCGTAGCTGCCGTAGCCGACGGTGGTCACCGCCGCCAGTGCCGCCGCACCGCTCGCCGCGCGAGAAACGAAGAGCCGCCGTGAAACCGGCGCGGGATGTTCCTGCTGTTCCTGTCGATCTCGCGCCGCGGCGTCGGATACCTCGGTTGCAGGAACCAGTACGTCCTCGGGTGCCGGGACGAATGTCGCGGAGCTGTCAGCCCCGGCGGTCCACCGTCGGAAGAGCGGCCGGATCAGCTCGCCCGCGAGCAGCCACAGCACGAGATAGACCAACAGCGCGCCCCACATATAGCCGGGCCAGGCGATCATCTGGATGATCAGGAACGGAATCCCGGCCGATTCGGCCACGAACGCGCCGATCAACAGCACCGGCCCCGCGATGATCACCCCGGTACCCGCTCGGCGGGCGATCGACCCGCGCGCCGTCGTATCCCGCACGAGCCGCCGCCACAGATACCAGTGCAGCCCGCCGAACATCCCCACAACGATGAGTCCCACGACAACGACCACCGCGACAACGACCACCACGCCCACGGCCTCACTCTATGTCGAGGCGAGGTTCGACGAGCCGGACCACATGGTTGCCTGTGTCGCTGCCACGGCTCGCTGAGCTAGGGAGCATGCTGCCGCGCGAGGGTAGGGAACCGGTCTGCCTCGTCGATCACGACGCCGATCGTGGTCAGCAACCAGTTGTGACGTGCGAGATCCGCAGAGAAGCGCTCTGTCGCAATGAGTTCCGTGCCGTCGCGGACAACCATGTGGACCGGGCATGTCGCGTCGTCGTCCAGTTGTACTGCTAGCTGTGGACCGATCGCGCCCCGATTGTCGCGGTCTGAGCAGTGGGAACCGCCCTCGCCGGAATTCGATTGGGGTGCACAACGTCTCGGTGCGAAGAGAGGGCGGCGGGGGGGGGGGGCGACAAAAACCCCAAACCCCCCCCGCCAAGGGAGAGGGGCGCCCCCCCCCCCCCGGGGCGGG
>NZ_JBHVDF010000007.1:13531-325590 GCF_042802915.1 Nocardia sp. NPDC057440
CTCTAGCTCGCTTCCCCCCCCCGGCTGTTTATGTGTTGCTGTCTTCACTTTTTGTCGTGATCATCGCCGGGGGGGCCCCCACCTATAAAACCCCCCCCCCCCCCCCCCGCCGGCAAAGGATCGGGGCCGCCGCAGCCCTCGGGGCTCGCTCGATCCGAACGCCGAAGTTAGTATAGGTCAGGCTTACCTAACTTTGCAACTGGTGTGATGTGAAGGGTCGGCGACTACGGGAACCCGGGATCTTGTCGTCGACAACTGGCACGCGGTCGGGCAGTAAGGCTCGCGGGAAGCACCGCCCCGGCACGGTCGCCGCATTTGTGTGGTGTAAAGGTGAACGTATGACGCAGCAACATGTGACCGCGATCGAATCGCTGGCCGATGTCACGCCCGAACTCATGACCGAGCTCAGCAAGGGCTCCTTCACCGATCTGATCGGCCTCGAGTTCACCGAGGTGACCCCGGACGTCGTGCGCGGTGAACTGACCGCGGGTCCGCAGCTGCTCCAGCTGGCCGGGATCATCAACGGTGGCGTGTACTGCACGATCGTCGAAACGCTCGCGAGTGTCGGCGCAGGCGTCTGGTTCGCCGCGCAGGGTAATAAGGGGACCGTCGTCGGTGTCAACAACAGCACCGACTTCCTGCGCGCGGTCCGCGAGGGCAAAGTCTACGGCGAGTCGACGCCGCTGCACCGCGGACGGCTGCAGCAGCTCTGGCAGGTGGTACTCACCGACGACGCCGGTCGCACGGTGGCGCGCGGGCAGGTCCGCCTGCAGAACCTGCCCGCCCGGGACTGACGGGCCGCTCGTCGGGCATGGTCGGATCGGCCGTGCCAGAATGGCCGTCATCCATCGATCCGCCCAGCTGAGGAGCCCGTATGCGTCTTTCGCCGCACGAGCAGGAGCGGCTGCTGTTGAGCTACGCGGCCGAGCTGGCCCGGCGTCGGCAGGCCCGCGGGCTCAAGCTCAACCATCCCGAGGCGGTCGCGTTGATCACCGACCATGTGCTGGAGGGCGCGCGGGACGGGCGATCGGTCGCGGAGCTGATGTCGTCGGGGCGAACGGTCCTCGCGCGCGCGGATGTCATGGAGGGTGTGCCGGAGATGATCCACGATGTGCAGGTCGAGGCTACCTTCCCGGATGGCACCAAGCTTGTCACCGTCCACCACCCGATCGGGTGAGCACGCCATGATTCCCGGTGAATACCTCTGTGCCGAAGGCACTATCGAACTGAACGCAGGCGCGGACCGCATCGAGCTCGACGTCGTCAATGCCGGCGACCGGCCGGTCCAGGTCGGCAGCCACGTGCATTTCCCGCAGGCCAATGCCGCGTTGCGGTTCGACAGGGCCGCCGCGCACGGGCGTCGGCTCGACATACCGGCCGGGACCGCCGTCCGCTTCGAACCCGGCCTCGGGCAACGTGTCTCGCTGGTGCCGCTCGGCGGCACTCGTGAGGTCTACGGCATCAGCCCGACCCCGCCCGGCCGTCTCGATGACTAGCGCGCTGCCGTGCGGGCTCGACCTGTGCGACACCGTATTCCGGAAGGAAGGACGCGATGGGTGAACTGAGCCGGGCCCGCTATGCCCAGCTGTACGGACCCACCGCCGGCGACCGGATTCGCCTTGCCGATACCGATCTGCTGATCGAGATCACCGAGGACCGCAGCGGCGGCCCCGGGCGGGCGGGCGACGAGGCGGTGTTCGGCGGTGGCAAGGTGCTGCGCGAATCCATGGGGCAGGCCCGCGCCACCCGCGCCGAGGGCGCGCCGGACACCGTGATCACCGGTGCGGTCATCGTCGACCACTGGGGAATTATCAAGGCCGACATCGGTATTCGCGATGGTCGGATCTGTGCCATCGGCAAGGCGGGCAACCCCGAAACCATGTCAGGCGTGCATCCCGGCCTGGTGGTCGGGCCGTCCACCGAGATCATCGCAGGCAACGGCCGGATCGTCACCGCGGGCGCCATCGACTGCCACGTGCACTTCATCTGTCCGCAGCTGATGGACGAGGCGCTCGGCGGTGGCATCACCACGCTGATCGGTGGCGGCACCGGCCCCGCCGAGGGCAGCAAGGCGACCACCGTGACGCCCGGTTCCTGGCATCTGGCGCGCATGCTGGAGGCCACCGACGGCTGGCCGATGAACATTGTGCTGCTCGGCAAGGGCAACACTGTCAGCGCCGAATCGATGTGGGAGCAATTGCGCGGCGGCGCTTCGGGTTTCAAGCTGCACGAGGACTGGGGCTCGACCCCGGCCGCCATCGATGCCTGCCTCACCGTCGCCGAAGCGGCGGGGGTCCAGGTCGCCTTGCATACGGACACGTTGAACGAGGCGGGCTTCGTCGAAGACACCCTCGCCGCCATCGCGGGCCGCGGCATCCACGCTTATCACACCGAGGGCGCGGGCGGCGGCCACGCGCCCGACATCATCACCGTCGCTTCGCATCTCAACGTGCTGCCCAGCTCCACCAATCCGACTCGGCCGCACACCGTCAACACTCTCGACGAGCATCTGGACATGCTGATGGTGTGCCATCATCTCAGCGCCTCCATTCCGGAGGATCTCGCGTTCGCGGAGAGCCGCATTCGTCCCTCCACCATCGCCGCCGAGGATCTCCTGCACGACCTCGGCGCGATTTCCATGATCGGCAGCGATTCGCAAGCCATGGGCCGCATCGGCGAGGTCGTCATGCGCACCTGGCAGACCGCGCACGTGATGAAACGTCGCCGTGGCGCGCTGCCCGGCGACGGCACTGCCGACAATGTCCGCGTCCAGCGCTACATCGCGAAGTACACCATCTGCCCCGCGATCGCCCACGGCCTCGAGGACGAGATCGGCTCGGTGGAAGTCGGCAAGCTCGCCGACCTGGTCCTCTGGGACCCCGCCTTCTTCGGTGTCCGCCCGCACGCGGTGCTCAAGGGCGGCATGATCGCCTGGGCGGCCATGGGCGACGCCAACGCCTCCATTCCGACGCCGCAACCGGTGCTGCCGCGTCCCATGTTCGGCGCCGCGCCCGCCGTCGCCGCGTCCACCTCCGTGCACTTCGTCTCCGAACACGCGATCGGCGACGGGCTCGCCGATCGTCTCGATGTGCGACGAAAGCTGCTGCCCGTCAAAAACGTTCGCAAGCGGACCAAGGCCGATATGCCGCACAACGATGCCATGCCGCGTATCGAAGTGGACCCCGACACTTTCACCGTCCGCATCGATGGCGAGGTCTGGACCGAACAGCCCGCCGCCGAACTGCCGATGGCACAGCGCTACTTCCTGTTCTGAGCCGGTCCCGGTAACCGGTCGGTTGCACACCACTCGCGCGCGTCGGTAAGGTCGGGCGAATCAGAGTGGGGGCGGGGCGTTCCCATCCAGCGGCGCGGTCGGGCGCACAGCGAAGGGGACGACATCGGTGAGCAACGATCTCAGTGGCGCGGCCGATGAGCTGGCCCGGTGGGCGGAGAATCTGGAGCGCAAAGCGCAGCAGTACCAGGACCTGCAGGGCAGGATGGCCGCTGTCAGCGTGACGGAGACCTCCGCGGACAAGCGCGTCAGCGTCACCGTCGATGCCAATGGTGTCACCACCGGCATCTACCTCGCCCCGAGTTCCCGCGGCATGGACCCCGCCGTCCTCTCCGCCGAACTCATGGCCTGCACCCGCCGCGCCCAGGCGAAACTGCGCACCCAGGTCACCGACCTGGTCCATAACGCCGTCGGTGAAGACGGCCCGGGGCAAGCCATCATCAGTCAGTACGCCGAGAAGTTCCCGGATCCCGACCCGACCGACGCGCCGCCCTCGTACACCCCGCCGCCCGTGCCGCCCGTGCCGCCTGCGCCGTCGCCCACCTTCGCCGCCGCCCCACCGTCAGCGCCCGGGTCGGTGCCGGGCCGGCCACCCGCTGGTACACGCAAGCCCAACCGCGACGACATCGTCGTCCCCGACGAGCCGAGCGAAGAGGACCTGTACTACCAGCGCAAGTCCTGGTTGGAGTGAACCGGTCCGGCTGAACGCGCGGATCCACACATTCCAGGGATCCGGGCCGGCGGAGTCGAGCACTGTCGTCCGTAGCCGGCCGATCGTCGACACCCGGCACAGTCGTGATTCGTGCCGGCCCCGACTTCGCGGCTGCGGTGACGGCCCGGCAGAACCCGGCCAACTCTTGCGGCTGATGTCACCTTGCCGAGCGGATCGCCTGGACAATGATGTCGGCGACGCCGCGCATGCCTTGGAGCGTCGGGTGGTAGGGGACAAGGGTTTCGGTGGCGAGAACGGGGTCGAACCAGCGAACTCCGGTGGGGGCGCACATATCGTGGCCTGCGGCTCGGGATTTGGTGTCGATATAGGTCGCCGATCGGGCGGTTGCCTCACGGGAAACGACGGTGTTGAGCCGGTCGAATTTCGCCTGGACGTAGGGGGCGTCGGCGGGGCGCAGGCCGGGGAGTTCGGGGCAGCCGCCGTCTCTGACATAGAGGGGCCACCCGTCCACGAAGATGGCGGCTTTCGGGGCGAGGTTCGAAATCCGCTGCAGGGCAGCGGAATACGGTGCCGCGATGGCGTCGATATCAGAGTCCCACGCGGGGTCGACGCAAGCTCCGCCGACAATTCCGGCCAGGTGGCAGGTGACGATGTGCTTGGTCATCTGGGCGTCGTTGGCGCCGATGTGGAGGGTCACCAGTCTGGTATCGGGGCCGAGAGCTTCGAATTGCGGTGTGATGCCAGGGCCTTGGGAGCTGGTGAGATCGGTGATCTTGGCCGAGCTGCACGTCCGGTCGTCCAGCCGGAGGCCGAGGTCCTTGGCGACCAGCTTCGGGGTGTTGGTGGTGGAGCGGGCGCATTGCGGCGGAGCGCTGATATCGAAGTTCTGCACTCCGGTCGTCGCCGCGCCGGAATCGCCCAGCGCCACATACTCCGCACCGCCGTCGGCGGGCGCTGCGGCGGCGGGCGTGAGGAATGTGGAGGGGAGTGCCAACAGGCCGGCGGTGAGTGCGGCAGCGTGCCAACGGATCCGGCGGGTTGTCATGGCGGTACTCCCGATCGGTTGGATTCCGGCAACGCCACGGCGAGCCGGGACGAATGTGAGACGCAGCAGTCTCGATTGTGACGCAGGCTACTCGCTGCGCCGCGGCTCTCGCAAGACCATGCGCCGCGAAATCGGCAGGCCGGGTTCACGAGCCGCGACAACCCTGTCGCGGTGGCAGACTGCGACTATGACGACATTCGACTGGGCCGATGTTGACGCTTATCTCGCAGACAGGCTGGTGGGCGACCGGGATACGGCGGCGGCGCTGGCGACGAACGCGGCGGAAGGGCTGCCCGCCATCGATGTATCCGCCGCACAAGGGAAGTTTCTGCACCTGGTCGCGCGGTCGATCGGAGCGCGGCGGGTGCTCGAGATCGGCACACTCGGCGGATACAGCACGATTTGGCTGGCCCGTGCGGTGGGGGAGAAGGGTTTGGTGGTCACCCTCGAATTCGAACCTCGCCATGCCGAGGTGGCGCGCGGGAACGTGGACCGCGCCGGTGTGGGCGATCAGGTCGACATCCGAGTCGGTGCCGCGCTCGACAGCCTGCCTGTGCTCGCTGCCGAGGAGCCCGAGCCTTTCGACCTGGTATTCATCGACGCCGACAAGGTGAACAACTCGAACTACGTCCAGTGGGCGCTGCGGTTGACCCGCCCCGATTCGGTGATCATCGTCGATAATGTGGTTCGCAACGGTGCGGTGGCCGACGGGGCGTCCACCGAACCGGCGGTTCAAGCCAGCCGCGATCTGATCGAACTCCTGTCGAACAACCCGCAGCTGGACGCAACCGTCCTGCAAACCGTGGGCTCAAAAGGCTGGGACGGCTTCGTCTACGCCATCGTCAACGCCGAGACTCCCACCTGATCCCATCGCAGCGTCGCGAGCGGGACCTGGTGCAGGGCGCTTCTCGGGGAGATGCGGCAACCAGGTCCCGCTCGTACGCGGGCAGGGTGGGGGTCAGGGGATCAGGACTACTTTGCCGACCGTGGCGCGGGTTTGCAGTGCGTGGTGGGCGTTCGCGGCGTCGGCGAGCGCGAAGCGCTGGACGGCTGGGCGCAGGCGGCCCGCGGCAGCCTCGGCGAGGGCGCGGTCTTCGAGGATGCGGACGGTGCCGCCGACTCGCTGCAGCATCGGCGGTCCGATGACCATCTGCGAAGTGATGCCGCGCTCGGCCATTTCCTCCTCGCTGAACGCGAACGGCTGGTCACCGGGCTTTCTGCTGGACCAGCCGTAGACGAGATGGTGTCCACCTCTGCCGAGTAGATGTACTGCGGCACGGGTGATTTCGCCGCCGACCGAGTCGAAAAGGATGGTGGCGCTGCGGTCGCCGAGTTGTGCTCGGACCTGCTCGACCCAGTCGGACTGGGTGTAGTCGACGGCGATGTCCGCGCCATTGCGTTGCACCAGTTCGACTTTCGCGGGCCCGCCGGCGAGTCCGACCACTGTCGCCCCGGTGTTCCGGGCGTACTGGACCAGTAGTGTCCCGATGCCGCCCGCGGCGGCTGTCACCACTGCGATGCTGTCCGGGCCTAGCTCGGCGAACTGCAGGATGCCCATGGTGGTGCGGCCGGTGCCGATCACGGCGACCGCCGCCGCCGGATCGATATTGTCCGGAATCTCGTGCAGCCGAGCGGCTTCCGTCACTGCGAGCTGGGCGTAGCCGCCGGGCGCGTTGCCGAGATGCGCGACGACCTGTTTGCCGAGCCATGCGGTGTCGACATCGGGACCGATCCGGTCGACGGTCCCGGCGACCTCGCGCCCTGGGACAGTGGGCAGCTCGGGGAGGGGGACCGGGCCTTGCGCGCCGCTCCGGATGGCGGTGTCGATCACGTGGACGCCGGCTGCCGCGACCGCGATGCGCACTTGGCTCGGTCCGGGTTCCGGATCCGGGACCTTTTCGTAGCGCAGGTTCTCGGCGGGGCCGAACGCATGAAGTTGGATGACGTGCACGGGGACTCCTGTTCGCGGGATGGTCGCGACCCACTCTTCAACATCAACGATGGTTCAGGTCAATTGCTGGTACGCCGTGCGATGGCGGGCGTACAGCTACGGAACCGGCGCCGAAATAGATCATCATACGTAGATATGCGCATTAACGCACTTGTGTCTCTGGCAGGGCCTCTCAACGCCCGGCGGGGCCGGGGGCAGCAAGGATGGGAGGGTGAGACCCCGTGTTCGCCGTTCAGGTGCGCGCAGGCGAGGAGAAGATGCTTGCTCTCGAGATGTGCGCCTGTGCGCAGTTTCGGGGGCGACTACTGCCGATCCACGACCGCGCACGCGCACGCGCAAAGAGGTATCGGCGAAGGTCTACCCAAGTGGGCTGGCGGCGCTGCCATGCAGTCTTACCGCTTGGCGCGCGCCTCGAAGCCGTCGCAGAGTGCGGACAGGCCGAGGTAGAGGAGGTCCTCGGAGGTCAGGTCGCTCACGCCGATGCCGTCCAGTTCGGCGAGTGCGGGCGGAACTGGCTGTTGTGACTTTCCTTGCAGCAAGGCGCGCAGTCCGTTGTCCCCTTCGGGGTTGATTCCGTCGCGGGCGAACAGGGCGCCGCTGATCTGCGGCAAGGTTGCGCCGGAGATGTAGTTCCACACCGTGAAGGCCATGGTGGTCGCCTCGCGGGCCGAGACGTTCAGCTCGCGCAGCCCCTCGACGAGCCACGCCAGGCATGCCAGGCTCTGTGGGCCGAAGCTGTAGCGGGGCATCGCGAAGGTGAGCAGCACCCATGGATGTTGTTGGTAGAGCGCCCAATCGATCTCGGCGGCGATGCGGACCCGGTCACGCCAGGTCCAGTTCCTGCCCTCTGGTGACGGGTACGGATTGCGGCGTGCGACCTCGTCGGTCATCGCGGCGAGCAGCTCGTCCTTGTTCGCGACGTGCCGGTAGAGCGACATGGCGCCGACGCCCATGCGCTCGGCGATGTGGCGCATCGACAGCGCATCCAGGCCGCCGGTGTCGGCCAAGGTGATGGCGGTGTCGACGATGGCGGATTTGGTGAGCTTCGGCTCAGTCATCCTATGACTCGCTTCCAGTTCCCGGCTCGGTTGCGTACACTGTACCCGGGCTGATGCGTACGGCGTACGCGACACGGGAATCGAATCGACTGAGGTGTTGGAATGACAGAGGTGCAGGCAGTGCGGCCGACAACGGCGCCATTACCGGCCGGCTCGCGCCGGGCCTGGATGGGTCTTGCGGTGCTTGTGCTGCCGGTGCTGCTGGTGTCGATGGACATCTCGGTGCTGTTCCTCGCCATGCCCACCCTCACCCTCGACCTCGACCCGTCGGCCACTCAGCAACTGTGGATCCTGGACATCTATGGCTTCCTGATCGCGGGCCTGCTGATTGCCATGGGCAATCTCGGCGACCGGATCGGGCGGCGCAATATCCTGCTTGTCGGCGCCTCGGTCTTCGGCGTGGCATCGGTCATCGCCGCCTTCGCGCCGAGCGCGGGTGTGCTGATAGCGGCGCGCGCTCTGATGGGCGTTGGCGGCGCGACGCTGCTGCCGTCGAGCCTCGCCCTGATTTCCAGCCTCTTCCCGAATGCTCGTGAGCGTGCCGCCGCCATCGGCGTGTGGACCGCCTTCTTCGCAGGCGGCTCGGCGGTCGGTCCCATCCTCGGCGGGCTGCTGCTGCACCATTTCTGGTGGGGCTCGGTCTTTCTCATCAACATTCCGGTGCTGCTGATCCTGCTCGCCTTCGGCCCGTTCCTGCTGCCGGAGCACCGCTCCGGTGTGCTCGGCCCGCTGGACATCCCGAGTGTCGTGCTGTCGATCGGCGGAATTCT
This sequence comes from Nocardia sp. NPDC057440, assembly GCF_042802915.1. NCBI lineage: Bacteria > Bacillati > Actinomycetota > Actinomycetes > Mycobacteriales > Nocardiaceae > Nocardia > Nocardia sp. NPDC057440. The sequence continues at coordinate 22,321 of NZ_JBHVDF010000007.1, forward strand.
TCCGGTGGTGTACGCGATCAAGCACCTTGCGGCCGAAGGTCTGGATGTGGAGGCACTCGCCATCGGGTTGGTCGGTGTGGCATTGCTGATCGTCTTCGTGCGGCGGCAGCGGCAGCTGGCCGAACCGCTGCTCGATCTGCGCTTGTTCCGTCGGGCCCAGTTCTCTGTCGCGATCGGCTCGAGCCTGACCGGCATGATGTCGCTGGCCGCGATGAGCTACCTCACCAGCGTCTATCTACAGTCGGTCACCGGGCGAGACCCCTTGGCGGCAGCCATGTTCGGCATCCCGATGGCGGTGGCGGTGTTCGTGTTCTCGATGGGCGGCGCTCGTGTGGCCCGGCGCTTCGGTATCCGGAATTCCTTCGTGTTCGCCCTGCTGGCCTCGGCGGTCGGCAATCTGCTGCTGCTCGGTGTCGGCGTCGACGGCGGCCTCGCGTGGTATCTCATCGGATCCACCATCGCTGGTATCGGCTATGGCCTCGCCTTCACCATGGTGTCCGAGGTCGCGGTCTCCTCGGTGCCGCCGGAGCGGGCCGGCTCGGCCGTCGGCATTTCCGAGACCAGCTTCGAGCTGGGCAATGCCCTCGGCCTCGCGCTCCTGGGTTCGGTTGCGGCCTTGGTCTTCCGGTCGGGCGGGGACTACTCGGCCACGCTGGGCGAGACCGTTCAGCGGTCCGGCGGCAACACCGCCCTCATCGACTCCGCACGCGAGTCGTTCGTCGCCGGCATGCATGTGGCGACGTCGGTCGGCGCTGTGCTGTTGGTCGTCATGGCAGTCGTGGCCTATTTCGCTCCGCGGCAGCATCGCTGATCGCGCCGGAGGACGACGCGGCTTCATCGACCGCCCCGGCGCGGGAGTGCGCCGAGAGGGCCTGCCGCGGTGCCCTCGGGAACGGCGGGTGATCATATCGGCCGTCGATACCGGATGTGCGGTGGCTCCTCGGCCAATACAGTCGAGGGTGTGAACGAGACACCGGCCACCGGCATTGGACGGCCGCTCGCCGAGCGGATCGCGAGCCGACTGCTCTACCCGACCTCGCGGCCGCGCGAGACACTGTTGCGTGCGGAGGTCTCCGGCCGGATCGTCCTGGTGACCGGCGCGTCGCACGGCATCGGTAAGGCCAGCGCCGCCAAGCTGGGAGCGGCCGGTGCGATCGTGCTGCTGGTGGCGCGTTCGCGCCCGGACCTCGAGCAGGTGGCCGCCGAGATCACCGTAGCGGGTGGCACCGCACACGTGCACCCCACGGATTTGACCGACATGGACGCCGTTGAGCGGCTCGGCCGCGAACTGCTCGAGGCGCATGGGCACATCGACGTGCTGGTGAACAATGCGGGCAAGTCGATTCGCCGGTCGATCGACGAATCCTATGATCGCTTCCACGATTTCACCCGCACTATCGACGTGAACTACCTCGGCCCGGTGAAGCTGCTGCTGACATTGCTGCCGAGTATGCGTGCACGCGGGCAGGGCCACATCGTCAACATCTCCACCTGGGGCGTGCTGATGCCGCCCGCACCGAGGTGGGCGGCGTATGGCGCCTCGAAATCCGCCTTCGACGTCTGGCTGCGCAGCGTCGCCGCCGAAATCGCCGCCGACAAGGTCACCACCACCTCGATCTACATGCCCCTCGTCCACACCAGGATGAGCGCACCCACCGACTTCAGCCGTGTCCCCGGCCTCACTGTCGACGAAGCCTCCGACCTCGTCTGTCACGCGATCACCGCCAAGCCGCGCGAGATCGCTCCATGGTGGTCGTCCGGCGTGCAAGCCTGGTCGGACCTGACCCGTGGCCGAGCCCAGCGGTTCATGGAACGCACCTTTCGCCGCTGACGTCGCCGGTGTGGAAAAAGCGCCGGGCGTCGGCTCCGACACGCGGGGCATAGGATCGACGGATGTCACGATCCGCCGAGCGAGCTACCAGCCTGGCGATGCTTTTCACGCTCGCCGATTCACGGCTGCCGATAGGCGGGCACGTGCACTCCGGCGGCGTCGAGGAGGCGGTTGCTTCCGGGCTCGTGCGCGATGTCGCGACGGTGGAGCTTTACCTACGTCGTCGGATACGCACCTCCGGGCTGGTTGCCGCGTCGTTGGCGGCGGCGGTGTGCTCGGGTGTGCTCGAGCCGGTCCGTGCGGAGGCCGAGGCTGATGCGAGGACGCCCGCGCCCGGTGCCCGCACGGCATCGCGCGCACAAGGTCGCGGTCTCCTGCGTCTGGCCAAACAGATTTGGCCGCAACATGATTGGGTCGCGCTCGGGTCGCGTCCGCATCTGTCCACGGTGTTCGGCATGGTCGGTGCGGCCTGCGAGGTCACGCCGCTGGAGACTGCGGGTGTCGTCCTTTACACGACACTGACCGGCGCGGCGACCGCTGCCCAGCGACTGCTCGCCTTGGATCCGGCCGCCATTGCCGCGTGCACGGTCCGGCTCACCGATCTGTGCGATCGAACCGCCGCCGAGGCCGCGACCGGACTCGCGGCGCTGTCGGATCCATTGCAGGACGTGCTTGCCCAACGCCACGCGCAACGGGAAATGCCGCTGTTCGCCAGCTGACCGCGCCGGACCCGAGACAAGGAGATCCTCACTCATGCCCCCACATCTGATCGACGGCGAACCGCACGCTCACACCTACAATCGGCCCAAGCGTGCCCGCACAGCGGGGGAGGCGCTGCGCATCGGCATCGGAGGACCGGTTGGTTCCGGCAAGACCGCGCTGGTTGCCGCGCTGTGCAGGCAGCTGCGTGACGAGCTGTCGCTCGCGGTGCTGACCAACGACATCTACACCACCGAGGACGCGGACTTCCTGCGCAGGCACGCGGTATTGCCGGACGAGCGGATCGCCGCGGTGCAGACCGGTGGTTGCCCGCACACCGCCATTCGCGACGACATCACCGCGAACCTCGACGCCATCGACGATCTGATCGCGGCGAATCCGCCGCTCGATCTGATCCTGGTGGAATCCGGCGGCGACAACCTCACCGCGACGTTCTCCTCCGGGCTGATCGACGTGCAGATCTTTGTCGTCGATGTCGCGGGCGGCGACAAGGTGCCGCGCAAGGGCGGCCCCGGCGTCACCTTCTCGGACTTGTTGGTGATCAACAAGACCGATCTCGCCCCGCTGGTCGGCGCCGACCTCGGCGTCATGGAGCGCGACGCGGCGAAGGTGCGCGAGGGACGCCGGACGGCAATGATTTCGCTCACCGACGATCCGGCGGCAACGCCGGTGCTCGGCTGGGTGCGCGAGCAATTGCGAGCGGTCGCCGAACAGGATCACCAGCCCGGCGCTGCCGAATCGGCCGTTGCGCACTGAATTACGCATCGTCGCGGCCGTCGGCTCACTACCGGAGATCCATGCGAGCGGTGGGCTGACGGCCCGGCGCACCGGTCCCGACACGGTGCACATGATCGGTACTGCCGCCACCCCACTCGGCGGTGACGAGCTCGATATCGCGATCAGGGTCGGCCCCGGCGCACGATTGGTGGTCCGCTCGGTGGCGGCGACCATCGCGTTGCCCAGCGCCGCGACCCCGCTATCGAACGCGCGGTGGCGTTTCGAGGTCGCGGCAGGGGGCGAGCTGGACTTCGAGCCGGGGCCGACGATCGTGGCGGGCGGCGCACACCATCACGCCGTCACCACGGTCCGATTGGCGACCGGTGCCCGGTTGCGGTTGCGCGAACGGGTGCAGATCGGCCGGGTCGGCGACGACGGCGGTGGCTGGCGCGGCGATGTGATCGCCGACATCGGCGACCTTCCGCTACTTCGGCACCGCGTGGCACTCGGCGCGGGTGGCGCGGTCGACGATGGACTCGCCGCGTCGCGCGCGTTGGACAGTGAGCTCGTCTATCCCGACGATCGTCCGGTCGAGACAACCGGTTTGACCGCCTGCCGCTTGCCGTTGGCGGCAGGCGGCACGCTGTTCACCCGAGTCGGGTCACTGCTCGCCAGCTGATCCACCGACCGATGAATCGCGTGCAGCGGACCACAATCCGCTGATTGCTGAATAGTTGCTATTGTGTGGCGCGGCGCGCCGTGCTGATCTCGTCCGGGTGCCGGCTCGGGCGGTGTTCCGCTCCAGCCGAGCGAGAGTCGCCGATGGCCGCGCACGAAGAATGTGCGGTCGATGCGGTTAGCCGAGCGCGAGCTGGGACATAAGAGAAGGGTGGGAACTCGACAGTGTCGTCGAGTTCCCACCCTTCCCGGTTCGAGCTCGATCAGTCGCCGACGACCCGTGCGGGTGCGTTGAAGGCGTTGATCGCACCGACTGCGGCACCGGCTGCGGCACCGACGGCTGCCGCGGGGATCGTGATCACCGCGGCACCGACACTTGCGCCGAGCATCGGCCCTGCCACGAGGCCGAACGGCAGCATCGGCACGCCGACCACCAAGCCGACTACGCCGCCGAGCATGGCCGAGGTCAGCGCGATCGGGGCCGACGTGGCTGCCCCCGCTGCCGCACCCATTGCGGCGGTTCCGATGGTCTGTCCTGCGATCCGGTCGGACCTGCTACGTTCCATCCCGAGCGAATCGAGGAACGTCGCGAAATTGGCCTCGGCCAGCGCGGAACTGTCGTTGATCTGGATCGCCTGTTCCTGGTTGATCCAGTCCGGAGCCGGAATCGTGACGTCACCGAAGCGGAACTGACCGGGCGGTGGCGCGATCGGCGGCACCGGGGCCACCAGGGCGGGTGGGTGTAGCACCCCGACGGGCGCGAGATAGCGCTTGTCTGGCGCGGGTCGCGACCACTGCAGTGAACTGTGCGTGTCGTCAGGGATGTTCAGCCCCTCGTACGGCATCGCGTTGGGCGTGTCGGCCGCAGGCCACTGCCGCTTCTGCTCGGGGTGCGTGACCGCGTTCGACTGAGCGGGTTCGGCATTGGCTGTGCCGGTTCCCACCAGTGCCAGGACTAGCGGTACCGCACCCGCCGCGACCATCGAACCCACTTTTTGTCGCTGCGGGTTGGGAGCTCTGTGCTTGCCCGTGGCCATGCATCACCTTTCTTTCCGGAGAGTTATTCGACTTCCCACATTCGGACCCACGGGGCAAGACGGATTGGTCGATTCTCAGGCAAGGCAAAGGTTTTGATATTGCCAAATATTAGCTGTGGCGCTGCGCTGTGAGGTTCACAGCGGTTGTCTCCTAGAAATCCGCGTCCGATTCACGCGGGCCGGCAGTTGGCTGGGCAAGTGGAACGTGGGCGAGCCGAACGGTGATGCTGATCGGCCGCGGCCGTCCCCTCAGCCTGCCCTGCGGTCGGCTACCGCCTTCTCCGCCTTGTCGAGGGCCTTGGCCTTCTCCACGGTCTTCCCGTTCTCGGCTGGCGGCGCGCCGAGCGCGGCCGCCAGCTCGTCGGCGTCCTCCTCGTCGGCATTGACCGTCTCGAGTGCGAGCCGGGCGAACACCCACTGCTCGGTCGCCGCCATCTGGCCGCGGCTACGCCCGAGGAAGGTCACGAACCACTGGATGACGGTGATGATCCGGCTGCGGTAGCCGACCAGGTAGTAGAGGTGCAGCGCGAGCCAGGCCAGCCAGGCGATGAACCCGCCGAACTCCAGCTTGCCGATCTGGCAGACGGCGCTGAACCGCGACACCGTCGCCATGCTGCCCTTGTTGAAATACTTGAACGGCTTGCGATCCTGCGGCGCTTGGCCTTTCAGGCCGGCCTTGATCTGCTTGGCCGCATAGGTCGAACCCTGGATCGCGCCCTGCGCCATGCCGGGCACGTCCGGCACCGACATCAGGTCGCCGACGACGAAAACGTTCGGGTAGCCCTTGATGGTGAGGTCGGGTTCGACGATGACCCTCCCGGCGCGATCGACCTGGGTGCCCTCGGACTGCTCGGCGAGCATCTTGCCGAGAGGGCTGCCCTGGACGCCGGCCGACCACACCTTGCAGGAGGACTCGATGCGGCGAACGGTGCCGTCGGAGTCCTTCACCGTGACGCCGTGCGCGTCGATATCGGTCACCATGGCATTGAGCTGGATCTCGACGCCCATCTTCTCGAGCCGCCGCTGCGCCTTGCCGCCCAGCTTCGGGCCCATCGGGCCGAGCACCGCGCCCGCGCCTTCGAGCAGGACGACTCGGGCGTCACGGGGATCGATGTTGTGGAACGTGCCTTCGAGGGTGCGATCGGAGAGTTCGGCGATCTGGCCCGCCAACTCGACACCGGTGGGTCCGGCACCGACGACCACGAAGGTGAGCAGCCGGTCTCGCATTTCCTGCGTGGTGGCCAGCTCGGCCCCTTCGAACGCGCCCAGGATGCGCGCGCGTAGCTCGAGTGCGTCATCGATGGTCTTCATGCCCGGCGCGTAGGTGGCGAACTTGTCGTTGCCGAAGTACGACTGCTGCGCGCCGGTCGCCACGATCAGGCTGTCGAACTCGGTGACCGTGTTCTGGTTGAGCAGTTGCGAGGTCACCGTCTTGGACTGCAGGTCGATATCGATGACGTCGCCGAGCAGCACCTGCGCGTTTTTCTGCTTCCGCAGGACCAGGCGGGTGGCCGGGGCGATTTCACCGACCGAGAGGATGCCGGTGGCCACCTGGTAGAGCAGCGGCTGGAACAGGTGGGTGGAGGTCTTGGAGATCAGGGTGACGTCCACATCGGCGTGCTTGAGGTGCTTGGTTCCGAACAAGCCGCCGAAGCCGGAGCCGATAACCACCACCCGATGACGACGGTTCTCGACAGACTCAGTGCTCATCGTCCTGCTCCTCGACAGACCTGGGCTTGGCCCCACGAACGTTGTTGACCCGCCTTACGGTAGTCGGCGCTGACTCGACCGTCACGGCGAGATCCCGGTTCCTGCTGTGCTGCGAAGCGATACCACCCTGCCGCCGATCCGCCGGGTGGCGCATTGATGGGGCGAACCGACCGAATGAATGTGAGAAAGAGAATACGATAGATGCTGTCGTTCAGGGAGGTTTGCCATGGTTGCCCGCGACCGTGTCGTCGGCCGAAAGCCCAGCGCACAGCTTGAATCCGAGAATGCTTCGTTGATCGATATCCCTGAGGGGCACCTCATCGATCGCGCATTGCGGCGCGTTCCGGAGCGCCGCAGGGTTCTCGCCTCACCACCCCGTGGCAGCGCTACCACCGCGGTCGACGGTGACGCGGGTCTGCCCTATTTCGGGCGCGGACTGCACTATCTGCGGTGGGGTCCGGCGGAGATGATGAACCGCTATCGCCGCTACGGCCCGGTGTCGCTCAACAGCTCCCTCGGCATCGACCGGGTGCTGGTGTGCGGACCCGATGCGATCGACGAGGTGCTCGGCAAGCGCCGTCGCGATTTCGGTCAGGGCTGGAACTATTTCATCGGCCCGTTCTTCGGGCGCGGTCTGCTGCTGCTCGAATTCGATGAGCACATGTTCCATCGCCGGATCATGCAGCAGGCGTTCACCAGGGACCGGCTGGAGGCCCATCTGGCCGCGCTGACGCCGGTGGCAGGCGAGGCAATCGGGCGCTGGGTGCCGCGTGGCGAGATCCGCAGGACGGTCAAGCTGTATCCGGCGATCAAGGAACTGACCCTCGAGATCGCGGGGGAGACCTTCATGGCCGTCGATGTCGGCGCCCAACGCCGCATGCTGCTGGACGCCTTCCTCGACTGCACGCACGCCGGGCTCTCGATCATCCGGCATCCGGTCCCCGGCGGTCATTGGCGTGCGGGTCTGCATGGCCGCAAGGTGCTGGAGGACTACTTCACGGCGATGCTGCCGCAAAAGCGGCACACCGAATCATCGGACTTCTTCTCCGGTCTGTGCCATGCGCGTACCGAGGACGGTGCGGAATTCAGCGACGCCGATGTGGTGAACCACATGATCTTCCTGATCATGGCCGCCCACGACACCACCACGACGACGGCCACGACGGTCGCCTACTACCTGGGCAAACATCCGCAATGGCAGCAGCGGGTGCGGGCCGAAGTGTCGGCTATCGATCACGAAACCGGCAGTGCCGCACCGACGATCGCGGATCTGGACCGAATGCGCGATCTCGACCTGGTGATCAAGGAGAGTCTGCGGCTGGTGCCGCCGGTGCCCGGTCTGGTGCGGCGGGCGGTGCGCGACACCGAGATCGCGGGCCGCTACATTCCGGCGGGCACGCCCTGCGATCTCGCCTACAGCGTCAACCACCTGCTACCGGAGCTGTGGACGAGACCTGAGCGATTCGACCCCGAGCGTTTCGCCGAACATCGCAGGGAAGACAAGTCGCACCGCCTCGCCTGGCTGCCGTTCGGTGCGGGCGCACACAAGTGCATCGGCATGCACTTCGGCACCTTCGAGGTCAAAACGATCATCGCCGCATTGGTGCGCGAATACGAGTGGACGATCCCCGAGGGCTATCGAATGCCCTGGGGCTTCTCGACCATTCCGTTTCCGAGAGACGGCGCTCCAGTCGATCTGCGCCGTCTGTGACGGGACCGCGCAGCAGCAGCTGCGGGCGTCGGCTGCTGCGCGGTCGCGGGTGGTCAGCGTCCGGCGAAAAGGAGTTCCGCAACCTTGGTGTCGGTCTCGGCGCCCTCGGTGTAGCCGCCCGCATCGCCGAGCGAACTCATGATCGCCAGGGTGTAGCGCTCGCCGGGGCCCGCGAAGCCGACCGAATTCACCACCCAGCCACCTTGCTCGGCGGACCAGCCGTTCTTCAGACCCGGTTGCATCTTCGGACCCGCGCCCCACACACCCCAGTGCTGGTTCATGTCCACCGAACGCATCCGGTCGAAGAGATAGCTACGGTCGTCGGGATGCATGTGCGTGAAGATATTGTCCATCAACCGGTCCAGGTCGGCGGCCGTGCACTTCTGGAAGGACCAGTCCGGGAACAACGCGGTGGCCGTCGGCAGCGGGACGAGGGTGGCCATCCCGTTGGCGCGGAAGGCATTGTTGTAGGCCATCCGGTCGAAGCCCGCGTACTTGTTCCACAGGAAATCGGCGGCGGCGTCGTTGGAGGTCGCCAGCATCGACTCCATCAGTCCGCGATCGCCTGGCGTGAGGTCGATCGCGCCGACCCGCGCGCGATTGAGCAGGTCCTCGGCGATCGCGAGCTTGATGGTCGAGGCGGTCCAGACCGAGTTCTCGGCATTCTCGTTCGCGTACACCCCACCGCTGACCCGATCACGCACCACGTAGCCGGTAACACCGGGCCGACCGCTCAAGTAGGCGTCCACGGCCGCGATCCGGTTGCTCATGTCGCAGTCGAAGCCGGGCAGGCAGCCCTGCATGTGCGCGGGCGGCGCGGCGTTCGCGATCGGTAATAGCGCAGGTGCGCTCGGTATCAAGATCGCCGCGGCAGCAAGGACACAGGTTGATGCGGCCACGCGGGGAACGGCCCGGGTGACGGCCAAGGGGTAACGCACGAGGGACCACGATGGCACATCGGCGCGCTGGGCGCACGTCTTGAGCTGGGCTGGCGACTGTGCTACTGCGAACGTTGCGCGCTTGCCTTGCAGTGTCTTTCGCAGCACGCTGATCAGCGGAAGGCCGCGCGCAATTCCTCGACGGTTCGTCCGTTGAGCCGGTAGCAGTGCGCGAATGCCTCGGAGTGACTATCGCGAGGCCAGGAGTGTAAGACGCAGGTGCGGCCATATGAGCGCGAGTTGACCAGCTCCCATCTGTCTCCGACTCGGCGGACTGTGAACCCGCCTCTCGGAACAAGGGGAATCACCATCGCAACCATGAAACGCGAACCAGCCTTTCGTGCAGTCTCCCGTTCCTCCCCGGTTGAGCACTGTTGCACATCGAGGCACTCGATCCGAGGTGACACGACGAAGTAAATCGTTCGTGTGTGGCTTATTTCACTCTCGGGCCACTGGGGTGCCGAAATTGCGTGCCGATCGCTGGGCGTATAAACGTGCACGAAGCCCGAGGCGTTTCGACACCGAATCCGGACCCGACGAGAGGGCGTAGATGCCGCTGCACATCCACCGTGCCGAGCGCTCCGACGCCCTGGCGGATTCGCTGGCTGCGATGCTGGCCGCGCCGCTGCCCGATCCGTTCGCAGCGGAGGTGGTCGCGGTGCCCGCCAAAGGGGTGGAGCGCTGGCTGACACAACGGTTGTCGACGGTGCTCGGCGTCGGCGGATCGGCGCGGACCGACGGTGTCGCGGCGAATATCGCATTCCCGTCGCCTGCCGCCCTGGTCGCGGCGGCGCTTGCCGCGGCGAGCGGGGTGCGACCCGAGGACGATCCCTGGGCGTCCGAACGTGTGGTGTGGACGTTGCTGCGGGTGATCGACGCGTCGCTGTCCGAACCGTGGTCGGCGGTGCTCGCCCGGCACCTGGGTGCCGGCGATCCCGCCGGCGGCGACCATCGCGTGGGTCGCCGCTACGCCACCGCAGCGCATCTGGCCGCGCTGTTCGACAGTTACGCCGCGCAGCGCCCGGCGCTCATCACCGAGTGGGCGGCGGGCGCCGACACCGACGGCGCCGGAGAACCGGTGCCCGACGATCTGGTGTGGCAGCCGGCGCTGTGGCGTAGGTTGCGGGCCGAGGTCGGTGCGCCGAGCCCGGCCGAGCGTCTTGCGGCCGCGTGCGACCGGTTGCGTGCGCAGCCCGATCTGGTCGATCTTCCGGTCCGGCTGTCGCTGTTCGGCGTGACCAGGTTGCCGACCGATCAGCTCGCGGTTCTGTCGGCATTGGCCGCCGGGCGCGACATCCATGTGTGGCTGGCCCACCCCAGTCCGGCCATGTGGTCGCAACTGGCGGGGCGGCCCGTTGCCCTCGCCCGCGTCGACGATGTCGGCGCGACGGTCACTCGGCATCCGCTGCTGTCCGGGCTCGCACGCGACGTGCGTGAACTCCAGCAGCGGGTGGCCGGCGTCGTCGCCACCGATGTCCACCACCCGGAGGGCGCTGCACCACTGACGTTGCTTGGTGCGATGCAGGCCGGCGTTCGTGAGGATGTCTGGCCACCGACCTCGGGTCTCGGTGTCGCCGGTGACGGCAGCATTCAGGTACATGCGTGCCACGGCCCCGCACGTCAGGTGGAGGTGCTGCGGGAATGCCTGCTCGGAGTGTTCGCGTCCGATCCCACCTTGGAGCCGCGCGACGTATTGATCATGTGCCCCGAGGTCGAGGCGTATGCGCCGTTGGTTCGGGCCGCGTTCGGGCAGCGGACGTCGGGTTCGGGTGAGGTGGTTGCGGAATCGGCGCATCCTGCGCACCGGTTGCGGGTGCGGCTCGCCGATCGCGGGCGCGGGGTCACCAATCCGCTGCTCGCGGTGATCGGGGTGCTGCTCGAATTGGCCGACGGGCGGGTGACGGTGACTCAGGTGCTGGACTTGGCCGCGTCCGAAACCGTCCGGCGCCGTTGCGGATTCGACGACGATGATGTCGAGCGGTTGCGCGAGTGGGCGGCCGAGTCGGGAGCGCGGTGGGGGATCGGGCAGCGGCAGCGGCAGGCGTTCGGGCTTGCCGACTTCGCGCAGAACACTCTCAACAGCGCGGTGGACCGGATCCTGCTCGGCGTCACCGCGGACGAATCATCGGAGGACTGGCTGGATCTGGCGCTGCCGCTGGACGACGTGGACAGCAATGACGTCGATCTCGCCGGCCGGTTCGCGGAATTCATCGACCGGCTCGCCGTCTGTCTGCGCGACCTGCGCGGGCCTCGACCCGCGCACGAGTGGGCGGCGGTGCTGGGTCGCTGCCTCGACCTGCTCACCGATGTGCCCGACAGCCAGGCGTGGGTGCGCACGGAGGCGCGCCGCGAGCTGGCCGCCGCCACCGAGCATGCCGGCGGTGTGCCGCTGCGGCTGGCCGATATCGGGGTGCTGCTGGCCGGACGGCTCGCGGCCCGGCCGTCGCGCGCCAACTTCCGCACCGGCGAGCTGACGGTCTGCACGTTGGTGCCGATGCGGTCGGTGCCGCACCGCGTCGTGGTGCTGCTCGGCCTGGACGACGAGGTGTTCCCACGGACCAGCGGCGTCGATGGCGACGACGTGCTCGCCCGCAATCCACTACTCGGCGAACGGGATCCGCGCAGCGAAGATCGGCAGCTGCTGCTGGACGCGATCATGGCGGCGCGCGAGCGGTTGCTGGTGTTCCATACCGGCGCCGACCCGGTTACCGGCGCGCACCGGCCCCCCGCGATCCCGGTGGCCGAACTGCTCGACGCGATTCGGGCGCATGTCGGCGCCGACGGTATGTCGACGGTGGTGACCCGGCATCCACTGCAGGCCTTCGATCGTCGTAACTTCCTGGCGGAGAAGCCTTTCAGCTTCGACACGGTCGCCTTGGCCGGCGCGCGGGCCGCGGGCGGTGCCGCGCAGCCGCGCCCGGAGTTCCTCGTCGGACCGCTGCCTGCTGTCGAGCTCACCGATGTCGCACTCGCGGACCTGATTTCGTTCGTCGAACACCCGATTCGCGCGTTCCTGTGGCAGCGTCTCGGCCTGCGCGTGCCCGAGCACGACGAGGACATCGCCGATCGGCTGCCCATCGAACTCGACGGGCTCGCGAAATGGGAACTGGGCGAACGCCTGCTTGCCGCCCGGCTGACCGGCGCTGATCCGGCCGGTCTTCGTGCGGCGGAGTGGCGGCGCGGGACGCTGCCACCGTTCGGTTTCGGCGCCGCGGTTCTCGACGAGGTCGAGAACACCGTCGACAAACTGGTCCGCGCATCGCTGCCGGAATATCAGGGATCGGCACGCGCTGTCGACATCGCGATCGATCTCGGCAACGGCCGCAGGCTCACCGGGACGGTGCCGGAGGTGCGCGGCGAAACCCTGGTTCGTACCACGTTCTCCCGGCTCGCTCCGAAACACCGCATCGCCGCATGGGTGTCGCTGCTCGCACTGGCGGTCACCGAGGATCGCTCGTGGCGCGCGGTGACCACTGGTCGCGGCCAATTCGGCCGCCCCGCATGGCGTTCCGTGCTCACCGCCCCCGACCCGCCCGCCGCGCTGACGGTGCTGCGAGAACTGGTGAAACTGCGCGACGCCGGCCTCGCCGAACCCCTCCCGATCGCCCCGGGTGCCACCGCCGCCTACGCCGACCGCCGTTTGCGCGGCTCCACGGTCGACGAAGCCAGCGCCGCCGCCGAACGCGAATTCAACGGCGGCCCCAACGGTCCTGGCCCCTTCGGTGACCACACCGACCGCCACCTTCGCTACGTCTGGGGCCCTGCCCCCCGTCTCGAACATCTCACCGAAGCCCCCGCACCCCCCGGTGAACCCGGCGAAATCACCCGCTTCGGCGCCCTGGCCCGCCGCATGTGGGCGCCGCTGCTGGCCGCCGAAAGCCAGGGCCAGCCGTGACCGCCGGTCCTCGCTCCGCGCCGTGGGGCGGCATGGGTTCCGGAGTTGTCGGCGTGGCATGTCGGGAGAGCGGGGCCCGGCGGGTGACGATGGTGGCGAATCATCCCGGGTGGCAGGGCGGTGGCCGGGGATCAGATGCGCGGCCGGCGGGGTCGTTGTCGGACAGCGGAAGTGGGTGGTGGGCGTGACCGTTCAGGACACGGCGTTCGCCATCCCGGAGATGGCGGCGGCCGACCGGTTCGATCCGAATGGGCCGTTGCCTACCGGTACCACGGTGTTGGAGGCGAGTGCGGGGACCGGTAAGACGCACGCGATCGTCGGTCTCGCGGTGCGGTATGTGGCGGAGGCCGGGATCGATGTCTCGCAGCTGTTGCTGGTGACGTTCAGTCGGGCTGCGACGCAGGAGCTTCGGGAGCGCACGCGGGATCGGTTCGTGGCGGTTGCCGCGGCGCTGGCCGATCCGGAGCTGGCGCGGACGCATTCCGATGAGCTGATTCGCCTTGTTGCCCAGGCAGATTCGGGCGAGGTGGGTATCCGCCGCCGTCGATTGCTGACGGCGCTGTCGGATTTCGACGCGGGGACCATCGCCACAACACACAGCTTCTGCCAGCGCATGCTGGACGAGCTCGGATTGGCTGGTGAGCACGATCCCGGTTCCCGTCTGGTGGAGACCGTCGACGATCTGGTGGGGACCGTCGCCGACGATCTGTTCCTGAACCGGTACGCCCGCGCCGAGCCGCCGTTCTCCTTGAAGGAGGCGCACACGCTGGCATTGGCCGCCGTCCGTGATCGGCACGCGGTGCTCGTCCCGAAGGGCGACGGCGCAGCGGGGGAGCGGGTCGCCTTCGCGGCCGCTGTCCGCGCCGAGACCGAACGCCGAAAGCGCCTGGCCGGGCTGCGCGATTTCGACGACCTCCTGGTGCTGCTGCACGATGTGCTCGCCGACCCGGCGCACGGTCCACGCGCTTGCCGCCGCATTCGCGAGCGCTATCGGGTCGCCCTCGTCGACGAGTTCCAGGACACCGACCCGCTGCAGTGGGACATCCTGCGGCTCGCCTTCCACGGTCACTCGACCCTGGTTCTGGTCGGCGACCCCAAACAGGCCATCTACGCCTTCCGCGGTGCCGAGGTGCTCAGCTATCTCGACGCCGTCCAACACGCGGACACCCGCAAAGAACTCACCACCAACTGGCGCAGCGACGCGGGCCTACTGGCGGCTCTCGATCACCTGCACGGCGGAGCGGCGTTGGGCCACAAGGAAATCGCCGTCCATCCCGTGGCCGCCACCCGATCGTGGTCCCGGCTGTCCGGCCCCGGAGACCTCATCACCCCGCTGCGTCTGCGCTGCTTGCCCCGCACCGGTGCTGGGCCGCTGAACAAGTCCGGATTTCCTGCCGTCGGCCGCATGCGCGCCAAGGTCGCCGAAGACTTGGCGGCCGATATCGTCGGGCTGCTGGAATCGGGCGTCCTCGTCGAAGTGAAGGCCGAACCACCAGCCGCGGCCACCGCGCGCGGCCCGAGGGCCAGGGTCGAACCGAGCGCCGACGCCGGTATCACCTCGGGCGGCGCGGTCGACGCTCCAGGCGTGATGCACAGGCCGATCGGGCCAGGCGACATTGCGGTGCTGGTGCGCACCAGGTCTCAGATCGATGTGGTGCGGGCGGCTCTGGACCGAGTGGGAGTCGCTTCCGTTCTCACCGGCGGCACCAGTGTGTTCGCGACGAGCAGCGCCACCGATTGGCTCTGGCTGCTGCGTGCGCTCGAACAGCCGCACCGGTCCGATCGGGTGCGGTTGGCTGCGTGCACACCCCTGCTGGGGATTACCGCTGTCGAAATCGACAGCGGCGGAGCCGATCTGGTGGGTCGGATCAGTTCGCAGCTGCGTGAGTCTGCTCGGCTGTTCGCGCGGGCCGGTTTCGCGGCGGTGTTCGAGAAGCTTTCCGCCGAAGCGAATCTGGCACAGCGACTGCTGACGATCGAGAACGGTGAGCGGCAGCTGACCGATCTGCGGCACATCGCGCAATTGCTCGATCAGGTGGCGTTGACCGAAGGTCTCGGGTTGACGGCGCTGACCCGCTGGCTTGCCGACCGGGTGCGCGATCCCGCGTCCGGGTCGGTGGCCGACCGCAGCCGCAGGCTCGATCGGGATGCGGCGGCCGTGCAGATCGCCACCGTGCATGCGAGCAAGGGCCTCGAATTCCCCATCGTCTATCTGCCGTTCGCGTGGGACAACGCGAAGAACCCCTATCCGGCGACCCTGCTGTATCACGACGACCACGGTGCCCGCGTGCTGGATGTCGGCGGCCAGGACGCCGCCGGGTATGCCGAACGCAAGCTGCGCAGTGAGACCGAGGAAGCGGGTGAGGAACTGCGCCTACTGTATGTCGCCCTCACCCGGGCGATGTGCCAGATCGTCACCTGGTGGGCTCCGGCGATCACCACGGCGGCTTCGCCGCTGCACCGGATGATCCTCGGCCGCCCCGACGGCGGCGACATTGTTCCCGGCCGCGCCGCCGTGCCTGCGGATGCTGCTGCGGTACAACTGCTTTCGGCATGGGGTGCGGGTTCGGCCGCGGCGATTTCGGTGACGGGTGTCGAAGGATCCGACGCCGTCGAGGTCCGGCGGGTGCGCAGCGAATCCGCGACCGGAGCGCTCGCCGCCGCGCAGTTCTCCCGCATCATGGATCAGCAATGGCGGCGCACCTCGTACTCGGCATTGACCGCGGGCGCCCATGATGCGGCTGTCGCCGAGTCCGAACCCGAGGACGAGCGAGGTCCGGCCGACGAACCGAGCGCACCGGTGCCGGAGGAGACCGAGCCGCCGGTAGCGGGGGTCGCGTCGCTGATGAACGCCCTGCCCTACGGCGCGGAGTTCGGCACCCTCGTGCACGGCGTACTCGAGCTGATCGATACAGACACGGCTGATCTGTCCACCGAGGTGCACACACGCTGCCGCGCGGCGACCGAGGAATTGATGGCAGAGGCGGATCCGGGAATCCTGGGTACCGCATTGCTGGCGGTGCTGCGCACGCCACTCGGATTCGGCTGTCTCGCCGACATCTCCGGACGAGACAAGCTGAACGAGCTCGAATTCGAGCTCCCTTTGTCCGGCGGCGACACCCCCGGCGCGCACGCGGCCACACTGGGTCGCATCGCCGACCTGCTGCGCCAGCACCTGCCGTCCGATGACGATTTCGTCTCCTACGCAGACCAATTGGCGGCCCTGGACGACATCCCGCTGCGCGGCTACCTCACCGGCAGCATCGACGCGGTGCTGCGCGTCACCGAATCGCCCGGCGCCGAGCCGCGATTCGTCATCGTCGACTACAAAACCAACCGCCTCGGCACCGGCGACCTCACCGTCGACCATTACACCCACGACCGGATGGCCGCGGAAATGCTGCGCTCCCACTACCCCCTGCAGGCGCTGCTCTACTCGGCAGCCCTGCACCGCTACCTGCGTTGGCGCCTGCCCGCCTATGACCCGGTCCGCCATCTCGGCGGCGCGCGCTACCTCTTCGTCCGTGGCATGATCGGCCCCGAAACCCCCTCGGGCTGCGGCGTCTTCGACTGGAACCCCCCGACCGGACTGATCATCGCCCTCTCCGATCTCCTGGCCGGCGAGTCCGACCGATGAGGGCGACTACCGTCCATCACACACGAGGGGACTCGGCACACGCCGACTCGTGGGTGACAGGTCACAAGGAGCGGGACCGTTCGGCGTCTGCCCACCGGTCTCCTGCGCAAGTGGCTGTCCCGCGGGCGAAATCGCAGAGTGGGATGTTCCGCCATGGTAGGGCGGCGACAACATGATCACTGACCGCACCTTGGAACGTTCCCTCTCTCAACCGCCCTCTGGCCGATTCGAGGCAGGCACCGGAAGCATCGTCGACGCGGTCGGACTCGACACGGCCATCGAGGATGTCGAAGGCATCGGCATCGGGATTCAGCAGGCGCGCGGCAACTCGATCAGGGCAGGCGGGGTGATGATGCGTGCGGCTGTCGTACGGGCGCACGCGGATGTCTCGTGTACGGATTCGTCGGCGGTAATGCGCGCTGAGTGGGACCACCCGCTGATCTCGATCGGGAAGGCGAGGCGATGACATCGATTCAGTTGGCGCAGCGGGGAACCGGGTTGTTGCGGACTTTCAATGAGGCGGGGGTGCTTTCGGCGGCCGACGTGCACGTGGCGCTGCGGTTGGGGCGGATGGGGCGGGAGTCGTCGGAGGAGGTGTTGTTCGCGGCGGCGCTCGCGGTGCGGGCGGTGCGGTCTGGGTCGGTATGTCTGGAGTTGCCTCGGATGCGGGAGATCGGCGTGGACGCCGATGAAGCCTGGGATGCCGGAGCGGGTGTCGATCCCGCGACGTTGCCGTGGCCGGAGATCGATGCGGTCGTCGCGGCGCTGCGGGTGAGTCCGCTGGTGTGCGGTGGCCCGTCGGGTCCGTTGCGGCCCCTGCGGCTTGTCGAGGCGCAGCGGCGCGGCGATGTGGGTCCGCTGCTGTACCTGGACCGGTATTACCAGCAGGAGCAGACCATTCGGCGGGTGCTCACCGAGCGTTCGAGCGATCACCCGGTTGTCGATCCGACCATCGTGCGACGTGAGCTGGACCGACTGTTCGACCCGTCGGCCGGTGCGGCCCTGGACCGGCAGCGGTTGGCCGCCGCGCTCGCCGCGACGCACTGGACCACCGTGGTCGCGGGCGGGCCCGGCACCGGCAAGACCCACACCATCGCCAGGATCCTGGCGCTGCTCGACGCACACCAGCGGGCGAATCCGAAACTGCCCGCGCTCCGGATCGCGATGGCAGCACCTACCGGCAAAGCGGCTGCGCGCCTGCAGGAAGCGGTGCGCGAGCAGGCCGGCGCGCTCGACCTGCCGGAACTGACCGCCGCCACCCTGCACCGGCTGCTCGGCTGGCAGCGCGGCCGCACCACCAAGTTCCGGTATCACGAATTCAATCGGCTGCCCTACGACGTGATCGTGGTCGACGAGACCTCCATGGTGTCGCTGACGATGATGAGCAGACTGCTTGCGGCCCTGCGCCCGGACACCCGCCTGGTGCTGGTGGGCGACCCGGATCAGCTCGCCTCGGTCGACGCGGGCGCTGTCCTCGCCGACTTGGTGGCCGGACCCGTTGTCGGCGAACCGAATCCGGTACTGGACACGGTGCTCGGCGCGGATTCGCTGGAATCCGCTGCGGCCGAGGACAATCCGGAAGCGCTGACCAACCTGGAGCGAACCCGGCTGCAGGGCGGCATCGTCCGCCTGACCCGTGGCCGCCGCTTCGGCGGCAAGATCGCCGAACTCGCCGTCGCGATCCGCGCGGGCGACGCCGACACGGCGCTCGAGTTGCTGCGTGCGGGCGGCCGGGAACTCTCGCTGAGCGCACCCGACCACACGACGGCGGTCCGCGCCGATATCGTCCGGGCCGCACGAGAGGTGACCGCGGCCGCACTCGACGGTGACGCGGCGGGCGCACTGCAGGTCCTCGAATCCCACCGGCTGCTGTGCGCACACCGCCAAGGCCCGTTCGGTGTCGAACGGTGGGACCGCATGGCCGCCGAATGGGCGGCCGCGGGCGGCGCGGGACCCGACACCTATCTGGCTCCCTGGTATCCCGGGCAGCCGCTGCTGGTCACCGCCAACGACCACGAGGCTCGCATCTACAACGGCGACACCGGTGTGATCGTCCGCATGCCCGACGGTTCGCTGCGCGCGGCACTGCAACGCGGCAGTGAGCCCTACCTCGTGCACCCCACACAATTCCCTGCGGTGGTGACCGTCTTCGCCATGACGATCCACCGCAGCCAGGGCAGTCAGTACGACACGGTCTCGGTCGTGCTGCCCGAACCCGAATCCACCCTGCTGACCAGGGAACTGCTGTACACGGCCGTGACAAGGGCCCGCCGGCACGTCAGGATCATCGGCACCGACGACTCCATTCGCGCCGGTATCGCCCGCCGGGTGCTGCGCGCCAGCGGCCTCTCGCGCACCGCCGTGGTGCCCGCATGATCGGCCGCGCGCGCATCCGGGATCCCCTGACCTCGGAATCTCACGTTTTCCCACCGGCCGCCGTCTACCCAGTGTGAGTTTGCCTCCGTTCGAGGAAGTGGTGGCCGAATACGGCCCGATGGTGTTGCGCGTGTGCCGGGCGGTGCTCGGCCCGACCGACGCCGCCGACGCATGGTCGGAGACCTTCCTGTCGGCATTGCGTGCCTATCCCGACCTCGACCCGGAGACGAACATCGAGGCGTGGCTGGTCACGGTCGCGCATCGGCGCGCCATCGATGTCGGGCGAGCGCTGACCCGCGCGCCCGTCCCGGCCGACATACTGCCCGAGCGCTCGGCTCCCAACGCCGACCCGGCCGGTTACGACCCCGATCTGTGGGCCGCACTCGCGGCGCTGCCGACCAAGCAGCGCCAAGCGGTCGCCTACCACTACCTGGCAGGCCTGCCGCACGCCGAAATCGCCCAGCTGCTGGGCAATTCCACCGACGCAGCCCGCCGCGCCGCCGCGGACGGGCTGAAATCCTTACGCAAGCTCTACCCGAAGGATCGATCATGATGGCCACCATCGACCGCGGGGACCCCCTCTTCGACGGGCTGACCCCCGGCAGCGCCGACCTCCTGTCCGCCTTGCATCGTCGCCTGGCGGGCGAGGCGCAGTCCGCAGGCCTGCTCGACGTCGCCTACCGCACGCTCGACACACCTGTCGGCGCCCTGCTGCTCGCGGCCACCCCCGCAGGCCTGGTCCGCGTCGCCTATCCGAACGAGGACCACGACATCGTCCTCGCCACCCTCGCCGAGCGAGTCAGTCCACGAGTACTCGCCGCACCGGCGCGCCTCGACGCCGCGGCAAGGGAGATCGACGAGTACTTCACCGGCGCCCGAACCCACTTCGACCTCCCGCTCGACCTACAGCTCACCGGCGGCTTCCGTCGTCAGGTCATCGAGCACCTGCGAGACATCGGTTACGGCCGTCGTGAAAGCTACGCCGCCGTTGCCGCCGCAGTCGGGAACCCGCGCGCTGTCAGGGCCGTCGGCTCCGCCTGCGCGCACAATCCGCTCCCGGTGGTCATCCCGTGCCACCGCGTCGTGCGCAGCGACGGCACCATCGGTCAGTACGTCGGCGGCAGCGCAGCCAAGAACACCCTGCTCACCCTCGAAGCGGCATAGGCGTCGAGCGTCGGCATCAGCTATCTGTGCCAGTGCCGAGTTCGGTCGACCGGCGAAGGCCCGATGGACGGCGTGGGGGCGTCGTGCAGAACGAAGGAGAATTCAATGACTGCATCGAAAACCATTGCTGCGCTGTCCGGTCGGGTCGACGCGCAACAGTGGGCCGAGCTCACCGCCGAGATCGATGCGCAGGGCAGCGCGCAGACCGGACCATTGCTCACCCCCGGCGAATGCGCCGAGTTCGTATCCATGTGGGACGAGCGCGCCCGGTTCCGCGCCACCATCGACATGGCGCGCCATCGATTCGGCGAGGGCACCTACCGGTACTTCGCGCATCCGGTTCCAGAGCCGATCACCGCCTTGCGCGCGGCCTTCTACCGCAAACTTTTGCCCATTGCCCGAACCTGGGCGGCACGTCTGGGCGACCCCGCGCCGTGGCCGGACGACTTCGCCGACTGGCTGGACGTCTGCCACGCCGCAGGGCAGACCAGACCGACACCGATCCTGTTGCGCTACACCAGCGGTGACTGGAATGCCCTGCACCGCGACCTCTATGGCGATCTGGTGTTTCCGCTTCAGGTGGTGATCGGCCTCGACCGCCCGCGCGTGGACCACACCGGGGGCGAGTTCCTCCTCGTCGAGCAGCGACCGCGCGCCCAGTCGAAAGGCACTGTCACAGTGCTGGAACAGGGCCACGGCTTGATCTTCACCACCCGTGACCGCCCCACCCCGAGCGCCCGAGGATGGTCGAGAGCCCCCGTGCGCCACGGTGTCAGTCGCATCCGCACCGGTATCCGCCACACCCTCGGCCTAGTCCTGCATGACGCCGAATAGTCAAGTCTCATAACATGTCCCAGCGGATCTACACACTCATCGACGCCGACGGCCGCCCGTACCGCACGCCGGTACCTGGCCGGTTCGGCGGTCACCGCCGCAGCAAGATCTACGGCCATCTGGACTGTCCATCCGCTCTGCGCGCCCTCACCCGCGGCCATTACCACCCCCACCGCGTCTTCTTCGCCGACGAAGCCACCGCTATCGGCGCAGGCTACCGCCCCTGCGCCAGCTGCATGAAGGCGCGATACGCGGTCTGGAAAGCCGTCGAGCGCGGGGGTGGTAGATCAGTTCCGTACTGATCCGGCGGGCGCGGCAGGTTGCGGAAGGACAAATCCGAGGACGATGCCGGCGACAGGAAAGGCGCACAGGGTCGTCAACGCGGCTGCAAGGCCGTGCTTATCCGCGATGACGCCGAGGACGGGGACGAACAGTCCGCCCGCACTGACCGCGAGCCCGAGGGTGACCCCGGCGGCGGTTCCCGGGCGGGTCGGTAGGTAGTCCTGTCCGAGCTTGACCAGCACGGCAAAAGGAACATTGACGGTGATGCCCGCCAGCACCGCGAACAGAAGTCCGAGTTCGGCATTCGGAATCAGACGCAGCGCGGCGAGTGCGGGAAGTGCAGCCACACTGCCGATTCGGATGGTGTGCAGCACTCCGACACGGTCGGCGATGCGTCCACCGAGTAGCGTGCCCGCGACTCCGCCGCCGAGAAACGCGGCCAAGGCGGCGCCGCCGAGGGCGTGCGAGGAACCCAGGTGGTTGATCCAGTACAGCGCGATGAAGGTGTTCATCCCGGCATAGATGACCGACCGGACCAACTCGACCCCGGTGAGCAGAAAGAACGGCACCCACCGGTCGTGACCATCGATCCTGTGCTGGATAACGGTGTTTCGGGTTCGGCGCTGCTGATAGCGCCACAGCACGAACCCCATCAACACCGCGGGCGGAATGAAGAGCGCGGTGGCGCCGACACCGAGCGAGACCAGCGCGGGCGTCGCCAAGGCCGGCGCCAGGAAGAACCCGACGCTGCCGCCGGCCGCGAAGAAGCTCATCGCCATCGCGCTGTGCCCCGCGTCGCGGCGCGCGTCGCGCCCGGCCGCGGGATGGAATGCGGCCACACCGATCCCCGAAAGCAGGAGTAACGCCCACACCAGCGGATACCGGGGTGCGAGGCCGGCCAGTCCCGCACCGAGGCCCGCGGTCACGACGCCGGCAGGCGCAAGCCACAACATCCGCCGCCGATCGGCGAGCAGACCGAGAATCGGTTGCGGCAGAGCGCTTCCCAATGTCGCCGCGAGCGCAAGTCCGGCTGCCTGGACGTAGCTGTAGTCGCGTTCGAGTACGAAGAACGGGATGCTCGCAGGCACCAGTCCCTGGTAGAAGTCGTCGACCGCATGCGCGATCATCCAGTACCGCATCCGTTGCCACGCCGATTCCGCCGGCGCGGTGGTTGCGGCTTCGACAGGCGTATTCACCATCGCTGACCACCATTTCCCTTGTTGTCGATGGTCAGCGTAGGGAGCGGAGGGCTGGCTGGCTTCCGATAAAATGCCGATTTATGTCGATAATCCGCCATGACGATCGAACCACGGTGACACACGACCTCCCCGCCGGATCACGCATCGAGCGGCACCGGCACACCGAGCACCAAATCGTGTATCCGAGTGCCGGTGTGGCCGAGGTACGCACCGAGGCAGGCTGCTGGATCGCCCCCGCCGATCGGGCGATCTGGATTCCCGCCGGGTGCTGGCATGAGCATCACTTCTACGGGCCGACCCGATTCCACTGTGTCGGCTTCCCGTCCGACGAATCGGTGTGCTGGGCAACGCCTTCCGTACTGACAGCACTTCCGCTTGTCCGCGAACTCATTATCGCCTGTTCGACCCCCGACCAGCTGCCCGAGGCCGAGGCCGCACGGCTGCGGCAGGTCCTGCTCGATCAACTGCGCCGCAGCCCCGAACAACGACTCCGCTTGCCCGCCGCCTCCGATGTACGGCTCCGGAAAGCTTGCGCGCTGGTCGAAGACGACCTCTCCGTGGTGTGGTCACTGGCTGACTTGGGCGTCCGCGTCGGTGCGGGCGAACGAACCCTCACCCGGTTGTTCCGCACCGAGCTCGGCATGACCTACCCCCAATGGCGAACCCAACTGCGCTTGCATCGGGCGGTGCAACTACTCGCCGACGGCCTCGCCGTGACGGCGGTCGCCCATCGTTGCGGATGGGCGTCGACCAGTGCGTTCATCGATGTCTACCGCCGGATGCTCGGGCATACACCGGGGACCTATCACTCCGATCGAGACTCGAAACGGCGGTGAGGTCGCAGCTCGGATTCCACTGATGGTCAAGTGAGGTCGCAGACGCCGGTGACTGCGTCGCCATCGACGTGTACCCGAGCACGCAGTCCGGTGTCGATGAGTCGACGGGCCGCGATATTGCCCGGCGTCGTCGTCGCCGTGATTCGGCACGCGCCGGTCTCGGCGGCCAGCCTGCGTAGCCGCACGGTGACAATGGTGCCTATCCCGTGGCCGCGGTGCGATCGGCCGATCCAAATTCCTACCTCCAGGTCGTTCCCATGGGGTTCGAGCCGGGCAGCTCCGACCGCCTCGCCGTCGACCGTGATGACAAAGGTCCGTTCGCTCGGGCGGGTGGGATGCAGCGCGCGTCCGCGATGGAATTCGACGAACGCGTGCCTGCGCTGCACTGTCCATCCCGGCGGTCCGTCGACAGCCGTCATCACCTCTAGCGGGTCGGCATCAGCGACCGCCGCGTCGAGCAGCGAGCGCAGATTTTCCGCACTGAGCTCCTCGAGTGCGACAGCCGGCGGAAGTTCGTTCACAGTGTCGAGACTCCTTTGTTGCTCCGCAGGTAGTCAACAGGTTTACAACGACGCAAGCAGGACACGATGTGACCGCGGAATGCGCGGACGTTGTTGTGGAAGTCCGGTTCCGAGTCGACAGCCTGCTCAGTCGCGATGCGAGTTCGACGCCATGATCCCTGCGACCGGCTCTGGCTTCCGCCAGCGCCCGGCTGCCGCTGCTGGTCTGAGAACGCGGACCACGCAACGCGGGTCAGCGGAAGCGTAGGAGCATCGCCAGGCTGGTGGTGCCCGCTCGGTTGATGATCTCGGAGCCCGTCACCTCGACGAAGCCGAGGCGAGAGTAGAGGCGGCGGGCAGGGTTGTCGGCGCGGACGCTGAGGCTCATGGCGTCGTAGCGGGTGCGGGCATCGTCGAGGAGGCGCACCAGCAGCGCGGTGCCGAGGCCGGTGCCGCGCGTGGCGGGGCTGGTGGCGATGGCGAGCTCGGGGATGTCGTCGGCGACGTAGCCGTATCCGGCGTTCTCCTTGTCGAACAGGCGAATCCATGCGGCGCCTTGCAGTTGGTCGGCCGAAGCGCCGCCGACGATGCCGAGGTCGCCCTCGGCGCCCCACTTGTCGACGTAGCGGGCGAGTTCCGGCACCGCTCGCAGATCATCGGGAGAGGATGTGCCCTGTTCCGCGGCGTGCGAGGCCTCGTACAGCATGCCCCAGAGCAGCGGTTCGTCGTCGGTTTCCGCGGGGCGGAGAAACAGTGATGCCATGATCGACGACGATAGTTACCCCGGGACACAGCAAGCCATCGGGAACACGGATGCGCTGCCGCGATCAGCTTCCCGGCGGCAGGAAGGGGACCACCGCTTCCGCGATCTCGGTGGCGCCGGCGCAGGGGGAGAGTTTGCGGGGGTGCAGTCCGCGCGGGTCGTCCACCAAGATGTAGAGCGATCCGGTCTTCATGTCGACATTGATCGTGCAGCCGCCGGGCAGGTCGGGGAGGGCCTCGTAGCGTAGCGCTCTGCGGCCGGCGATGGTCAAATCTGTTGCGGTGGGGAATTGTTCACGAATCTGAGCGAGGGTGCCGTTGGTGGTCTGCACGCGGAATGTGTAGGCACTCTGCGCAACGAACAGGCAGCCCTTCCAGCGCACGTCGCCGGTGCTCTCCTGTCTGGTGGCAGGAGGACGCGCGTCCCATTGGTGGGATGCCAGGAACGACGGTGTCAGTGCGGTGCACGGATCGAAGGAGGTGCTCTGCGCCGATCCGTTCGTCGGCGAGCCGAGCGCGGCCGACGACGGTCTGGCGGTCATCGATGTTGCCGAAGGCCGTGGCTCGCCGCCGCACCCGCTGAGGACGGTAACCACGAGTGCGATCGCCGCGACACCGGCCGACCGGCTGCCGGCGCCGCGCCTCATCGGGTGATCTCACGCATCTGCCTGGCGAACTCGGCGTCGGTGCGCTCGAAGGCTTCGCGAATGGCGGTGAACAGGGACTGGATCTCGGTGGCGGCCGCGATGTAGTCCCCGAGGGTGTCGTAGGCGTTGTTGGGCCCGCCGAATGCCTTCTCCCGAAATAGCCGCACCAGCTCGATCGCCGACCACAGCCGAGGGTTGTCCTCGCCGAGGCCCCAATACTCGCGCTCGCCGAGTGCGCGCGCGTCGTTCTGGGCCGAGGACAGGTCGAGGATCAGGTCTCGACAGGCCATGTCGATGTCGAGGAACGCTTGCGGCGCCATGCGCACCTTCAGCGCCCCCGACTTCGCGTCCTCGATGTACGCACCGAACGGACTGTCAGCAGCCACGGCGTTCGCCCCTTCCACTAGCTCCGTCTGATCAATAAGACGCACCTGATCGCGAGCCGGTTCCATCGAAGCACAGAAATCACCGGCTCGAGTGGCGCAAAACAGACAAGTGGCGCCTGCGGTCGACCGCCGAATTCGCTCTCGGCGGAACCACTTACCGGTTCCTCGGTGCACGGTTGCCGTGGGCGACTGCACCGTGTGTCCCGATCCGCATGCTCGTGAGCTGGTCGTCGAGCTGCCAACAGTGCTGGGGATTCGCCCGATTCGCGGTGCGCGGCCCGGCATGTGAGCATCTCGCTCAGGTGCGCGCCGCGCTGGTGTGACCGGGTGTTGGCGAGTGGCCATCAGGACAGGGTCGCCGCGGGACGCTCGACATGTTCGGTGACCATGGTGCTCGGTCGAGGTGGTCCGCCCGCACCGGGCATCCACCAATTCGCGCGACCCATCAGCTTGACCAGCGCCGGGACCAGCAGCATCCGGACCAGGGTCGCGTCCACGATCAGCGCGATGATCATGCCGAGCCCGAGGAAGCGCATCGGTGTCAGCGGTGAGAGGGTGAACGCGCCGGTGACGAGGATGAGCAAGGTGGCGGCCGCGGTGATCACCCTGGCGGTCTTGACCGTGCCGATGCGAACAGCAGCGGCGGTGTCGGCGCCCGCGTGGTGTGCCTCCACCATGCGGGAGAGCAGGAAAACCTCGTAGTCGGTGGACAATCCGAAGACCACGGCGATGATCAGCACCAGCATGCCTGCCGCGAGCGGGCCCGGACTGATGCCCAGCACGCCGGAGAGGTTGCCGTCGTAGAAGATCCAGGTGAGCACGCCGAATGTTGCGGCGAGGCTGAGAAATGCCATGGCGACCGCCTTGAGCGGCAGCACGATCGAACGGAACGCGGCCGACAGCAGCAGCACCGTGGCGGCCACCATGATCAGGATCATCCACGGCATCCTTGCCACGATCGAATCCACGCTGTCGACGGTCGCGGCGGTATCACCACCGACGCGAAGCGTGGTCGCCGCTGGGGGATTCAGATTCCGTATGGCTTCGACGGTCGCGGTGGCGGCTTCGCTGCGATCGGCGGCGGAGAGGAAGGCGTGCAGGACGACGAAGTCGTCGGCGCGCCCGACCTGGAATACCTGACCGACACCGTCCACCGCGCGGATGTCATGGGTGGCCGCATCAACCGCCGCCGCGTTCGGCGGAATTCCGTCCTGACCGCGCAGCACTGCGGTGACGCCACTGCTCGCCGCCGGGAACTCTGCGGTGAGTTCGTCTACCACACTGCGCATTTCATTGTCAGGAGGAAGGGCACGCTGATCGATGTCGCCGAGCCGGACTCCCGTCAACGGCGCCGCGAGCACCAGCAGCACGGCGCCGACGGCGACCGCGACAAGGCCGGGTCGTCGCAGCACGCCGTCCACCACGCGACCCCAGAACTGTTCGGTCCGCGGCTTGGGTGTGGTCTGCCCGATCCGAGCGCCGAACAACGCCAGCATCGCGGGCAGCACCGTGAGCGATAAGCCCGCGGCGAGTGTGACAGCCGCGATGGCGCCGAATCCGAGCGACCGCAGCACCGCCTGGGGATAAAGGAAGGTCCCTGCGAAAGCGCAGATCAGCAACAGGGCGGAGAAGGTGACCGTGCGACCGGCTGTGGCGCAGGTCCGTTCGATCGCCGCGGCGATGGTGTGTCCCTCGGCGACTTCCTCACGGAACCGGGTCACCATGAAAAGTCCGTAGTCGATCGCCATGCCGAGCCCGAGCAGCGACGCGATATTGACCGCGAACGTACTGACCTCGGTGACCTCGCTGAGCACACGAATCGCGCCCATCGAGCCGAGTACTGCCAGCAGCCCGACGGCCACCGGAAGCGATGCGGCCACCGCGCCACCGAAAAGCAGAACAAGGATCAGTAGCGTGATCGGCAGCGAAATAGATTCCGCCACCACCAGATCGCGCTGTGACTGGCCGTTGATTTCGGTCGCCAGCGCGCTGTAGCCCGACAGTTGGGTGCGGATGCCGGGAACCTGCAGTCCCGCTTCGATATCCGGGTAGGCGTGGACGCGCCGGGTTTCGTCGCCCGCGGTGAACACCACGGCCAGCGCCTTCCTGCCGTCGGCGGAGCGCAGGAACCCTTTGCGCGGTGGCACGCTGTTCCAGTAGGACTGGATCGGGCGCTCCAGCAGCGCCGGATCGATCCGGCCGAGCGCCTCCTGGATGCGCGGGCCGATGTCGTCGAGGGTCTGGCCGTCCGGTGCGGTGTAGAGCGCGACGACGTCGGGGTTCTGCGGTCCGAAATGTTCCCGAACCACCTGATCGACCAGCGCAGATTCGCTGGTCGGGTCGGTGAATCCGCCCGCGCTGACCTGATCGGCCGCACCCGTGCCGAGCACGCCGAACAGCAGCATCACCCCGACGACGACGGCGAGCACCGCGCGTGGGCGCGCGATGATCAAGCGAGCCGAGGTGATCACAGCTTTTCCCTGACCGGCAGCTCGTGCTCGAGCCGGGCGACGATGTGGTCGAGCAGTGCCTCGAGCCGGGCCTCGACGCCGACGCCGTTGCGGCACGACACCGACAGTTCGGTCTTGCCGCCGCACTCGACGAGACCGAACAGCAAGGGCATCGCGACGCTGTGCTGCGGTACCACTCGAATGGTTGTCGGGCGAAAGCCCGGCGGCGCGAGGGCGTCGAGGTCGAAGGTGCCGACATGAGAGACGATGGCGGAGGCCAGATTTCGGCCGTACCGGGAACCGAGCCAGTTCGTGGTGCGCAGGATCGCCCGGCCGAGGAGGTCCGGAATTCGCACCAGACCGCTGTTTTCCATCTGGTTCAATTCGCGCCGTTGCGCAAGCCCGGTCTTGATCTGTGCCTTGGCCACGGTCCAGTCCTGGCCGGGTTCGAGCTCCACGAACAGCGGCAGCGCCAGGTTCGCGGTGGAGCACAGTTGCGGATCGTGCCTGCGCAGATCGACCGGCATCATGATTCGGGAGGTGCCCTCGGTCTGTTCCGCCAGGATGGCCGAGAGGCGCGCGACGCCACCCGGCCCGGTCGCGTCGATCGTCCGGTGTCGCAGTAGATGTCGCGGTCGGCCCGGCTCCTGACGGCCGCTGCCGACCGCGCTCCGATACTTCGGCAGTGGCAGTGTCGCCTTGCCCGGCGGCGTCCCGATCCGGGCTACCAGCTGGTAGTCGGCGACGGGGTCCGGCATTGCGTCTGCCGTCTCGCCTCGCAGTACTTTGAGCACGCTGGTCATCCAGAGCACCATGCCCATGCCGTCCATGACCCCGTGGAAGGCGCGGAATAACAGTGTGACCGGTTCGGCCGTCAGCAACACCACCTCGGCCGTCGCCTCGGGAGACGGCCCGATCGGGCTGGTGAGCACGTGATCGGTTTCGAGGTCGGGGTACCGAACGGTATGGCCGTCCACGACCCGCACCGCCGGAGCGATGCCGCTGTCGACCCACTCGCCGCCCTCGTGCCGTAACCGCGCGCCGGGGCATGCTTCCGACGCCACGGCCACGGCCTGTCGCAGGGCTTCTCGGTCGATGGTCCCTTCTCCGTGGATCATCGCCTGCATGAGGAACGGCGGCGCCAATTGCCGCATCGGGAAGTACATCCGCTCGGTGGGGGAGATCGGCCGGCGGAAGACGTTGTCGTTGCCCATGATTGCCTCCATTGACGACAAAAGATCGCGACGCTATCGCAATGTCCTGGTGAGTTCGACGACCCCACCGTGAGTTTCGAGCCAGGCGAGGAACCCGGTGAGTCCGGTGTCGCGATCGACGATCGGCCGATAGCCGAAATCGCGCGCGGCCGCGCCGGTGTCGTAGGTCGCCGAGCGGGTCATCAACGCGACGGCGTAGCGCGACAACGGCGGCGACCACCGGGTCGCGACCGCCGGAATGCGCCAGACGGTCTCGATCAGGTTGACCACGGCCGCGAGCACGCGCGGGTTCGGTCGCCGCGCGGGTGGCGGATAGCCGAGGTCCGTCGCGACGGAACCGAGGAACTCCCACACATTGGTCTTCTCGGCGTCGGCGATGAAGTACGGCTTGCCGCCCACCGCATCCGACTCGGCGGCCTTGATGCAGGCATCGACGATATTGTCGACGTGACACAGCGAGGCGAATACAGCGCGGCCATACGAGAGATCGGGTAGTTTGCCGACCGCGGTACGGCTCAGCAGCCGCACGATCGGACCCGACCGGTCACCTGCTCCCCAGATCGCTCGCGGGCGCAGCGCGCATGTGCGGAAACCAGGTGTGTCGGCAGCCAATACCGCGCGTTCGGCCGCGGCCTTCGTCTCCGAATACAGGTTCAGATAGCGCCCGGGATAGGGCAACGACTCGTCGACATCGATCAGGTCGCCGCCGTGGTAGTCCATCATCGCGCTCGGGCTGGAGATGAACACGAACCGCGAGGCTCCGCCGCGCCGCGCCGAATCGAGCAGCCGCTCGGTGGCCCGAACGTTCTCGTCCCAGAACTGGTCCCGGGTGCCGCGTTCGTCGACCCGTGCGGCACTGTGGAACACGACGTCGACGCCGCTGGTCGCTCGGATCAGCGAGGCCTGGTCGCCCAGGTCGCCGACGATCACCTCCACCTTGCCGCGAGCCGCGCCGAGGTCGGCCAGATTGCTGGTGCGTCGCGCCAGAATCGCCACATCGTGCGCACCGTCCTCGACCAGCCTGCGTACCAGCGCACCGCCGAGAAATCCGGACGCGCCGGTAACCAATACTTTCATCGCGTCACCTCCTGTGTCGCCCACCAGGTCATTCCGAAGATCTGAGTCAGTACGGCGGTCTCCACTGCGGACCGCCCCGAACCCTTTGCCGCTCGCAGCGCCGCCGGAATCTGTGCCGCGTGCACCACGACACTGAGAAACAGATCGAGCCACCATGCGGCCCGCAGCAGCCGGTTGCGTGGTGCGCTGTCGGTGGCCGCCGCCACGACGCCCGCGGCGAGATACAGCCAGCCGAGCACCGGAATCGAGCGCAATATCACGGTTTTCATCGGATTCTCACCTTCTCGGCCGCCCAGGCAGCCAGCTGTTCGCGCCCGATCTTCGCGTTGTGGCGAATGTCGACCGGGAACCCAGGGTGCACCAGGAACTCGGCGATATCCCGGGTGAGTTCGGACTCCGTGGCCAACGCTCGCAACTTCGAGGCAACCGATGCCGCATCGGCGCCCGGCTTCGTTTCGACACACAGCACTGGTCGTTGCGTGCCGCGCTTCCCGACGCCGACCAGAGCTGTCCGGGCCACGCCCGCAACGGTGTTGAAGATCTGCTCGACCTGAACGGTGAACATCGGGCCGTTCGCGGTGACGACGCGTTGGCTCTTGCGTCCGCAGAACCAGATTCGCCCGTGGTCATCGATCCAGGCCAGATCCCCGGTGCGATGCCAGATCACGGCGCCGTCGACGATCTTGCCCGCGGCGTTGGCCGACTCCGGCCAGTAATAGTGCGTGCTGACATTCGGGCCCGAGACGACGAGTTCACCGATGCCTCGCGAGGTTTCGAGCTCACCGGCCAGCTCCTCGACCCGAGCCCAGGTCGGAAGCGGCGCATCGGTGATGGCGACCAATCGTGCGTTCACCCGATCGGCGGGCCTGCCGATGCAGGTGCCCGCACCGCGATGGGCGCGATCGACGAGGCCGTCGAACAGTTCCCTGGATTCGATGGTGGACATGGGCAGCGCCTCGGTGGACCCGTAGCCCGCGTAGACAAGGACGTCCTCGCGCAACACCTTCCGCAGCCCGGCAATGCACCAGTCGGGCACCGGAGCGCCGCCGGAATAGATGCTGCCCAAGGTCGGCAGCTCGACCGCGTGTTCCTCGAGATATCGCAGCAGCGGGATGAGCAGGGCCGGGGAGGCGAACATGGTCCGCACCCCGAACTTCGCGATCGCGTCGGCCACCTGGGCCGGATCGGTCGAACCGACCTTGCTCGGAATGAGTGGCGGTAGGACACAACGGGATCCGAGCAGCAGATCGAGAATGCCGACCAGCGGCAGGGTGATCAGTGAGGTGTCCGGTGGGATGTGGCCGCGTGCCGCGTCTACCTGCTCGATCATCGAGGCCAGGTTGCCGTGTGTGAGTTCGACCGCTTTGGCCGGACCCGTACTGCCGGTGGTGAATCCGATGACGAGCACATCGTCGGCAGCAGCGGGCGTGCGCGGCGGCGCGACCTCGGTGGGCCTGCGCTCCCAGTCCCGCAATGCCGGGCCGCCCCAGAACCAGCGCTTGCCGACAGTCAGGGTGGTGCGCACCCGCCGGAAGCTGCGCCGGAACAACACCCGCAATGCCTGGGCCTGCGGAATGCCGATGAACGCCTCGGCGTCGACCGCGCGCAGGCACCGCAACATCTTTCGCACACCCATGCCCGGATCGATGACCACCGGGACCGCGCCGAGCTTCAGCAGTCCGAACAGGATCGCGTACAGCTCGGGACTCGGTAGCACCAGCACGATGGTGCGGGTGCCGTGCGTGACGCCCGCCGCGGTCAGCTGTTCGGCGATCGCGTCGGACCAGTCGTCGAGCCCGCGGTAGGTGAGGTGCCGGTAGGCGGGCAAGCCGTCGGGATTCTGCCCGTCGGGGTAGATCACCGCTTCACGATCCGGTTCCGTGCGCGCAAACGCACGGAACCGGTCGATGGCTTCCCAATAGGTCGCCATTGTCACGCGGGCGCCCCCACGAGTGCGGGCAACCGGTACAGTGCCGCCGCCGCCGATGGGCCTGCGCCCGCCGCGACGAACAACAGGTAGGTATATCCGCGCAGCGTCTGCTCGGTGACGGCCTTGTCGTAGGCCATCGGTAGTGCCGCGGTATGCGGGTCGCCATCGGTGAGATCTGGTCTCCGCACGGAATCTACCGCGATACCGAGGTCCTCGGCGATCCGCAGCGGGAAGTTCGCGCTCGGCGTCGATGCGATGAGTGCGATGCCGGAGAGGTCGGCGAGCTCGGCCTCGGTCAGCGCGGACCGCGCGGCCTCCAGCGCCGTCTCGAGCAGTCGATCCTCGAAACCTTCCTCCCGCACAACCGTCATCAGGCCGCGGCCGACCAGGCCCATGGTCGCGGTGTCCACATAGGCTTCGACGGCCGGTGCGCCCGCACCGATGGCGGTGTGCACAGGGCCGAACCCCTCGGGCTCGTCGGTGTGCTCGAGCAGCAGCGCCGCGCCTGCGGTGGCGTAGGGGAATTCGTCGTCGGCGATCGACCTGGTCTGAGACGGATGGGTGTCGCCCGAGACGATCAGTACGTGTTCGGCGCTGCCGGTGTCCAGGATGGAGCTCGCCACCTGGACGGCGTTGAGCACACCGACGGCACCGTTCATCAGGTCGAAGGAGAACGTCCGCGGATCGTCTTTGCCGTATTCCAGGCCGATGCCCGCTGCCTTTTGGATCAGCGCGGAGACCGCTGGTTCCACGGTGTTGGAGTCACGGAAAATGCCGGCATTGATGAGCACGCCGACCTGATCGGGGCGAACCCCCACTCGCTCGAGGCTCTGCTTCGCCGCGCGACCGCTGTTCTCCACAATGCTGTGGGTGTCGGCGGCCCGGCTGATTCCGGTGGATTTGATGCGCACGGCCATGGTTGACCTCAGACCTTCAAGGAGGAGATGGTGGTGGACAGGAAGCCGGTCACGATGCCGGAGGCGGCGGGGAACATCAGCAGCTTCGTGCCCGCCGGGATGTTCTGCTCGCTCAGCTGGTCGTGCAGCACGATGAAATGTGAAGTGGTGGAAGTATTTCCGTACTTCTCGATGACCCGAAGATCCGGTGGCATCGGGTGCCCGAACTCGCGCTCGCAGATCGCGTTCATCCACGGAATCGCGGCAGCGCCGAACTGATGGTGGATGATGTAGTCGAAGTTCTCGTCGGCGAAGGTGCGGCCCTGGGATTCGAGGTAGTTGCGCTGGCTGTCGGTGCCGAGCAGGAACCGATCCTCGTTGTGCATCTTGCGGTTGTCGGTATACAGGGCGACACCCGCGCTCTTGTCGCTCGGCATGCCGAGGCACAGATGCGAGTATTCCGAGGCCGTCATCAGCTCGATGTAGTGGATCTTGTCGGCGTCGTCGACCGCCTGGTCCAGCACGATGGCGGCGCCGGAATCGCCGACCGAGAGCGAAGCGAACTGCAGATCGTATTTCTCGGAAATCTCGGCGACCGCGGTATCCGAGATAGGGGTAATCGCCTCGCCGCTCACCACTATGCCATTGCGGACGGCGCCGGAACGGATCATTCGATCGAGTATGTAGGTTCCGGTGAGCATTCCGGCGCAGGCATTCGAAACGTCGAAAGTTATTGCTTTCTTCGCGCCGATACGCTTGCCTATCGCCGAGGCGAACGACGGCTCCATGTACATGCGGGTGGCGTTCTTGCTCCGGGTGATCGACGTGGAGATGATGATGTCGATGTCCGCTGCAGCGTACTGTGACCTCGAAAGACAGTCCTCCACAGCATTGAGGGCAATGGTGAAGGAATCCTCATAGCTCTCCGGTCGAGTGTCATGCACGCGACGTTCTTTGACTCCCGTGATTTTTTCGAGATCGAACGAAGGTGGCTCCTTGAGCCGTGAGATCAGCTCCTTCGTTGTGACGACTTTCGAAGGGAGATACGCGCCGATGGATTCGAACCGAGAATGCGACACTTGCGCTCCTGGAAATCGTTGACAGATACGTTCCGGATCTTCTCTGATCTTCGGTGCTGCGGAACATTACCCGACGGTAACTACCAATGGGTATGCGCACTGTGTGCGAATCCTTCTGGGACAGTAGAATTTTGAGAGTATCTGTGCCCTGAAGTATCACCAACTATCGTTCAACTGGCTATGGCGAACAGCGGTGATCGCCGCGTCATTCGGGCCCTGCGTGCGGTGAAACATCGGGCGAATTCCGCCTCGCTTCGGACTTATCGGCGAACGGTTGGCTAATGTCCGTTTCGTCGGGTGTTCGCGGTGTCCGGCAGGGGCGTCAGCGGGGCGACTGTGAGTGACTTCACTGCGGGTCCTCGACATCCGGACCGATCGGTTTCGGTCGACCGCCCAGCCGTTCAATCATCAACTACGTTGCGGCCGAGGCCAACCCGCCACAGCGCCGGCGCGGGCCGTCCTCGGGACGCAACTGCGACCCCCTCGCATGCGCGCGCAAGCGCAGTGGCACCCTTGTGCGCGGCGCCACTGCTTTCTGGAGTGAGTCTGGGACGACGGGAGTTTCCGCCCAGGGCCGACTGATCCGAAAATACCGGTCCGGCCGATAGGCTGGAAATACTGTCGGCGCGCGCCGGGGCGTCGCGCCGGAACCGCCGATGACGGAGGACGAGATCCATGACGATCGCGGGCGAGCACGCCGATGTGCTCATTGTCGGTGCCGGGTTGTCCGGCATCGGTGCGGCTCACCATCTGCAGCGGGCATTTCCGCGACGGTCGTACACCATCCTGGAGAGCCGTGACGCGATCGGCGGCACCTGGGATCTGTTCCGCTATCCGGGAATTCGCTCCGATTCGGATATGTACACCCTCGGCTACCGGTTCCGGCCGTGGCTGGGGGAGAAGGCGATCGCCGACGGCGACGACATCCTCCACTATGTGCGCGACACCGCCGCCGAGGCCGGGATCGATCGGCGCATCAGGTTCGGACATCGGGCGGTTCGCGCCGAATGGTCCTCGACCGACGACCGCTGGACGGTGCAGGCCGAACGCTCCGACACCGGGGAAGCCGTCACGTTCACCGCCGGGTTCCTGATGTGCTGCTCCGGCTACTACCGCTACGACGAGGCCTACACGCCGGATTTCGCGGGCGTCGAACGGTTCGCGGGCCCGGTCGTCCACCCGCAGCACTGGCCAGGCACCCTTGATGTCGCAGGCGAGCGGATCGTGCTGATCGGCAGCGGTGCCACCGCCGTCACCCTGGCGCCCGCGCTCACCGCGCAGGGTGCGCACGTGACCATGTTGCAGCGCTCGCCGAGCTACATCATCTCCGCGCCCGAACGCGACGACCTGGCCGTCCGGGTGCGCAAATTCCTGCCTGCCCGCGCCGCCTACGCGGTTGCGCGCGGCAAGAACATCGCGCTGTCGACCGCGATTTATCAACTGAGCCAACGATATCCGAAGGCCATGCGCAAACGGATCCGGGCCTGGCAGCAACGTTGGCTGCCGCCCGGTTACGACATCGACACCCACTTCAACCCGACCTACAACCCGTGGGACCAACGACTGTGCCTGGCTCCCAACGGCGATTTCTTCCGTGCCATCCGCAAGGGCGAGCTCGATGTCGTCACCGATCGGGTCGACACCTTCACCGAGACCGGCCTGACGCTCGCTTCGGGCGCGACCCTGGACGCCGACATCGTCATCACCGCGACCGGACTCAATTTGCTCGCCTTCGGCGGGATGGATCTGGTGGTGGACGGCCGCCCGGTGACGCTGTCGGACCGCATGGCCTACAAAGCGATGATGCTGTCGGATGTGCCGAACTTCGCCTACATCATCGGCTACACCAACGCGTCGTGGACGCTCAAGGCGGACCTGGTCTGCGAATACGTCGTGCGCCTACTACGTCACATGGACACTGGCGGATACACGAGGTGTACGCCGGTGCGCGATCCGTCGATCGGTGCCGCGCCGCTGTTCGTGAACTTCAACCCGGGCTACGTGCAGCGCGCGGCAAGCCAGTTCCCCATCCAGGGGACCAAGGCGCCGTGGCGGCTCCGGATGAACTATCTGCGTGACCTGGTTGCCCTTCGGCACGGCAAGATCACCGACAGCGCCATGAGCTTCGCGCGGGCGCAGCCGCGGGATGTGGTGTCGACCGAGGGGTAATCGGCTCAGTTCGCGGAGTGATCGGACACCGTGGCCGAAGATCGGGCGGCAGCGATGTTGCGAATCACGCTGGTCGCATGGTCGTCGAACCGTTTCTGCGGCATGTCGATGGTCCCGTCCAGCCATGGGCGGTACATATAGGCCATCGCACCGAAGATGGCGTTCGAGTTCAGGGCATTGTCCCCGGAATCCGGCGCGGGCTGTCCGTCGGTGCCCGGTCCGATCGTCCAGGCGATAGGGGTGGTGAACTGCTCGATCAGTTCGTTGCCTCGCTCGCCGAGCACCCGCCTGGCCTGCGATTCGACGAACATGATCCGACCGCGTCGCCGATCTTCCACCAGATAGTCGGTAAACGCCGAAATGGCGTGGCGGAATAGCTTTTCGGGTTCGGGCGGTGCGGTGGCCAATGCGGCGAGTAGTCGGTCGCGGGCGCCGACGACCACTGTCTCGAGCGCGGTGGTGAAGAGAGTGTCGAGGTTGGGGAAGCTCTCGTAGAAGTAGCGCTCGGTCAACCCGGCCTGCCTGCAGACGCCGCGCATGGAGGTCTCCGATGCGCCGACGGTCGCCATCAGCTCGATGGCGGCCTCGATGAGCTGCTCGCGGCGCGCGGCGATCCGGTCGGCGGGCGGGCGGCCGCGCCAGCGGCGCATGCCCGGTATCGATCCGTCGGATTCGTCGTCCATGAGTCGATCCTCCCACGAGCGAGAAGTTGACATCATGTGATGTTGACATCACTTGATGGCAGAAATACATTAACAGTGCGGTTTTGCAGGACCGAGACGTGAGGACCATCCAGATGAGCTCTGTCTACGCCGATCAGGCGCACGCCATCAACGCGCGGGACGTCGACTTCGATTTCGACACAGTGCCGATGCACTACATCCCCGGCGAGGTCATGGCGACGCACATCATCAACGTGATGCACCTGGTATTGCCCGAGGGCGAGCGCGCGATGGCGCAGGCGCTCGCCGAAGCCTTACCCCTGATCGATGACGAGCGATTACGCGAGGAGGTCCGCGGTTTCATCGGCCAGGAGACGATGCACGCGAGCTCGCACGAGAAGGCCCGCAACCAGCTCGAGCGGCTCGGCCTCGACGTCGCGCCGATGGTGGATCGGGTCGGCTGGCTGGTCGATCGGATGCTCGGCGATCACGGACTGGCCGGCCGCGCGAAGCGCGAATGGCTGTGTGAGCGACTGGCATTGTTCGCTGGGATGGAGCATTACACCGCCGTCATCGGGGAATGGCTGCTGACCAACGACAAACTCGAGGCCAAGGGGATGCATCCGGCGATGCTGGATCTCATCCGCTGGCACGGCGCCGAAGAGGTCGAGCATCGCAGCGTGGTCTACGACGCGTACATGTACGTCGACGGCGGATATGTACGCAAAGCGCGGCAGGCGCTCATCGCGAGCACGGGATTGCTTGCGCTGTTCGTCATTTCGAGTGGCTATCTGTTTCGGCGCGACCCTTCGCGCGACAAGGGGAGATACTGGCCGCTACAGCTGGCCAGCGCGTCGTTACGCGGCGTCGTGCCGAACTTCACGACCTTCTTCACCGAGATCCCGCGCTACCTCAAGCCCGGCTTCCATCCCTCACAGCTCGGCCCGATGGACAACGCGCTGCGCTACCTCGCACAGTCGCCCGCAGCACGGGCGGCGGGCGCATGACCGCGCAGTTGGGCGCCCAGTTCCGGTCGGGCGCCGGCCTGCGGATGCTCGCGTCGGCGGTCGACGCGTATCGGCGCGTCTTCGCGGAAGGTG
The DNA here is from genome assembly GCF_042802915.1 of Nocardia sp. NPDC057440. Classification (NCBI taxonomy): domain Bacteria; kingdom Bacillati; phylum Actinomycetota; class Actinomycetes; order Mycobacteriales; family Nocardiaceae; genus Nocardia; species Nocardia sp. NPDC057440. The sequence continues at coordinate 60,758 of NZ_JBHVDF010000007.1, forward strand.
AAGCCGCGCAGCTGCTTTCCCGGCCCCAGCCGGTGCGGCACGCCGGGTTCGACTTCGATGTGATGATCGATCGGATCGAGCAGGAAGCCGACGGCGTGGTCAGCGTGACCCTGCGCGACCCCGACGGCGGGCCGCTGCCCATGTGGACACCGGGCGCCCATATCGATGTGTTCCTGCCTTCGGGGCGACAGCGGCAGTACTCGCTCACCAGTGACCCGGCCGATCGACGTTCGTATCGGATTGCGGTGCGCTACATGGCGAATGGCGGGGGCGGCTCCCGGGAGATCCACGAGCGCCTGTGCGCTGGTGACCGGCTGTCGGTACGTGGTCCGCGCAATGCGTTTCCGCTCGTCGCGGCGTCCGAGTATCTGTTCGTCGCCAGTGGCATCGGGATCACGGCGATCCTGCCGATGGTGACCGCCGCCGAGCGCGCCTGCATCCCGTGGCGGCTGATGTACCTGGGTCGGTCCCGTGCCAGGATGCCGTTTCTGGGCGAGTTGGCGCAGCTCACCGGCGGTGATGTGGTGGTGAGGCCGGACGACGAGTTCGGAGTGCCGAACCCTCGGATGATCTTCGAGCAGACGCCCACCGGCGCCTCGGTCTATGTCTGTGGTCCGCCCGCGCTGGCCGAGGCGGCGCGCGAGGTGTTGTCGCTGCACGATCCGTCCGCGTCGCTGCACACCGAGCGCTTCTCCGCGATGCCGGTCCGCGACGGCGATCCGTTCCATCTGTGGTTGCGGCGCAGCGGTATTCACGTCGACGTTGGCGCCGACGAATCCACGCTCGCGGCGATCCGGCGGGTGCTGCCCGGTGTCGCGTACTCCTGCCAGCAGGGTTTCTGCGGAACCTGCCGGACGGGGGTGCTCGCAGGCGAGGTCGACCACCGCGATCGGCTCCTGCTCGACGGCGAACGCAATAACACGATGCTGCCCTGCGTATCGCGTGCGCGCGGCAGCGAACTCGCACTGGAGATGTAAACCGGTTCGACGTGTCGGCCGGGACGGTATCCGCAACCGGCCGCATCCGTGAGCTCGGCGGGCAATGAGGCCCGTCGGGAAAGGAAATTCGGCGTTGAGTCGTACGAGGCGGGGGTTTGATGAATAGTTTCGTGTTGGGCCTGGCGCGTCAATTGGTGACGTTCTCGACCGGCCCCGCCGCCGAGTTGAATGTGCGTGATCGGGTGGTCCTGATCACCGGCGCCGGCTCCGGTATCGGGCGCGCCCTTGCCGAAAAGCTCTATCGCACGGGCGCGTTCGTCGCGCTGATCGATATCGATCAGAACGCCGCGGCGCGGGTCGCCCGATCGATGGGGGAGCGGGCGCTGGTGGTGCGCGCCGACGTTTCCGATCGAATCGGCATGCGGGAGGCCGTCTCCCAGGTCCGCGAACGGTTCGGTCGCATCGACGTCGTGGTCGCCAATGCCGGGGTGGCCCCGGAACCAGCGACGATCAGAACGATGAAACCCGCCGATTTCGACCGGGTCATCGGTATCAACCTCACCGGGGTCTTCAATACGGTGCATCCGGCGCTCGACGACATCGTCGCGGTCGGCGGTCATGTCGTGGTGGTGTCCTCCGCCGCGGCATTCGCACCGGGCATGGCGGGGTCGCCGTACATGGTGAGCAAGGCCGCGGTCGAACAGCTAGGCCGCGCGCTGCGGGTGGAATTGGCCGCGGTGGGCGCCACCGCGGGCGTCGCCTATTTCGGCATCGTCGATACCGCCATGACCCGTGGCACGCTCGACGACGATGAGCTCGGTGAGGAGGTCGCCGCATTGCTGCCGTGGCCGCTCAATTGTCGAATTACCGTCAGCGACGCGGCCGAATCCATCGCTCGAGGCATTGCTCGCCGGGCCCCGCGGACGCTGGCTCCCGCCCAGTGGGAGCTGTATGCCTTGCTGCGCGGAGCGGTCAACGTCGTGCTCGACCAATTGCTCGCCGACGACGAGCGGGTCCGTGCTCTGCTCAATCGGGTGGAACAGCGGCAGGTCGAGCGGCGGCAGCCCAGCCCGGTGCCGCGCTAGCGACGACGCGGTACCCGCCATGAGGTGAGTACCGCGCAGCAAGGGCAGGCGATGCTCTGGCTGTCGCCCGATTCGCCCGCCAATTTTCGAAGAGCTGCGTGTCGGTGCCGCAGCGGTGCGTGCCGCCCGTTGCGCGGGACATCGATATCGCCACGATGGTGACTGCTGCGGCCGAGGTATCGCCCCTCGGTCATGCGGGTGGGAATATGCCGGGCAGCTCCATCGCATATTCGAGATCGACCCGGGTCCCGAGCGTGGTCAGCAGGACGCGGATCATCGTGAGTCGTGCGGCGGCAACGGTTTCCGAATCGGGTTCGGCGCCAGGAGCGGCCCCGGAGGAGATGCGGTAGACGACATATTCGCAGACGTGCAGTGCGGCGTCGAGGTCGAGTGGGGTCGGGACGGGGCGGCCGAGTTCGGTGAATTTCTCGGCGACGAGAGAGCGGATGTCGTCGAGGGCGCGCTCCCGATAGGCCGACACCGGTGAGGCCGGGTCGTGCAATTCCGCGAAGAGCGGGCGCAGCATCGCGCCGTGGCCGTTGGCCCAGTCGAGATAGGCGTCGATGAGTCGGATGCCGAGTTCGACGGGTCTGTCGGTGTTGGTCAACGCGTTGCGGATGCCACCGACGAGGCCGTCGTTGGAGGCGTCGAGCAGCACGTGCAGCGGTTCGGTCGCGTTGCCGAAGTAGCGATAGAAGGTGGGACGGGCCAGGCCCGCCTGCTCGATGATCTGGGCGACGCTCAGACCACGCGAACCGTTGCGGGTAAACACTTCCGCGGTCGCGAGCACGATCCGCGCGCGGACCTCCTCGGCCTGCTCCTGGGTCTGCGGCGGTCGGCCTCGCCGGGCGGTCGCGGCGTCAGTGGACATGGTGATGCCTCACAAGAGCCAGCCTGACGTGCCTGTGGTCCACACCGGAGAGCTTGACACGGGACACCGCATACCTATTAATCTAACACTAGTGTTCAGTTAATGCATGCCGGTGATTCGCCGCCTCCGACCGTCCCATGAGAGGGCCGACAATGACGACCGCCCCACAGCTGGCTCCCGCCGATGCGCTGCCGGAGTCGCTGGTACAGCCATTGCTGGCACGTGCCGTCGCGGGCGGTGCGCCCTCGGTCGAGGTGTTCGCACCCGCTACCGGCCGCAAGATCGCCGATCTGCCGCAGTCCTCCAGCGCCGACATCGAGACCGCGTTCGCGACGGCCCGCGAGGCGCAGCGCGGGTGGGCGCAGCGCCCGGTGCGCGAGCGGATCGCGGTTCTGCGCCGCTTCCACGACATCGTGCTCGCCGAACAACGCACCATCCTCGACATCGTGCAAACGGAGGCGGGCAAGTCCCGTGCGCATGCCTTCGACGAGGTCGGCGACGTCGCGGTGAACGCACGGTACTACGCGTCGGTCGCCGCGAAGCTGCTGGCCGATCGCAAGCCGCGCGGCGTGCTTCCGGTCCTGACACAGGTCGATGTGCGACACCGGCCCAAGGGCGTTGTCGCGGTGATCTCGCCCTGGAACTATCCCTTGGCCTTGGCCGCCTCCGATGCGCTCCCCGCGCTCGTCGCGGGTAATGCCGTGGTGGCGCGCCCGGACAACCAGACCGCGCTCACCGCGCTGTGGGCCATCGACGCCGCCGAGCGGGCCGGTCTGCCGCGCGGGCTCTGGCAGGCGGTGCTCGGTCGTGGCTCGGTGATCGGCGGCGAGGTGATCGCGCGCGCCGACTACGTCGACTACACCGGTTCCAGTGCGACCGGACGCACCATCGCCAAGCAGGCGGGTGAACGGCTGATCGGATACTCCCTCGAGCTGGGCGGCAAGAACCCGCTGCTGGTGCTCGCCGACGCCGACATCTCCCGGGCCGCCAAGATCGCGATTCGCGCCTGCTTCGCCTCGGCGGGACAGCTGTGTGAATCGATGGAGCGAATCTACGTGCACGACAAGGTCTACGACCAGTTCGTGACAGAGTTCGTCGAGCACGTCCGCGCGCTGAAGCTCGGCGCGGATCTGGACTTCAGCAGCGACATGGGCTCCTTGACCTTCCAGCGCCAATGGGACACCGTCAGCGCTCACGTCGACGATGCGGTGGCCAAGGGCGCGACCGTACTGGCAGGTGGCCGCGCGCGGCCGGACCTCGGCCCCTACTTCTACGAGCCGACCGTGCTCGCCGATGTCCGCCCCGGCATGACCGTGTACCGCGAGGAGACCTTCGGCCCCGTCGTGTCGATCTACCGTGTCGGCAGTGACGACGAGGCCGTCGAGCAGGCCAACGACACCGCCTATGGTCTCAACGCCAGCGTCTGGACCAGGGACGCCGCCCGCGGCAGGCGGGTGGCCGCGCGCATCAATGCCGGGTCGGTGAATGTCAACGAAGGTTTCATCGCGGCATGGGGCAGCGCCGACGCACCCTCGGGCGGGCTCGGTATTTCCGGGACCGGTCGTAGGCACGGCCCGGAGGGCTTGCTGAAGTACATCGATACTCAAACCATCGCCGTGCAGCGGGTGCTGCCCATCGCGCCGCTGCCCGGCATGTCCGAAGAGTTGTGGGCGAAGACGATGACGCTCTACTTCGGGGTCATGAAAACACTGCGCCAGAAGTAGCCACTGGGCCGGCGGCAACTTTCACGAGAGACGACACAGAGGCAAGGATGACATTGGACACGGTCGCGGGTAAGAAAGTTCTCGTCACGGGTGCGGCGATGGGCCTCGGCAAGCTGTTCGCCGAGCGAGCGGTCCGGGAGGGCGCTGCGGCGGTGGTGCTGTGGGATGTCAACGAGGTCGGGCTGAAGGACACCGCCGCCGAACTCACCGCGCTCGGCGGCAATGTCTACCAGTACGTCGTCGATGTGGCGTCCCAGGATGCCATCGGCGAAGCTGCCGCCGTGGTGCGCAACGAGGTCGGCGAAATCGACATCCTGGTCAACAATGCCGGCATCGTTCGTGGCAACAGCTACTTCTGGGAAACCACGAATCGCGCCGACATCGATAAGACCATGGCGATCAATTCCCTTGCTCCCATGTACATCACGCTCGAGTTCCTGCCCGCGATGGTCGCGGGCAACGGTCAGGCACGGGTGTTGAATATCGCCTCGTCGGCGGGGCTGGTATCGAACCCACGAATGAGCGTCTACGCCGCGTCCAAGTGGGCCGCACTCGGCTGGTCGGACTCTGTACGCATCGAGCTCGAGCAGGCGGGCCACGAGCACGTGAAGTTCACGACGGTCTGTCCGACCTACATCAACACCGGAATGTTCGACGGCGCAAAAGGATTCCTGTTCACGCCGATCCTCGAGCAAGACGAGGTGGTCGACACCTCATGGCGTGAGATGAAAGCGGGCAACCCGTTGGTAATCCTCCCGTGGACCTCTCGGCTCAACAAGGCGATCTCCGGTCTGCTGCCGATCAAATTGCGCGATTTGTTCCTCAACACTGTGGGTGTGTACCGCTCCATGGATGAATTCACCGGCCGCAACAAGTAACACGGCTCCCCGGGCCTTAGGCCTCATCCGCTGGGCCTGACTGCGGCAAACGTCGAGCCGCCCCACCGGTGTGCCCTGTTGTCGAACCGACCTCCTATTGCCTGGTGCCGATGACGACAGTGGCGTAGAGGTCTTCGGATTCTGCTGTGCGGGCGGCGAATCCTTGGTCGATCAGAACGGCGGTGGCAGTCGGCGCTTGGGCTGCGCTGGATTCGACGAGGAGATGGCCGCCGGGGGCCAGCCATGATCCGGCGGCTTCCACGACCCGGCGGAAGATGTCGAGTCCGTCGGGGCCGCCGTCGAGTGCCGAGCGCGGCTCGTAGTCGCGTGCCTCGGGAGGCATCTGGGCGATCTCCTCGGACGGGACGTAGGGGGTGTTCGCGAGCAGGATGTCGATGCGGCCACGCAGCTCGCGGGGAAGTGGCTCGAAGAGGTCGCCCTCGTACACTGCCGCACCGATCGGTGCGAGGTTGCGCCGGGCGCATTCGACCGCGGCGGGCTCGATGTCAGCGGCGGCAAGTTCGATCGACAGACCCGCGTCGGCGAGTGTCGTCGCCAACGCCAGCCCCAACGCGCCGGAGCCGCAGCACAAGTCGACGACCACGGGGCGATCGTGTGCGCGAGCGAGCTCGGCGGCCTCGTCGACAAGGAAGCCGGTGCGTTGCCGAGGCACGAACACCCCGGGTGCCACCAGGACGCGCATACCATGGAATTCGGTCCAGCCGAGCAGATGCTCCAACGGTATGCCCGACACCCGTTGTGCGACCAAGCGCTCCAGGTCCGCACCTGTCTCGGCGGCGGCCGCGGCCAGCAGCGCGGCCTCCTCTTCGGCGAACACGCAGCCGGCCGCACGCAGCCGCACGACCAGGTCGGTACTTTCCGTCGACATCACCAGGACATCTTGCCCTGTCGTGCACGGCCGGTGCGGGCCGATAGGCGTTTCGGCGCTAGCGCGCGGTCGCGAGCTGGAACGTGCGGGTGGCGTCGAGGTAGATCCCGCGCTGGCCTTGCTTGGCGGGCGGCGGTAGCTGTGAAACCAGTTGTTCCAGCGAGGTGGTGGCGCCGACCACGCGGGTTCCCGCGACGATGAAGTCGGCGACGGCGCGGCGAATGTGATTGGGGGAGGTCACCACCACCGCGCTGCTCGCGCCGAGATCACGCAGCATCGCGGTGCTGAACAAGGCGTTCTGCACCGTGGATCCCGCCCGCCTTTCGACATGGACGCGGTCCGCGGGCAAGCCCCTGCCAACCAGCCAGTTGCGCATCGCATCGGCTTCGGTGATGCCGTTCTGCGGATTGCCGCCGGTGACGATGACCGGTGAGAACGGCGAGGCGACGGCCTGTAACCAGGTCGCGGTCAGACGGTTCACCAGTTCGGGGCGCAACGCGCCGTCGGGCAGCAGGCCGTAGCCGAGCGCGACGATTCCGGTTTGCGGGCCGACGAGGGCAGGCAGCGGATTCGGCAGGGTGCCCACGGCGGCGGTGATCGCGCCGAGCACGTTGTTGGTGCCTTGTGCCAGCCCCGGATCCACGGCGGTGAGGCGCGCCATGGCGTCGGCGAGTGCGAGCAGATCTCCTGCGTAGTGGGACCAGATGGCCTGCAACGACAGCGCCTCGGCGTCGGAGGGGTTCGCGCCGAGCAGTTCGCGCAGCTCGGCACGACCCGCGGCGTCGTTGCCGTCGGTGAAGTTGCGCTGGGCCGAGTTGTAGAGGGCGTCGGTGTCCGGGGCGGCCTGGGCGGGCGCGCCGGCGAGACCGGTGATGGTGACGGCCGCGAACAAGGTCGCGATCAGGGTTTTCCAATGCCTCGAGATCTTCACGACAGTCGACACCTTTCCACGCGTGAAACGGGGTATTCGGTCCGTCAGCTGACAGTTAGCCATTGGCAAGCATTGACCACGATACGACTGGTAGAGGCCATATATGCGTAATTGCCAGGCCGAATCGGCGGTTTCTTCCCGACATCCGGGCAAACCGGGCGATGCGGCGGGTGGCCGCCGCGACCGGCGCGACAGTGCGCACGCCGTGACCATTAAGGTGTGACAACGTGGATACCGTTTCGCTGTCCGGCAAGGAACTCGCCGCCGCCATCAACGCCGACACCAAGGCGCGCGCCGCCACGCTGGCCGCGGGCGGACCCGCCCCGCGCCTGGCCCTGGTCGTCGCCAACGACGACCCGGCGAGCGCCTGGTATGTGAACTCGCTGCGCAAGGCCGCCGAGCGACTCGGAATCACGTGCGACACCGTCGAACTCGGCGCCGACGCGAGCGCCGAGGCAATCCGCGCCGAGCTCGGCGCGCGCAGCGCGGACTCCGCCACCGACGCGATCATGCTGCAGACACCGCTGCCGGCCGGTATCGGCCTCGACGACGTCAGCTCCTCGATCGCCGCGACCAAGGACGTCGACGGCGTCAGCCCGCTGTCACTCGGCCTGCTGGCCAGCAATCTCGACGGTTTCGTCCCCGCCACGTCCGAAGCCGTCGTCGAATTGCTGAAGCATCACGAAATCCCCCTCGCCGGTCGGCATGTCGCGATCGTCGGCCGCTCCAACATCGTCGGCAAGCCCTTGGCGCAGCTGCTGCTCGCCGAAAACGCCACCGTGACCGTTGCCCACTCGCGCACCACCGACCTGGCCTCGGTGACCGCTGCCGCCGACATCGTCGTCGCCGCCGCCGGACGGATCGACCTCGTGACAGGCAAGCACATAGGCGAAGCCGCGGTGGTCGTCGACGTCGGCACCAACGAGGCCCCCGACGGCAAGATCGTCGGCGATGTCGAAGCGGATTCCGTGCGCGGTAAGGCCGCCGCCCTCAGCCCCGTCCCCGGCGGAGTCGGCCCCGTCACCACCGCCCTCCTCATGCGCCACGTCGTCACCGCGGCCGAAAACGCCCGCCGCGCCTGAAATCGGTCGCACACCGACGGCGATTCGAGTCTCAGTTCCTTTCAGGTGGAATATTCCCAATTGTGGGGGTTTGTGAGTTCCGGCTCGAACAGACTCGTGGGTATCGTTCGCTCGTACACATCCCACCCAAGCGACCGATCGGAGATCGGCGCCCCTGAGAAACCTCTGGATGTGAGCGGCTGATGACTCCCGATGTGCCGGGATGAGTCTTCTCGTCCGTCGGTCGCACTGCCGCTCAGCTCATCATCACTGCCGCACCGAACCCGTGCCTGTCTCCCGAGTGGATCAGGGTGGTTCCGTGTGGCCTGACGGCGGTGTCGAGGGGGCGTGGTCCGACCGTGTCGGAACAGCGAACAGACATGGACCATCATGAAAGTACGGATCATCGGTGCAGGAGCGTCGGTCCCACCGTTGGTAATGACCAACGAGCGACTCCTCGGCATGTTTCCGGGGCCGCGTAGGATGCCGTGGACGCCTGCGGAATTCGAGCAGAAAACGGGTATTCGTGAGCGGCGATTCAGCTTCGATCTCGACGATGAAACCGGCCGTCCGCTGTTTCCGACCGGATACGGTGAAGCGCCCGGTCCGGCAGGAGTGCTCGCGGAAGCAGCACTGCGAGAGGCTCTTACCGTCGCCGGCATCGATGCGACCGCACTCGACGGCCTGATAGTCGGCGGCAGCACGCCGGATCGACTGCATTTCGGCAGCGATGCGCAGCTGCTCCACCATCGGCTCGGGATGCGGCCCGACGCCGGAGTACTCCAGACCGATATCGGCTGTGGTGGTGCGGTGTTCTGCTTGCAGTGGGCCAAGGAGATGATCCTCAGCGGTGTCCGCAAGCGCGTCGCGGTGGTGATGGTTCAAGTTGCCTCGCCATTGCTCAACCGCGAGGTATTCACCGGCGGTATCGAGTACGACGGCAAGGAGAGCGAAGCTTTCCTCTCGGCCCTATTGTTCGGCGACGGTGCGGGCGCGGTGATCCTCGAGGCTGCCGATGACGACAGCAATTCGGAGCTGGTGTCCGCGGTTACCATCAATGAGCACTTCGAGATCGCCGTACAACCCGCGGGCGGAAATCTCTGCCCGCCAGGGCTACCCGGTGCCGCGCTGTCGGACTATGCGGTGCACATCATCGGCAAGCGCGTCGCGGACGCCTATACGCCGGTCATGCGGAAGTCGATCGATCGCGTGCTGGCCGAATCGCGGTGGGATGTCGGCGACCTGGAACGCCTGTATCCGCATCAATCCAATCGCCGGCTCATCGAGCAGCTGATCGGCGCTCTCGGCATCGCCGAGAACCGTACGGCGATCAACGTCGACCGCTACGGCAATACCTCCGGTGCCAGCGTCCTCATCCTCCTCGCCGAGGACCTGCGCGACGGGGTGGTCGGCCTGGGCTCCGGCGATCCGATAGTGATCGCGGCCGTCGGCGCCAACATGCAATACGGCGCTCACCTCATTCGGCTGTAGCACGCTCGGGCTCACTGCGTTCGGCACGAGAACGGCGCTCCTTCAAGCGAAGTGGCGTCGTTCTCGTTTCATCGTCATCCAGCGGCTCCGCCGCGGCGAATACCTGTTGATCGAAGCTTCCTCCGATCGCGCCGCGCGCCGAGGGTGTCCCTCGCCGGGTGCCGATCTGTGCCCGAGACACGTTATGCCGGTCGTGCGAAAGGTGGGATCGCTGATATGGCAAGGGAATTGATCGTGGCGATAGGGGTTGCGGCCCTGGCGGTGATGGTGTTCGTGCTGGGGGACAGGTTGCGGCCGGATTCGTGGCGGCAGACGGGTGACGAAGCTGCGGGGACGCTGGTTTTCGATCTGATCAAGACGTTCTTCGCGGCGACCGTCGCGTTCGTGGTGATCATCTGCTGGCAGCAGTATCAGACCGCGCGCAGTTACACTGTGGCCGAAGCGAAGTCGCTGGTCGACACCTACACGGCCGCGCATGCCATGCCGGATCCCGAGCATCACCGGATCCAAGGATTGGTGCGTGACTACACCACGCAGGTCGTCGACCAGGAGTGGTCGGTGATGGACCGAGACGGTCACCTGAGTCACAAGGCCCAGGAGACCCTCGATACGCTTCGCGACAGCGTGGATTCGATGCGATCGTCGGATCCGTATGTGAACAACCTGCGCGCCACCGCCTTGGCGAGTCTCGACAGAGTCGCAGGCGCACGTCATGATCGTGCGCTCGTGGTGGGTTACGGGATTCCCGGGTTTCTCTATGTAGCCCTGTATTTCGGCACGCTGTTGCTGTTGCTGAGTCCCGTGCTATCGGGTGTGCGGGTCACCAGGCGCAGTGTTCTGATGATCGCGCTGCTCGGTGTCGTGGTCGGCGCGGCGATTCTGGAGGTCCACAACCTGGACCAGCCCTTCTCCGGCGGGAACACCGTCCCGAGGGATGCCTTCGAACTAGCGCTGGCGCGCTTCCAGCAGATCACCTGACGAGTTGTTCGAGCTTCGGAAATCGGTGCGGACCAGCCGACGGATGGGGGTAGCTGCAGATGGCATTCGCAACCGCTGTGCCACGAATGCGAAGGCGCACAGGGGGCCTGCGCGTCGCGGTACTGCTTTCGGCGATGGCGGCGTTGCTGGCGGGCAGGCCAACGATCGCTGCCGCGCACCCGCCGTGGCAGTCGCTCGTGGACAGTATCGCGACCGGGAGTGCCTCGCCAGGGGGCACCGATCTGTCGACCGGAAGCTCTGGTTCCGGTACGGCGCTGAGTCTGGGCGCGAACAGCATCTCGACCGGAAGCGCGGAGAACGTGATCGATGCGAGTGTCGGCTCGCCGCACACCGTCGACAGGCTCGATACCGGCAGCGCAGAAAGCCGACTGCGCGCCACCGGAGGTGTTGAGCCCGAACCGACTGCGACGCCGGTCGGTTCGGCCCAGGCTCTCGGGTTGAACCAAGGCAGCGTCGAATTGGCGTGTACCGGGAGCGCCGCCGTCGGTGCCGCCGGAATCCTTGTGGGTTCCGCCACCGGTAGTGGAGTGGGCAGCGGGCTGATCGGATCTGGCTCGAGCGGCGGATCGGGCCTGGGCAGTGTCGTCGTCGGCAGCGCCGCCACCGGCAGCGCGCTACTGACATGTCTGTTGTTGTTGCCGAGTAGCGCGCCCCCTGTGCCCGGTGCTCCGCTGCTGCTAAGCCCGCCGTCGGTGCCGCAGAGCCGGACTGTCGCCGAACCTGCGCCCGCGCTGCCGCCCGCGGCAGTGCCCGTGATCGCGCGGGAGAGGCCGGTCGTCGCGTCGCCACCTGTGCTCCCACGCCCGACGACCGCCGAGCCCGCGTCGGATCCGATTCCCTGGAACGTGCTGGAACTGATCGCGTTGCTGGTGGTGACCGTGTTCGCGATCCGCAGCAGATCGTCGGACGACCGCAGCCGTAGCGAAGGGTAGCGCCGCGCCGGATGGCTCAGTGCTGGGCGTCGCGGACAAGCAGGGCCAGCTGAACTCGATTCTCACGGAATCGAAGGTCGTCAGCACCACGATGCGGGGCGGGCTGTGTCAGGTGAGAATCTCGGCAGTGGCGCTCAACCCGTCGCGGATCGGCATCCGGATATCCATGAGCACGACAGCGGGGTGCCGTTCGCGGACCATCTCGACGGCTGCGGCCCCGTCGGCCGCCGCGCCGACGACGAGTAGTTCGTCGTCACCTTCCAGAATGAGCGTCAGCGCGGTTCGCACGAGGTGGTCGTCGTCGACGACGACCACCCGAATCGGCTGTGGCACGATCGGATTCACCTGCCTTGCTCCCCGTTCGCGGTGTGCCACGGCAGGGTGGCGCGCAAACGGAAGCCGCCGTCCCCATCGGGGCCGAACGACAGTGTGCCGCCGACCAGTTCGGCGCGTTCGGCAAGCCCGAGCAGACCGTATCCGGACGCGGGCGCGGACCCCGCTGGTCTAGTGGCTCCGGAGTCGAGGACGGTCACCGTCAATCCCTGTCCCTCGGTGCCGTCGACGCCGACCCACACCGTCGCGCCCGGCGCATGTTTGCCGACGTTGGTGAGACCTTCCTGCACGATGCGGTAAGCGGTGCGGGCGCTCGTCACGGGTGGCTCACCGGCCGTGCTGTCAGTGAGTGTTACGGCCATGCCCGAGACACGGGCATCGGCGATCAGGGTCGGTAGCGTGGCGAGCGAGGGCTGCGGAGGTTCCGGCGGGTCGGTGGCGGTGAGGTCGTCGGCTCGAAGCACCCCCAGCACATCGCGTAGTTCCTCCAGCGCTTGACGTGAATTATCGGCGATGGTTTTCGCGATGGTCACCACGTGATCAGCGGCCAGATCGGTGCGATAGCTGAGTACACCCGCCTGCATCGCGACCAGCGAAATCCGGTGTGCGAGTACGTCATGCATTTCACGAGCGATCCGGTGCCGCTCCAAGATCCTGGCTTCGGCGGCGCGCGCGAGCTGCTCGCGTTCGGCTATTTCCGCCCGCTGCTGTAGCGACCACATCACCTCGCGGCGTGCGCCGGCCGCGAGGCCGATTGCCACGATGCCCGCTGCCGCGACGATGAGGAAGATCAGCGTGGACCACAACGACGGCGACCCGGTGTTGTCCGGGCTGAGGGACGGGTAGAGGGCGGTGATCGTCAGCCCGGCGAGGACGTTGCCGACCGTCAGCGGAATGATTTCCACAAAGCGTCGCCGGGTCGCCAGCGAGCACTGGGCGAGTGCAGCGGGCCCGCTCGCGGAGGTCGAGACGGCGGAGGCGACCGTCGTCGTGACGGCGACCATCACCGGATAGCGTCGCCGCAGCGTGACAAGTGCCAGGCAGAGCACGCCGATGATTGGGTCGGCCACCATCAGCCAGACCGATAGTCGTGGATCGGCGTCCGGCGGCAGTGCGAGCACCGTCACGAGCAACGATGACGCGCCGATCAGCACAACCGCCAGCAGTCGCCAACTCTGCTGCCAGGCACTGAGCGGCGGTGGCGGCACCGGACCTTGGCGCATGGGTGCGATGCTATCGGTCACCGAGCCAGGATTCGCGCCAGGCCCGATACGGCACAACCGACTTCGGTCTATCACCGATTCGCCGAAAGGATGAGGCGGACGGAGACCCGCGGCCGATATCCCGTGCGGATACGCGCGGCACATGGACCGGCGACAGTCCGCCTACTCGGCCGCGGAGATACCGGTGATGAGCGTGTGACCGCTCGTACGGGCGGTCGTCACCAGTTGGGCGTTGTAGGCCACCGGCAGCAGTGCATTGGGGCGCTGTTCACTCACTCGGACGAGGTACTGGCCGACGAACGCACCGGGGGTGATGGTGACGCAGTGCGTGGTGCCCGCGGGAATGGTGTCGATGCCGTGCTGGATGTCGGCGGCGGACGACACGGCCGCGTTGGGCGCCACGACAGCGCGGGCCTGCTCGCTGGAGCGTGTCACGTAGTAGGCGTATTGGAACGCGAAGATCGCCGCGGGGCCGGAGTCGACGCCGCCTGCGCCATTGCCTTGGATGCGGTTGCCGACTTTTTCGGCGGGGCATCGGGTGGCGGGAATGGTGGCCGAGACGGGGGTATCGGCCGGGCTGGACGCCGCGGTCGGCGTCGGCGCCGGGGCGGCGCGGAATTGGACAAGGGCGGCGGTGAGCAGTGCCGCAGCGCCGAGTGAGGCGAGCAGCGCGGGCATCCAGCGCCGACTGCCCTTCGGGAGCTGGTACCAGCGCCGCCGCACCCGCGACCGATCGATCAGGCGCGCAAAGACATCGTCCTCATCGTCGGCATAGCCGGGAGCGTAGGCCGCGGTGGGAGGCTCGGGTTCGGCGGGCAGTCGATGGGCCCACTCGGACCAGTCGCCTCGATAGTCATCCCCAGGCCGTCCTCGCATGTCCGGTCGATCCATTGCCCCACCTTCATCAGCTCATACCGTCAGGTTCGTTCCCCACTCTGATAGCTCCGGAGGATACTGCGCATCTACCGCAATGCACGCGAACGGGCCCGGCCACGTCATCGATTGCCATCAGCAGGCGCGAATGGTCGGTCGGTGCTCGAATGTCGAACTCGCACATGGACAGCTGTGTCCCCGCTCGTGACCAGCGGTACGTTTCGGCGGTATCGCGGTCAGGAGGCGGGGAGTGCGGTCGGTCTACCAATGCACGCTGACCGGGTCGCCGATACCGGCGATTCCGTAGTACCAGGCGGCGTCGTCGGGTGCGAGGTTGATGCACCCGTGGCTGACGTTCGCATAGCCCTGGGAATCCACCGACCAGGGTGCCGAGTGCACGAAAACGCCACCCCACGTGAGGCGTTCGGCATATTCACCGTTGATGACGTAGCCCTCGGGGGAACTGAGCGGGATGCCGATGGTGCGCGAGTCGAAGACGACCGAGCGGAACATCTCCAGAATCGGGAAAGTGCCCGTCGGGGTCTCGTAGCCCGGCTTGCCCATCGAGGCGGGCATTGTGCGCGACTCCTGGCCGCCGATGGTGACGGTGAAGGTGTGGTTGGACATGTCGGCGTCGGCGATCACACCGGCGTTGGTCCTGAATTCCGTTCGCGCACTACCTATTCGAACCGAGATCGGGGATCGGGCGGGAAGGAATCCCGTGGGTGTCCACGTCACTGCGCGGTCGTTCGCCCATGCGAACGTGCCAGGGAGCGATCGGGTGGAAGTGATATTGATAGCTCGTTCGGCGCGAGCGCGATCCACGACCGCAGCCGTGAACTGGATCGTGACCGGATGAGCGATGCCGACTTCTTGGCCGGCCGATGGCGTGACGGCCGCTACCGAGGCGGCCGATGGTGTTCCGATCGAGGTCGCGAATGCTGTTCCGGACCCGAACGCGGCCAAGGCTAGGACCATGGCCGCGAGGAACAGATATCTGAGTGCGCTCCTCATGGCTCCACCCCTTCTAGATGGTGTGGTGGCAGAAATCCATTCTAGGACTTCATGATCAACTCGAGGTACCGAATCCGTAACGGCCCCCAGGCTTGGGCGAACCGTGACGGCACGTCCTCCTCTCCGATCGTGGCGGACGCGGCCGCGACATGGCCGGGCTTCGGCAGCTCGGCCCTGGCTTTCCAGCCGGTCAGCGCCCAGCGCGAGGTGCCGATATGGGGTGCCACGACCGCGAGTGCCTGCACGGCAGCGGTGATCGGCGTGGTGTTCGTGAGCGCCGGTGAACGAGCAGGGCTGGCCGCCTTCTGCTTGGTGCGCCGGAGGTCATCTCGAACTCGGACCTCGTTGCCGGTCTATATATCGGGCGTACCCGGCACCGCGGCGCGGAAACACCCGGTTTCCCGGGCCCGTGATCAGCTGCGTACGGCGTGCAGGACGTCGGCGTGCAGGGCGTCGGCCCGTGCGGTGATCTCCTCCACCCGCATCAGCACGGGTGCGAATCGGTCGCCTTCCGCGGCGCTGAGGGAGACGACGTTGATCTCGATATTGAGCTGCGAACTGGTGGCGGCCGCGCGCGCGGCATCGGCGGCCGCGCCGATATCGGTGACCACGTTCGGGTTTCCGATCGGAAGCAGTTCCGCGGCAAGCGACAGGATTTCGTCGGCCTCGTCGACGACGGCGGCGGGCACCCGGGCGGCCTGGATCAGTGCCGAGGTAATGGCCTCGGTGCGCTCGGCGACCTCTTCCGGGGTGGTCTTGGGCAGCTTGTAGGCAGCACCGACGGCGGTGAACGCCGCGGCGTCGGCGTCGGCAAGGGCGAGCGCGCGGTCACGCGCGGCGTCGGCGGCCTCGATGATGCGGTCGATGATCGGGCGGTGCTCGGCATCCTTGGCGCGGGTGGTGTAGCGGGCGACCATCGCCACCAGTGCGGCGCCCTGAGCGGCGTGCAGTGCGGCGACCGCGCCGCCACCGGGTGCGGGCACCTTTGCGGCCAGGTCGGTCAGGTACTGCGCGAGCGTGGCCCTGCCGAAGGAGGGTGCAGTTTCCTGGGACGACGTGGTGGGCTGCGACACGGCGGGTGGCCTTTCGTTTTCTTCGGCGATCACGGGGAAGTCTCGGCGATTACGCTACCGCCCGCGCGTGGGTGGCCGGTGCGCGCCCGGTCCGTAGCTGCGGTTATGTTGAGTGTTATGCGGATCGGATTGGGCATCAACTATTCGGGCGGCTTCAAGGAAGCGGCCGCGGAAGTGGCCGACCTCGAGCAGGCCGGCCTCGACATCGTGTTCGTGCCGGAGGCGTACTCCTTCGACGCGGTGAGCGCGCTGGGCTACCTCGCGGCCAAGACCACCCGTCTGCAGCTGGCCTCGGGCATCCTGCAGATCTACACCCGCACCCCCAGCCTGACCGCGATGACCGCGGCGGGCTTGGACTTCGTCTCCGACGGTCGCTACATCCTCGGCCTCGGCGCCTCGGGCCCGCAGGTGATCGAGGGCTTCCACGGCGTGCCCTATGACGCGCCGATCGGCCGTACCAGGGAACTGGTGGAGATCTGCCGCAAGGTGTGGCGGCGCGAGAAGCTGGAATACCAGGGCAAGTACTACCAGATCCCGCTGCCTGCCGAGAAGGGCACGGGCCTCGGCAAGCCGCTGAAGCTGATCAATCACCCGGTGCGCGAACGTATCCCGGTGTTGCTCGCGGCGCTCGGCCCGAAGAATGTCGAATTGACCGCCGAGATCGCCGAGGGCTGGCAGCCGATCTTCTTCGTGCCCGAGAAGGCCAAGGAGATCTGGGGTGCATCGCTGGATGCCGGTCTGGCCAAGCGGGATCCGATCCTCGGCGAACTCGACGTGTATGCCGGACCTGCGCTGGCGATCGGTGAGAACGTCACGCCGCTACTGGAATTCGTGAAGCCGCACCTCGCGCTGTACATCGGCGGTATGGGTGCCAAGGGCAAGAATTTCTACCACACCCTCGCCACGAAGTACGGCTACGGCGCGGAGGCCGACCGTATTCAGGAGCTGTACCTGGCCGGGAAAAAAGAAGAGGCCGCCAAGGTCGTTCCGGACGATCTGGTGCGCGACATCTCCCTCGTCGGTCCCGCGGGCTACGTCAAGGAGCGGGTCGCCGCCTTCCGTGAGGCGGGCGTGACCGTGCTCAACGTCGTCCCGATGGCCGCGACCCCGGCCGAGCGGATCAAGCTGATCGAGCAGCTGCGCGAACTCTGCTGAAGCTCTATTGGCTCGCCGGGTCGGCCCGGCGAGCCAACAGGTAGGCGCGGCGAGTATCGACCTCGTGCGGATAGTTCGGGCGCTCCATGCGCATCCGCACCTCGAACCCCGCCGCCGCCAGATCGGCGATGATCCGATCCGGTTCGAAGAAGCGGAAGTCGACATCCACCTCGTGTCCCCACCAGGTATCGAAATGTCGTATCTCCGAGCCGATGTGGAACGAGACAAGGAACAGGCCCGACGGGCGCAGCACGCGATGCACCTGTTCGAAGGCGCTGCGCACCTCGCCAGGCGTGAGATGGATGATCGAGTAGAACGCGACCGCGGCGCCGAATTCGCCATCGGCGGCGGGTAGTTCGAGCAGATCACCCTCGCGGAACTCGACCGCTGAATAGTGCTTGCGCCCCACGGCGACCATGGCGGCGGATAGGTCGATCCCGACCGTGGTCGCACCGTGATCGGCGAGCCAGGCCGCAATATGTCCAGGGCCGCAGCCGAGGTCGGCGATCGGTGTTCCCGATTCGTTCTGCTCGATGAGACTGCTCAGCAGTGCCCGGTCGAGCGGTTTGCCGCGGAGCTCATCGCGGAGATCGGTGGCGTAATTCTCAGCGACGGTGTCGTAGCTGCGGCGGACGGTGTCATGCGTGCCGTGATCTGCCACGGACACCAGCATTCCACGGTCCACCGCAACAAGCAGGGCGGTGGGATTCCAGGATCAGCGGAACGATGCCAGGGCCTGGTCGAGGGTCGAATGCAGCGCGAACACCTGATCCAGGCTGGTCATCTTCAGCTGGCGACTCGTTGCCGGGCCATCGGCGACAACGGCGATCGAGGTCGACGCTCCGGCCCGCTGATGCGCACCGACCAGTGCGGCCATCCCCGCCGAGGCGAGGAAGCTGACCGCGGACAGGTCGATGATCAGGGCCGCGGGTTTACCCGCGAGAATGCTCTCGATCGCGGCTTCGAGCGCGGGCGCTGTCGCCAGGTCGACCTCGCCGGACACCGTCAGCACAGTCGAGCCCTCGGGCGTCGTCACCGTGGTGGTCATCGTGTCCGCGAGGGGATACGCGTCTCCGGAAGTATTGGTCACGTCTTCACAATCTGCCATGAACCGCCCGATCTCGCTGTACTGACACAAAACACGCAGCAAACCTGGCATGTTCGCGTGCCGTGCGAGTTTTCTTGCCGTCACACCATACCGCCCTGGATTGTCCTTGGGGTGAAGTCCTTCGGAGCGAGCGCGTGGCAACGGTTCGGCGTGCCGCATCGCCCGAGTCGGATCGCCGCGGACAGAGAAATAGCAGACCGAGTTGAATGAGATGTGGGTCACATCGAAAGCTTGATGCTATAGGTGTATACCAGAAAGGGTAGTTATCTGAACTAATTACAGTCTCAACTAATTAACAGATCGAAAGAGGGAAGTCCGGTAGTTGTCTCCCTCGCCGACGTCAGCGGCTTCATCCGGCGTCGGTCTCTCGTGTGCGATATACGACCAAGGGAGGCTTGATCATGTCGATCGACACTCCAGCAGGGCGGCGCGAACAGCGCATCGCCGAGTTGTATGCCCGTGATCAGCAGGTTCGCGACGCCGAGCCGTCCGAAGAAATCACCGCGGCGCTGGGCCGACCCGGACTGCGGTATGCGCAGATAGTCGCGACGGTTCTGGAGGGCTATGCCGATCGTCCCGCGCTCGGGCAGCGGGCGTTCGATTTCACTACGGACGCGGCAGGTCGGCGCGCGCTCCGTCTGCTGCCCGGATTCGAGACCATCACGTACCGGGAACTGGGCGAACGGGTCGGCGCGGTGGCCGCCGCGTGGCATCACGACGTCGAACATCCCGTGCGCGCGGGCGATTTCGTCGCCATACTCGGCTTCACGAGTGGCGACTACGTCACGCTCGATCTGGCCTGTGCAGAGCTCGGCGCGGTGGCGGTGCCGCTGCAGGCGGGGGCCGCGGTCGCCCAACTACGGGCGATCATCGCCGAGACCGGCCCTCGAGTTCTCGCCGCGACGCCGGAACTGCTCGATGCCGCTGTCGACTGCTTGCTCGACGAGGTGCCCACCGAACATCTTGTCGTCTTCGACTATCACCCCGAGGACGACGCGCAGCGTGTGGCGGTCGAATCGGCGCTACAGCGGCTCGCGGACGCCGGTAGCGCGATTGTCGTCGAAACGCTCGATTCGGTGCTCACCCGCGGCCGTGCAGCGCCCCCCGCGCCCCTGTTCGTTCCCGACGCCGACGCCGATCCGCCGGCCGTGCTGATCTACACCTCTGGGAGTACGGGCACGCCCAAGGGTGCCGTGTACACCGATCGGCTTGCTGCCGGCATCTGGGTGGAGACGACCGCCTGGTTCGATTCGACCACAGCGCCCACGATCGGCGTGAACTATCTGCCCCTGAGCCACCTCGCGGGCCGTCTCACCCTGTCGGGGATTCTCGCGCGCGGCGGCACTGCTTACTTCACGGCGAGAAGCGATATGTCGACGCTGTTCGAGGACATCGCTCTGGTGCGCCCGACGGCGGTGATATTCGTTCCACGCGTCTGTGACATGATTTTCCAGCGTTATCAGAGCGAGCTCGACCGGCGCGGCGCCACCGAGCAGCAGGTGAAAACTGAACTGCGCCAAGACTTCCTCGGCGGGCGTATTGTCTCCGCCTCGGTGGGCTCGGCGCCGCTGGCCGCGGAGCTGAAGACCTTCATGGAGTCCGTCCTGGATGTGGAGTTGCGCGATGGCTACGGCTCCACCGAGGCGGGTGGGGTGCTGGTCGACAACCAGCTGCGCCGGCCGCCGGTGCTCGACTACAAACTCGTCGACGTCCCCGAGCTGGGATATTTCCGGACCGACCAGCCGCATCCTCGCGGCGAACTGCTGCTGAAGACGCGCACCATGATTCCCGGGTACTATAAGCGTCCCGAGGTCACCGCGCAGATCTTCGACCCGGACGGCTTCTACAAGACCGGCGACATCATGGCCGAGATCGGTCCAGATCAACTCGTCTATGTCGACCGTCGCAACAATGTGCTGAAGCTGTCGCAGGGCGAGTTCGTGGCCGTCTCCCAGTTGGAGGCCGTCTACGCGGGTAGCCCGTTGATCCGGCAGATATTCGTCTACGGCAGCAGCGAACGCGCGTACCTGCTCGCAGTGGTCGTGCCCACCGTGGCGGCTCTCGATACCGCCGCGCTGAAGGGCGCGATCGCCGCGTCGTTGCAGCAGGTCGCGAACGAGGCCGATCTCAACTCCTACGAGATCCCGCGCGACTTCCTGATCGAGCCCGAGCCGTTCACGATCGAGAACGGTCTGCTCTCCGGAATCGGTAAACTGCTGCGGCCCAAGCTCAAAGAGCATTACGGCGCGCGACTCGACCAGTTGTACAGCGACCTCGCCGAACGGCAGGACAACGAACTGCTCGCCCTGCGGCACACCGCTGCCGAGCTGCCGGTGCTGGAAACGATCAGCCGGGCCGCCCGCGCACTGCTGGGTTGCGCGACAACAGATATCCGTCCGGACGCCCAGTTCACGGAACTGGGCGGCGATTCTCTTTCGGCGCTGTCGTTTTCGAACCTGCTTCACGACATTTTCGCGGTGGATGTGCCGGTCGGCGTGGTCATCAGCCCCGCGAACGGGCTCCGTGATCTCGCCGATTACGTGGAAAGGGCGCAGAATTCGGGTGTGCTGCGGCCGACACTCACCACGGTCCACGGCCGCGACGGATCGGCGATCTACGCCGGTGACCTGACCCTCGACAAGTTCATCGATGCGAGGACCTTGAGCGCCGCCGAGGCATTGCCCGCGCCCGACGGCATCACCCGGACGGTGCTGCTGACCGGAGCGAACGGCTACCTGGGGCGCTTTCTGTGCCTGGAATGGCTGGAGCGGCTGGATGAGTCCGGTGGCACGCTGATCTGCGTGGTGCGCGGCAGCGACGCCGTGGCAGCAAGGCAGCGGCTCGACGAGGCATTCGACAGTGGTGACCCGGAGCTGGTCGAGCACTTCCAGGAGCTGGCCGCCCGCCGCCTCGAGGTCCTGTCCGGCGATATCGGCGAGGCGAACCTCGGCCTCGACGACGCGACCTGGAATCGTTTGGCCGACAGCGTCGATCTGATCGTCCACCCGGCTGCCCTTGTCAACCATGTGCTCCCCTACAGCCAGCTGTTCGGGCCGAACGTGGTCGGCACCGCCGAAGTGATTCGCCTCGCGATCAGCAGGCGGCTCAAGCCCGTCACCTATCTCTCGACGGTGGGCGTCGCCGCGCAGGTCGAGCCAGGGCTGTTCGACGAGGATGGTGACATCCGTGATTTCAGCTCGGTGCGTGTCATCGATGAGAGCTATGCCAACGGCTACGGCAACAGCAAGTGGGCGGGGGAGGTGCTGCTGCGTGAAGCCAACGACCTGTGCGGTCTACCGGTCACGGTCTTCCGCTCGGACATGATTCTCGCCCACAGCCGCTACCGCGGGCAGCTCAACGTGCCGGACATGTTCACCCGCCTGGTGCTGAGTGTCGTCGCGACCGGCATCGCGCCGTCCTCCTTCTACGAGACCCGCTCCGACGGCGCGCGACGGCGCGCCCACTACGACGGGCTGCCCGCCGACTTCACCGCGGCGGCGATCACCACGCTCGGCAGCCTCGGCAGGGCAGGGTTCCACACCTTCGATGTGGTGAACCCGCACGACGACGGCATATCCCTGGACAACGTCGTGGACTGGCTGATCGACACCGGCCACCCGATCCAGCGCATCACCGACTACCGCGACTGGTTCGACCGTTTCGAGACCGCGCTGCGCGCACTGCCCGAGAAGCAGCGCCAGGCCTCGGTACTGCCCTTGCTGCATGCCTACGCCCGTCCGGAGCACCCGATACGCGGCTCGGTCATCCCGGCCAAGACGTTTCAGACCGCCGTCCAGACCGTGCGAATCGGCCCGGATAACGACATCCCCCACCTATCGCCCCAGCTCATCGCCAAATACGTCACCGACCTCCAGCATCGCGCGCTGCTGGTCTAGCCCGGCACGAGCGCCACGAACGGGACATCTCCGCGGCGCTGCCCCGGGTATCGGCGCAGCGGCGTCCCGTCGATCTCGGCGTCTACCGGCGTGGTCGGCGGCCGCGGGCGATGTGGTGGGAGGATGATGAACGGCGTGTCCAATGATCCGAACAGTCCCGATATCAAGCCACGCAGCCGCGATGTCACCGATGGGTTGGAGAAGACCGCCGCTCGGGGGATGTTGCGAGCGGTCGGAATGGGGGACGGCGACTGGGGGAAGTCGCAGATCGGGGTGGCCTCCTCGTGGAACGAGATCACCCCGTGCAATCTGTCGTTGGATCGACTGGCGACGGCCAGCAAGGAAGGTGTGTTCGCCGGGGGTGGTTATCCCATGGAGTTCGGAACAATTTCGGTCTCCGACGGCATCTCCATGGGGCACGAGGGGATGCACTTCTCGCTGGTGTCGCGCGAGGTGATCGCCGACAGCGTCGAGACGGTCATGCAGGCCGAGCGCCTCGACGGCTCGGTGCTGCTCGCCGGGTGCGACAAATCCTTGCCGGGCATGCTGATGGCGGCGGCCCGGCTCAACCTGGCCAGCGTGTTCCTGTATGCGGGATCTATCCTGCCTGGGATCGCGAAAATGTCCGATGGCAGCGAGCGCGAGGTGACGATCATCGACGCGTTCGAGGCGGTCGGCGCGTGTTCGCGCGGGCTGATGAGCCGCGAAGATGTCGACGCGATCGAGCGGGCAATCTGTCCGGGTGAGGGCGCTTGCGGCGGGATGTACACCGCCAACACGATGGCCAGCGCGGCAGAGGCCATGGGCATGTCGCTGCCGGGCAGCGCGGCGCCGCCCGCGACCGACCGCCGCCGCGACGGCTATGCCCGGCGCAGCGGCGAGGCCGTCGTCGAGTTGCTGCGGCGCGGGATCACCACGGCCGACATTCTCACCAAAGAGGCCTTCGAGAACGCGATCGCCGTGGTGATGGCATTCGGCGGCTCCACCAACGCCGTGCTGCATCTGCTGGCGATCGCGCACGACGCGAATGTCGAACTGACGCTGGAGGATTTCGCCCGTGTCGGCCGTCGAGTACCGCACCTCGCCGACGTGAAACCCTTCGGCAAGCACGTGATGACCGATGTGGACCGAATCGGCGGTGTGCCGGTCATGATGAAGGCGCTGCTGGATGCCGGGCTGCTGCACGGCGACTGCTTGACGGTGACCGGGCGGACCGTGGCGGAGAATCTGGCCGAGATCGCCCCACCGGACCCCGACGGCAAGGTGGTCCGTGCCATGGAGTCCCCGATCCATCCGACCGGCGGCATCACCATCCTCGAGGGATCACTCGCACCCGGTGGGGCCGTGGTGAAGTCGGCAGGCTTCGATTCCGAGGTATTCACCGGCACTGCAAGGGTTTTCGATCGCGAACGGCCGGCGATGGACGCACTCGAAGATGGCACCATCGCGGCCGGTGATGTGGTGGTGATCCGGTACGAGGGTCCCAAGGGCGGTCCGGGGATGCGCGAGATGCTCGCGATCACCGCGGCCATCAAGGGCGCGGGCTTGGGCAAGGATGTCCTGCTGCTCACCGACGGACGTTTCTCCGGCGGCACCACCGGACTGTGCGTCGGCCACGTCGCCCCGGAAGCGGTGGACGGCGGCCCGATCGCCTTCGTGCGTGACGGCGACCAGATCCGCCTCGACGTCGGAGCGGGCACCCTCGACCTACTGATCGAAGCCGACGAGCTCGACCGCCGCCGCGAGGGCTGGCAACCGTTGCCGCCCCGCTACACCCGTGGTGTGCTCGCCAAGTACGCGAAGCTGGTGGGGTCGGCGTCCTACGGTGCCGTGTGCGACTGACACCCCGTCGAATCGAGATCGTGCGCCGAAGCATCTGCGGCGCACGATGATTCGGCGTCGGAATCCGACAAATCGCCCGGTCCATGAGACCTGCTGTGTGCCAAGCGAATCTGATCGAATGCGGATCGATCGCACACCGGACAATTCTCGCGAATGGGTGCCACTGCTACTTCTCGGCAACCCGGCTGTTGGTGACAATTCTCAATGACGTTGCCCCCGAGGGGAACTCGAAGGTGCCCACCTCCGGGAATCTGAACGTGTCACTGCGCCGTGACGACGAGAGCAACCTGTCTGATGTCGGTGGCCGGAGGGCGGTCGTGTCGCCCGGCATTCCGGCACCTGACCACCTAGGCTCCGGCTGGGCCATCGGTTGGTGACATGCGCGACAGTGTAAGCACATCGATGCATGTTGACCTGCAGAATGTTGGATTCTGTTGTCCGCGCTCGCCGTAACCCTCATTTACCGACGAATTCTGATCTAAAATGGGGGCATGTAGGACCCACGTGGTCCGACCTGGCGCCCTCGTTGCGCCCCACGATCTGAAGATTGATTCGGCTGGCGGGGCCCGGGTAATGCATTCGGCCGGGGTGCCGCAGAGTTGGGGTGCCCGGCACGGAGAATCTGCCTGCCGAGGAGACGATGATGGTCCAGGGAATCGGAACCGAACACGACGACGATTTCGAGCAGGTGCCGGTGATCTGGCCCGACCCGAGCCCGTTGGACGCTTGGTGGCGTCGCGTGATGGCCGCTCCGAGTGACGCAACCGGTGATCTGTCACATCCCGGGAGTGCATCCGGTCGCCGTATGTAATTCGGCGCGGCTGTCATTGCGCGCGTGACAGTCTCGAACGCCTTTCACCGAAACCGGTTGTGCAGGAAAAGGATCAGCGCGCACTCGAGGTTTCCCGGTATACGGACGCGATCGGGAAACCTCCTCTCCTGCCTACCGGGCGGCGGTGCGATCGGAACCCCTGATACGTCGGTAGTCGATGCGTCGTCAGCTGGAAATACGGCGCTGTGTGCCGCGCAGTGGGTTTGCCACCGGGGATTTGATCGCGGGCAGGGTGACCGACATGCGGACGGTGGTGCCGGGGCCGGCATGGTCGATCTCCAGCTCCTCGGTCAGCGCTCGCATCATGTCGATGCCCCGGCCGCGATAGCCAGGGTCGGCCGAGCGCGGCTTCCATGTCCCGGCGTCGGTGACCACGATGACCACCGTCTCGGTGTCGCATTCGGCCGTCAGCTGGACACGGCCCGCATCCGGCGTGTCGGTGGCGCCGGTGGCGCGGCCCATCGACGCGTCGGTGGATCGTACGGGTCGGTTCACGGGCAGCGCGCCGTCGCGGTAGGCATGTTCGATGCTGTTGCTGCATGCCTCGTTCGCGGCCGCGATCAGATCCGAGGCGAGATCGTGCGGCACCGCGGCGGCGGCTAGCCAGGCCTTCAGGCTCCGGCGCATCGCCGAGAGCTGATCAGGGTTGGCGGGCACGTCCAGCCGCAGTGGAGCGGGCGGTTGTCGGTAGACCACCATGGCGACGTCGTCGTCGTAGCCCGCGGCCGGGCGCAGCCGCGACAGCACCGCGTCGGCCACCTCCCGTGGTAGTCGGCCGGGGGTGTCCGCGAGCACCGCGCAGATCTTCGCGAAGCTGTCATCGATGTCGACACCGCGCTGTTCGACCAACCCGTCGGTGAACAGCACCAGTGTCGAGCCGGGTGCGAGGGCCGTGGTCGCCTCCGGGCGCCGCGGCACGTCGAAGGTGGCCAGCGGCACCGATCGGCCGCCCTCGAGCAGCCTGCCCGGTTCGCCCACGTCGGCGAGGATCGGTGGCATATGACCGGCGCTGCTGTAGCGGACCAGCCCGCGCACCGGGTCGAGCACCGCCGCGCACACAGTGGTGCACATGGCGCCGGGAATGCGCGCCGCGACAGTGTCGAGCTCGGCGAGCAACTGGGCAGGCCCCGCGCCGCCGAGCAGCAAAGTCTGTGCGGCCGTGCGCAATTGGCCCATCACCACGGCGGCGGATAGGCCTCGTCCGACGCAGTCGCCGACCACGATGCCGATCGTCCCGTCCCGCAAGGGCACCACGTCATACCAGTCGCCGCCGATCTCCAAGGGCGGCAACGCGGGCTCGTAGTGCACGGAGAACCGCGGCGGCAGCTCGATCGGGCCGAGCATGGCACGCTGCAGTGTCAGCGAGGTGGAACGCGCTTGATCGAAGTTGCGCGCCCGCTGCACCGCCAGGCTCAAGTGGCCGATGAGCAGGGAGAACAATGTCCAGTCCGCGGCGCTGATCGCGCGCGGTGCGGCGAAGCGCAACCACAATGCGGCATCACCGGTCTCGCCGAGTGGAGCGACGATGCCCTCGGAGCTTTCAGTGCCCTCGGGGATCGCGATCAGGCTGCGGCCCGGCCTGCGCCGCGCCCGATCGAGCAGCGCCCGAGCCCGGGCGTCGAGCGCGTTCCCCGCAGGCGCCGGCTTCCTGGCCGCATCATCTGCCGACTGGATCTGGCCGGTGTTCGCGGGGCGATCGGTGATCTGCGCGCCGCCGGAGACGTAGACCTCGGGGCCGGTGTTGCGGCTCGGCCAGACCGAAACCACGGCGGTTTCGGCGCCGACCGTGCGCCGCAACTCGTCCAGCCCGACGGCGAGCACCTCGACCACGCTGGTGGCCGCACCGACGGCGGTGGCCAGCCGGGAGGCGGCCTGATCGCGGGCCTGCGCGTCGTGTTCGGCCGTCACATCGCGAATGGTGCCGACGAAGATCTGCTCATTGTCGTCCGGCTTGATGAGGGCACTCGTGCTCACCGCGAGCCAGACCGTGCGGCCGTCGCGGTGCTGGATCGGAATGACGAAGCGCTGTGCCTCGGTGCCGAGATCGGGATAGCGCGGGCCCTGCGGCATCGACCACGGATGCGGCAGCGGGTAGGGGATGTCGGCGGCGCCGTACCCGGTCAGCGCGCCGAACGCGGAATTGACCTCGACGATGGTGCCGTGCGAGTCGGCGACGAAGAAGCCGTCCTGCAGCGACTCGACCAGCGCGGTGCGGAAGGCGTCGCGGCCCGCGAGATCGTCTGCGCGGGAACGCTGTTGCTCGTAGCGGCGGTTGCCGTCGAGGAATCCTCTGGTGGCGATGTCCAGCGCGGCGAGGGTCTGCAAGAGGAATTCCAGCGCCGTCTCGGCGAGCTTGCCGTCCTGATGGTCGGCGGGCTGCTGGGCGGCTTGCACGACACGGAAGTGGTTTTCGGTGAGGTCGAGCAGGCTGATGCCCTCGACGAGGGCGCGGCGGCCGAGGTCGTAGCCTTCGGCGAGGCCGGCCTGCGTCGGCGCATCCAAATGCCGCCGAAGCGCATCCGCGTAGGCGTCCTGAAATGCGGCGAGCGCAGCGGTCATGTCGTCACATCCGGTGGGCCGCCCCGATGACGTGCGGCGAGTACCAGAGCGTCATCGGTGTCCTTGGCGTGTTTGGCGAGGATGTCGGCGGTGATGTCGGCGGTGGACTTCGACAGATCGATGCTGTCGGTGGAGTCGATGACGATCCCGTCGGTCGACATCAATAGTAGGTCTCCCTGGCGCACCGCCACGGTCTGCGGCTGTAGGTTCTGCGGTAGCCGGTAGCCGACGATGCCGCCGCTCAGCAGCACTGTCGCGCGGATCGTCAGACCGACGGGGCCACGGGTGAGCACCTGGGAGTCGACGTTCCCGACGCCGAGCCAGCGCACCGTGTCCGCATCGTCGAAAAGCACTAAAGACACTGCCGCGCCGCGGGTTTCGGCCATGGCTCGATGGCACAGCACCATCAGGACATCCAAGGGTTCAGCGCGGTTTTCCGCGAGTATCTGTGCGGCGCGATCGGAGGCGTCGGCGGCGGCGGCGCCATGGCCGAGACCGTCGAGCACGGCGAAGAGCACGGTGCCGTTGCCCGCGTCGAGGACCACGCAGCGATCACCGGAAACCTGTTGGCCCGGCAGCGCGCGACCGGCCACCGCCCACTCGATTCGGCCGATGAACCCGTCCTCATGCACCGTTGGGTACCCACTTCCACATCTCGATCAACGTGCCGCGTCCGGGCGCCGAATCGATGATCAGGCGGTCCATCAATCGTCGGGCGCCGGGCAGGCCGAGACCGAGGCCGCGTCCGGTGGAGTAGCCATCGTCCAGCGCGCGGGCGATGTCGATGATGCCGGGACCTTGGTCCTCGGCCTGAACCACCAGCGCTTGACGCCCCTCCCGGTCGTCGAGCAGCAGCCGGATCTCGCCGCTGCCTGCGTAGCTGGTGATATTGCGAGCAATCTCGGAGATGGCTGTCGAGATCATTGTTCGATCGGTCAGAGAGAATCCGAGCTTGGCTGCCAGTTCACGTCCGGCCTGTCGTGCGATCACGATGTCCCCGGACACCCTGACCGCGATCACCAAGTTCTCAGCGGCCACTGTCACGACCATCTCGCTGGCGACGGGCTGGGGTTTTGCGGTTCAGCCAGGCGAGGCCCTCTTCGAGGTCGAGGGCGGTGTGCATGTCTTCGAACGTGAGCCCGAGCTGCACCATGGCGAACGCGACTTCGGGCTGCAATCCGACGATGACCGTTTCGGCGCCGCGGAGCTGCGTCATGTGCGCGATGGTACGCAGCGATCTCGCTGCGAAAGAATCCATCACATCGATCGCCGTGACGTCGACGATGATGCCGTGCGCCCGATATTTGCTGACCTGCTTCATCAGGTCGTCTTGCAGGCGCTCGGTGTCGGCGTCGGTCAGTGCGGACTGTACCGACGCGATGAGGAATGTGCCTTGCTTGAGTATCGGGACCGGCATCAGTTCGCCTGATCAGCGTCCGTCGCGTTCGATGGGCCGATCCGTCACGCGGGTCACCTCGTAGCCCAGCAAACGTTCGGCTTCCTCGATACCGCCCTGCAGGTCGCCGACGGCATTCATCTTGGACAGATCGAGTCCGATGGTCACCAGTGTCAGCGCGATCTCCGAGGACAGACCGGTGATGATGACGTTCGCGCCCATCAGGCCCGACGCGTCGACGGTCTGCACCAGGTGGTTGGCCACCGTGGAGTCGATCGCGGGCACACCGGTGATGTCGATGACGACGACCTTGGCGCGGTTGGCGCGGATCGCGCGCAGCAGCTGCTCGGTGAGCTGGCGCGCACGCTGACTGTCGAGCACACCGATGATCGGCAGGATGAGCAGCTGCTCACGGACCTGCAGCACCGGGGTCGACAGCTCTCGAATGGCTTCCTGCTGCTGCCGGATAACTCGCTCGCGCTCCTGGACAAAGGAGATGGCCACGGTGCTCGCGATGCGGTTGGCGGCCGGTTCGTAGGCGTCGAGCACGGCATTCAGTAGCTCGAAGTCGGCTTGGTACTTCTCGAACAGCGAGCGGGCGAGCACGTCACGCAGCAACAGCACGATGCCGAGGACCTCGTCGGTCTCGACTCCTCTCGGAATGATGCGTTCGGAGAGATCGCGTGCGTAGGCCTGCAACGCTTCGACGCTACCGGTCTCGAGCACCTCGACGTAGTTGTCGTAGACGGAGGTCGCCTCGGAGAAGATCTCCTCGGGAGTCATTGCGGTCAGCAGCTGGGCGTCGGTGATACGCCGGGCCCATTCCTCACGCAGCGCGGTGCGGTTCTGCCGCAGGTGTTCGACCAACTGTGGAAGCAGGTTGTCGACCGGTCCTGCGGTCAGGGAATCCGCCGAAAGGCTCATGGACACCTCGGACATGGAAACTCCAGCCCCTTTCGACGGGTGGGTCGGGATTCGTACGTTCGGCTGCGAGCCGCTACCGAGCCTAGTCATACCCCACCGGAGTTGCTGGCGAAACCTGCCGGTCCTCCGCCGGGTTTCACGGTGACGCCGCGAATCCGCGAGCCAGACCGGCCAGCGCCGCGTCGAGGTAGACCGTCAGGTCCGCGTCGGCCCTGGCGAGCCAGGCGTCGAAGGCGGCGCGCGCGGCGGCGAGGGTGGTGCGCCCGACCGCGAGGGGGAGCAGTGCGTCCTGCGGCTGGCCGAGCCGTTGCGCGGCGAAGGCGCTGACCGCGCGTTCCCAGGCGTCGTAGTGCGCGCCCGCGGTGGCGGCGAGTGCGGGGACAGCGCCGACGAGCTGCATGCGGGTGCGCAGCTCGGCGACGTCTTCGGCGCGATATCGGTTGGCGTTCACCACAACTCGGCGTACGGCGGTCATCATCGGCACCTCGTCGGGCACCGTGGCGAAGGCTTCGCGCAGCGCGGCGACCTCGTCGTCGAACTGATACCAGAGCACTTCCGCCTTGGTGGGGAAGTATCGGAAAAAGGTGCGTCCGCTGATGCCCGCGGCTGCGGCGATCTGCTCGACGGTCGTCTCGTCGAAGCCTTGCTCGGTGAACAGGCGCATGGCGATCAGCTCGAGTTCGCGCTTGGTGGTGCCCCTGGGGCGGCCGCGCGTCGGAGGTGTCACGGCTATTGATTATGTCAGTGACTGACGATAATCTCGCGACGTGTTCGAAAATGTCCAGGTGGCGGATCTCACGTGGCCCGAGGCGGGCGAGCGTGCCGCCGCGGGCGTGATCCTGGCCGTGCCGGTGGGCGCCACCGAACAGCACGGTCCGCATCTGCCGCTGTCCACGGACACCGACATCGCGGTGGCACTGTGCACGCGGTTGGCCGCGGTGCGGCCGGATGTGCTTGTCGCGCCTGCCGTCCCGTACGGCTCCAGCGGTGAGCACGCGGGCTTCTCCGGCACCCTGTCGATCGGGCAGGCCGCGTTGGAGCTGCTGATCGTCGAGCTGTGCCGTTCGGCCACCGATACATTCGACCGCATCCTGCTGGTCAGCGGGCATGGCGGCAATCTGGAGCCGCTGCGCAAGGCGTGCGCACTGTTGCGCGGCGAATCCCGTGACGTGCACATATATATGCCCCGATATCGGGGCGATCCGCACGCGGGGCGCTCGGAGACCTCGATTCAGCTGGCGCTGGCGCCGGGCCGGGTCCGCGCCGAGCGCGCGGTTGCCGGCGATACCCGGCCGTTGACCGAGATCCTGCCGCTGATGCGGGCGGGGGGAGTTCGTGCGGTGAGCGCCAACGGCGTGCTCGGCGACCCGGCGGGTGCGACCGCGGACGAAGGCACGGCACTGCTCGCGCATCTGACCACCGATCTGAACGACCAGATCCGGCTGTGGTGGCCGGCAGCTTCCCGGGAAAGGACCGGAACATGAACCCGTGGTTCGAAACAGTCGCCGAGGCGCAGCGGCGCGCGAAGAAACGTCTACCGAAATCCGTGTACGGCGCGCTGATCGCCGGATCCGAGCGTGGCCAGACCATCGAGGAGAACCAGCTCGCCTTCACCGAGCTCGGCTTCGCGCCCCACGTCGCTGGTCCGATCGGTGACCGAGATCAGTCGACAACCGTACTGGGGCAGCAGCTTTCGATGCCGGTGCTGATCTCGCCGACCGGTGTGCAGGCTGTGCACCCCGATGGTGAAGTGGCCGTCGCTCGCGCGGCGGCTGCGCGCGGGATCGCGATGGGGCTCAGCTCCTTCGCCAGCAAGCCCATCGAAGAGGTGATCGCGGCCAACCCGTCGACCTTCTTCCAGCTCTACTGGTGCGGCAGCAAAGAAGAGATCCTGCAGCGGATGGAGCGCGCGAAGGCGGCGGGCGCTGTAGGGCTGATCCTGACCCTCGACTGGTCGTTCTCACACGGCCGCGACTGGGGCAGTCCGGTGATTCCGGAGAAGCTCGATCTGCGTGCCATGCTGCGTTTCGCGCCGCAGACCCTGATCAAGCCGCGATGGCTGAGCACCTACTTGAAGTCCGGTCACATTCCCGACCTCACCGCGCCGAATATGGCCATCGGCGACGGACCCGCCCCAGGGTTCTTCGGCGCCTACGGCGAATGGATGGGCACCCCCGCACCCGACTGGGCCGACGTGCAGTGGATCTGCGAACAGTGGGCAGGCCCGGTCATGCTCAAGGGCGTGATGCGCGTGGACGACGCATTGCGTGCGGTCGATTCGGGCGTGGCCGCCATCTCCGTCTCGAATCATGGCGGCAACAATCTCGACGGCACCCCGGCCGCGATTCGGGCGCTGCCCGTCGTCGCCGCTGCCGTCGGCTCACAGATCGACGTGGTTCTCGACGGCGGCATCCGTCGCGGCAGCGATGTGGTGAAGGCGGTCGCGCTCGGTGCGCGCGCGGTGATGATCGGTCGCGCCTACCTGTGGGGCCTGGCCGCCAACGGCCAGGCCGGCGTCGAGAATGTTCTCGACATCCTGCGCGGCGGCATCGACTCGGCGCTGCTCGGGCTGCGCAAGACGTCGGTGCAGGACCTGGATCGGTCGGACCTGATCGTGCCGGAGGGCTTCGAGCGCGCACTCGGGATCCCCGCGCGCCCCGTCGATGTTCCTGCGCGCCCGGCTTCGGAGCCGGTCGTCGCCGGATAGTCGGTGGATGGCTGCCCCGGACCCGCGTCCGGGGCAGCGTCGGCCGAGCGTGGATCTGCGCCGCAGCTGTGGCTCAGCCTCCGCGGAGCTATGGATTGCGCCGCGAGGCGTTGGCTCTGCCACCGCGCGGATGTACCCCCGCGGCGCGGGGCTGTGGGCCTGCGTCGCGAGCCGGCCGTATTCGCTCAGTCCGGAGCTACCGCCTTGCGATGGTGGGCGAGCAGGGTGTCGTAGATATCTGCGAGCGTGGCTAGTTGCTGACGGTCGAGGATGTCGACCATGTGTCGGCGCACGCTGTCGACATGGGCGGGCGCCGCGGTCGCGAGGACGTCGGCGCCGCGCGGTGTCAGCCGTGCCGCCGTGCGGCGGGCATCGTCGGGGATCGGTTCCCGTAGGACCAAGCCGCGTTTCTCCATCCGGGTGATCTGGTGGGAGAGCCTGCTCTGCGACCACTCGAGCTTCGCCGCCAGGTCGGCGAAGGTGAGCCGATGGTCGGGGGAGTCGGCGAGATAGGCAAGGACCGAGTATTCGACGTAGGTGAGGTTCGACTCGCGGGACGAGTCGCGCCCGACCGCCGCGGCGATGAGATCGCGGGTGCGTACGAAGCCGAGCCACGCACGCATTTCGACGTCATCGAGCCAATGGGGATCGGTCACGATAGCGCTCCAAACTCTGACATGTCATATAAATTGTCGCGTGCCGGTCGACCCGCTGACAACTTGTCAGAACAGAGAGGTAGCACCACGGGGTTGAACCTGCAACCTTATTGGCAATGTCCACAGGAAGATGGCCGACTCCCCTTTCGCTCGGCCCAGCGCGGGCTGCGGACGGACCTTGTCCGACTACGCCTATTAGGCTTGCCTAAGCATCGGTCGGCTCCCGGGTGGTGGATACGCTTCCTGTGCTCATGACCAGCCGCGGCTGCACTCAGCCGCAGGCCCGCCCGAAGGAGTGCGTCCCGTGACCGCGCCGGATTTCCGCTATTCAGATCTGCTGCCGATCGGGGCCGACGACACCCCCTACCGGTTGATCACCACCGAGGGTGTCAGCACCTTCGAAGTCAACGGCCGGACGTTCCTGCAGGTCGAGCCCGAGGCGCTGCGACTGCTCACCGCCGAGGCGATGCACGACATCAGCCACTATCTGCGACCCGCGCACCTGTCCCAGCTGCGCAAGATCATCGATGACCCGGAGTCCAGCGGCAACGACCGCTTCGTCGCGCTCGACCTGCTCAAGAACGTGAATATCTCGGCAGGCGGCATCCTGCCGATGTGCCAGGACACCGGTACCGCGATCGTCATGGGCAAGAAGTCCGAGGGTGTGCTGACCGGTGTCGACGACGCCGAATGGATCAGCAGGGGCGTGTTCGATGCCTACACCAAGCTGAACCTGCGTTACTCCCAGCTCGCACCGATCACCATGTGGGACGAGAAGAACACCGGGACCAACCTGCCCGCGCAGATCGAGTTGTACTCCACCCAGGGCGATCCCGCGCATCCGTCCTACAAGTTCCTGTTCATGGCCAAGGGCGGCGGCTCGGCGAACAAGTCGTTCCTCTATCAGGAGACCAAGGCGGTCCTGAACCCCGAGCGCATGCTCGAATTCCTTGACGAGAAGATCCGCTCTCTCGGCACCGCGGCCTGCCCGCCATATCACCTCGCGGTGGTCATCGGCGGCACCAGTGCCGAATTCGCTTTGAAGACGGCGAAATACGCCTCGGCGCACTACTTGGACAACCTGCCGACCGAGGGTTCGCTGGCGGCGCACGCCTTCCGTGATCTCGAGCTCGAGGAAGAGGTCTTCAAGCTCACCCAATCCTTCGGCATCGGTGCGCAATTCGGCGGCAAGTACTTCTGCCACGACGTGCGTGTGGTGCGGCTGCCGCGTCATGGCGCCAGCTGCCCGGTGGCGATCGCGGTCTCCTGTTCGGCCGACCGGCAGGCCCTCGCTAAGATCACCCCGGAGGGCGTGTTCCTGGAACAGCTCGAGCGCGAGCCCGCGCACTACCTGCCCGAGCAGACCGACTCCATCCTCGGCGGCGACGTGGTGAAGATCGATCTGAACCGGCCGATGTCGGAGATCCGCGCGGAACTGTCGAAATATCCGGTGAAGACTCGGCTTTCGCTGACCGGCCCGCTGGTTGTCGCGCGCGATATCGCGCACGCCAAGATCAAGGAACGCCTCGACGCGGGCGAGCCGATGCCGCAGTACCTGCGCGATATGGCCGTCTACTACGCGGGCCCGGCGAAGACCCCCGAGGGCTACGCATCGGGTTCCTTCGGCCCGACGACGGCAGGCCGGATGGACTCCTATGTCGACCAGTTCCAGGCCGCGGGGGGCTCGTTCGTCATGCTCGCCAAGGGCAATCGCTCGGCCCAGGTGACCAAGGCGTGCCACGAACACGGCGGCTTCTACCTCGGTTCCATCGGCGGACCGGCTGCGCGACTCGCGCTGGACTGCATCAAATCCGTCGAGGTGCTCGAGTACGAAGAGCTTGGTATGGAAGCGGTGTGGAAGATCGAGGTCGAAGATTTTCCCGCCTTCATCGTGGTCGACGACAAGGGCAACGATTTCTTTGCCGAAACGCAGAAGCCTATTGCGCTCCGGGTGCGTACGCGTTCCAAAGAACGCGTCTGATCCAGGCGTTCGACCGCATCGCGGGCAACTATGCGGACATCCGAATGTCACCCCGATCGCCGGGGTGGCGTTTGCCGCCGCAGCGGGCACTCTTAATCGAGGATGTCGCCGCACAGTTGTGCCATGGAGGTCGAGGAGGGCAATGAGTACGTCGTTTCGTATCTCGGAATCAGCCAGCCGCCGGTTAGCCGAACGCGCCGCACGCGAGGGAACCAGCTCGATCGCATTGCTCAGCCGCCTGATCCGCGAGGGGTGCGACCAGCTCGACCACCCCGGCATCGTTTTCCGTGGCCCCATCACCGACCGCCGAGCGGCCCTCGCGGCCGGGCCCGACGTGTGGGAAGTCGTTGCGCGACTGGAGGAACTCGACGGACCGGTCGAACGCCGGATCGCGGTATTGAGCCAGCAATCGGATCTGCATTCCCGCAAGATCGAGCTGGCCGTCGCCTATGCGCGTGAACACGGCAGCGAGATCGTTGAGCGAATTGTCCGGAATCGTGAAGCCGCAGAGGAGATCCGGCGGGGGATCTGGGCGAGCTCACCGTCGCACGGTGTGCGTAGTCGACCGGTGTGAACAAGGTGGTGGAGGGGAACTCGAGGTCACCGATGCGGTGTGCATCGGTGACCTTCCCGCCAGTGCGCATTTCCCATGTTTGATCGTCCGGGAACGGTTGTCGTGCAATAAAGTTCGCGCGGGTGTGGGCGATCGTCGGCCGGTGGATACCCGACCGTGACGGCGGGTTCGGTGTCGTGACCACCGAGTCGTGCGACCAGCTCACGGTGCGCGACGCGCTGATCGAGGCCGACGGTCCATTGCGGACGGGGGATCGGGTGGGGTCGAGTTCGCCGATGGTCCGGACACGGATGCTGTCATGAAACTGGTGAAGGCGTCGTAGATTCCGGATTCAGTGATAGCGACACTCGCATCCCAGTGATCCACAACACTGGAATAGATTGTGGACAAGGGTCATTCCTGTGGATAACACGCTGTGAGACACGCCGATTCGGCCTTGCTCGACGGTAACTCCTTACGCCAGATGTGGATTACGGACAACGGCGTCCCGAGGACAGGGGGCTGTCAGCCCATTCGCCGGTGGGTTGCTGAATTCGTCGCGCCACGTGGCCTGCGGTTCCGGGCGTATGTGAACCCGTCGGGCAGCGCGCGGCGTTGCGTCGCCGGATCGGGCCTGGGGCAACCTGCCGCAGGAAGCCGTTAGTATCGCCCCCATGGTGCTGAAGCGCGGAGTGCGAAGGAATCGGATCCTGCTCGGCCTGCCTGTCGCGGTGTTCCCCGCGCTGGTCGCCACCGCGCTGGCGCTGCCATCCGCGGCCGCTGCGCCGGTTGACGAGCGGGTGGTGACCGGGTCGGCGAACGGCACCGAAGGGCTCGAGCCGAGGCTTGCGCTGGCCTATTCGCTGGCTCATGACCAGGCCGAGGCCGAGGGGGTGGAGCTGTCGATCACCTCGGGCTATCGCACGCCGGAGCAGCAGGAAGAGTTGTGGCTCGACGGGCTGCGGACCTACGGCAGCCCGGACGAGGCGCGGCGCTGGGTGCTGCCGCCTGCGGAGTCGACACATGTGTCGGGTCAGGCGATTGATGTGGGGCCGCGCGGTGGTGCGCAGTGGTTGGAAGTGAACGGTAACCGGTGGGGGTTGTGCCGGATCTACGAGAACGAGTGGTGGCACTTCGAGCTCGCCACCCTGCCCGGCCTGGGATGCCCGCCGCTGCGCGCGGACGCCAGCGGCCGGTAGCTCTGCCCGCTACAGCGATTCGCCGTCCAGCAGCGGTTCCATGCGGCGGTAGGCGTCGTAGTCGCGGAAGTGGCGGGAGTAGAAAGTTCCGCCGGACTCGACATTGTCGTCGACGGCGGGGGCCACGTCGACAAGGTGCTCGAGTGACCAGGTGACGGTGTCGCCGCGCTCGTTGCGGTACCGCGCTTGCTGGTCCGCTGCCTTGGTCTGTGCGGCCGCCCGCGCGGATTCCACCGAATCGGCGAACACGAGGATGAAGCACTCTTCGTAGAGCGGCCGGTAGTCGGGCGCGTCGGAGGTCGATTTGTAGAGCGCCACCGCCACGTACGGACTGGTCCGTGCGCGCTCCAGTGATTCGGGCGGCAGCACCTGCTGTGCGCCGAGAACTTCGAGGCCGAGCAGCGTGCCCGACGCGCTCATGTCGAGCACCACGGTCCCTCTCGGGATCGCCGTGACGACCCGTTGCGCAGCCTCACCTGCGTCGATGCCGTCGGCGATGTAGCAGTACGCGGCATCGGCGGCCGGGTCGTAGGTCATCCGCATGTCAGATTCCTTCGTCGGTGTCGTTTCGCCATTGTGTCGCAGAGCACTCCACGGTAGCCTCTGTGATCTGATACCAACTGGTCTCAGAATTTCGGTTCCGCTCGGAGCGACGAGCTCGGCCGAATCGACAGTTGGACCTCGACGATGGTGCGACGGAAAATCGCTGCCGCACGGCCTCTTCGCCGCCTGCTCGACTCGGCCGGGCCGAGATAACTGACGCAGACAGGCGGACTGTCATCGCGTACCGCCACCGGACTACCAGCCGTAGATCGAGAACGGCGTGCTACCGGCAATGTGACTGATGGCCACGCGGCAGTAGTCGATCATGTAGTCGGGCAAGGTGTCCGACGCAAACCACGCCAGGGCGCCGCATTTGTCCGGCTCCAGGTTGGTGGGTTCGCCCTGCCAGGCGCGGACCGTGAAGAAGAATGCCATCCGGCCACCCGATGACGAATTGTGCATGATGTGGCTGAATCGCACATCCTCCGGCTTGATGGTCACGCCGATTTCCTCCGCGGCCTCGCGGATCAGGGCGTCGACGACGGATTCGCCGGCCTCGAGATGACCCGCGGGAAGATGCCATGCGCCATCCCCGAAACCGGTGTTGTGGCGCTGACCGAACAGCATTTGGTTGCCGCGGCGCAGTAGCAGGTGGACGTCACCTGTCACTGTGTGCCGCTGGGGTTTCGTCTCCGGACTGGATTCAGTCTTCACGCTCATGCATACGTTCCTTTCACCATTGATTATGCCGTTGACCAGGAACTTCTATGAACAGCGGGTGAAACGAACCGAGCCTAATCGGTTGGCGAGGGGGTGGGCTATAGGCAGCGGCGCGACACCGGACGGCACGCCGGCGGGCCTGTCGCCGCGATGCGCGGACTGTCATCAGCAATCTGACGGCTAAAGCCTTGAACGGATGAGTTGTTCCGGTAAGCGGGTGTCGGGGTTCGGCCGATACGTGCTGCTGGAACCGCCCCGAACAGGCGCGATCGAGTCGGCGGGTGGCCGGTGATCGGTGCCGAAACTGCGAAACCGCCTGCGTTGTCTTTCACGCCATCATGGACCGGCGTACATTCAGGGAATTCTGCTCGGGCTGTTTCCTAGGCGAAGGGATCGCCGTCATGAGCGTCGTGAATCGCCGGTGGATGCGCCGCACCGCATGCGCTGCGCTGGCGGTTGTCATCGCATTCGCTACCGGAGCTTGCGGATCGGACCGTCACAGCGACGCCGGGGAACACACGACTGCGCCGGGAACGAAGACCTCGCGCGTCGACAACCGCGAAGCCGCGAGGATCGTCGAGGTCGTCCGCGGCAAAGTAGCCGAGCTCAATCTCAGCGCTGCCGTGTTCGGTGTGTGGCGTGGCGACGACGAGATCGTCCGCAGTGCGCTCGGGGGATCCCCGCTCGGCATTTCGGCGACATCCGATATGCAGCTGCGGGTGGGGCAGCCGATGGAGCCGATGCTTTCGACGGTGCTGTTGCAGCTCGACGAGAAGGGGGTGGTGCGGCTGGACGAGCCCATTGCCAAGTGGGTTCCCGACTTCCCCCGCGCTGACAAGATCACCCCGCGGATGCTCGCCAACGGCACCACGGGTATCGCGGACTATGTCGCCGATCCAGAGTTCCAGCGGCGCTTCTACGAGAACCCGATCGCGGGGTGGACCGCGCAGGAGATCTTCGAGCTGGCCAACTCACGTCCGCCGCTATTCGAGCCCGGCACCAGTTGGGCGTATGCCCATAGTGACCTCACCCTGCTCGGCGTGGTGCTGGAGAAGGCGACCGGTCAGGCCCTCGGCGACCTGCTCGAGCAGCACGTCTTGGACCCGCTGGACATGCACCGGAGCGAGGTGGTGCTCACTCCGCAGATGGCCGAGCCGATCCTGCACGGCTACACGAACGAGCGCCGTGTGTTCGAGGACTCCACGTTCTGGAATCCCACCGCGTTTCTGCACAGCGGCAATATGAATTCCACCGTCGCCGATGTGGCCGTGTGGGTGCGTGCGCTCGGTGTGGGCAAGCTGCTCTCCGAAAGGCAGTTCAAGGAGATGATGGCGGCGTCGACGGTCGGGCTCGGCCCACTGACCGCGCAGAAGTACTTCGCGTTCGGTGTCGTCCATTTCGACGATTGGCTCTTCATGAACCCGGCATTCGGCGGCTACAACGGCGTTGCCCTGTACGACCAGGAAACCAAGATCACCATCGTCGTCTACGGCACACTCGGGCCGAGGGCCGATGCCAATCTCAACAACGCCGTTCCCATCGGTACCGCGATCGGCGCCGTTCTCGTGCCGGACCGCCCGCCGCATGTTTCATGATCTTTCACCTCATGATCGGAACGGTTTCGGCCCTGGTCGGTGTATCGGCTTCGTTTCCTGGCATGTCCGGCAATGCGAGTCCCCCTTCGATCGTGTTCGGCACCCGGCGGCGGTTGGGGGACCCGAGGGCCGTGGTGAGGTCGGTGCCGTCGTGTTCGGCGAGCAGGTCGCCGCTGTCCCAGACCAAAAGGGTTGCGCTGACGGTGTTTTCGGCGGCAGAGTGGGCGAGGTCGTAGTGCGCGCAGCCGGGGACATGGGTGTAGGTGATCCAGAGGTCGTAGCCGGTCATGAACAGGTCTAGGTCGAATTGGACGCTGAGGCCGAGTAGTTCGCTGCGGCCGTTGTCGTCGACGCCCGCGAAGGCTTCGTCGAGCGCAAGGAGGCGGGGGGCCTGGGGGTCGGCGGAGTCGAGCATGACATGGGCGGCGGCGAACAAAGGCAGGTGTAGCGACACCGACTGCTCGCCGCCGGACAACGCGCTGTGGCGGGCGACGGTGAGTTTGTCTTCGCTGCCGTCGGCGGAGATGAGAGTGAAGGAGAACACTCGCCAGGTCCGGTAATCCAGTGTTGCGGCAAGGATTTCGGGGTAGGAGCGTTCGGGGTGGGCGGCGCGCGCGGTCCGGATTTCGGAGGCGAAGTGAGCGCGGATGGCGGCGAGATCCTCGGCGACCAGTGACGAGGAGTCGCGGTCGAGCAGCTTGCACATCGCGCGCGCCGAATCCGACAGGGTGTCGGCCAGCACCCAGTGCACGCCGATGGTGTTGCCCGAGGACATCCGGCGCTGCTTCATTTCCGCGCCCATGCGGGCGATGAGATCGCGGGCGTCGCTGGTGCGTTCGTAGATCTGCTGGGCGAGCCCGGCCAGCAGCGCGTCCTCCAGGATGCGGCGTTCGGCGTCGGTGAGCAGCAGCTCTTGATCGTGGCGGGCCTGGTCGATGCGGGTCGCGAAATCCGCGAGTGCGGACAGTCCGTGATCGTCCTGGACCTGGACGACGGTGAGTCCGTCGGCGGCGTCCCATTGCAGCCGATAGTCCCGGCCGCACCCGGCGAGTGCGGCATCGAACTCCTGCAGCGCCGCGGTGACCGCGCTGCGGGTGGACTTACGGGCGGCCTCACCCGCGCGCACCGAAGCCGTTGCCGTGGCCAGGTTGTCGAACAGCTCGGCGACGTCTTCCGGCAGCACCTGCGGTTCGGCCTCGGGCCCCGCCGCGGCGATCCGGTACAGCAACTGTTCGGGAGTCGACCACGCGGCCTCACTGCTCGGCCAGCGACCGTCGGCGGGCGCGCCCAGCAGTGTGAGCAGGTCCGGTTGTGCGTACGGGGCAAGGTTCTTCACGTCGGCGAGCACCTCGGTGAGTGCGGTGCCGAGCGATTCGTGTGCCGTGCGGTAGGCGGCCTCGGCATCGCCGACCGCTTCGATCGCCTCGTTGGCGGCCTTGCGGGCGGCCTTCTGTTCGGCCCTTGTCGCCTCGATCCTTTCCCGCGCCTGCTCGAGTTCTCGATCGATGTCGGCGGCGCCGGCACCGAGCGCCTCACGCAGCGTCTCCAGCTTCCGCAACTGTTCCTGGTAGCCGGCCTGCGCGGCTTCGGCCTCCTCGGCGAAGGCCTCGGCGAGATCACGGGCCTCGTCGAATCGATCGACGCCTTCGCGTTCGCGTTCGCGTTCACGCTCGTGGTCGGTGCGCAAGCGCAGCAGGCCCGTTCCGGTGTTCTCGAAATGCCGGATGGCGGCGGCGAGTGCGTCGATATCGCGGGCATCGCGCGGCGTGCGGTGCTGGACCGCGACGGCACGCAGCTTCTTCTCGACAGCCGACACGTCCGCAACAGCTTGGTCGAGATCGCGCTCGGCCTGGTGAACCGCCTCGGAGCGGGAACGCATCATGCCCGCGCTCTCGGAGACCGCGCGCAGCGCCGCCGCCACTGCGGTGGGGCGCGGGAGTGCCTTCGCGGTCGCGGCGATACGGGCGAGCTCGGTGGTGGCCGCGGCCTCCTGGTCCTGCGCCTGCTGCCGCACACCTTCGGCGGCCTCGATCGCCGCCGCGAGTTCGGTCATGCGGATTTCGCGGCGCTTGGCGCGTGCGGTCGCGCCGATGAACTCGGCGTCGGGCTTGTGGTGGCGGCCGAGCTGAACGCCCTGGCGGAAACCGCCGGTCGTGCTGACCGCCACGGCCGCACCGAGATCGGCGTCGCCGTCGTGCAACGCGATCGAGGCGAGCACTTCGGCGACAATCGTTCTCGGCACGGTGAGTTCGTCGGAATCGTCCTCGACGACGAGGACATCGGCGAGTGTGCGCCCCGTCGGCCGCGCCGTCGCGGGCAGGGGAACCAGGAACTGATCGGAGTCGTAGTCGGACGGCAGCTCGGATTCCCCGCAGACCCAGCTGTCGAGTAGGTCCGCGGCATGCAGCGCCGCCTCGACGCCCGCTGCTGTCGTCGGGGCGACATCGTCGGCGAAGCGGACCAGCCGCCACAGCGGTGCGCCCGGCCTGCCCTCCCTGGCACCGGTGCGGGCGGCGAAAACCGGTGGCGCCTCATCGCGTTGGGCGGCTACCCGATCGCGCTCGGAGGTGAGTTCGGTGATCCGTTCGACTGCCGCCGCCGCGGTGGCTCGTGCCTCCTGCCTGCGGCTGCGGATCTCGTCCAGCAGCGGTTCGGCGTGTTCGGTGAGCACCTCGGGCATACCTGCGGCCTCATCGGTTCCCGCGTGCGCCAACGCCGCGTCGAGTGCCTCGAACAGCCCTTTCGCGATGGGGGAGTAGACCTCTCGGTGCGCGTCCCACCAGGACCGCAGTGCGCCCGACGCCTCGGTGCGTGCCAGCACCACGGCCGCCTCTGCGTGTGCGACCTCTGCCGCGGCGGACTCGCGCAATTCCCGTGCCCGCTCGGCCAGCCGCTCGGCCCTGGTCCGTTCAGCGGCCGCGGAATCCATCACACCGAGCGCCTTACGGACCGCGCGCACATCGGCGTCGCGT
The DNA here is from genome assembly GCF_042802915.1 of Nocardia sp. NPDC057440. Lineage (NCBI taxonomy): Bacteria > Bacillati > Actinomycetota > Actinomycetes > Mycobacteriales > Nocardiaceae > Nocardia > Nocardia sp. NPDC057440. The sequence continues at coordinate 103,711 of NZ_JBHVDF010000007.1, forward strand.
TCCTCGGCGTGACCGCGGACCGCCGCCGTCAACTGGTCGGCGCGGGTCTGTTCGGGCAGCGCGGTCCAATGGATGCCCGCTTCCTCAGCCGCGGCGCGCAGCTCGTCCTCGCCGCGGGCCAGTGCGGCCGCCGCATTGCGCACCGCAGTCTTGGCGCGTTCGGCCTCCTGGCCGCGTTGATCGAGGGTCTGGCGCGCCTTGAGTGCCTTGTCGCCGTGCACGCCGGCCGAGGTCTCCAGCCTGCGCACCGCGTCGGCGAGATCGTCGAGCTGCTGCTTGCCCTCGTAGGCGCTGGAGCGCTGCAGCGTTTCCCGATCGGACAGAGCCTGCTCGTAGGAATGGTCGGCATCGTCGGCGCGCGCCTCGGCGGCGGTGCGTTCGCTCTCACGCCGCTCGCGCAGCGCGGTCGCGGCGAAAAGGGCGGTGCCGGCGTGAGTCACCGCGTCGAGGCGGGTGCGCACTTGATCGACATCCGTCTTCGCCTGCACCGCAAGGTATTTCCGGTATACGCCGACGAAGGCCCTGGTCGCCGTGTCGGCATGGACCAGGCCCTCCAGGGTGCGGCCGACCTCTTCCATATCGCTGAAGGACCGTGCGGCGTCGAGGATCAGCTGCTCGTCGAGCGGGCGCAGACCGTCGGTCAGCGCCTGCGAAAGGCCGCGCGGGTCCAGGTTCTTGGCCAGCTGCGGGCGGCGCAGTGTGAGGATCAGGTTGATCAGCTGGTCGTAGCGCTGGGTGCCGAGACCGAACATGCGCGCGTCGATGGCGGTGCGATATTCGACCGGCCGATCGACGATGGCGTCGGTGCCGATCTGCTCGGCGAGCTGCTTGCGCGTCAGTGGCCTGTCGTCGGGTCCGATGAGTGAAAAGTCGACGCCCGCACGGCCATCTGCGACGAAATACCAGCGGGTGACCTTGTCTGAGGAGCGCGTCGCCCGCATTCCGATGCCGACAGTCACCACCTCCGGGTCCTCCCAGCTGCCGCGCGCGAACTCCATCCACACATAGGAGTAGGCCGATTCCTGCTTGCGGTACAACAGGTTCGACTTCATCGTGCGCTCTTCACCGGCGAACGGATTGAGCCTGCGCGGCTCGATCCTGCCGTCCAGCACGAACGGGAACAGCACCTCGAGCGCCTTGGTCTTGCCGGAACCATTGGGGCCGCGCAATACCAGCCTGCCGTCGGCGAAACAGAATTCCTGATCGCGGTAGTCCCACAGGTTGACGATTCCGGCGCGGGTCGGGACGAACCGCACTCCGCCATGAATGAGCGACATGATCTATATCCCTTCCGTACCAACGCTGTCGGCCCCGATGGTGTCGGAGGCGGTGACGAAGAGTTCCGCGGTTCGCTTGGTTCGCACCGTGACGACCGCGCCGCGATAGCGGGCCAGCGCGGGCAGAATGACCAGCCCGTCCGAGACCGCGCGGAGCAGGCGCAGGCGCTCCAGCAGGGCGACGACCTCGGTGGTGAGGCCAGGGACGTCGGCCTGCCATTGCGCGGCGAAGGTGAGGCCATAGCGGTCGGTCAGCGCCTGGACCGTTTCTCGCACCCAGGCCGACTCGATGAACGGGTAGGTCACTTCCTCCGGCGCTTCGGATTCTTGCCGCACCGAATCAGGCTCGCCCGCATCGAAATCCGTCGACGGCAGATCAGCGAGCGGGACGAAGACCGTAGATTCCGGGATGGCGTCGTCGAGTTGCGCTGCCAGCGCGGTCGCCTGGTCCGGCGCGGCCGGGCGTCGCGGCACCGGATTGTCGATATCGAGCACCCGATCGGCGATCTCACCGACCAGCAGCAGCGCCACCTGAGCCAGGGTCCCGGTGCCGGGAAACCTGACGTCCGAGAGTCGCCCGGAGATATCGATGAGCGCGACGCCCTCGGCTCGGCGTTCGGCGCGCAGACCGGTGAACAGTTCCACATCCGCGACGACCCGGTCCTGCGCGAGCAGCGGGCGCTCGTCGACGGCGAGGTCCTCGGCATAGACGACAGGGCGCTCGACGAGGGTCCTGCGCACCCGGCGGGCACTGTTGGAAGCATGCGCGGGGCCGGCCGGATGGGCCATCGCATCCTCGGTGAGCAATCCTTCCACACTGTGCAAGTGCTGCAGCGCCCGTGGCGGACGGAACAATGCGAACACCACGGGGCGGTCGATGTCGTAGAGAGCCTCGCCCGCTTCCGGGTCCGCCGCCCAACCGCCCGCATCGCCGTCGGCGAGAGTGAGTGCGCCACGCGCCGCCAGCCAGCCGACCGCATCGACGAAGGCGTCGCGGTCCGCCGCGCGGTCCGGGGCGAGTTCGAGTCCGTCCACCCTGCCGGTGTAGGCGGCGACCTGATCGGCCAACTCCGACAAGGTGATCTGGTCGCCCGCGCGGCCGAGCGCGGCCAGCGCCAGCGCGAGGTAGGCGTAGCGGCGGCGATCGAAGACACGGTCGGCGACGGTACGCGCGGGCTTGCCCGCATCGAGCCGGTCGATCACCGGAAAGACCCGGGCCGTGGTCTCTGTGACCTCCAGCCGGTAGCCGAACAGCTCCGCGAGGTCTTCGCGCAATTCGGTGGCCCAGCGGCGGATCAGCGGGAGTGCGATCCGATCCGGGTAGGTCCGGGTCACCAGGTGATTCGCCAGGACCACCCTGGCTGCGCGCTGGTAGTTGTCCAGGGCGAGTGAGTCGATACGGCGTGCGTGGATCATGCGCGGCCCCCGCGTGATTCGGACTTTCCGGCGGCGGTGCGCGTCCGGATCGTCTGGCGGACATCGAGCTTGCGATTGTTCAGATGCAGCAGCCCGCGCGCGGTGCGCACCACCGTCGAGCCGGCATGCTCCGACACCGTGAGCGTGACTCCGCTTTCGGAGCCCGTTGTCCCGTCCACTCGCCCGCTGACCGGCACCCATGCCGTCGAGGCCGCGTCGAGCAACCGCAACAGCACCTCGGTCTCCCGCTCGTCGAGCACCCGTTCGTGCACGTCCGCGGCGGCGAGAGACTTCGCGGCCTCGGCGCGTGCCCGCTGCGCATCCAACTGCGCTTCGCGCAATCGCCGAATTCCCGCGTCATTGCGCTGGATTCGCGCGGGAGCACCCGCCGTCGGCGGGCGGCCGGTCTCGGCCAAGGTCCGCGAAATCTCGAGCGGCGGCGCGTCCCACCATGATCGAGCGGCTGGAATCAGTTCCGCGTCCGGATGCTCCAGCGCCAAATGTCGCGGCCTGCCCAAGCCGAACACCGCATCGAACAGCGCATGCGCACTGTCGGTCGTCGGCGCGGCGGTGAACCAGCCTGCCAGGTGCTGCAACGCGGACTCCCGGCTCACACCACCTCGGCGGGTGTCGGTCACTCGTCGCAACAGCGACAAGACCGCGGCGATCGCACTCATGGTCGCCTCGCGCAGCCGATCGGCCTCGGTCGACGACGACTCGCCGGTGTCGGCTGCCGCCGCCACGAACCAGGTCCGCAACCCGTGCCATCGTGCCCGCCAATCGGCTTGCCGTTCGGCAAGACTCAGCAGAACCCGCTCATCGCAGCTGGCTGCCCGCTCGACGAGGTCCACCGCGCCGGTCTCCTCGATCTCCCCGATCGCAGCGGCCAGCCGTGGCGCGAAGCGAGCGAGGTCCATGCTGAAGTCCCGCATGTGCGCGAGCAGGGCATCCTTGTGCGCGAGAAACGACTCCGGGGTGATCTCGGTGGTGCGCACCATGTCACCGAGCGAAAGATAGAAGTGTGCGGCCCGAGCGGCCATATCCGACAGGGTGGCGTCGAGCCGCCGCAGCGTCCGGTAGACACGCTCCGCGTCACCGGCCCGGTTGGCCTCGGCGAGCGTATGGAGATCGGCCAATAGTTCCGGCAGCACCAGCCGCGACAACGACGCCTCGTCCAATCGGGACTCCAGCACACCCGCGACCGCGCGATAGGCCTGGAAACCGGCCTGGGTGAGCTGATAGACGTAATGCCGATTGCGATACTCGGCCAGCGTAGCGGCCCGGGTGCCGTCATAACTGCGCTCGAGCACCCCCCACTGATGCAACTGGTCCAGCAGCGGGCCGATCTCGGCCCCTGTCAGCCGCGGCGCCTCCCACTGCCCGTCACCCTCGACCAGCTCGGCCTGCGTACGTCCGCCGTTGCGGTCGATCCACTCGGCCACATCGTCGGCATGCAACAACACGACATACGCCGCCCGAGCACTGTCGAATGCCCGCAGCACCCACAGGTACTCGGCCCGCTTCTCAGCGGTAGCGAAGGAAAACAGCCGCAGCCGTTCATCCCACAGCGCGGGCGCGGCACTCGGCAAGCCGTCGACGGAGTCGGTCACCGGGAACAGGGTAGTAGCGGGGTGGTCGCCGCCTACAAGAACGACCCCCATTCGGCGTGGCTGCGTCCGGTTTGCGAGCGTTCGCCACGCAGTTGTGCGAGGTCGCGGGCTGTCGAAGGCGGCGAGTTACCAGACGAGCGTTTCGCCCCGGGCACAGACGCGTCCGAAGAATCGCTTGTCGATGTCGGCGCCGTCGCGGTTATAGCTGTCCATGATGTCCGCCAAGTCGTCGGCGACCGCTCGCAGCGCCGGGCTGACGGTCTCGAAGCCGTTCTCCTGCACCCATCCCCACTCCTCGGGGATGCCGTCGATCGTGACGACGATGCTGCCATCGTGCGGTGATTCGACGGTGTACGTGATCTCGGCGGGGGCATTGCCGAGGGGATCGGTCGGGCCGAGGGTTCCTGGCCGGTCGGGCGTCGAATAGCGCACCGTGGCGAGTGCGATGTCCGCGCGGATCATCTCTGCGACGCGCGCGAGGCTCGCATGCCTGCCTGCCAGGTCGTACCGCTTGCCGTAGACACGGCCGCTATAGGGGTCGGGTCGGGCCGACTTGCTCAGGATCCGTCGGAGCATCCGCTGGGCGACCGCTCGCTCGTCGTCGCCGGTGCGCGGGTGATCGATCAGAGTGCGCAGACGGGAAATACGCGGACCGGGATCGGTTGCCATCGACTGCCCTCCTTTCCAGCAGCCAGCGTATCGCCACGCGGGCGATGTCATGGTGGCGAAAGCGGCTCGGCCTTCGGTGCATCGGTCATGATCGGCCGCAGCGAATCGAACGCTACGGTGAATCAGCCTGTGCCGACCGGCAAATGATCACTCGGCCGCCAGTGACCGCAGCTGGTCGAGGTACACCAGCGTGCGCGGATCACCGGGGAAGCGCTCGATGATTTCCCGGGCCGTTTCGCCGGCGATCCACATCAGGGAGGGCAGCGACCGGCGTTTTCCCGCGAACGCCCGCATGCCCTCGTGCAGCGCCAACTCCAGGTCACGGTCGCGCACGGCCACTACGGCGAGGGTGAGACGGGCCTCCGACACTCGCATCGGGTTGCGGACAGTGCCGTCCGCGCGGGTCGAGTTGCGGATGACTTCTCGGGCAAGGGATTCGGCGCGCGAGTCCTCGCCTGCCACGCGGCAGCAATCCATGGCGTAGAAATCGAACTTGTTCGGGTCGACGACGAAATGGTTGTCCAGATTCGAGGGATGGTCGAGTCGCTCCAAGATTGCCCGGCCCTCGTCGAGCGACGCCTCGACCTCGCGGCGCTCGCCGAGGCGAGCCCACGCCTTCGCACGTTGTGCGGACAGCTGGACGCCGACACGGAGGTTCCTGCTGTTGCGCAAGGCCAGGTCGACAGCCTCGATGGCGCCCCGATAATTGCCCTGGGTGAGGGCGAACCAGGCCGCCATTTCCGCACTCCACCCGATGATTTCGGCGTTCTCGGCCTCCTGGCCGAGCGAGTAGGCGGCGCGACGGGTCGCCTCCGCGGTCGTCCGTCGGCCGAGGTCGTAGTCCACGCAGCCGACCAGCAGCGCGACCCAACCTGCGAGCACCAGTATTTCCCGGTGTTGCAACAACGTCAGGCGACCGTCGAGCAGCGAGGTGATGCGCCGCAACCATGCGGTTCCCTCGATGTGCAGATCGTGCGGGTCGGTGTAGGGGTACTCGCAGCACAGCCGCTCGGCGGTGATTCGAATGGCATCGAGGGTGGCCGTGGAGACATCGGACATGCGGAGCCTGCCGATGAACTCGAGGGTGTCCATGCCGGTCGCCGAGAGCAGTTCGTCGTCCCGGTTCGGCCTGGCTTTGGGGAAGAACGCCGCGGTCACGGTATCGAAGGCGGCGGCGATGATTGGGGCATAGAAATCATCGGGGCGCGACTCGCCCGATTCCCAGCGACGCCAGTTACGCAGGAGTGTACTGTCTGTCGGCAGGTTGTGGGACGACTTGAGGCGCATTACGCGGACGGCATCTGCTTGTGACCACCCCCGCGCGTCGCGCTCGGAGCGCATCCGGACAGCCCAGACGGGTCGATCGTCTCCAGCGGCCACGTCTGTAGTATCGCACCAGTTAACGTTCGGTGGCCCGGATAGGGCATTTAGATGTCACTGGGTTGACAGCTGCATTCGCAGTATGTCGTCCTACATGCTGGGTATGGGCGCGGAGAGTTTGCCGGCCCCGAATGCAAGAACATCTGCTCTTGCAGGAACGCAGTACCCCACCAATGGGGGAGATCCACATAAGAGAACAGCGATCCCCAATCCAACGGAGGTTCGGGTGGAAGCGTTGATCTATGGATACTTGCGTGACGATCTGGCCGACGGCCACAGCGATGAGCTCGAGGATGCGCTACGCACCCATGCCCGAGCGGAAGGGCTCTGCTTCGCCGCAACGTTCCATGAATCGACCTCAGGTGACGGCACGGCCTTGGCTGAGCTGACACAGGAGCTCAAGCGTGCGGATGCGCACCACGTGGTGGTGCCGTCACTCGATCACTTTGCCGGCCAGACGATTCCGCGCGACATTCTGCTCGCGAAATTGGCTCAGGAAGCGGCGGCCGAAGTCCTGACTCTCGAGAGCTGAGCCTCTCGACAACGACCATCGCCGCAGGCCCGCTACCACCCTCGTAGCGGCAACGCCCGCCACGAGTGCTGCGAGCAGCGCCGCGAGATGGTGTTGCCCGAAGAGCGGATACACCTGCCAGTGCAGCAGGTAGACGAACAATGAGCTGTCGGCCAGCACTGCCGCCATACCGGCGATGAGCGCGGGAACCCGGACTGCGGGCAGCCAGAACAACACCAGCAGCCCCGCCATGACGAGGCGCTCGCGATCGGCGACATCGAGTTCGGGAACGTCGAAGTAGCCCGTCACCGATATCAGCATGACTGCGCTCACCAGCAGCCGTTGCCAGATCGCTCGCGCCTTCGCGGCTGCCCAGCCCAGCGCGAAGAACCAGCAGGCCAGCGGCGAGAAGGGCACATCGTGCGCGGAGTACAGGCCGAATGGCTGGACCCGGAACAGCAGGGTGACCGCGACGAGCGCCATGGCGAACCAGAACGGATCGCGCCGCTCGAGCCTGTCGAGGAACGGGATGCGAACCAGTAGCGCGGCCGCGACCATGAACAGCACCAGCACCTCGATGAACCACAGGTGCCCGGCGGTGTCGCTGTCGTGCGGCCCGAGAATCTTGTTGAGCAGCAACACGTTCTGCCAGCCGTAGTAGTCGGAGAACAGCAGCGTGATCGCCACCCACGCCGCGGTCGGAATCGCGATCAGGGCGGCCGTGCGCAGCGCGTGGTGCAGCCGCTGCGCGCGCGGCGCCGCGGTCACCGCGAAGCGGGCGAAGTTGAACCCCGCCACGCCGAGCAGCACATGTGCACCGCCCCACACCGTGAAGACGCCGATGTGCGATCCCGCGATCAGCACGATGCCTACTGCCCGCAGCAATGTCGAGGGGTCGAGCGAGCGGCCGAACGTGGTGTTGCCGCTCGGGATCCGTTCGAGCTCAGCGACGCTGAGCGAAGGCCAGTCGGCCGGGAGCCTGCCGAGCGCGCGTTCGAGTCGGGCGGAGGTCGTCACGTAGGTGAGTGAGTTGCCGCCGAGGTCGACGAAGCTGCTGTCGGGTCGGATCACAGCGGGGTCGAGGCCGAGCGCGTCGGCATAGAGGGCACGGATGTCCCGGGTGGCCGACGGTGCGGCACCGGGCAGGCTGCGGATCGCCGGATAATCCGGCTTTCCATTGGCCAGGCGGGGCAGTTCGTCGACCGGGCAGGTGCGGATGGCGGCGGCGGGCAGTCCGGACAGCCGGGCCGCGGCGGCGGTGACCTCGGCGCTCGAGCGGACATCGGCGCCGCGCCGCGCCGCGATCACCAGGCGTTCCCCGCTCTCGGTACAGCTGGTCGTGAATCCCGCTGCGGCCAAGCGTGATTCGAGCCGCTGCAGATCGATGCGCAGGCCGAAGATCTTCGCGAACCTGCTGCGCCTGCCGACCACCTGATACAGGCCGTCGGCGGTGCGGCGCGCCAGGTCGCCGGTCCGCAGCGCCTCGACACTGGGTCCGAGCGCGAGATCGCCGGGGGACTGCGCGTACCCCATCATCACGTTGGGCCCGTGATAGACGAGCTCGGCCGCGGAATCGTCGTCCACCTGTTCCAGGGTGAAACGCCCGCCGGGGATCGGAACGCCGATGCACTCGGGATGTTCGGCGGCGAGCTCGGGCGGGAGGTAGGCCATCCGGGCGGTTGCCTCGGTCTGCCCGTACATGACGAAGAAATCCCAGCCCGAACGTGCCCCGAGCTGCGCGTAGGCGCGCACCCGCTCGGGAGCAAGACGCCCGCCCGCCTGCGTGATATAGCGCAGATCGGGCAACCGCATCCGGTCGAAGCCGACCCGGTCGAGCAGATCGATCGTGTACGGGACGGCGGCGAAGGACGTCACGCGGTGACTGCGCACCTGATCCCAGAATTCGTCGTCGAGGACCGACCGCTCGGTGAGCAGCAGGCTCGCGCCGCGCAGGAGATAACTGTGCACGACCGAGAGCCCGTAGCAGTAGAACATCGGCAATGTGGTGGCGGCGCGGTCGTCCGGACCGATAGACAGGTACTCGGCGATGGCGGACGCGTTCGACATGAGATTCGCGGTGGACAATCGCACCAGCTTCGGGGAACCGGTCGACCCCGAAGTGCTCAGCAGCAGCGCGAGATCCGGGTGCAGGTCGTGTCTCGACTTCGCCCGGCGCGCAACGGGCGCACCAGAATCGACGACGACATCCGGATCGTAGGTGTCCAGCAATTCTTCGGTGATCTCGGCGGCGAGCAGAACAACAGAGCCGGTGCTCAGCGCGCCGAGATACGCGACCAGCGAATCGATGTCATTGCGCGCCGCGAGCGCGACGAGCCGCCGGTGCGGTCCCAGTCGCGTCGCGTATTCCTCGACGAGTGTCGCCAGCTGCGCATAGGTGACCCGCCGCACATCATCCGCCACCGATCCCGCTGCTGTGACACCCGCCGAAGAAGATCGAGAGCAGAGGACGGCGATCCGGTCGTCATAATTGCGAAGGTGCGCGACGATCGGGGAAATAGTCACCATAAAAGTCTATGTGGGAAGCCCTTCCGCACCGACAGGTGGCCCCACGGCGAACATCCGGTGAACTGTGCTATCGCCGCGGCGATTACAGCCCGAAACTGCCAGGACCACGCCTGCGCAGGTACTTTTCGAACTCGGCGGCGATAGCATCGCCATCGATCTTGGCCATCGCGTCGTTCAGATCGACTGCCGCGTCGCCGCGTTCCTCGAGTGAGCGCACATACTCGCTGATCTCGTCGTCGCCGACGGTCATCTCGTTGACCGCACCCTCCCAATCCTCGGCCTGCTTGGGCAGTTCGCCGAGCGGCACCTCGATATCGAGGACGTCCTCGACGCGATGCAGCAGGGCGATGGTCGCCTTCGGATTCGGAGGCTGTGAGACATAGTGCGGCACAGCGGCCCAGAACGACACCGCGGGCACTCCCGCCTTCACGCACTGATCCTGCAGTACGCCGGTGATCCCGGTCGGACCCTCGTAGCGGGTCTGTTCCAGATTGAACCGCTCGGCCGCTTCCTTGCTATAGGCCGAGCCGGTGACGGGGACCGGTCGGGTGTGCGGGGTGTCGGCGAGCAGCGCACCGAGAATAACCACGGTCTGCACGCCGAGCTGTTCGATGAACTCGAGCAGGTCCGAGCAGAAGCTGCGCCAGCGCATGTTCGGCTCGATGCCGCGCAACAGCACCACGTCGCGATCGCTGCCGGGCGGCGAACACACCGACAGCATGGTCGAGGGCCACTGGATTTCCCTGGTCACACCGTCGACCTGACGCACGGTAGGCCGATTGACCTGGTAGTCGTAGTAGTCCTCGGAATCGAGTTCGGCAAGCGGCTCGGCATCCCAGATCAGTTCCAGATGTTCGACGGCGCCACTGGCCGCGTCACCCGCATCGTTCCAGCCCTCGAAGGCGGCGACGAGCACCGGATCCCGCAAAGTGGGCAGTTCCGGCTCGGGTGACACCGGGGATTCACTGGAGTTCACCCCGCTCAGCCTACGGTGTGTGAGGAAGCTCTGTTGACTTTGCCACGCCTGCGGCGCTGCGTGTTCGCCGCTGCGGCGGGTGCCGTCTGGGTCGGTGTGGCGGCGGACACCGGTACGGTGGTACGGGTTGTCGAACCTGCCCACTACGCTTGAACCCATGTCTGCGTCCACTCCCGCCGAGTTCGATACCACGCTTCTCGACACGCTCAGTCGGCGTGTGGTGATCGGCGATGGCGCGATGGGCACCATGTTGCAGGCGGCGGATCTGACGCTCGACGACTTCCGCGGGCTCGAGGGATGCAACGAGATCCTCAACGACACTCGCCCGGATGTGCTGCGCGATATTCATCGCGCCTACTTCGAGGCGGGCGCCGACGCGGTCGAGACGAATACCTTCGGCTGCAATCTGCCGAACCTGGCCGACTACGACATCGCGGACCGAATTCGCGATCTGTCCGAGCGTGGGACCCGGCTGGCGCGCGAGGTCGCCGACGAGATGGGGCCGAGCGCCGACGGCACGCCGCGCTATGTGCTCGGGTCGATGGGGCCCGGCACCAAGCTGCCCACGCTGGGTCATGCTCCGTACATCGCGCTGCGCGATGCCTACGGCGAGGCCGCGCTCGGCATGCTCGACGGCGGCGCCGATGCCATTCTGATCGAGACCTGTCAGGACCTGCTGCAGGTGAAGGCGGCGGTGACCGGCAGCCAGCGCGCGATGGCAAAGCTGGGCAGACGGATTCCGATCATCACCCACGTCACCGTGGAGACCACCGGAACGATGCTGGTCGGCAGCGAGATCGGCGCGGCGCTGACCGCGCTGGAACCACTCGGCATCGACATGATCGGGCTGAACTGCGCGACCGGACCCGATGAGATGAGCGAGCATCTGCGCCATCTTTCCCGGCACGCGGAGGTTCCGGTGTCGGTGATGCCGAACGCGGGCCTGCCGATCCTCGGCGCGAACGGCGCGGAGTACCCGCTGACGCCCGAAGAATTGGCCATCGCGTTGCGCGGCTTCGTTTCCGAGTTCGGGCTCGCGCTGGTCGGCGGTTGCTGCGGCACCACGCCCGAACACATCCGTCAGGTCACCGCGGCGGTGCGCGAGGTCGAACGGACGCTGCCGCCCATCGATGCCCGCCGTACGCCGGTGCACGAGCCGAGTGTGTCGAGCATGTACACGGCGGTGCCGTTCGAGCAGGATGCCAGCATCCTGATGATCGGTGAGCGCACGAACGCCAACGGCTCCAAGGCTTTCCGCGACGCGATGCTCGCAGAGGACTGGCAGAAGTGCCTGGACATCGCCAAGGACCAGACCCGCGACGGCGCCCACATGCTCGACCTCTGCGTCGACTACGTCGGCCGCGACGGCACCAAGGACATGGAGGCCCTCGCCAGCAGACTGGCGACGGCCTCGACACTGCCGATCATGCTCGATTCCACCGAAACACCGGTGCTGCAGGCCGGTTTGGAGCATCTCGGTGGCCGCTGCGCGGTCAACTCGGTGAACTACGAGGACGGCGACGGCCCGGATTCACGCTTCCAGCAGACGATGAAGCTGGTCGCCGAGCACGGCGCCGCCGTGGTCGCGCTGACCATCGACGAGGAAGGCCAGGCCCGCACCGCCGAGACGAAGGTGGCGATCGCCGAGCGGCTCATCGCCGACATCACCGGCAACTGGGGCGTGCTCGAGAGCGACATCATCATCGACACGCTGACCTTCACCCTCGGCACCGGTCAGGAGGAGTCGCGTCGCGACGGCATCGAAACCATCGAGGCGATTCGGTTGCTCAAGAGCAAGCACCCCGAGGTGCAGACGACTCTGGGCCTGTCGAACATCTCCTTCGGCTTGAATCCCGCGGCCCGTCAGGTGCTGAACTCGGTGTTCATGCACGAATGCGTCCAGGCCGGACTGGATTCCGCGATCGTGCACGCCTCGAAGATCCTGCCGATGGCGCGCATCCCCGACGAGCAGCGCGAGACAGCACTGGACCTGGTGTACGACCGCCGCACCGAGGATTACGACCCGCTGCAGAAGCTGATGGGACTGTTCGAGGGGGTGTCGACGTCGTCCTCGCGCGCCTCGCGCGCCGAGGAACTCGCCGCGCTGCCGCTGTTCGAGCGCCTCGCCCGGCGCATCGTGGACGGCGAGCGCAACGGCATGGAAGACGATCTGAACGCGGCGATGCAACAGGTGCCGCCGCTGCAGATCATCAACGAGACACTGCTGTCGGGCATGAAGACGGTCGGTGAGCTCTTCGGTTCCGGACAGATGCAACTGCCGTTCGTGCTGCAGTCGGCCGAAGTGATGAAGGCGGCCGTCGCGCACCTGGAGCCGCATATGGAAGCGACCGACGACAGTGGCAAGGGCCGCATCGTGCTGGCCACCGTCAAGGGCGATGTGCACGACATCGGCAAGAACCTGGTCGACATCATCCTGTCGAACAACGGCTACGAGGTGGTGAACCTCGGCATCAAACAGCCCATCGCGACCATCCTGGACGCGGCCGTCGACAAGAAGGCCGATGTGATCGGCATGTCCGGGCTGCTGGTGAAGTCGACGGTGGTGATGAAGGAGAACCTGCAGGAGCTCAACTCCAAGGGCGTTGCCGAGCAGTTCCCGGTGCTGCTCGGCGGTGCGGCGCTGACCCGCGGCTATGTCGAGAACGACCTGACCGAGGTTTACGAGGGCGATGTGCACTACGCCCGCGACGCGTTCGAAGGCCTGCGGCTGATGGACGACATCATGACCCGCAAGCGTGGCGGCGGCATCGACCCGGACAGCCCGGAGGCGATCGCCGAGCGCGAGAAGGCCGCCGAGCGCAAGGCGCGCCACGAGCGTTCCAAGCGCATCGCCGAACAGCGCAAGGCGGTCGAGGTGCCGGTCGAGGTGCCCGCACGCTCGGATGTAGCCGCGGATCTGCCGGTGCCGGTGCCGCCGTTCTGGGGCACCCGCGTGGTGAAAGGTCTCTCGCTGCAGGAATATTCGGGGCTGCTCGACGAGCGCGCCCTGTTCCTCGGCCAGTGGGGTCTGCGCGGCCAGCGCGGCGGCGAGGGGCCGAGCTACGAGGAACTGGTGGAGACCGAGGGCAGGCCACGGCTGCGGTACTGGCTCGACCGGCTCAGCACCGAGAGCGTGCTGCAGCATGCCGCGGTGGTGTACGGATATTTCCCCGCTGTGTCCGAGGGCGATGACGTCATCGTGCTGACCGAGCCGAGTCCGGATGCGCCGGAACGGTATCGGTTCACCTTCCCGCGTCAGCAGCGCGACCGCTTCCTTTGCATCGCCGACTTCATTCGCTCCCGAGAGCAGGCGAAGCGGACCGGCCAGGTGGATGTGCTGCCGTTCCAGCTGGTCACCATGGGCCAGCCGATCGCCGACTTCGCCAACGAACTGTTCGCCGCCGACAACTACCGCGACTACCTCGAGGTGCACGGCATCGGCGTACAGCTCACCGAGGCGCTGGCCGAGTATTGGCACCGCCGCGTGCGCGAAGAGTTGGTTCTGGACGGGCACTCGGTCGCTGAATCCGACCCGGCGGATGTACAGGACTACTTCAAACTCGGCTACCGGGGCGCCCGCTACTCGTTCGGCTACGGCGCCTGCCCCGAGCTGGAAGACCGCGCGAAGCTGGTGGACCTGCTGGAAGCTGGTCGGATCGGGGTGGTCCTCTCCGAGGAGTTGCAGTTGCATCCTGAGCAGTCGACCGACGCGTTCGTGCTGCTGCATCCGGAAGCCAAGTACTTCAACGCCTGATCCGGCCTACCGCTGCCCGGAACAACAGATCGATCGACTGCTGACTCGGCCACGTCGGTGTTCGAACCGATCGTTCTTGATCTTGAACAGGTGCTCGATCCGAGTGATCCTTCAGTGCAGCGGTTTCGGCGTGTGCCACACCGTCGGCAGTCGCCTCCAGCAGGCTTCGAGGTGAGTCCTGCTACGCACGGTTACCTGCGCTAACGGCCCTGTTCAAGTGGGTTTGGTGATGGTGTAGTGGAGGAAGAGGGGGACCCCCCGCACGAGGAGCACGCAATGGCCAAGCCATTCAGAGGACTCGTCAATCTCGACATTCGCGACTCGATACCCGACTGGGGTCCGTACGAGCAATCGAAGGCGCCACCGGGGTCGCCGAACGTGCTGTACATCGTGCTCGACGACGTAGGATTCGGGGCGCTCGGCTGCTACGGCGGCCCCATCGACACCCCGAATATCGACCGGATCGCGGCCAACGGTCTGCGCTACGGCCAGTGGCACACCACGGCGCTGTGTTCCCCGACCCGATCCTGCCTGCTGACCGGCCGCAACCACACCACCAACGGCATGGCGTGCATCAGTGAGGCGGCGGTCGGCTTCCCCGGCGCGAACGGGCACATCCCGCCGGGGTGCGCCACCCTCGCCGAGGTCCTGGTCGAGCAAGGCTTTTCCACCGCGATGGTCGGCAAATGGCATCTGTGTGCCGAGGACGAGATGAATTTGGCGTCCACCAAAAGGAATTGGCCGATCGGCCGCGGATTCGAGCGCTTCTACGGCTTTCTCGGCGCCGAGACGAACCAGTGGTACCCCGACCTGGTCCACGACAACCATCCTGTCGAGCAGCCCGCCACCCCGGAGCAGGGTTACCACTTCAGTGTGGACATCACCGACAAGGCCCTCGACTACATCGGAGACGTCAAGGCGATCGCCCCGGAGCGGCCGGTGTTCCTGTACTACGCGCCGGGCTGTGCCCACGCCCCGCACCAGGTACCCCGTGAATGGGCAGACCGCTACCGCGGCCGGTTCGACGCGGGCTACGAGGCGATGCGGGAGCAGATCCTGGACCGGCAGAAGGAGATGGGTCTGGTCCCCGCCGACACCGAGTTGCCGCCGCTGAACCCGATCGGCACCCCCGAGACCCGTACCGGTCCTGACGGGAAACCTTTCCCGGCCTTGGACTACACCAAACCGTGGGACTCCCTCTCCGGCGACGAGAAACGTCTGTTCGCCCGGATGGCTGAGGTGTACGCGGGATTCGTCTCGCATTGCGACGACCAGATCGGTCGGCTGCTGGACTATCTCGAGGACATCGAGCAGCTCGACAACACCATCATCGTGGTGGTCTCCGACAACGGCGCCAGCGGCGAAGGCGGTCCCACCGGGTCGGTCAACGAGAACAAGTTCGCCAACGGTGTACCCGACGATCTGACCGAAAATCTCGCCAAACTGGACGAGTTGGGTGGCACCAAGACCTACAACCATTACCCGAACGGGTGGGCGATGGCCTTCAACACCCCGTTCAAGATGTGGAAACGCTACTCGTTCAACGGCGGCACCGCCGACCCGTGCATCTTCTCGTGGCCCGCAGGGATCGAAGCACGGGGCGAGACCCGCGACCAGTACCACCACGCGATCGATGTGGTCCCGACGTTGTTGGACTGCATCGGCATCGAACTCCCGGACACGGTGAAGGGGTACACCCAGCACCCCTTGCAGGGTGTCAGCATGCGCTACAGCTTCGACGCCGCCAACATCCCGACCGCCAAGCGCACGCAGTTCTATTCGATGCTGGGCACCCGGGGTATCTGGCACGACGGTTGGAAGGCCGTCACCACCCATCCCGCGATCAGCGGCTGGGGTCACTTCCCAGAGGACACCTGGGAGCTCTACCACTGCCACGAGGATCGATCGGAGCTTCGCGACCTCGCCGCCGAGGAGCCCGTGCGGCTCGCCGAGCTGGTTGGGTTGTGGTTCCACGAGGCAGGTGCGAACCAGGCGTTGCCGCTCGACGATCGCGCCGCCGTCGAGATCGTCACCACCCCGCGTCCGCAGCTCGCCCCGCCCCGCAACCGGTACGTCTACCGTCCGGGTGGAGCCGAAGTGCCCGAGTCCGTCGCCGTCAACATCCGCAACCGCTCGTACTCGATCGGCGCGCTTGTCGATATCCCGGAACCGGGCGCGGCCGGGGTGCTGTTCTCCCATGGCGGCCGGTTCGGCGGGCACGCCCTCTATGTCAAGGACAATCGGCTGCACTACGTCTACAACTTCCTCGGCAGCGAGGAACAGAGGATCAGCGCGTCCGAGGACCTGCCGACCGGGGAGAACCTGATCCTGGCGGCATCGTTCGAGAAGGACGGTGAGGATCCGCCCGGCACCGCGCACGGCGTCGTGAACCTGTACTACGGTGACCGCAAGGTCGGTGCGGGACGGATCAAAACCCAGGCAGGCAAGTTCAGTATCGCTGGCGAGGGTCTGCACGCCGGCCGCGACAGCGGGGAATCGGTCACCGACGACTACCCCGGATCCGCTCCGTGGGCGTTCACCGGTGGCACCTTGCACCGGGTGGCGGTGGATGTCAGTGGCGAACCCTACGTCGACCTCGAACGCGAAGCCGTCGCCATGCTCTCCCGCGAATGACTGCTGCCCGACCATGACAGACACGAATAGGACACGCAGACCGATCGTCGCCCGTCGCAGTGACCGGTCTGCGTGTCCCCATGGAGACTTGCCACCGTCGGCCTTGTGCCGATTAGCCCCGATCCCGGGCTGCGGGTGCGTCCTCGGCTGACGCCGGTGATGTGGGTGGCGGAGTGCGATTCGGCAGATCCGATATCGCGGATTATCAGCACACTTCCGGAAACCGGAGTCGGCTTCCGGCGCGACTGACTCTGTGGAGAAAGGTTTCGGTCATCAGGGTCTGACGATGCAGCGGAAACCGATGTGACATGTGGAGGTCTCCTCGGTCTGGCCCTGACGCGCCGCAGGTCGATATCGCAGGCAGTAGTTCGGCGCACACAGGTACGAGCCGCCTTTGATCACACGGCGTGCGTAAGACTCGCCGGGCTCGGGAGTGGGCGCAACGGCCTCGCGTGGGCTGGCGGGAATGCAGCAGGCGGCTGCCGGTGTCAGGGTCTGCTCCGCCTCCGAGTGGTCGGCGGTGTAGTAGTTCACCGTCCACTCCCACACATTGCCCGCCATATCGCTGAGTCGATAGCCGTTCGGCGGGAACCGGCCCACCGGCGACGTGCCCGCGACGCCGTCCCCATTGAGGTTCTCCCAGGGAAACCGGCCCTGCCAGACGTTGGCGGCGCGCCTGCCGCCAGGTTCATGCGTTGCGCCCCACACGAACGGTTGCCGGTCCAAGCCACCCCGGGCGGCGAATTCCCACTCTGCTTCGGTCGGCAGTTCCTTGCCGGCCCACTGGGTGTAGGCCGAGGCGTCGAACCAGGACACTTGGGTGACCGGATGGCGTTGCCGTCCATCGAGATTGCTGCCGGGTCCCTGTGGATGGCGCCAATCCGCGCCAGGCGTAAAAGACCACCAGCGCCGGTAGTCATCGAGCGGCACAGGTCCTGGGGTGGGGATGAACACCAAGGAACCTGGCACCAGCAACGACGGGTCTGCTTCCGGGTGCTGCGCCGGTTCTGGCGGCGTTTCGGCGGTGCTGACGTATCCGGTGTCCTTGATGAACCGCCGGAACTCGGCCACTGTTACCGGATGGGTATCCATCCAGAAGCCATCCACGGTGGCCTGATGAACGGGACTTTCTTCCGGATAGAAGTTTTCGGACCCCATCCAGAAAGTCCCGCCGGGGATCCACTCCATGTTCTTCGGACCCGCACGTGTCATGGATTCAGCGTTTCATAGTTGGCTCCAGTACAGGAGGGATCGACGCCGTTGGTCGGCTTCAACCCTATTGTCACCAGTGCGTATTCGGTGGAGTCACGCCGGGACGCGCGAGCAAATCTTCGTGTCGGAGCCATCGGTGGCGGTCCGCGTGGCAATGCGTGCCAGACGTCGGCGATACGCCGAAGAATGCGTAGACTCCGCGCGTCTGTCCGAGGCGGGAAGCCCAGGGGAACAGCCGTGCAACCACCGTCGGATGCCTGATGTCACTGCTGGACGCTGCCGTCGACAGTCACGCCGTGCCGAGCGAGGTTCGACCGTCGTCGGTGATCGGACCGCATGGGACGGTGTGATTCTCAACGCATCGGATCCCGCGTGGTCGCAGCGCTGTTGGACCGGCTATTGCCGTGATTGCCTCGAAATATGCGACCGCGGTGCAGGTCCTGGCCGATCGCGGGAAATTCCGTAGCCAGGGCGCGCCGGGCTGTTTTGCTGACAGGGCCTGCGGTGACCTGCGGAATCGCGGAAGATCGCGCGCGATGGTGGATGTATGTCAGGTGGGTATGACATTGTCGGAAGCATTGCAACTGCATCCGGAGCAGTCGGCGGATGCCGTCGCCCTGCTGCATTCGGGTGCAATGTACTTCAGCGCGTAAGATTTTGGACGATTTCCGCTTACGCGCGGAGTGCTGGACGACTCGGCGGGCAAGCAGGAGGGGCACAACACCATGACCTCGGATCGGTTGATCGCGGGACGGTATCGGATCACGGATCCGATAGGCACCGGTGCGATGGGGGTCGTGTGGCGGGGGACCGACGTCCGATTGCGCCGTACCGTCGCGGTGAAGCAGCTGCTGCTCGCACCGGGCCTGTCCCGGTCGGCCGCCATCGAGGCCAGGCTGCGTGCGATGCGGGAGGGCCGGATCGCGGCCCGTCTGCATCATCCCAATGCGATCACCGTCTTCGATGTCGCCGAAGAGGACGGCCAGCCGTGGCTGGTGATGGAGTACATGAACGCCCCGAGTCTGGCGGCGAAACTGTCCGGCAAGCGCACGCTCACGCCGATGGAGGTGGCCAAGATCGGCGCCCAGGCCGCCGGTGCGCTGGCCGCCGCGCACGATGCGGGCATCATGCACCGGGACGTGAAACCGGCGAATCTGCTTGTCGGCGATGACGGGACGGTGAAGATCACCGACTTCGGCATTTCCCGCGCGGTCGGCGATGTGACCGTCACCGCGACCGGTTTCCTGGCGGGCACACCGGCCTACCTGGCGCCGGAGGTGGCGCGCGGCGAGAATCCCGAGTCGGCCTCCGACGTGTTCGCGCTCGGTTCCACCCTGTACGCGGCGGTCGAGGGTTCACCGCCGTTCGGTGAGGGCGACAACCCGTTGGCGGTGTTGCACGCGGTGGCGCGCGGGGAGATACCGCCGCCGAAGCAGGCCGGTGCGCTCGGACCGGTGCTGTTGCGGCTGCTCGCGCCGACGATCGATGCGCGCCCCACCATGCGCGAGGCGCAGGAGGCCATGCAAGCCGTTGCCGCGGGCCGTATCCCGGCCTTGGCGTCGGCACCGGCATCGACGAAGACGCTGCCCGCTCCAGGGGCGGAAGCGACGACGGTGCTGGCCGCCCCCGGCTCCGACGGCGTCGCCGGGACGGGCAATGCCACCGGGACCACCGAGATGATCTCCGCCGCCGCGGTGCCGGGCGCTCCTGCCGCCGCTGCGGTCGCCGCACCGCCCGCGCCGCCCACCCGGTCGGGTGGCACGCTGCCCGGCGGTTCCGGTGACGGGCAATCGCGCGGGCGGTTGCTTGCCGTCGCGGCGATCGCGGTCGTCGCGGTGCTCATCGTCCTCGGACTGATTATTGCCTCGACCAGCGGCGACGGTGCGGATGGCCCGACCGCCGCGCCGCCGACCGGTGCCGTCCTGTCGGGCACCCCGGAAAACCCGGCGGACCCGTCGACGAACGCCATCGGGCCCGCACCGCAGGAGCCGTCCGCAGCGACATCCGCCGCATCGCAGCCGACGACGACTCCTGGTCCCTCGGCGTCGGTCACGCCGAGCTCATCGGTCAAACCCACCACCACCCGCCCGCCGGCCACCACCATCACCACACCGTTCGGCCCGCCCACGGCCGAGCGGATCGCGCAATTCATCCAGGGTTACTACGGCACGCTGCCCGGCAATGTGGGCGCCGCCTGGTCCCAGTTGTCGCCCGCCTATCAGGCCCAGACCGGCGGCTATGACGCCTACGCCAGGTTCTGGGGCTCGGTGCGCTCGGTGAGCGTGGGTGCGGTCACGCCGAATGGTGAGAACCGAGCAGTCGCCTCGCTGACCTACGTTATGACGACCGGTGAGACGAGGTCCGAGAATCGATGGATCCAGGTTGTCCCGGACGGGCAGCGAATGCTGGTCTCCGCGTCCGGGACCTAGGTTCTGGGCTCATGGTCAGTGTCAGGAAGGGGATTGTTTGATGACCACCCGCCTGGTGGGTGTGCTGTGGGACATGGACGGCACTCTGCTGGATTCGGAGAAGCTGTGGGACATCGGTGTCCGTGAGTTGGCGCGCGAGCACGGCCACGAGATGACCCAGGACCTGCGGCACGCGTTGATCGGTGCTTCGGGGCCCGACGCACTGCGCATCATGTTCGACGGTCTCGGTATCGAGCACACGGCCGCCGCCGTTCGCGCGGCGGGCGAGTTTCTGGAGCGGCGGGTGACCGAGCTGATGGCCGGCCCGATTCCGTGGCGTCCCGGTGCGAAAGACGCACTGGCTCTGGTGCGGACGGCGGGACTTGCCACGGCACTGGTCACCAACACCAAGCGGTCGCTCACCGAATTCGGACTCGACACCCTCGGCCGCGACTTCTTCGACGAGTCGGTCTGCGGCGACGAGGTGGCCAACGGCAAGCCCGAACCCGACATTTATCTGCGTGCCGCGGAACTGCTCGGCGTCGACCCGCGCAACTGCGTCGCCATCGAGGATTCGCCGACCGGCGCGCGTGCGGCCCAGGCCGCGGGCTGCGCGGTGATCGTGATCCCGTGCGAGATTCCGGTGCCGCCGCTGCCGGGACGCGTCTTCCGTGATTCGCTGATCGGGTTGACTCTCGGCGATCTGCACGAGGCATTGCGCGTACGGGACGCGACAGTGGGTTCGGCAGAATCCGGCCATCAGCATTGATATTGTTCTGCGCCACAACAACTCGGCTGATGCCATTGTGGCCGATGGGCATGCGTCGCCGCTGTCGGGCGAGTCTCGGTGAGAGTTACTGTGCCGCAACACAAATGAGTGCTGCTCGTAGGTGTGACGGTAGTCACGGGCAATCTTTCCGAATCTCGGGCGTGTCTGCGAATGCTGCACCAAGATTACGCCATGGCAGCGACGGGAGTGCTGGATGAAATCGTCGATACGGCACGATATTCGCTCGCGGACCCCGGGGGATCGTCCTGGCGGGATGCGGTGGCGCGGGCGCGGGCGGAATTGGCCGAGGTCGGCTGCACAGTGCTGCGGGAATTCATCCGGCCGGAGCTGATCCAGACGCTGCGCGCGCAGGGGGAGACCATAGCGCCCGAGGCGTATTACGAGGTCGAGCGGGTGAATGCGTACAACATTCCGCTGGATACCGAACTGCCGGAAGATCATCCGGGACGGATCGTGCTTACCCGCGGAAATGCGTTCGTGCCGCGCGATCGGATCCCTGTCGACGCGCTGATCCACCGCCTCTACACCAGCGCGGTGTTCCAGCGGTTCGTCGCGGAGTGTTTCGGGCTGTCCGAACTGCACGAATTCGCCGATCCGCTGGCCGGACTCTGTCTGAATGTCGTCGCGCCCGGAATGTCGCATCCGTGGCATTTCGACACCAACGAATTCACCGTCAGCATGCTGACCCAGCCCGCCGAGACGGGTGGTGTCTTCGAGTACTGCCCCAATATTCGCTCGACCGAGGCCGAGAACCTCGACGACGTGCGCGACGTGCTCACCGGCGCGGGAGCACGGCTGATCCGGCGCCTGGACCTGCGGCCCGGTGACCTGCAGCTGTTCAAGGGTCGCTTCTCGCTGCACCGGGTGTCGCCGGTCGAGGGCGGCACGCAACGACATTCGGCGATCTTCGCCTACACGAATCGTCCCGGTGTCATCGGCACCGTGGAGCGCACGCGCCAGCTGTTCGGGCGGGTGCTGCCCGATCACCTGGCCGCCGCGGCCGACGCCGTCCGAGGCGACCGATTGCTCGACTGAGTACAACGACGCTGCCTGCGCAGTGCAGAGCTCGACCCGAAAGGAACGAACTAGTGCCAGTGCCGTTACACACGACCGGGAAAGCTTCCTTCGACGATATCTACACCCGTCCCGATCCCCGCGACTACTACGCTCGGATGGCCCAGCTCGACTATCGGATTCCGGAACTGGCGAAACCATTCTTCCAGCAACAGATTCGGGAGTATCGCGCTGCGGCGCGGGTGAGCACCCCGACGGTGCTCGACATCGGGTGCTCCTACGGCGTCAATGCGGCATTGCTGCGCCTGGACACCACCATCGGCGAACTCGCCGAGCACTACCGGCAGGCCGAAGGCGACCAGGCCGCCCTCATCGCCCGCGATCGGGCCCGGCTGGCCGCGCAGGACCGGCTGCCCGACGTTCGCTTCATCGGCATGGACGCCGCTCGCCCCGCCCTGTCCTACGCCGACGCCGCCGGATTTCTGCACGACACCGTGCATGCCGACCTGGAGGCCGCAGACCCGACCGAGGCGCAACGTGCCATCCTGGCAACCGCGGATATCGTCGTGTCCACCGGCTGTATCGGTTACGTGACCGAAAAGACGTTGTCCCGGGTTGTGCTCGCACACCCACATCGGCGGCCGTGGATGGCACACTTCGTCTTGCGCATGTTCAGCTTCGAGCCGATGGCCGCGGAGCTTGCCGCGCTCGGCTACCGCACCGAGCAGGCGCCCGGCATCTTCGAGCAACGCAGGTTCGCCTCCGGCACCGAACGCGCGCAGGTGCTGAACACTCTGTCCGACAATGGCATCGACACCACCGATCACGAAACCGAAGGCTGGCTCTACGCCAACCTGTACCTCTCCCGCCCGCTGACCGAACACGCCGACCCCGAGGAACTGCATTGAGTCAACGCACCTTCGCCGCCGACGAACACCTGCCCCGGGTGCCGCTGCCGACGCTGGAGGACAGCTGTGCCCGATTCCTGGAATGGTGCGCACCGCTGCTGACCGCCGATGAAATCGCCACCACCGAGGCGGCGGTCGCCGACCTGCTGCGCGCGGACGGCCCCGGCCGGACACTGCACGCCGCACTGGCGGAATACGACGCGACCCCGGGCGTCGGGAGCTGGCTGGATCTGTTCTGGCCGTCGCGCTACCTCGGCAGGCGCGATCGAATCGCATTGAACGCCAACTTCTTCTTCCTCTTCCGCGACGACACGCCGTTGGCCACCTCGACAGCTCCCGGCCAGGTGGAGCGCGCGGCGGGGATTGTCGCGGCCGCCGTCGACTACAAACTGGCCCTGGACGCCGAGGAGGTCGCGCCTGCCACCCAGCGCGGGCAGTTGCTGACGATGTGGCAGCACAAGTACCTGTTCTCCGAGACGCGGATTCCCGGCGCGGAACAGGATTCCGTACGGGTGCCCTACAGCGCGGAATGGCCGGGGCCGTCGGAGGCCGGGCACATCGTCGTGTTCTTCCGCGGGAGCATGTTCCGGATGGATGTGATCGGGCCCGATGGCGCGCCGTACTCGCTCGATGACCTCGCCGACGGTCTGCGCGCGGTACTGAAGGCCGGCGCGCGCTCGGCCCGCACCGACACCTCGGTCGGGCATCTCACCACCAAGGCGCGCGCCGAATGGGCGGCGAGCAGGCAAGGGTTGCGCGCCGACCCGGCCAACGTCGCGGCGCTGGACACCATCGAGACCGCATTGTTCTGCCTGTGTCTGGAGGACTTCACCCCGCGCGACGAATTGCAGGCCTGCGATCAGCTGCTGCACGGCGACAGCGCCAACAGGTGGTTCGACAAGGCCGTGTCGTTCATCGTCTTCGGCGACGGACAGGCCGGCATCAATATCGAGCACTGCGGGTTGGACGGCACCACCATCCTGTCGTTCGTGGATACGTTGCTGGAAAAGCCCGCGCAAGAGCATGCCGACCGGTCCGGCGCACAGCCGCAGGGGCTGCCCCCGGTCGAACCGATCGAGTTCGTGCTCGACGCCACCCAGCGCAGCGATATCGCGTCGGCGGGTGCGGCTTTCGCTCGATATGCCGCCGAGAATGCCACCACCACAGTCACTTTCGAGAACTTCGGCACCGCGCGGGCCAAGCAGCTCGGCATCTCGCCGGACGCCTTCGCGCAGTTGAGCTATCAGCTGGCCCACCGCCGCAGCAAAGGTCTCACCGGCGCCACCTACGAATCCATCGCGACGCGCCAATACCGCAACGGTCGCACCGAGGCGATGCGGGTGGTGACCCCGCAGCTGGTGGCTTTCGTCGACGCCATGCAGGATCCCGCGACCGACGCCGCCGACCGGGTGACTGCGGCACAGGCCGCGGCCGCCGCACACGTCGCGCGGGCCAAGCAGTGCCAGGCGGGGGACGCGCCCGAACAGCACCTGTGGGAACTGCAGTGGATTCAACGCCGCCGCGGCGCCGAACTCGGCGTGGAAGCGCCGATCCCGCTCTACGACAGCCCCGGCTGGACGATCATGCGCGACGACTATCTGAGCACCAGCTCGGCGCCGTCGGTCAACATCCGTTACTTCGGGTTCGGGTCCACCAGCCCCACGTGCATCGGCATCGCGTACGTGCTGCTCCCGGACCGGTGGAATCTGTACCTCGCGACGCCGCGCGCGGTCGCCAACGAGATGCATGCGTTCGCCGATCATCTGCGCACGGCTGTCGCTGACCTGGAGGCGCTGCTGTCGGGCGCGTGATCAGGCGGTTCCGATGCTCCGGCCGTCGTGGTGGCGGCGGCCGGACCTCATCGGTGGCCTGTGCGGCGACGCGTGCCCACGGACGAGGGGTCCGGTGGTCGTTGCCGGCGGTGTCCTGCCGGGCGAGTGGCGATCGGCGGGGATGACGGGCGGCGTAGCGGTCGGCGCGGCCCGCAGCAACAGGCCCGCTTGGGGGTCTGAGAGAATGTCCCCTCGTGAAGAACTTCGAAACCCTGTTCACCGAGCTCCAGGATCGTGCAGTCACCCGCCCCGAGGGGTCGGGGACTGTCGCTGCGCTGGACGCAGGCGTGCATAGCCAGGGTAAGAAGGTGCTCGAGGAAGCCGGTGAAGTGTGGCTCGCCGCCGAGCACGAGAGCGACGAGTCGCTCGCGGAGGAGATCTCGCAACTGCTCTATTGGGTCCAGGTGCTGATGGTCGGCCGCGGATTGAAGCTTGAAGACGTGTACCGACATCTGTGACGGTCGCCGGATTCCAAAGTTTCTCCCTTCCGAAAGGACACCCTCCCCATGCTGCGCGTCGCAGTCCCCAATAAAGGCGCCCTGTCCGAATCCGCCACCTCGATCCTGTCCGAGGCCGGCTACCGCAAGCGCACCGATTCCCGTGACCTGACCGTCCTCGATCCGGCCAACCAGGTGGAGTTCTTCTTCCTGCGGCCCAAGGACATAGCCATCTACGTCGGGTCGGGCGAGCTCGACCTCGGCATCACCGGCCGCGACCTCGCGCTGGATTCCGGCGCCACCGTCCAGGAACGGCTCTCGCTCGGCTTCGGCCGCTCCACCTTCCGCTATGCCGCCCCGGCCGGTCGCGAATGGAAGGTCGAGGACCTCTACGACAAGCGCATCGCCACCTCGTACCCGAATCTGGTGCTCAGCGATCTGCGTGCACGCGGCATCGAGGCCGAGGTGATCCGCCTCGACGGCGCGGTCGAGATCTCCATCCAGCTCGGCGTCGCCGACGCCATCGCCGACGTGGTCGGCTCCGGGCGCACGTTGCGTCAGCACAACCTGGTCGCGTTCGGTGAGACGCTGTGCGATTCGGAGGGCGTGCTGATCGAACGCGCCGGCTCCGATCAGCAGGACCGCGCACGCAACCAGCTCATCGCGCGCGTTCAGGGCGTGGTGTTCGCACAGCAGTACCTGATGCTGGATTACGACTGCCCGAGGGCACTGCTCGACGCCGCGGTGCAGATCACCCCTGGTCTCGAATCGCCGACGGTGTCGCCGCTCACCGACGAGGACTGGGTCGCCGTCCGCGCTCTTGTCCCGCGCAAGCAGGGCAACGAGGTGATGGACCAGCTTGCCGATCTCGGTGCCAAAGCCATCCTCGCCACCGACATCCGCTCCTGCCGAGCTTTCTGACGTTATCGTCCGTGTGGCGCGGCCGTGCCCTCGATGCGGATCATGCGTTCTGGTGGATGCCGTGTGAGATCTCCATGATCGTGGCGACCGTATAGACGAATGGCACGATCCCGCCGAAGGGCATCGCCACCGCATAGACACGAAGTGGCGGAACGCGGAGCCATAGTGCGGTCGCCAAGGTGCCGAGGAAGAAAAAGGGGCCGAACAACAGCAGCATGAGCGACGCCGTTTCGAACGCCGCGCTGATAGCGAGCCAACCGAACCACGCAACCGACCAGATAGCCGCTCCGCTGACGAGTCCCGCGGCGACCTGAACTACGGCCCGGGAAGTCGTACGCAGAGTGAGTTCCATGCGGTAACCCTGCGGCTCTCGCCATCGGAAGGTCAAGCGGTCGTTCCCCGGCGTGGGGCCGCAGGCGATTGATTCACACTGAGTGCAACCGATGTGTTGTCCGATCCAGCGTTGGTACCGTGCGGCCTCTCGATGAGGAACGCAAGGAGCACATCCGTGTCACAGACATCGCCCGAAGAACGCTCGGGCAGCACATTCGCGTGGAGTGAGGACTGGCTGGCGGCCATCGTCGGTCTTACCCTCATTGCGCTGGTTCTGCTCGGCGCTATCCCGGATTGGCTGGTGCCATGATGTCGGAACCCGAAGCCGTGGTATCCGCGGAAGCTGAGGGCGACAACGGGGTCGATGCCGCGCGGCCCGATACGCCGGTGCAGTCGGAAACCGCTGCGTTGCAGGCGATCACCCGCCCGACGGTGACGGAGGTGGCGGCAGGCATTGCCGTCGTCCTACTGCTGGGTGCGCTGACCCGCTATTTCGACACCCATGTGCCGCGCTGGGCCGTCGACACTCCGTTCCAGCGGGTCGCCAAGTCGATCGAGTTCCCGGTCTACGCGATCGCCATCGGACTGCTGGGCAATGGGGTACTCACCAAACTCGACTTGCGCGAACGTCTTTCGGCCGGCTTCCGCACCGAGTTCTTCATCAAGACCGGCGTCGTGCTGCTCGGCGCATCGATCAACCTGAAGGTTCTGGTGACCGCCGCGGGTCCGTCGATCCTGCAGGCGCTGCTGCTGATCACCTCGGTGTTCGCCTTCACCTGGTGGCTGGGAGGTCGTCTCGGGCTCGACGACAAGCTGCGCGCTCTGCTGTCGTCCGCGGTGTCGATCTGTGGCGTGAGCGCGGCGATCGCGGCCGCGGGCGCGGTGCAGGCCCGACGGGAGCAGATTGCCTACGCGGCGTCACTGGTGATCATTTTCGCGCTGCCCTCGATCTTCGTATTACCGTGGCTCGCTGATGTTTTCGGGCTGCCCGACGCGGTGGCCGGAGCGTGGATCGGCGGCAATATCGACACCACCGCCGCCGTCGCCGCCTCCGGCGCCATCGCGGGGGAGCAGGCGCTACAGATCGCCACCATCGTGAAGACCACCCAGAACGCACTGATCGGCATTGTCGCGATCGCGCTGACCGCCTACTTCACCCTGCGGGTCGAGCGGCGCGCGGGCGCGGCGCGGCCGTCGCTCGCGCAGTTCTGGGAGCGGTTCCCGAAGTTCGTGATCGGCTTCGTGGCCGCCTCCGTCATCGGCACCCTCTACCTGCAGTCGGTGGACAAGAAGACCGGCGTGGCCCACATCGCGATCGTCAACGATCTGCGCACCTGGTTTCTGATCTTCGCATTCGTTTCCATCGGCCTGGAGTTCTCGCTGCGCGGCCTGCGCGAGGCGGGCTGGCGCCCGATCGTGGTCTTCGGTTCGGCCGTCGTCGTGAATCTTCTTGTCGGTCTCGGCCTTTCGGTGCTGCTGTTCCACAACTTCACGGTGTGACCGGCGCGCCGCATCCACACGCCGGTGGGTGCGGCGCGGTGACCGACCTCGATTGCTCACGAAATGTTCATGATCCGTTCCCGGCGCCGGATGCCGACGGTATCGGACGATGTCTGGGGCGCCGCGGTGCCACGTGACTATCGGAGGACAGTGATGGACATCGGCGTCGAGACGGCCCGACCTTGGCGGAGAACTCGAAATCTGCTGATCGCCGTGGGGGACGTGGTGGGCGTGCTGGTGTTGAGCGGGGCGGTGTACGTGCTCGGATCCCAGGGCGGCGCGCTGGATGCGCTGCTGACGTTCCGTGCGAAGTAGGCGCTCACTCCGAGACCGCGTCGGCCAGTGTCTCATCCGGTGATTCGCGGGTTCCGCCATCCGGCCAGCCGGGATACGGCGGAGGCGTGCCGCCGAATTCGGGGCATAGGTCTTTGTAGGCACAATAGCCGCAGAGCCAGCTGGTGTTCGGGCGGAAGTCACCGGTGCGGCCCGCCTCGAGAATCGCCTGCCACAGCGCGGAGAGGGTGCGTTCGAAGCGCAGCAGCTCGTCCTCATCGGGGGCGTAGGTGAGCAGCTGTTCGTCGGCCAGGTAGATCAGCCGTAGTTGGGTGGGCAGAATGCCACGGGTGCGCAGCACGACCAGCGCGTAGAACTTCAGCTGGAACAGCGCCTTGGCCTCCTGCACCACTCCCGGCGCGCGACCGGTCTTGTAGTCGACCACGCGGAGCTGACCGGTGGGCGCGACATCGATGCGATCGACGAAGCCGCGCAGCAGCACTCCGTCGTCGAGTTCGACCTCGACTCTCGACTCGCAGGATTCCGGGTCGAACCGGGTCGGATCTTCGAGCCGGTAGTACGTCTCGACGAGTGTGCGCACCTCGCCGAGGAATTCGGCAAGACCGTCGCCGGCCACGAGGTCGGCGATCTCGGGTTGTTCGGCGAGCACACGGGCCCAGGCCGGTTCGGCGAGCAGGGCGGCGCGCTCGGGCCCGCGCTCGGCCGCCGGAAGCCCGTAGAGGTCCTCCAGCACCGCATGCACAACCGTGCCGCGCACGGCATTGCGCGACGGCGGCTCCGGGATCCGATCGATGGCGCGGAAGCGGTATTTCAGTGGGCACTGCTTGAAATCCATTGCCCGCGAAGGGGACAACGCCGGGCGAGAGCGATCTGGCATCGCTCTCGGCTCGGGCGCCGTGTCGGCGTCGGCGGGGGGCGTGGTCACGGGCACTGGCATACCTGGCAGGCTATCCGGCGGTACCGACACGCCGGTGCCAATGCTGTAGGACCGCATCGACCGATCGAAACGGAGATTCATGACGGCCAGACGGACCGGGCCATTCACCACCGGTGACCGGGTACAGCTGACCGATGCCAAAGGGCGCCTCTACACCGTGGTGCTGGAACCCGGCAAGGAGTTCCACACGCATCGCGGCGGGATCAAGCACGACAGCCTGATCGGCGCCGACGAGGGCACGGTGGTGAACTCGACCAACGGCACGCCCTATCTGGCGCTACGCCCGTTGCTGGTCGATTACGTGCTGTCGATGCCGCGCGGCGCCGCCGTCATCTACCCCAAGGATGCCGCGCAGATCGTGCACGAGGGCGATATGTTCCCCGGCGCGCGGGTGCTGGAGGCCGGAGCGGGCTCCGGCGCGCTGACATGTTCGCTACTTCGCGCGGTCGGCCCGCAGGGCGAAGTTATCTCCTACGAGATCCGCGATGACCATGCCGAGCACGCCGTACGCAATGTCGAGACGTTCTTCGGCGAACGTCCGGCTAACTGGTCGCTGACCGTCGCCGACGTCGCGGCCTACGACGGCCCGCCGGTCGATCGCGTCGTGCTCGACATGCTCGCCCCATGGGATGCGCTGCCGGCCGTGAGTAAGGCTCTGGTGCCCGGCGGTGTGCTGATCGTCTATGTGGCCACCGTCACACAGCTGTCGAAAGTCGTGGAGGCATTGCGCGAGCAGGAGTGCTGGACCGAGCCGCGCTCGTGGGAATCGATGGTGCGTGGCTGGCATGTGGTCGGTCTTGCGGTCCGGCCGGAACATCGCATGCAGGGCCACACCGCCTTCTTGGTGAGTGCGCGGCGACTGGCCGAGGGCACCGTCACGCCGAAGCCGCAGCGCAGGCCGTCCAAGGGCTGATGTAGCGAGCGCGACATGACCGATCGAACAACAGACCGCCCTCGTCCCCTCGTATCGGGCGAGGGCGGCCTCGGGTCCGTGCCCGCTACGACGTGCAGGGCGCCTGGGCGAAGCCGAGCATGGTGCAGGCGGTGGCGTCGGAGAGCTTCCACTTGCCATCGACGTGCTCCCAGGTCATCGGCATGGCCGGGGCGGCTCCGTGCGGGGACGTGATGACGACCTGTGCGGTCGCGGTGGTGCCTTCGACCTTGACGTCTGTGACGGCGAAGGTCAGCGCGCCGTAGCCGGCGAGCGCCTGGTTCATCTGATCGATATTGGCGGTGCGCTTGTCGCCGTTGACGATGATCGCGGTCTTCTCGGCGGTCGGCTTGGCCGGATCCGCGACCAGCACCAGGGTGGCCTTCAGCTCGTCCGCCGTCGGCGCGGTCGCGGTGCCGTGCGCACCGTGGTCGGCGCCGGCGGCCGCCGCGCTGGTGGTTGTCGCCGTTGCGGTGTCGGACTTGTCGTCGGAGCCGCAGGCGGTGAGCCCGAGGGTAACGGCGACGGCCGCTGCGGCGGTAGCCACGGAAACGCGCAGTGTCCTGGCGGGAAGAAGCATCGTCAGCAACCTTTCGGTTCAGTCGGCGCAGGAGGTCGCCGGAAGCAGGTTAGGGCAGGCTAACATGGTTCGTCCGGCCGCTGACCGCAGCCTAGATGTGATCACGACGAAACCATGTCGGAAAGCGAGAACAGTTCGCGCCCGGTAGCGTTGATAGACCGGGACTGGGAGGAGCAGCACATGAGCCCCATCGAGAATTCGGATTCGGCGGCCTGGAGAGAGCTCGAGGCGGTACGCGCCGAAGCGGCTGCACTCCGAAGGCAACTTGCCGATTCGCCGGATCATGCGCGGGAATTGGAAGCCCGCATCGATTCGCTGACCATTCGCAACGGCAAGCTGATGGACACACTCAAGGAAGCGCGTCAGCAGCTCGTCGCGTTGCGTGAGGAAGTCGATCGGCTGGGTCAGCCACCGAGCGGATACGGCGTTCTGATCGGTGTGTACGAGGATCAGACGGTCGACGTGTTCACTTCGGGTCGCAAGATGCGGTTGACGTGTTCACCGAACATCGACACCACGACCCTCGAATACGGCCAGACCGTCCGCCTCAACGAGGCGCTGACGGTTGTCGAGGCGAACTACTTCGACAAGGTCGGCGAGATCGGCACCCTGCGCGAGATCCTCGACGACGGCCGCCGGGCACTGGTCGTCGGCCATGCCGACGAAGAGCGCGTGGTGTGGTTGGCGGGTCCGCTGGCCAAGGTCGCCGAGGTCGACGATATGGACGACCCCGATTCGCCGATCCGCAAGCTGCGCCCTGGCGACTCGCTATTGGTGGATACCAAGGCGGGCTTCGCTTTTGAGCGCATTCCCAAGGCCGAGGTCGAAGACCTCGTGCTGGAGGAAGTGCCCGATGTCGACTACACCGATATCGGTGGCCTCGGTCGCCAGATCGAGCAGATCCGCGACGCGGTGGAACTGCCCTTCCTGCACAAGGAGCTGTTCCGTGAGTACGCGCTGCGCCCGCCCAAGGGCGTGCTGCTCTACGGTCCGCCCGGCTGCGGCAAGACGCTGATCGCGAAGGCGGTGGCCAACTCGCTGGCCAAGAAGATCGCCGAGTCGCGTGGTGAGGATGCCAAGGAAGCCAAGTCGTTCTTCCTCAACATCAAGGGCCCCGAGCTGCTGAACAAGTTCGTGGGTGAGACCGAGCGGCACATCAGGATCATCTTCCAGCGGGCACGAGAGAAGGCGTCCGAAGGCACGCCGGTGATCGTGTTCTTCGACGAGATGGACTCGATCTTCCGCACGCGCGGATCGGGCGTGTCCTCCGATGTGGAGACCACGGTCGTGCCGCAGCTGCTGTCGGAGATCGACGGTGTCGAGGGCCTCGAGAATGTCATCGTGATCGGCGCTTCCAACCGCGAGGACATGATCGACCCCGCGATCCTGCGACCGGGTCGTCTCGATGTGAAGATCAAGATCGAGCGGCCGGACGCGGAATCGGCACAGGACATCTTCTCGAAGTACCTGACCGAGTTCCTGCCGCTGCACCAGGACGATCTCGCCGAGTTCGACGGCGACAAGGCCAAGTGCATCCGCGCGATGATCGAACGGGTCGTCGACCGGATGTACGCCGAGAGCGAGGACAACCGCTTCCTGGAGGTCACCTACGCCAACGGTGACAAGGAAGTCCTGTACTTCAAGGACTTCAACTCCGGCGCCATGATCCAGAACATCGTGGACCGCTCCAAGAAGTACGCCATCAAGGCGGTGCTCGACACCGGCAGCCCGGGTCTGCGCATCCAGCATCTCTACGATTCGATCGTGGACGAGTTCTCCGAGAACGAGGACCTGCCCAACACCACGAATCCCGATGACTGGGCCCGCATTTCGGGTAAGAAGGGCGAGCGGATCGTCTACATTCGCACACTGGTGACGGGCAAGAACGCCTCGGCCAGCCGCGCGATCGACACCGAGTCGAATACGGGTCAGTACCTGTAGGTTCGAGACCGAGGGCCGCGCTTTCCATGGGAAGCGCGGCCTTGTGGTGTACGGGGATCAGTGCCGGGGCGCGGTGCGTTTGGCATAGGAGGTGACCGGTGTCGCCTCCATGCGTTCGACGCCGTTCAGTGTGCTGATCCGGTCGGTCAGGTAGGTGGCGAGGGCGGCCGAATCTCGCAGGACCGCGATCACGATCAGGTTGTGCACACCGGTCATCGCGCCGATGAACGCCACTTCGTCGTCGGCGGCCAGGGCACGAGCGACGTCGATCAGCTTGGCCGGCGCCACGGTCAGCCAGAGCACACACTGCGTCGAGTAGCCGAACACTCCGGGCTCGACCTCGACCTCGAGCCGCAGTACCTGGGCGCGCCGCAGTTCTTCCAGACGGCGCCGGACCGCGGATTCCGACCAGCCGAGCCTGCGCGCCAGGTCGGGGTAGGTGGCGCGGCCGTCCACCGCGAGCGCCGGGACGAGCGCGCGGTCGAGATCGATCAGGGAGACCGGGGCAGCTTCATCCGTATGTGGCGGCCGCAGCGCGTCGACCTGAGAGCCCGTGAGCGCCGAGGTGCGGCCACGCCAACGGCCGTCCATCAGTTGGGCCAGCAGTTGTTGCGCGGACACGTCGCGGACCTGTGGGTTTCGTGCCAGCGCCGCCAGCGGGGCCGACCCGCCGTCCGGGACACGAAAGACGCAGGCGATCTCCGTGCCGCTCGACATCGCGGTCACCCAGGTGGTGTCGGGGCGCCGGGCCAGTGCGCGGGCCAGGTCATCGGTCCCGTGCGGCAGCACACGCATGCGCACCACCCACTCGGCCGCACCGGAGAGGTCGCTGTCGGTCGCGCCGGTCACCCGCAGCTTTCCCGCGGCGCGCAGCCGTTCATAGCGCCGGGCGACGGTGCGGTCGGAGACGCCGAGTACTTCGGCGATTCTGCTGAACGACGCGCGTCCGTCGATCTGCAGTGCGTGCAGCAGCTGCAGGTCGAGGTTGTCGAGCGGGTGGTGCGTGTCCGATTCCACCAGTCCAGGGTAGGTGAGTGTCGGATACCGGCGTAGCGTCCCGTGCTGGGGGCCCGGCAGCCGCCGCGATCGCAGACTCGTCCTATGACTTACAGCATCAACGCCTTTCACCACACCGGAATTCTGACGCGCGACCTCGACGGACTGGAACGCACATACCGCTCCTTCGGTTTCACCGCGAGCCCGCGTTCTCGCCACCTGCTCAGTGAGCGGCCGGGTGAGCCGCCGCAGCCGGGGTGCACCGCCAATGCGTGCCTGTTGTTCGGCGGCTCGTACATAGAGTTGCTCGGCATCGTCGACGAATCCGCGCCGGACCCGTGGCGTACCAAGTCGATGGCCGACGGTTTCCAGATCCTGAACTTCGACACCGACAACGCCGAGGGCGTCGACCGTGCGCTGACCGCCGCCGGGCTGCGCACCTCGGGCGTCCTCGATCTGGAACGCGAGGTCGACACCGCGGAGGGCACCCGCACCATGCGGGCCCGCTCCCTGCACATCGATCCGCGCACCACCGTCGAGGGCTACATCGGCATCGCCCAGCACCTCACCAGGGAGTATGTGCACCAGCCGCGCTATCTCGACCACCCGAACGGCGCCCGCGGCATCGTGACCGTTCTGATCGTGGCGGCCGACGATCAGCTCGACGCGGTCGTGGAGCGGTATCGCCGGGTGCTGGAGACCGATTCCAGCCCGGAGGGTCCGCGCACAGTATTGGAGCGAAAAGGCGTGCGGCTGGAGCTGATTCGCGCCTCGGACGTGCCGGACGTACTGCCCGGCGAACCTCTCCTCGCGCAGTCCTACCTCGCGGCGATGACCATCCAGGTCGACGACGTGAATCGTGCCCGCGGGATCGTGGAAAGCGCAGGCACCGAAACTCGGTCCACCTCGGACGGGTTCTTCGTCTCCGCGCGTGACGCCTACGGCGCCGGTTTGTACTTCGCGGCGCGATGATCGTCGAGACCACCTCGGGTTGTGTCCGCGGCATCTCCGAGGGAGAGGTAGCGGCCTACCTCGGCATACCGTTCGCGCGCGCCACGCGATTCGGGCCGCCGCGGGCCGTGATGCCGTGGCGGGGGGTGCGCGAGGCAGTCGAACCCGGCCCGGCCGCACCGCAGCCGCCATCTCGCTTAGCGCGGGTGATGGGGCCTGGCGCGGCACCACAACAGTCGGAGGACTGCTTATCGCTGAACGTGTGGGCGCCCGCGGGCAGCGGCCATCCGGTCCTGATGTTCGTGCACGGTGGCGGGTTCCTCACCGGCTCGGGTGGGCTGCCGTGGTACGACGGCGCGGAATTCGCGACGCAGGGCGATGTCGTGGTGGTGACCGCGAACTATCGGCTCGGCGCGCTCGGCTACCTGCGGCTGCTTGGAGTGTGCGAGGGCAATATGGGGCTGTCGGACACGCTCGCGGCGCTGGATTGGGTGCGCGACAACATCTCCGCCTTCGGTGGTGATCCCGCGAAAGTCACCGTCGCAGGACAGTCCGCGGGCGCGCTCTCGATTCTGGCGTTGCTATCGGGGAGCCGTGCGCGCGGGCTGGTCCGTCGCGCGATCGTGCAGAGTGCGCCTCTCGGTATGCTCCCGGCATCCCCGGATGCCGCAGCGGATATCGGGGAAATGTTGTTGCGAGAGTTGGACATCGATCCGAACCGGGCCGAGCGGATCATCGACGTGCCGGTGGCGCGGTTGCTCGCCGCCCAAGGCGCGATCGCGCGCCGCACGGCGGGCCCGACGAACCCGGTCCCGCCGTTCCAACTCGTCGCCGACGGCACGATGGTCGCCGCCGATCCGGTCCAGGCGATCGGGCGGCGCGGCGCGGACGGAGCCGAGATCCTCATGGGCACAACGCGCGACGAAGCGGCAGCGTTCTTCGCAGGCGATCGGAATGTCGTGGCGACGGTGACAGGCCGGATGTTTCACGAGCCGGCGATGCAGCTGGCGAAGTCGCTTACCGACCAGGGCGAGCCACCGTGGCTGTACCGCTTCGATTGGCATCCCGGCACCGGCCCGTTCGGTGCCTGCCATGGCATCGAGCTGCCGTTCTTGCTCGGCCACGCGGCGGCGTGGCGACATGCGCCGATGCTCGACGGTGTGCGCCCGGCCGGCCTCCTGGCCGAGGTCCGCCGCGGCTGGATCGGCTTCGTCCGGGACGGTGATCCGGGCTGGGCGCGCGGCACAACCCACCACTTTGCAGGTCAGGCCGTCGAGTGAACAGATTGTCAGAAGGGGAAGACATGAGCAGAACTATCGATGTGCGTTCCGCGCACCGGACCGATGTCGCGCCATTGTCGCGAACGCTGGCCCGCGCCTTCCATGACGACCCGGTCATGACCTGGTTGTGGTCGCGCGAGGACAAACGGGCATACGGCCTGCCGCGCTTCTTCGCGGCCATGACACGCCACCACCACCTCGCCGCGGGCGGCGTCGACATCGCCTATGACGCTGCGGGCGCGATGGCGGGCGTGGCATTGTGGAACCGGCCCGGCCGATGGGAGCATTCGACACTGTCGGAATTGCGGATGCTGCCCACCCTCATCAGTGGCTTCGGCACTCGAATTCTGGCGGGAAAGGCGGTAGGCGACACCCTCGCGCGTAGCCACCCGTGTGAGCCGCACTGGTACCTCGCGGCGATCGGCAGCGACCCGCAGGTCCGTGGAGCCGGGTACGGGCGAGCGCTGATGCAACACCGCCTGGACCAATGCGACGCCGACCAGCACCCGGCTTACCTGGAATCCAGCCACCCGGACAACGTTCCCTACTACGAGCGCTTCGGTTTCGAAGTCGTCAACCGGGTCGCGCTGGCTGACGGCGGCCCGACGTTGTGGGCGATGTGGCGGCACCCCCGCTGATCGTTCGTGCTAAAATTTGGCCGTGCGGCCAGAAAATAGTCCAATCGGCCAGCAGCGGTCCTTTATCGAGGAGGCGCGGCGGCGGCAGATCATCGCGTCCGCGGTGGAAGTGATCTCGGAGGTCGGGTACGGAAAGGCGTCCCTGGCGCGAATCGCCAAGCATGCCGGTATCTCGAAAGGCGTGATCTCTTATCACTTCGAGGGCAAAGACGATCTGATGATGCAGTTGGTGATTCAGCTGTATGTGTCCGGCGCGGAGTACATGGTTCCGGTGATCGTCGCGGCCGAGGGGCCGCGCAATCGGCTGCTGGCGTACCTGGATTCGAATCTGGCGTTCATCGAGGCGAACAAGAATTACGTCGCGGCGATGACCGACGTGGTGGTGAATCTTCGTGATGCGGAAGGGAAGTCGGTCTTCGCCAACCCGGACGGCGAGCGAGAGGTGCTAGAGCCGCTGGTGGAGATGCTGCGCGAGGGCCAGGGCACGGGGGTTTTCGGCGAGTTCGATGTGGTGATCATGGCCAAGTCGATCCGTGACTCCATCGACAGCGCGGCCGGACGCTCGATCCGGGAGCCGGATTTCGACATGGGCAAGTACTCGGTGCATTTGAGGAGGTTGTTCGATTTGGCGACGCGGAAGGTGGGGGACGATGACTAGTGTGCTGGAAACCGATGTGCGGGAGGGTGATAGACCCGAAGCGCCACAGCCGTACGCGCTCGTCGGTGTCACGGCGATCGCCCTGGTGTCGGCTATCGCGTTGCTGGCGACCCTCGGGCGCTACGGCTACTTCGGTGACGAACTGTATTTCGTGTCCGCCGGGCGCAGGCTCGCCTTCGGGTACGCCGATCAGGGTCCGCTGGTGCCCGCGATCGCGCGACTGATGGATCTGATCGCACCGGGATCGTTGATAGCGCTGCGGATTCCGGCCGTGCTGGTCACCGTCGCGGCGATCTTCCTCAGTGCGCAGATAGCACGGGAATTCGGCGGCTCCCGCGCCGCACAGCTGTTGACCGCGACCGCGTACGCGACCTCGCCGTTCCTGCTCGTGCAGGGCAGTCAGCTGGCCACCAACACCATCGACACCGCACTGTGGGTGCTGATCAGCTGGCTGCTGATCCGGTGGGTGCGCACCCGCCAGGACGGCCTGCTGGTGTGGGCGGCAGTGGCGACGGCGATCGACATGCAGGTGAAATGGCTGATCCCGTTCTTCTGGGTTGCGGTGGCAATCGGCGTGTCGCTCTACGGTCCGCGAGAACTGCTGCGACGCCCGGCGCTGTGGCTGGGTGGGGCGATCGTGGTCGTGGCCACCGTGCCGAGCTTGATCTGGCAGGCCGGTCACGACTGGCCGCAACTGCGCCTCGGCGCGGTGGTCGCCGCGGAACAGAGCGTGATCGGCGGTCGCTACACATGGGTGCCGCTCGCTGTCGCGGCGGCAGGGGTGTTCGGCGCGGTGCTGCTCTTCGCGGGCGTCTGGGCGTTGTTTCGCTGGGAATCGTTGCGCCCGTATCGTTTCCTCGGTCTGCTGCCGATCCTGCTCGCGGTCGCTTTCATGATCACCAACGGCCGTCCCTACTACGCCGTAGGCTGTTATGCGGCCGTCATGGCGGCCGGCGCGGTGCGGTGGACGCAGAGCACCGCACGCTGGCGGCCTTTTGTCGCAGTTCCACTCGTGGCGATTTCGGTTGCGGTAGTGGTGTTTTCGTTGCCCTTGAAATCCGAGTCGACGATCGATCCGGTGAACAGTCAGGCCGAGGCCGGGCTGCAGATCTCGGTATACGGCAAGTTCGGCTGGCCAGAGCTGCGCACGGAAACCGCCGACGCCTATCGCGGATTGCCGGAGCCGGCGCGCGAGAAGGCGGTCGTCATCGTCGACTCCTACTGGCAGGCGAGTGCGCTGGACGTGGATCGGGAGCGCTATGGGCTGCCCGCGATCTACAGCCCCAACCGCGGCTTCGGGTATTTCGGCACACCACCGGACTCCGCGACGACGGTGCTGTGGGTCGGCGGCGACGAAGTGGACCTGCACTCGATCTTCGAGACCGTGGCACCGATCGGCCGCGTGGATGCCCGCCTGGGATACCCGGGCGTCACCCGCGATGTCACGATCTGGCGTTGTGAGCAGCCACGTCGTGCCTGGTCGCAGGCGTGGCCGGACATGCTCCGCTTGGACTGACGCGACATCCATCGGCAGCGGAGCCCGCAGCGTCCGCGCTCATCGACCTGCTGCGTCCGAACGCGCGTGCAGCGCACCACCGGCAAGCGAGAACGGCCCACCAGACCGCGAGGTCTGGTGGGCCGTCGGCGTTCGTGAGCCGTCGGACTCAGTTGCGCACGGTGGTCACCGAATCGAGAATCGCGTCGGTGGCGGGGGCACCGTCGCCCGAACCGTCCTGGACACCCGCCGCGGCAATAGCGCCCAGCACGTCCATGCCGCCGATGATCCGGCCGAACGGGGTGTAGTTCGCGGGCAACCTGGTGTCCTGGTAGACCAGGAAGAACTGGCTGCCGTTGGTGCCGGGTCCGGCATTCGCCATCGCGACCGTGCCCGCGGGGTAGGTCGCGCCCGCGAGGTTCTCGTCGGGGAACTTGTAGCCGGGGCCGCCCATGCCGGAGGCGGTCGGATCACCGCACTGGAGCACATAAATGCCCTGGGTGGTCAGCCGGTGGCATTTGGTGTGGTCGAAGTACTGTTCGCCGGACAGGAACGCGAAGGAGTTGACTGTGCGCGGCGCCCGAGCGGCCTCCAGTGCGATGGTCACCGTGCCGCAGGTGGTTTCCAGCGTGGCCGTGTATCCGGCGCTGGTATCGATGATCATGCCGGGCTCGGCCTGCCACTGCTTGCCGTTGGGCTGGCCCGCGGCCGGTTCGGAACAGCCCGAGCCCGTTGCTTTTTCGAGTCGGATCCCGGTGTCGGCCGAGACGCCGCCTGCGGCGAGAATCGCCACCGCCGCACCGGCCGCCAGGACGCCGAGCAGGCGCACCGCGCGCATAGGGACGCCGATGCGGCGATGCTGCTGCCGGTTGCGCCGATCGTGGTCGAGTTCTCGGGCCTGCAGTTCACTGCTCACCGGTCGGGATCTCCTTCTGTCGGGTTGCGCACCGGACGATGCTCCGGGCGATCATTCCATCTCACCCCGAAGCGCGTGGCAGGTTGGTGCTTTGCCGCGTCGATCGGCCGTGAGTACGGACGGCTCGTCGCTATGCTTTCAGGCCCGGCGGACCCGCCGATAGGTGGCGGCGGCGGTGGTGGCGGCGGCCAATTCCGTTGTCAGCCAGTCGAGATCGCTGTCGGTAACGGCCGCGACGGTGATGCGCAGGTGGTCGCGGACGGGGTGGTCGCCGACTTCGAAGGGGCCCCCGGGGGCGACTTTGATGCCTGCGGCGGCGAGCGAGATCATGGCCGCGTTCTCGTCGGCGACCGGGAGCCAGAGGTTGATGCCGTCGTTGCGGGCCACGGTGATGCCTCTGCTGGACAGCGCGCGGCGGAGTTCGCCCGAGCGTCTTCGATACTCGGCGCGGGCCGCGGTGACGGTGTGGACGGCGTCTTCGTTGTCGAGCATGCTGAGCAGGACGCGTTGCAGCAGGCGGCTGGTCCAGCCGGGGCCGAGCATGCGGCGTTCGACGACGGGGTCGAGGAGTCCGGCGGGTCCGCCGGCCACCGCGAGACGCAGGTCGGCGCCGTGGGATTTCGAGAAGGAGCGGATGTGCACGGTGCGGCGCGGCAGCCTGCTGCCGAGAGAGCGCAACGGGGCCGCGGCGATCCCGGCCGAATGGTCGTCTTCGATCACCAGGGTGGCGGTGTTCTGCAGGATGTCGGACAGTTCACGGACCCGGCTCCCGGTGAGCGAAACGCCGGTGGGGTTCTGAGCGCGGGGTTGCAGAATCAGAGCGGTGGCGGCGTGCGGACCGACAGCGCGAGCCAGATCGCCGGGTAATAAACCGGATTCGTCCATTCGAACCGGTATCGGGCGGGCGCCGATGCGGGCCAAGAGGTCCAGAAACGGCGGGAAGCAGGGGTCTTCGACGGCGACCGCGTCGCCGAGTCGGATGTGTGCGGTGAGCAGCCGGTCGACGGCGTCGAGTGCGCCGTCGAGGACGGCGAGACGTTCGGCGCGGAAGGGCCAGTCGGTGCG
Source organism: Nocardia sp. NPDC057440 (assembly GCF_042802915.1). NCBI lineage: Bacteria > Bacillati > Actinomycetota > Actinomycetes > Mycobacteriales > Nocardiaceae > Nocardia > Nocardia sp. NPDC057440. The sequence goes on from NZ_JBHVDF010000007.1 coordinate 144,501, forward strand.
CACCTTCGCGGCGAGGTCGGGCAACACCGCCTCGCCCATATAGTCGGCGGCCAGGTCGCCGTCACCATGGCGGGTGATGTCGCGCAGCGCCGCGGCGAGATCGGGGAGCAGATCCGGATCGGGGGTGCCACGGGACAGATCGACACGGAACGCGCTGTCCGTCGGTGGGTGCAGGCGCTGGTAGCGGCCGGTCGGGGTGGTGGGCCGTCCGGTTTCGGGTTGGCCGACGAAGGTGCCTGCCCGTCCGCGGGCGATGATCGCCCCGGTCGCGGCCAGCGCTCGCCAGGCCTGGTTCACCGTGGACGGCGATACCCGTAGCTCCCTGGCGACCTCGCGGACGGTGGGCAGACGAGAGCCGGGTTGGAGTGCGCCGGAACGGATCCGGCGGCTGACGGCGGCGGCGATGCCCGCCGGGGTGCGATCGTCGAGATCCGCGGTGAACTCGGCTGGTGACACCACGGCCGGAGCGGGCACCTCGCCGTTGTTCGGTGCGCCGGAGGTCGTCGCGGGCTCGATTGTCACACGCTCATTCTGCTTCGGGCACCGGACCGTAACCATCGTCGGTACCAAGGTTTACGGCCACGAAACTGTTTCCGCAATCTTGTAACACAACCGAATTGGATCGGAGTGAAGTATAACAAAGCATGGGAATCGTTCGAGCGGCGCTCGTCCAGACGAACTGGACGGGCGACAAAGAGTCCATGATCAAAGTGCACGAGGACTATGCACGTCAGGCCGCCGCGCAGGGCGCGACGGTGATCTGCTTCCAGGAGTTGTTCTACGGCCCGTACTTCTGCCAGTTACAGGACGCGAAGTTCTATGACTACGCGGAATCGGTGCCGGGTCCGACCACGGAACGATTCGCCGCCCTGGCAAAAGAATTGGGCCTGGTCATGGTGCTGCCGGTGTACGAGCAGGAGCAGCCCGGGCTGCTCTACAACACCGCGGCGGTGATCGACGCCGACGGCAGCTATCTCGGCAAATACCGCAAGCACCACATCCCGCACGTCAACGGGTTCTGGGAAAAATTCTACTTTCGGCCGGGAAACCTGGGCTGGCCGGTGTTCGACACCGCGGTCGGCAAGGTCGGTGTCTATATCTGTTACGACCGGCATTTCCCGGAGGGCTGGCGGGCGCTCGGCTTGGCGGGCGCGGAGATCGTATTCAACCCGTCGGCCACCTCGCGCGGCCTTTCGGGTTATCTGTGGAAATTGGAGCAGCCCGCGTCCGCGGTCGCCAACGAGTACTACATCGGCGCGATCAACCGGGTGGGCATCGAGGCCGAATACGGCGACGACGATTTCTACGGAACCAGCTACTTCGTCGATCCCGAGGGCAAGTTCGTCGGTGACGTCGCCTCCGACACGGCCCCCGAACTGGTCATCCGCGATCTCGACATGGACCTGATCAAGACGGTGCGCGACCGGTGGGCCTTCTACCGCGATCGTCGCCCCGACGCCTACGGACCATTGGTAACACCCTGAGGCCGGTGAGACTCATATGACAAAGACCTTCATCCACGGCGGCACGGTCGTCTCGTCGACCGGATCGCAATTGCTCGACGTGCTCGTGGACGGCGAAACCATCATCGCCGTGCTGCAGCCCGGTGCGACCGCGCTGGGCGCCGACCTCACGCGATCCGCGGACGTCGTGATCGACGCCACCGGCAAGTACGTGATCCCCGGCGGCGTCGATGGACACACCCATATGCAACTGCCCTTCGGCGGCACCGAGGCGTCCGATACCTTCGAGACCGGCACCAGGGCCGCGGCCTGGGGCGGCACCACCACGATCGTCGACTTCGCGGTGCAGAAGCCCGGGGAGCGAGTGCAGGACACCCTCGGCGCCTGGCATGAGAAGGCCGCGGGGCAGTGCGCCGTCGACTACGGATTCCACCAGATCATCGGCGAGGTCAACGACGAATCCCTCAAGGGGATGAGTGAATTGGTGGCCGAGGGCGTCACCAGCTTCAAACTGTTCATGGCCTACCCCGGCGTCTTCTACTCCACCGACGGCCAGATCCTGCGGGCCATGCAGGCGGCGGGTGATCTCGGCGCGCTGCTGATGATGCACGCGGAGAACGGAATCGCCATCGACGTGCTCGTCGAACAGGCGCTCGCCCGCGGCCAGACCTCGCCGTACTTCCACGGTGTTTCACGGCCGTGGCAGATGGAGGAGGAGGCTACCCACCGGGCCATCATGCTCGCACAGTTGACCGGTGCGCCGCTGTATGTCGTGCACGTCTCGGCCAAGCAGGCGATGGAACAGATCGCCACCGCACGGGGCAACGGGCAGAACGTCTTCGGCGAAACGTGTCCGCAGTATCTATACCTCTCACTCGAAGAGCATCTGGGCGCACCGGGTTTCGAAGGCGCGAAGTGGGTGTGTTCGACGCCGCTGCGGTCGCGGGCCGAGGGGCATCAGGACGAGCTGTGGCGGTATATCCGCACCGGCGACGTCAGCTCCGTCAGCACCGACCACTGTCCGTTCTGCATGAAGGACCAGAAAGAGCTCGGCGTCGGAGATTTCAGCAAGATCCCCAATGGGATCGGCGGCGTGGAACACCGGATGGACCTGATGTTCCAGGGCGTGAAGAACGGCCTGATCTCGCTGGAACGCTGGGTGGAGGTCTGCTGCACCACCCCGGCCCGGATGTTCGGCATGTATCCGCGCAAGGGCGTCATCAGTCCGGGCGCCGACGCCGACATCGTGATCTACGACCCGAACGGGCACACCAGCATCGGCTTCGGCAAGACCCATCACATGAACATGGACCACTCGGCCTGGGAGGGCTTCGACATCGATGGCCACGTCGACACGGTGCTCTCGCGCGGCCGGGTGGTCATCGACCGCGGCGAATACCGCGGCAGCAAAGGGCACGGCCGGTTCATCGTCCGCGAGCTGTCGCAAAACCTGATCTGACGCGCGTCCGGAACACGACGCACCTGATTCGAAACGGAGAGTGCCGCATGGACATCGGCGTGGTGCTGCAATGCACACCCCCTGCCTCGCGGGTGGTCGAGCTGGCCAGACAGGCCGAGACGCACGGCTTCTCACACGTGTGGACTTTCGACTCGCATCTGCTGTGGCAGGAGCCGTATGTCATCTACAGCCAGATCCTCGCCGCCACACGCAAAGTAGTCGTCGGTCCGATGGTGACGAATCCGGCCACCAGGGATTGGACGGTCACCGCTTCCACATTCGCGACGCTCAACGACATGTTCGGCAACCGCACCGTGTGTGGAATCGGACGCGGTGATTCGGCGGTGCGGACGCTGGGCGGCAAGCCGGCCACCCTGGCCACACTGCGGGAATCGATCGCGGTGATCAGGGAACTCGGCAACGGTCGCAGCGCCCGCATCGGCGACACCATGGTGCGCTTTCCCTGGGCAGGCGCCTCACAGCTCGAGGTCTGGGTCGCCGGCTATGGTCCGCGCGCCCTCGACCTGACCGGCGAGGTCGCCGACGGCTTCATCCTGCAATTGGCCGATCCGGACATCACCGCGTGGACCATCGCGCGGGTGCGAGCGGCGGCCGAGCGGGCGGGCCGTGATCCCGGCGCGGTCAAAATCTGTGTGGCCGCACCCGCTTATGTCACCGACGGCTCCGAGGGCGCGACCGTCCATGCGCGCGAGCAATGCCGCTGGTTCGGCGGCATGGTCGGCAACCATGTCGCCGACATCGTCACGAGATACGGGACCGGCGGAGATATTCCGGCCGCACTGACCGAGTACATCGCGGGCAGGCAGGGCTACGACTACAACCAGCACGGCATGGCGGGCAACACCCATGCCGATTTCGTCCCGGACGCCATCGTGGATCGCTTCTGCCTGATCGGCACACCCGACGATCAGGTCGCCCGTTTGCGCGAACTCGAGAAGCTCGGCGTCGATCAGTTCGCGGTCTACCTCCAGCACGACGCGAAGACCGCGACGCTGGAAGCCTATGGCGAGTCGGTCATTCCGCGTATCGCACACCCCGTCACCGCGACCGCGGCGGCCGAGTGATCGCCCAGATAGCCGCTGCCGCGGCGCTCGCGGCAGCGTGCGCCGAGCTGGTTCGGCGCAGGCTTGCCGAACGTGCCGCGCAACCGGTGACAGTGCCAGTGGGTGCGCCATGACGACTCGACAGTGGCCGGTGCCTCCGAACGCGGTCTGTGAGCTCACGGAGCGCGACGTCTCTCCCATGCCGGTATGGGCGGGTGCGCGATGAGTGCGGCATGGCGGGCGCAGCGGGCCGGGTACGCGATCGGCGTGCTGGTGCTGGTCGTCGGACTGTGGGAACTGGTGAAGTTCGCGGTGCCCGAAGGCGGCGTGAGTATTGGCGATCAGCGGATATTGCCGCGCACCAGCGATGCCGCGTTGCCTCATGTGTGGTCGGTGATCACCGTGCTCGGGGAAAAGGACGGTAGCGGCACGGTGGGGGGAACGCTGCTGCGGACAGCGGGATTCACCTTCGAACTGGCACTGCTCGCGCTGTTGCTCGGCACCGTCGTCGGGGTGGCGCTGGCCGTGGTGATGCAGCGTTTCGCGTTTGTCGAACGCGGGCTGCTGCCGTACATCATTGTCTCGCAGACGGTGCCACTGATTGCCTTGGCTCCGCTCGTGGCGGGGTGGGGCGGCAAGATCGTCATCGCGGGCCAGCCGTGGCGGCCGTGGATGAGCATCGCGGTGATCGCCGCGTATCTCGCCTTCTTCCCGGTCGCGGTCGGCATGCTGCGCGGTTTGCAAGCCCCGTCGAAGGCCTCGGTGGAATTACTGCACAGCTACTCGGCGAGTTGGTGGAAGACCTTGGTGCACTTGCGGTTTCCCGCTGCGGTGCCGCATTTCCTTCCCGCGCTGCGGTTGGCCGCGGCGGCCTCGGTGATCGGCGCGGTGGTCGCGGAGATCTCGACGGGGACCGCGGGCGGCATCGGCCGCCAGATCATCGTCTTCGCCCAGCAGGCCACCGGTGACGCCTCGCGCCTGTACGCGGCGGTGTTCGCCGCCGCCCTGCTCGGCGTCGCGGTCACCGCCGTGGTCGGCCTCGCCGAGTTCGTATTGCGTCGCTACAGCCGCCCGATCGGGGCGCGCAGCTCTTCAGGAGGTATCCGTTGATCGCCAAGGCAGACCGGGAAGCAACCGACGGTGCCACCTCGTCGGCGGCGGTGTCGGACGATGCACTACCGGAGAGCGGAGCGGCCGAGACCGGGGACCCGAGCACGACGGCTGATCACTCGGCCGGTGCGGCGGGCGCTGTCGAGTCGGTGGCCGCCGTCGCGCTTGCACATGTCGGCAAGATCTTCGCGGCCGGTGCCGTCACCGCGCTGTCGAATGTGTCGCTCACCGTGGCCGCGGGCGAATTCGTCTCGCTGATAGGCCCTTCCGGCTGCGGCAAGTCGACGCTGCTTCGGATCATCGCGGATCTCGAGCAACCCAGCAGCGGCACCGTCGCGGTGCACGGCAAGACCGCACGGCAAGCCAGAATCGACCAGGACTACGGCATCGCCTTCCAGCAGGCGGGGCTGCTGGACTGGCGCACAGTGCAGGCCAATGTCGAATTGCCGATGGAGTTGCACAAGGTGCCCAAGGCCGAGCGCCGGACCCGCAGTGCGGAACTGCTCGAGATGGCCGGGCTGACCGATTTCGCGCGCCGCTATCCCGCGGAGCTGTCGGGTGGTATGCAGCAACGCGTCGCGATCGCGCGGGCGCTGGCCCGTAAGCCGTCGCTGCTGCTGATGGACGAACCGTTCGGTGCGCTCGACGAGATGACGCGCGAACGAATGCAGGGCGAGCTGTTGCGGATTGCCGGTGAGACCGGTGCGGCCGTGGTTTTCGTGACGCACTCGATCCCCGAGGCCGTATTCCTCTCCGATCGGGTGGTGGTGATGTCGCCGCGCCCCGGCCGCATCACCGACGTCGTCGCGACCGATGGCTGGGGCCGCGACCGCGCCGCCGCTGGGGACGATGTGCGAGCCAGCACCGCGTTTTTCGATGCGGTAGCGGAGGTTCGCGCGGCCCTGCGCGACGGCCACGGCGCAGACGCTGCGGCAGCCGGACGGGATCTGCGATGAAAGCGGCGCTTTCGGCGGCCGGTGCGCTGCCGCTGCGGACGGTGCTGCCGCCGTTGGTATTCGGCGTCGGTGGTCTCGCGCTGTGGCAACTGCTGACCGTCGCCGCGGGCGTGCCCTCGTTCCTTCTTCCCGCACCGACGGCCATCGCGCGCGAGTTCACCGACAACTTTGCCCGCATCGTCGACGCCGCGAGCGCGACCGGGAAGAACGCGCTCATCGGATTGCTGCTCGGTGCGGTGCTCGGTATCGCCGCCGCGATGCTGGCCGTGCGCTTCCGCCTGGTCAATGGTCTGCTCACGCCCCTGGCCGGCGCCGCCGCGGCGGTGCCGATCGTCGCGCTCGCGCCGTTGCTCAATTCGATGTACTCCACCACCACCGACACGCCGCGCCGCATCGTCGTCACCATCGTGGTCTTCTTTCCGATGTTCGTCAGCACCGCGCGCGGACTGCGCCAGGTCCCGCAGGTCCAGTCGGATCTGATGACCTGCTACGCGGCGGGCGGCTGGCAGATCACCCGGACCGTCCGGCTGCCCGCGGCCATGCCGTACCTGTTCACGGGTCTGCGCATCGCCGCACCCGGCGCGGTGATAGCCGCGATCATCGCCGAATACTTCGGCGGTCTGCAGAACGGCCTCGGCAGCAGGATCACCTCTGCCGCGGCCAATACCGCATATCCGAGGGCCTGGGCTTATGTGGCGGGCGCCATGCTCGTCGGCCTGCTCTTTCTGGCCGCTGTCCTGCTGCTCGAACAACTCACCCGACGACCCCGCAACACCTTTTGGAGAACGACATGACACCCACCCCCAAGCGATTGCGCGCCTGTCTGGCGCTGGCAGCACTGGCCGCCGCGGCGCTGACCGGCTGCAGCACCACTGAGAACGGCTCGACGACGACCTCCGATGGACTGACGAAGGTCCGCTTGCAACTGCAGTGGTTCAAGCAGGGGCAGTTCGCAGGCTATCTGGCGGCGGTCGATCAGGGCTTCTACAAGGAGCAGGGCCTGTCGGTCGAGATCCTCGACGGCGGCACCGACATCGTGCCGCAGACCGTACTCGCTCAGGGTCAGGCTGATTACGCCGTCGCCTGGGTGCCGAAGGCGCTGGCATCGCGCGAGGCCGGTGCGGGCATCACCGATGTCGCACAGATCTTCCAGCGTTCGGGCACCAAACAGGTCTCCTTCACGTCCGACAATATCTCCGGACCGGCAGCGTTGCGCGGCAAGACCGTCGGAAACTGGGGCTACGGCAATGAGTTCGAGCTTTTCGCCGGCATGACCAAGGCGGGCATCGACCCGTCCAAGGACGTCAAGCTGGTCCAACAGCAATTCGACATGAATGCCTTCCTCGCCAAGGACATCAATGCCGCACAGGCCATGTCCTACAACGAATACGCGCAGCTGCTGGAGACCAAGAACCCGGCAACCGGAAAGCTCTACACCGCAGACGATTTCGCCACGATCGACTGGAACGACGAGGGCGTCGCCATGCTCCAGGACGCGATCTGGGCGAACAGCGAAAAGCTGAAGGATGTGAAGTACCAGGACCAGACGGTGAAGTTCATCGCGGCCTCGCTGAAGGGCTGGGCCTTCTGCCGTGACAATGTCGACAAGTGCCGTGACATCACCGTCGCCGCGGGCAGCACGCTGGGTGCGACGCATCAGCAGTGGCAGATCAACGAGGTGAACAAATTGATCTGGCCCTCGCCCGCCGGAGTCGGGCTCATCGATCAGGCCGCCTGGGATCGCACCGTGAAGATCGCCAAGGAAACCCGCAACCAAGAGGGTGCCACGGTCCTGAAGAAGGATCCCGACGCCGGTGCTTTCACCAACGAGTACGTTACGAAAGCGCTGGACTTGCTGAAGTCCGGTGGGATCGACGTCACCGGAACGAGTTTCGCGCCGAGCCAGGTGACGTTGACCGAGGGTGGTAAATAGGTGGCGCGTCGGCCGGAGCCGAGCGCCGACGATCGAACGATGGATGCCGAAGGGCAAGAGCGGAGCGACCGGAGATGACTACCGATCACGTCTTCTATCCGTGGATGGCGCAGGGTGGCGCGAATCCGACGCCGATCACCGGTGCGTCGGGCTCGTGGTTCTGGGACGACTCCGGCAAGCGATATCTGGACTTCTCCTCCCAACTGGTGAATGTGAATATCGGCCACCAGCATCCGGATATGATCGCCGCGATCGTTGCGCAGGCCCAGAAACTGGCCACCATCTCTCCGACGGTCGGCAACCAGGCGCGCAGCGAATTGGCCGGACTGATCGTCGAACGCGCACCCGGCGACCTGAACCGCGTGCTGTTCACCACCGGCGGTGCGGAGGCCGTCGAGCACGCGGTGCGGTTGGCGCGCAGCTTCACCGGCCGCACCAAGATGCTCGCCGCCTACCGCTCCTATCACGGCGGCACCGGTGTCGCCATCGGCCTGACCGGTGAGCCGCGGCGCTGGGGCGCGGAGCCGACCAATGTCGACGTGGTGCGATTCTTCGGGCCTTACCCCTACCGATCACCGTGGGACACAGCTACTCCCGAAGCGGAGACCGCCGCGGCGCTGAAGCATCTGCGCCAGGTGATCGAGCTGGAGGGTCCGCAGCACATCGCGGGCCTGATCTTGGAGACGGTCGTCGGCACCAACGGTGTGCTCGTCCCGCCGCCCGGCTATCTGGCCGGGGTGCGCGCGCTGTGCGACGAATTCGGCATCGTCTACATCGCCGACGAGGTGATGGTCGGCTTCGGCCGGGTCGGGGAGTGGTTCGCGGTACAGGCGTTCGGGGTCGAGCCCGACATCATCACCTTCGCCAAGGGCGTGAACTCCGGCTATGTCCCGCTCGGTGGTGTGCTGATCGCCGAGCGGATCGCGCAGCGCTATGACGACGAGGTGTACCCCGGCGGGCTCACCTATGCGGGTCATCCGCTGGCCTGCGCGGCCGGGATCGCCTCGATCGAGGTATTCGAGCGCGACGGCATTCTCGGCCACGTGCGGTCGGTGGGAGCCGACGTCCTCGGAAAAGGCCTGGCGGAGTTGGCCGCTCGTCACCCGAGCGTCGGTGAGGTGCGTGGCCTCGGCTTCTTCTGGGCGCTGGAATTGGTGCGCGACCCGCATACCCGGCAGCCGCTGATCCCGTTCGCGGCCGCGGGCGATGCCGCCGAGCCGATGGCTCGAGTGACCGCCGCCGCGAAGGCGCGCGGGCTGTGGCCGTTCAATGCGGGCAATCGTTTCCAGATCGCGCCGCCGCTCACCACCTCGGCGGACGAAATCCGCACCGGCCTGGAGATCGTGGACGAGGTGCTGAGGGTGGCCGACGAATACGTCGGCGCATCCTGACGGCTGCCGGCGCGGGGTCGAGGCCACCACGACCCCGCTCGGCCGCCGCGCAGCGGACTCGCCCGTCAGGTGAACACGCCGACGGCCGTTTCCCGCTACATTCGATCGCGTCCGACTCGGAACTCCTTCAGGAGCTGGCGTGACCGACACCGAAGATCGTCACGAGCTCGACGCCGCGCCCGATGCGCGCCCGCCGCTGGCAACCACTGGCATCGCCGTTGTCGCCGCGGTTTCTGCGGGTGTGCTGCTGTTCTCCATCAGCCGCTACGACTACTTCGGTGACGAGCTCTACTTCCTCGCCGCGGGACGGCGGCCGTCTTTCGGCTATGCCGATCAAGGCCCGGTGCTGCCGATGCTGGCCCGCCTGATGGACACCATCGCGCCCGGGTCCTATTTCGTGTTGCGGCTGCCGGTGGTCGCGCTGACCGTGCTGGCGATCGTGCTGTGCGCGATGATCGCCCGCGAGCTCGGCGGCGGTCGCGGCGCGCAACTGTTCGCCGCCGTCGCCTACGCCACCTCGCCGTTCCTGCTGCTGCAGGGCAAGATTCTCACCACCAATGCCGTCGACACCGTGCTGTGGGTGATCATCACCTGGCTGGTGGTGCGATGGGTGCGCACGCGGCGTGACCGCCTGCTGTTGTGCGCCGCGCTGGTGACCGCGGTCGATATGCAGGTCAAGTGGTTGATCCCGTTCTTCTGGATCACTGTCGCGGTCAGCGCGCTGGCGTTCGGTCCGCGCGAGCTGGTGCGGCGACCGCTGCTGTGGCTCGGCGGGTTGATCGTGGTCGTCGCGACGGTGCCGACGCTGATCTGGCAGGCGCGGCACGATTGGCCGCAACTGGAAATGGGCACGGTGATCAGTGGTGAACAGGGGATTCTCGGTGGCCGAGTGATGTTCGTGCCGCTCGCCCTGCTCACGGCGGGATACCTGGGCGCGGTCCTGCTGGTGTTCGGCGTGTGGGCGCTGCTGTGGCGCGTCTCGCTGCGTCCCTACCGGTTCCTCGGGGTGAGCCTGCTGTTGCTGGTCGCGATCTTCCTGGCGATCGGCGGCCGCATCTACTACGTGGCCGGAATGTACGGCGTAGTGCTCGCGGCGGGCGCGGTCGGGCTCACCGAACTGGCCGCGCGGCTGCGTCCCGCGCCGCGCCGCTGGCTGACTTCCGGTGGCATCGCGCTCGCCGCGGTGGCGACGGCGTACGTGCTGATGTCGACGCCATGGCGGGACGCGGCGCACGTCGATCCGCCCGCCGACGATGCCGAGGCGACGATCAATATCAGCGTCTACGGCGAGTTCGGCTGGCCGGAGCTGACCACCGCGGTCACCGGTGCCTACGACTCGCTGACACCCGAGGAACAGGCCGGGGCCATCGTGGTGACCGATACCTATTGGCAGGCAAGTGCATTGGACCAATTCGCCCGGGACCGGCTGCCCCCGATCTACAGCCCGAGCCGCGGCTACGGCTACTTCGGCACACCGCCCGAGACGGCCACCGTGGTACTCGCGGTCGGCGTCAATGAAGGCTTCCTGCGCTGGAACTTCGATCGGATAGCACCCGTCGGCAAGGTCGACAGCAGACTCGGTTACGAAGGCAACACCCGGAATGTCATCGTCTGGAAGTGCACCGGGCTGCGCCACCCATGGTCAGAGGTGTGGCCGGTCTGGATGCATCTATGAGTTCGTGGGATAGCGGATTTCGTTATACGAGCTCGACCACCGGCCCCAGAACCACCCGCGAAAAATGATCAAAGGCGACGCCGACTCTCCTGCCGCCGTCGCCTGCGACCCAAGTGGGTGATCCGTCGGGCCAGCCCTCGTGCCGGTACCAATCGAGGAAGCCCTCGTGCGTGATTCCATAGATCTGGCCGTTGGCATCGTATGAACCGAAGACCTCGGTGTAGAACTGCCATCCGCTGCCGACGTGCCGGCCGCCGTCGCCCGCGGTCCAGGCCGCTGATCCGTCGGTCCAGCCGTCATGGCGGTACCAATCCACATCGCCGTTTGCCGTGATTCCGTAGATGATGCCGCGACCGATAGAGAACACCCTGGGGTAGGACTGCCATCCGCCGCCGACGTGCCGGCCGCCGTTGCCCGCGGTCCAGGTGGCTGATCCGTCGGTCCAGCCGTCGTGGCGGTACCAATCCATGTCGCCGTTGGGTTTGATTCCGTAGATGATGACGCCGTCGGGTCCCTCTGGTGGCATCGGCCTGCCTCCGAGGACTACGTGGGAGTACACGTTCCAGCCGCTACCGACGGTCCGTCCTCCTTCGCCGGCAGTCCAGCCGGGCGCGCCGTCCTTCCACCCGTTATGGCGGTACCAGTGCATTACGCCGTCGGGGGTAATCGCGTAGATCGCCCCCTGCAGATTTCCGGACAAGATGGTCTTGTACACATTCCAGCCCGATCCGATATCCAACACAAGATTGGCCCAATTGTTTGTGCCTTCCGCTGTCCCCTCGTGGCGGAACCACTGCATCACGCCATTGTTCTTTATTGCGTAGACAACTTGACCGAGACCGCTCATCGAACTTCCTTTCCGGTTGTGGAAGAGGACTGTCCTGCGGATAAGCATTCCACGCGAGTCGCAGGCAGCTTGCCCGATGCGGGTATCTCATGTTCCTGAAGTCGCTATCTGTTCTGGATGCATCTGTGAAGGCGATAGTGTGCGTCCATGACTTCCGGGCAGACCGAGATCTGGCACAACCCGCGGTGCACCAAGAGCCGCGATGCCACCGCGTTCCTCGATGAGGCGGGCGTCGACTACACAGTCCGGCGTTACCTCGACGACCCGCCGACGGCCGAGGAACTGCGCACCGTGCTGCGGCGGCTCGGCGCCGAGCCGTGGGACATCACCCGCACCGGCGAGCAGATCGCGAAGGACCTCGGCATGTCCGGCTGGGGTCGCGGTGCGGCCGACCGGGAACGCTGGATCGCGGCGCTCGCGGCGAACCCGCAGCTGATCCAGCGGCCGATAGTGCTGACCGCTGACGGCGGCGGCGTGGTCGCGCGAGACGACGCCGCCCTGCGATCGCTGGAGTGACACCGACGACGGTGTGACGAGGGATCTGGTGCCCTGACGTGCTTGCGATCGCTGCCTCTCGGCTGTCGTCAGGAGGCGGTAGGGTCGGCGAATATGAAGGTACAACTGCGCCATAACCCCGCGTCGACCATCGCGCGATGCTTCCTCGCGGGTGGCGAGCCGATGCGGGTCGAAAGCGGCGCCATGGTCGCGCATTCGGCGGGAGTCACGTTGCAGGCCAAGGCCGAAGGCGGGATTCTGGCCGGGTTGAAGCGCTCGGTGCTGGCGGGTGAATCGTTCTTCGTCTCCACGTTCACCGCGCCCCCGCAGGGCGGTTGGGTCGATGTGGCGCCCGCGCTGCCCGGCGACATGCTGAACCTGCAGATCACCCCGGACCGCCCGTTCTTCATCAGCCGCGGCGGCTGGATCGCGAATTCCCATGGCGTGCAGGTGGAAAGCAAGTGGGGCGGCTTCGCGAATTTGTTCGGCGGCGAGGGCGGCTTCGGGCTGCGGGCGCACGGCGACGGCGAGATCGTGGTCGGCGTATTCGGCGCGATCGACGTCATTGATCTGCAGCCGGGCGAACCGATCACCATCGACACCGGACACGTGGTGGCCTACGACCTCGCGATGAACTTCACCATCCGCCGCGCGGTCTCCGGGCGGTCGATCCAGTCGTTGAAATCCGGCGAGGGCTTCGTCTTCGATTTCGTCGGACCGGGCCGGGTGCTGCTGCAGACCCGCAACCCCGGCGCGTTCGCCGCATGGGCGGGATCGGTCGCCTCGTCGAGCTGAGCAGGCTTTTCACGAGCGGGTTACCTGCCGGACATCTCCATCGTCGAGACTTCCAGCTTCGTCAATGTTCGACACCGCACGAAGCTAGGGAAGAAATATGGAATTGCTCCAAGTCGTGGCCGCGATCTTCGAATCCATCCTGAAGGTCGGCAGCGGCAGCGCGGGCTGATCTGCCGCGGCAGCGTCTGCTGCCGAGGTCATCCCGGCGGCCGTGGGGATCCACCATGGATGCGGCTCCCTTCGGCCGCCGGGACGACCGGGGGAGTCAACCCAGCACGCCCTCGACGAGGATGCGGGTGTCAGGAACAAAAGGCCAGGTCGGGTCGGCCAGGTGGGCGGCGAGTTCGGCGTCGGTCCACCACCAGCCGTCGGCGATCTCTTCCGGCTGATGCCGCAGTGGACCGTCGTAGCGCAATTCATAAGCGAACAGGTGGCAGCGCATCGGCTTGCCGTGCCATTCGCCGTCCCAGGAAATCGTGCGCAGCAGCGGCAGGGTCGTACCCGCAGTCAATGTGATGCCCAGTTCCTCGGCGAGTTCGCGGACCGCGGTCTGCGCGGGTGTTTCGCCGGGCTCGACGACGCCACCGGCCAGGCAATCGTGCAGCCCGGCGAACACCATTTTGGTGTCGGTGCGGCGGTGCACATAGATGCGCGTGCCGTCGCCCGAGCGAACGAGCACACCAGCACTGGCATGCCAGATTCCGTCACGGTAGACCGTGGCGCGGTCGGCCGCGCCGACTACGCTTCCTGCCTCGTCGTAGACCGCGATCATCTCCGAGTTCGGTTGAGCTGCCACGGGTCGAGAGTAACGTGTGGGGCGCACGCCACCTGGAGAGAGGATCGCCCCGATGGTGCTTCCGCGCGCACTGGCGAATTTCAATCGACACATCACCAATCCCGTCGCGAACCGCCTGGCAGGCAAGGTTGCGCCCTTCGGCGTCGTCGTGCACAAGGGTCGAAAATCCGGTCGCGCCTACCGAACTCCGGTCTGGGTCTTCGAAAGCGACGGCGTCTGCCGTATTGCGCTCACCTACGGCCGTGATGTCGATTGGGTCAAGAACATCTGCACCGCAGGCGCTTTCGAGCTGGAGACCAAGGGGCGGGTCGTCTCACTCGTCGACCCGGTCGTCGAACACGATGCGTCGGCGACCTGGGCACCGGTCGGCGTGCGGCAGGTGTTGAGCACGATCTCGGCCGCGTACTACCTGCAGGCGCGCACGGCTTAGCCCATGCCACCCCACTGGGAAGTGCGGCGGCGGAGGCGCTTACCGTGCGGTGATCGGCCGGCCTCCCCGGTAGCGTAGTACCTTCGAGACGTTGCGGCGCGGGCAGCTACGTGGTGGGCATGGGCATCACCGAGGCGGCACGGCTGAGCATGCCGACGCGCAGCGGACAGACCGAGAAAGAGCTGATCGCCGATCTGCGGCCCGCCGCAGATCAAGCGGCGCTGGCATCCCCGCGAGTTCGGCAGGCCGATCGGGACAGGGACCCGGCGGAGATGCGCGCGGAAGTTTTACTACGGGCCGCGTGCTGGATGGACTCGATGCGCGCCGGAATGCTTGACTCACCCTGAGTGGGTGTGGGTTACCACAACCGAACCCCGTATCGGCTACGGTTCACGTCGCACCAACCTGCGTGATCCCTCGGGTCGAGAGGCGATGTCTGTTGTCGGTGAACTTGTTCTGGCGTTCGATGTCTGTAGTGGCGGTGTCCCTGCTGGTGGCTGTGCCTGCGAACAGCCAGGCGGACCCGGAGGACGACGCGCGCCCGATCGGGTTGGGCCGGTTCTATCACCAGCGGCTCGAGTGGAAGCCTTGCGGCATCGAGAATGTCGACAAGGCCGGTGGCGAGTGCGCGGATGTGCTGGTGCCGCTCGACTACGGGAATCCCGACGATCGCACGATGACCGTGGCGATTTCGCGGGTGAAGGCCGGCGATCCGGTGCAGCGGCGGGGAATTCTGCTGTCCAATCCGGGCGGTCCCGGTGGGGAGGGTCTGGACAGTCTGGATCTGCTCGGTGATGTGCTCTCGCCGGAGGTCTTGGCGAGTTACGACCTGATCGGCATGGATCCGCGCGGGGTCGGCGAATCCGGTCGGAGTCCGCGGTGCGGGTGGCCGGTAGGCGAGATGATTCGGTCGGCAGGTCTGGATCCGCTGGGATTCGTGCACGACACCGTTCAGTCGGTGGGGATGGCCGCGACCTGCCTGATTCGTGATCCGAACAAGCTGAGGCAGTTCACCACTCGCAACACCGCGCGTGACATGGACATTGTCCGTGCCGCCCTGGGTGAGGAGAAGGCCAACTTCTACGGCGTGTCCTATGGCACCTACCTCGGTGCCGTGTTCACGCAGATGTTCCCCGAGAGGAGTGACCGCGTCGTGCTCGATAGCGCGATCGACCCAGACCGGTACTGGGAGGGCTTGGTTCAGGATTGGGGTCCGGCAGATGAGATCGCGTTGGACGACTGGGCCGGATGGGTTTCCGGTCGGGATGACGAGTTCCGGCTCGGTACGACGCCGCAGCAGGTGCGAGCGAAGATCGAGGAGCTCGTTCGTGTCGCCGCACGCCAACCGATTGTCATCGATGGGTTTGCCATTGACGATCACTGGCTTCCGTTCATCATGCACGGATTGCTGATGAACTTCCGGCTGAACGAAGCGATGGCCGCCACTGTGCGGGAGATCGCCGATGCCGCGGGTGGTCCGCCCACTACATCGCGAACACCCCGGCTTCGTGCCATCGTGGAGGCGCTGCGCGACAATGAGAATTCGGTGCTTGCGCAGATCGCCTGCGGCGATGTCGGGGCACCGATTGATCCGACCTGGTACTGGCGCAACATCGAAGAGACCCGTGCCACGCAGCCGGTTTTCGGCGCGCTGGCGAACAACATCCAGCCGTGCGCCTTCTGGCCTCGCCCGGTCGAGCCTCCGACTGTCGTCCGGAATTCGGTGCCCGCGCTCATCCTGCAGGCGACGGGAGATCCACGAACGCCTTATGCCCACGGCGCGCGATTGCATCAGGACATGTCCGAGTCGCGGATGGTGACGTTGCAGGATGTCCGTATTCACATGACATTCCGGCCCGAACTCAGCGGCTGCGTGAACCATGCGATCAACACATACTTCAGCGTGGGAACCATGCCGGATACCGACATCACCTGCTACGCGGATCATTCCACGCCCTAGCCCGCACCGCTGCCCCGGGATGATCGAAGAGAAGTGCCGCCGACAGGGTGGACAGCACGAAAGCCGTCTCCATACTCACGGGCACGCCAAGGACTTCATGGCGAAAGGTTTGAGACAAACCCAACACACATACCAATCGATCGGAATGCACTGAGTGAACATCAGGGAATACCACGAACGAGACAAGGACGAGTGCCTGGGCATCTTTGTCAGCAACACGCCTGAGTTCTTCGCACCCCACGAGGTTTCGGAGTTCGACGCTTTCCTCGATAACCCGCGCTGTTCCTACCATGTCATCGAGGAGAACGGTGTCATCGTGGCATGCGGCGGATGGGTGCTCCGTCCCGACCGTTCGTCATCACTGTGCTGGGGGATGGTGAGCAGGACCGAACACCGCCGAGGTATCGGGGCCTATTTGCTCCGCGAGCGCCTTCACCTGATTGCTGCAGGGGGCTCGGCATCGTGTGTCCTCCTAGAGACCAGCCAACGTTCCAGCCCGTTTTTCGAACGTCTGGGCTTCGTGACGACCCGGACCGAGCGTGATGGTTTCGCCCCCGGTATCGATGCGGTAGCCATGCGGCTGGATATCGCGTAGGACCGCAAGCTGGCTCGTGGGCGGCGGCTGCCGATCCCGTGGACCCTCGATGGTCGCAACGCTCAGGTGGCGTTGGTGGCTCAGGTGGTCTCAGCGTTCGACCGCGACCGGCGACCGAACCAGACCGCCGTGGCGTACCCCGTGGTCATCGACGTCTCCTCGAAAGCGCGTGCTCGATAAATGCCTTTGCGTCGTTATTACCGGAGAGGACCAGAAACCGCGAGAGCACAGGACTCGGACACAGTGCGAACTGTGCGAGCGGGCACTGACGGATTTGCTGGATGAAGCAGGTCAACTGCTTGCGGGACCAGTACCCGCAGGGGCCGGACTGGGCGGTGCAGGTGACGGAGTGCGGTTGAATACCCTTCTCGTACGCGACCAGAGACGCTGCCACCAGCGTGAGGGCGGCGCCTCCGGGGGGTCCGTGTCGGGCTCGTACTTCACTGCGAGGTAAGCGATCTCCGAGTCTTTGAGGACCACGTGCTCGAACACTTCGGGGTAGTCGACGGTCTCCTGCCGGTTTCCATTCGAATCAGGCTTCGGCGTGCGGTAGATGGGCGGCGAGAGGACGATCTCTCGGTCGGCCAATTCCATATCCGGGGAGTAGTAGGCCACTCTGCCGGTCCAGGCCGCGCCGTCTTTCATGCTGACTCGGGCATGGGGGACGGTTCCCTCAGGGGCTCGCCATCTCAGGACTTCTCGCCAGGTCGACTCGAAGGTGATGTTCCCTGGATCCTTCCGGTGGTTCCACCAGAAGGCCAGATCGGCGATGACGAGTGCGACCGCAGCGACGGCGAGGAAGGTGATCGACACCTTCAAGATGTTGTCGGCGAGGTAGCCGGTTCCCTGCTTGATCCACGCTGTTGGATCCGGCAACAGCTTCCAGTCCTGCCAGGCGCATATCGCGGCGAACCCGCCGAGGAACAGGAACGCGGGGACACTGCACAAGGTCGACACCAGAGCGACACGGCTGATCTCCGCGAAGACCGTCTCGCGAGGTTTGACCTTCTTCCGCACTACCTTGCTGTCGTAGTGAAGCCCAGGAGCGATGAAGAAGAAGAACGCGATGATGCCCAACCAGTTGTTCGGCGTCATAGCCGTCGACGCCTAATCCTTGATGTCACATGCGGCTGCGCCGACGGACTGCCCCTGTGTCTGGGCACTGGGACCCGCCTGAGCCTGCTGGGCCTGAATCGCTTGAACCCCGCGCGGCGGCGGAGCATTCAGCGACTCCAACGTCCTGTACCCGGATGCGGTCAGCGCGTCACCGTCTCGATGTGTCTGTGTTTCGCGGTTCCGCGGCACGTTCATCCTCCGGAGGTTGTAGGTCACGGCATGGTTGACCGCTCAATCTTCCCACTCCACCGCAGCGAGGCCGAGAGCAGTCCCGGCTCTGTACGAGAAAGGTCCGACCGGACTCGAGCAACCGGGCAACGTATCAGTTCGTGGTCGACGACATCACCCGGGAACATCGAGCCAGGCGGATTCGTAGTGGACGCGCGGTGTACTCGGTGTGCCACGCCCATACCGCCCCACTGGGAAGTGGGGCGGTATGGGAGCTTACCGTCGGCGTCGGTTCGGCTTCACGCCTGGTTTCGGGGCGGTGTTCGCCCGCACCACTGCGACTCGTCGTGCCTCGGCGGCGGATTCGGCGTCTAGCCGCCGGTAGACGAGGTGTTGCTGAGCGAGAGTCCACGCATTGTTCGACACCCAGTACAACAGGATCGCCACCGGCAGCAGTGCGCCGCCGACGATCGCGCCCGCGGGAAACACCCACAGCGACAACGTATTCATCAGTGGCAGCTGGTTCGCGGTGGGGTCCTGCCGTGTGATGGCAGCTCTGGCGGTGAAATGTGTTGCGACAGAGGCGATCAGCATCAAGGGAATCGCGACCAGAGTGACTGTTGAGACGAGGTCGCCCGCAGTGGCCAGCGTTGCCGACAGCGGTGCGCCGAACAGCTTGGCCTGCATGAAGGATTGCACGTCGGCGGCGCTGAACACGTAGTTGGGTGTGACGGCATTCTGAGCGGCGGTCATCGGGGCGGTAGGCGTGAGGAAGGGCAGGTGCCCGGCTGTGCCGGTGCGGTCGAAGGACCGCAACACGTGGAAAAGGCCGAGGAACACCAGACCCTGTCCGAGTATCGGCAGGCAGCCTGCGAGCAGGCTGACACCGTGCTCCTTGTGCAGCTTCTGGATCTCGGTCGTCTGCCGCTGCCGGTCGTCGGCATATTTCTTCTTCAGCGCGGTGATCTGCGGTTGCAGGCGCTTGACGGCGGCTTGGGTGCGCGCTTGTTTCAGGAACGGCAGAAATAGCGCCGCGCGCAGGGTGACGACGAGGAATACCACGGCAAGGACCCAGGAGAGCCCGCTGTCCGGGCCGAGGATCGCGCCGAATGCGGTGTGCCATATCCAGAGAATGGCGGACACGGGGTAATAGATGAAGTCGAGCATGAGGGAATACCTGACTGCGAAACGTGCGAGCGCGCACGGAAATGGGAATGGCCAGCCGGAACGCCGACGACACCACACACCAGGTGCGAGGTGGACGTCAGGCGTCGGCGAGACCGGGCGCTCGAGGGCGCGGCCGACCCGCGGTGTCAGGATTGCTCTGGCGCAGAAAGGAACCCCGTCGCCTGCGTTGCGCGGAGGGCGGCGGGCCGGATCGGGCAGCCAGTAGCGGCAGCCTGCGGGTGGTCTGCAGCGCGATGAGCGCGAAGACCGCCGATGCCGCGATCACGCCGAGCAAGGCCAAGGAGCCGGGCTCGTTGGTGGGTGCCACGATCAGCGCGAGCGCGGGCAGGACGACTGCGAAAACCGCAAACGTCGAGAGCTGAACCCGCGCGAACATTCTCCGAGCGTACCCGGTCGATGTCGCGACATCGCGCCGCGTGCCGAATCTTCGAGCGCGTCGTGTCGGCGACCCTATGCGGCGAAGTTATGGTTCGCGGGAGCTCCACACAGGTGTCGAAGGTTTGACCGGTGAATGGAGGCGCGCGCATTGAGTGACGAATCTGTCCCCGACGAATCGACTCGCGGTGGCGGTACCGAATATGCGGTGCCTCTTACACGCGCGGGAATCTCGCAACCCGATAGCCGACAGGGGATGCCGGAAACCGTCCGTTCGGCCCAGGTGGCCGCGTGGTCTCTCGGCGCATTCGGTGGCGCACTCACGACCATTGCTTGGCGAGCCGAGAACGTCGAATTGGCGGGCGCCATGGCATTCGGATATTTCTTCGCCTGGTCGCTTGCCGTTGTTGCGTTCGTATTCGGCATCTTCGGTCGACCGGTTCAGGTGATCGGTGTCGTTCTCGCAGCGGTCGAAGCCTTCGCGTGCCTCGGGCTGGTGGCGATCGGCCCGCTGACGGGATTTCTCGGTCTCGGCCTGTCGCTCGCGGTCCTCGCGCTGCTGTGCAAGAGCGAATCCACGGCCTGGTTCACCCGGGACCGTTGATCCCCGCGGCTACGGCTCGTCGCCGAGATCCCAGTCGGTGTGGTCGCCCAGCGCCGAAGGGGGCAGACCGAAGGTGCGGCGGCAGGTACGGGTGAGCTGGGCGCTGTCGGCGAAGCCCGCGGCGTGGGCGGCAACGGTCAGGTCGTCGCCGGATCGGACCCGGGTCACGGCGACGTGCAGGCGCAGCCAGAGGATGTAGGGACGCATCGGGATTCCCATTTGTTCGGTGAACAGTTGGGTCAGCCGGGTCGCCGAAATGCCGAGCTTGCGGGCGACGTCGGCGCCGCGGACCGGACCGCTGCGAATCAAGGTGGGAAGCAACCCGAGCGCTTCGGTCACCGCGGCATGCCGTGCGGGCTCGCCGGTGTGGCGCTGGTCGTGCTGGAGATCGCGGACGACATCGGCCACCAGGTCGGCGAGTGCCGCTCCCGTCGGATCGACCGGCAGCGAGTGGGCGCTGTCCGCCCAACCGTAGGTGTGCGCCCTACGGTCGGCGGCCGCGCCCGCGGCGGTCTCGGGGTCGAGGTAGATCGCCGTGCCGCGGTCGGCGCCCGCGGCGATCCGGTGGGGTGCGTCGGCGGGGACGATCACGTGGGTGCCCTGATGGCGAATGCCGCTGGCGTCCACCACGATTACCGGGGTACAGGCTACGACGATCTGCACAGCATGATGGGCATGCAGTGTGGTCGGGCCGATCGAACCGCCGAAGGCGAGCACGCCGGCTCGCAGCAATGCGGTGCCTTCGCTGCGAGCGTCGCCGGGCGGGCCGACGGCAGCGCTCGCGGATCGAGGTGAGGTCGAGGTAACCAGAGCCTTCATCATCGGATGCTCCCGGCAGACTGCGAATCCCGGTTCGGATCCCCCCGCCGAGACTATCCCGGGCGCACGGCGATTGTCAGGGTATCGGCGACCCGATCGAGGAAGTCGGTGACCAGAGGCCGGGCGGCGGAGTGTCCGCGGACCGGGTGCGCAACGCGAGGCCGTTGTCGCTGCGGGTGAACACAACTGCACATCGTCCAGCGGTGCGCTGCGGCTGAATTGCGCCGCGTTGCGTGGAAAGGACCCCCAACGAATGGTCAGGGGGCGAAGTCGGCGGCCTCCAAGCGGCGAGCCAGGCGGGCCGCCGACAGGGTCATGGCGTCCGCGGGCCGATGCGGGTCAAGGCCCGTGAGTTCATGAACGCGCGCGAGGCGGTAGGTGACCGTGTTGCGGTGCACGCTGAGCTGACGTGCGGTGGCCAGCTGATTGAAACCGCTGTCGACGAACACTGCGAGGGTTTCGGCCAGTATCGGTTGCGCATCCAGCGGCGCGAGCACCGAGGCGAGTCCCGGTCGGGCCGCGTCACTGACCGCGACGGTGTACTCGAATTGCAAATGTGTTCTGCGGCACAGGATTTCACGGCGCGCCAGGCAACGTCCGAGTTCCGCGAGCACCCGCGACTCGGCGAACATCGCGGGAATCTCGACACGCGACCGGGCAGCGCAGACACCCACCCAATACGGCGGCGGTTGTCCGGGTAGCTGGGCGGGCATGCGCGCGGTGAGGGCGGTCAGCGTCGCCGTGCCGTCATCGCCCGGTGGCAGCGGAATGAGCGCGGTCCAGCCGCCCGCGTCCAGGCGCAGGAATACCCCGGGGATGGCCTCGACCCGGTGCCGCAGTGCGGCCGCGGGCCCACCGCGGGTGCCGCACAGGCGGAACACCGCGACGAGGAACGCATCGGCCACCGGGATCACCGGGTCATTGGCCCATTCGATCGGGTCGCGCCCGGTGAGCAGGGCATCGGCGATGCCGCGTCGGCGCTCGAGCAGTTCCCAGCGCGGATCGTGCGAACGCTGGGTAGCGGCGCCGGCAATGCGCCCCGTCACCAGGGTGATGTACTTCAACAACACCAGCGACGCGTCGAGCAGCAGCTCGCGCTCGGCAGGCGAGGCCGATTCGCGCAGCCGCTCCCAGAGAAAGGACGCGCCGAGCCGGTAACGGTCGAGCACCTCCGGCAGCGGCGTGCCGTCGCGCATCCGCTCCATCGCGAGCTCCACGAGCTCTCTGGTGTCCTCCTCGGACGGCTCCGCGCCACCGCGCAGATACTCGAAGAACAGGTCGACATTCAGCTTCGTCCCACGGGCGAAGTCGGTCTCGACCAGGGATTGCGGTAGTCGCTGATAAGGCGGGAGCACCGTGTAGAACCCGTCGATCATCGACGCGACCTTGCGGTGCAAATCGTCGAACACCGGCACTGCGCGGGGCACCCGCATCCGGTCGGCTCCGATGAGCGGGGCCTTGCCGGGATCGCTCATCCGCACCTCCGGGTCCGCGCTGACATCATTGCTGTCCTCCATCCCGGACTATGTCGAATAGAGGGACTCGATCGTATCCGCGTAGCGGGTGGCGATCGGGATTCGCCGGAGTTTGCCGGTGGCGGTCACAACGTCGCTGCCCGGCTCCCACACCTCGGTGAGCACGAGGTATTTCTTGATCTGCTCCACGCGAGAGAGCTTGCTGTTGGCGGCCGCGACGCCTCGTTCGATCACCGCGAGCACCTCCGGGTTCTTCGCCAACTCGGCGACGGTGGCTTCGGCGAGTTGGTTGCGTTGCGCGAACGCGGCGCTCAGATCGGGGTCGAGGCAGATCAGCGCGGTGTTGTACGGGCGCTGCTCGCCGATCACCACGACGGTGCCGGCCAGCGGGCAGTTCTCGGTGACGGTGTTCTCGATAGTGGACGGCGACATGTTCTTGCCTGCCGCGTTGATGATCAGTTCCTTCTTGCGGTCGACGATCGCGAGGTAGCCGTCGGCATCGATGATGCCGACGTCGCCGGTGTGCAGCCAGCCGTCGGCGTCCACCGTTTCCGCGGTTTTCTCCGGGTCGTTGCGGTAGCCGCGCATCACCATCTTGCCGCGGATCAGCACCTCGCCGTCGTCGCCGAGTTTCACCTCCGCGCCGGGCAGCGGCCTGCCGACGGTGCCGATCTTGACCCGGTCCGGCCCGTTCAGTGTTGCTCCCGCGGTGCATTCGGTCATGCCGTACCCCTCGCACAACGGCAGACCGAGACCAAGGAAGAATTCGTGCACCTCCGGCGGGATCGCCACCGATCCGGTGACCGCGACGCGCGTCCGATCCAGGCCGAGGCGGGTGCGGATGGGGGCGAGCACCAGGCGCTCGGCGACCCGGTGCCGGAGTCGATCCAGGGGGCCGAGGCTGCGGCCGTCGGAGATCGCCCGAGCCTTCACGCGGCCGACGCCGATCGCCCAGCGCACCAAACGGCGCTTGATCGGGCCCTGGGCGTCGAATCGATCCTCCAGAGCGCCTTTGACTTTCACCCACACGCGCGGTACGCCGAGGAAGACTGTTGGACGCACCTCGGTAAGGGCGTCCGCCACCTTCCCGAAAACGGCGACGGTGGTGATCTCGCCGCCCTCGAGCATGGTCAGATAGTGTGCGAACCACCGGTTGGCGGCGTGCGCGTCGGGTAGGTAGGAGATCACCCGATCGTCCGGTCCGCCGCCGCCGAATTGTTCGATGACACGGGCGTTTTCGATGAAGTTGGTGTGGGTGAGCTCGACACCCTTGGGCGGGCCGGTGGTGCCCGAGGTATAGACGATGGTCAGCAGATCATCGGGTTTCACGGCGCGCCAGGTGGTGTCGAAATCGAAATCCTCCAGCGGCGCTGCCTCGACGGCCGAAAGGGCAATCGTGCCATCCGGTGCTTCGTCGACGCAGATCACGTGCTCGACCCGGTTGCCGTGCTCGGCGGCCTTGGCCGCCGCCGCGAGGATCTGCGGCGCGAACTGGCGCTCACAGATCACCACCTTGTTGCCCGCGTTGCCGAATTGGTAGGCGAGCAGGTCGACGGGGTTGGTGTTGTACACGGAGAACGGGGTGCCGCCTGCGTGCAGAACGGCGGTGTCGCACACATGGAATTCGGGGCGGTTGGTCATCATCAGCGCGACCGTGTCGCCGGGGCGCACACCGAGTCCGGCCAGCCCGGCGGCGATGGTGCGCACTCGATCGGCATAAGCCCGCCAGGTGATCGTGACGGCACCGCCCATGGTGCGCAAGGCGATGGCGTCGGGATACTTCGCGGCATTCGCCTGGAATGCGGCACACAGCGTGTCCGGACGGGCCGCGCCCGCCGGGACTGTCGATGAAACCAAGACCCAACCTTCTGCTCACAACTGGTCGAGGCCCACCGTCGTACTGGCGACTCGGCCGACCTCGTTGGCATCTCTCACCTCACCGCACGGCCGAGCAGTGGCGCCAGCGGCAAACACCAAGACTGTTGCCTGCGGCCTTGTGCATTCGACCAAATTCATGTGGTCGACGGCTCGATTTCGCCCGGGTCAGCTGAAGTACGTGGACTGGATGACGTCACCGGTGACAAACGGCGGTCAGGGGTCAGGCTGCGGCGCAGTTCCTGGTCGGCAGCCCGGCGGCGCAGATATTCGCGGGCGACGGTCTCGACGCGCCGCATGAGTCCCGGGTGCATGAACTCCGGGATCAGCGATTCGTACCCCAACAGATTGCCCAACGGTACGACCGTTGAGAGGCGGGTAGACAGCGGAACATCCGGTGCTCCCATGCCGCGACCGCGCGATCGGGTTTGGGTACCGCCCAGTGCTGTGTGCGCTGGAACACCATCACGTGCGCGGCCTGCACGGAAACCCTTGGCGCGCACGCAGGGTGAACTACGGGCGGTGGAGTTCCACTGCGAGCGCTAGCAATTCGGCCATGTGATCGCCGTCGGTGCGGGCGAGCCGAATGGCCTCGGGGATCGGGAATGCGCGCACCTCGATGATGTTCTCGGCATCGTCGGGATTGCTGGGCGCGGATTCCAGGACGACGTCGGCAGCGCACCACAGCCACGCCTTGTGCGGGTGCGGCTGCCAATCGCGATAGGGCGCGGGATGATCGGAGGTCGCATAGTGGGCGCCGAGCCACCGAACCGAGCCCACCGGCCGGGCGCCCGCCTCCTCGCGCAGCTCACGCCGCAGACACTCGTCGATGCTCTCGCCCGCCTCCCGGGTGCCGCCCGGGACGAGCCACACGTCGCGGTCGTCGCGGCACAGCACGATTTCGCTACCGATGAAACAGATGACATGGATGTTCGTCACGAGGTCATCGGGCGGTGGGTCGGCCGAGAACTGGACGTCCAGACCGCCCCACTCCCAGCGAGTGGGGGTGTGCAGCAAGGGATACCGGTCGGCGAGTGTCACACCGACGACGGTAGCTATTTCGTGCCGGTTTTGCCGATCTGCATGTGAATGTGGTTGAAATGCGCCTCGCGGCCGTTCTTGGCGGGCAACGGGTGGGACGCCGGGTGGTCCGGGTGCATGATGAAGCCGCTGCCGCCGATCGCGGTGGTGACGCCGGCAGGGTCCGCGCCGTCGGAGGTGTCCTGCCATTCGGTGGCGATGAAGTCGTAGACGCTGCGGAAGAAATCGGCGATGAACATATTGGTCGGGGTCCCGCGCAGGACACGAGTAGCTGCGTACTCGTATTCCCGTCCGCCCCTACCCGGCGGGCAGGCGGCGCTGCGTCGTCACGTGGGTATCCCGACGTGCGATTATGTGATCAGGCAATGATGCGTGCGCGGTCATGGCTCGCCGTTGTGCCGAATCCGCCGACCACATGACGGGCTTTCGGTGGAAGCCTTGTGCGGGCAGGTTCGGTGCGGGAACATGTGGGCCTGAAGAGATGGCCGCGGGAGGTGGTCGAATGAGCGGGGACGACGCAGCACACGTGCTGACGGCAAGAATTGTGATGGCCCTGGCCGCGGATTCCGATACCGACGACGTGGACCGTCTCACGCGGCAATTGCGCGCGGAACTGTCCGAACTCGACATCGATTCGGTGGCACTGGTTCGCGATGGTCCGCCGCCGGACGCGGCGAAGTCGGCCGACCCTGTCACGGTGGGCGCACTGGTTATCGCATTGAGCGCATCCGGTGGAGTTTTCACCGCGGTGATCGAGACACTGCGTGACTGGCTCAACCGGCAGGCCGCGGCCCGCAAGATATCGGTCACGATCGACGGCGACACCATCGAGCTGGAGCGGGCAACGGCCGAGCAGCGTGGCGCGTTGATCGAGGCATTCCTGGTGCGGCACAACGCGGACGGGCGACGGCGGTGAGAAGGCGTATCGCCTTGATCATCGCAACCTACGATTACGACGATCCCGGCCTGCGCGGGTTGATCGCGCCCGCGCACGACGCGGAGGCGCTCGCCGAGGTGCTGCGGGACCCGCTGATCGGCGGTTTCGAGGTCACCGCCCTGATCAACGAGCCACATCACAAGGTCGGTGAGGCGGTCGGCGATTTCTACACGCACGTGCGGCGAGATGATCTGACCCTGTTGTATTTCAGCGGTCACGGGCTGAAGGACGAGGGTGGCAAGCTCTATCTCGCCACCACCAACACACGACCCCTCAGCCCGCTGTTCACCTCGCTACCCGCCGACCAGCTCGACTACGCGATGACGAACAGTCCGTCGCGGCGTCAGGTGCTGATCCTGGACTGCTGCTACAGCGGAGCATTTCCCTCCGGCGCGATCGCCAAGTCGGGGGATGCGGTGCACGCGGTGGAACGGCTCGGCGGTCGCGGTCGCACCGTACTCACCGCGTCCGACGCGACGCAGTATGCGTTCGAGGGCGGCGTAATCCGCGGCACGGCACAGCAATCGGTGTTCACCAGACATCTGGTCGCCGGATTGCGCGACGGCAGCGCGGACCTCGATCACGACGGTGACATCACCATTGACGAGCTCTACAGCTATGTCCATGACAAAGTCGTCGAGGAGCGGCCACAACAGCGCCCGAAGAAGCAGGACAACGTCGAGGGCCGCACGGTGCTGGCCGCGAACGTCAACTGGACGATTCCCGGGTACGTGCGCAACGCGCTGAACAGTCCGCTGTCGCGCGAACGTCTCACCGCGCTGGAACATTTCGATCATCTGCACCAGATCGGAAATCCGGCGGTTCGAGCCCGGCTGCGCGACGAAGCGCGCTTCCTGCTCGACGACGACAGCAGGTCGGTCTCGGCCGCGGCGCACAATTGGCTCGAATCACATGCGGCCACGCCGTCTGTTGCGGAGGGGCCGGAATCTGCGGAATCGGTCTCGGCCCAGCGGGATTTGCGTGGTGCGGTCGAAGGCGAGCCCACATCGGTGGCTGCTGTGGCCGAACCGGATCTCACGGATTCGGTCTCAGCGCTAGGTGCGGCGAGCGGCAGCCGAGGTGCGCGCCCGGTGTCGATAGTGGTCGAGCCGGTCCCCGCGGGTTCGTCCGACCAGGGTGCGGTTTCGGCGGAGGGGTCGAATTCGGCTGCAAGCGGTCGCACAGCCGAGACGATGGTCGTCGCTGACCCCGATTCGCCGAGCCCCCTCGGGCCCGGCGCGCAACCTGCCGACACCGCATCGGATGCTCGATCGGAGATCCCTTCGAACGACCAACAGTCTCTCGGAGCCGCTCTGGGCAGCCGACCGGTTGTCAAAACCTCTATGGCGGGTGCGTCCTTCGCAATGATCCGAAGGCGGCTGTCACCTCACAGGCACCTGGTTGTCGCGGTGGCGGCAGTCATGCTGCTGGTTGTGGCGATCTCGACCTTCGTTCTCGCACGGAGCGGAAAACTCCCATGGCTCTACGACGTAGGTGAATCCTCGGCCGTTGGTGGTTCCATGGCCTCGGCCTCAGCCGCGATCGCGACCCTCCCGTTTCCGTCGCTCGTCTCGCCGAACGCGGTGGCCGTCGATGATGCCGGGACGGTATATGTGGCCGATAACAGTGTGTTGAAGCTGCCGGGCGGCTCCGCGACTGCGGTAGAGCTGCCGTTCCCGCCCTTCGACGGCGGTGACCGTCCACGGGTACTTGCGCTCGACTCGACCGGCGCGGTCTATGTCGCCGATTCGTCGCGGGTGTTCATGCTCGGTTCGGGCGCGGCCACCGCAGAGACATTGCCTTTCACCGGCTTCAGCGACATCAAAGGGCTGGCGGTCGACAGCAGGCGAACCGTCTACATCCTGGCGCGAAACTCGGCCAACGGAGACAACATTCAGCAGGTGTGGATGTGGGAGCGTGGCGGTGCGGGGGTTGTTCAGGCACGGGGGATACCCGGTCCGCTCGACTATGTCGGCCTCGCGATCGACAGCAAGGGCCGGTTGTACACCGGAGCGGCGGCACAGGTGAATGGCCCGGCGGCTAGGCTCTTGGCCTACAGCGTCTCCGGCGCGAGGCAGGATTTCGCGGGCCTCCGCAGCCCGAGAGCCGTGGCCGTAGACCAATCGGGTGCGCTCTATTTCGGCGGCGACGATATCGTCTACAAGCTGCCGCCCTGGTTCGAGGGCGGGGTGGCGACCCGCCTGTCGTTGAGCGGCCTCGTCGACGTGAAGGGCCTTGCCGCCACCACGTACGGCGGCGTCTACATCGCCGATAACGGCGGTCCGGACAACACCGGTCGAGTAGTTCACTACATCGGCTGACCGCACCGGTCAGCGTTCGCGAGTGAGCGCGCGGTAACTGGCATTCCACAGCCACTCCACCGGCCCACGCTCGAAGCGGCGCAGCCAGAGGTGCGCGAAGGCGACGATGATCAGGGCGACCAGCAGATAGATGCCCACGGTGAAGGGGATGCGGGCATCGGGCGACACTCGGGCGGCGAGGCCGAAACCCCAGCCGTAGCACAGGATCGACGCCACCAGGTTCTGCAGGATGTAGCAGCTGAGTGCGGTACGGCCGACGTCGGTGAGGCGGCGGCCGAGGAATCCGACACGCGGGCGGCGCAGAAAGAACTCGGCCACCAGTGCCAGGATGCCGAACGCGACGACCGGTGCCGTGCCGTATCGGGTGAACAGCAGCATGTCGCCCCCACCGAGTACACCGACGATCAGATCGAGGGGAGCCGCCAGCGCGAACCCGGCGATCATGAGCCGCTTGCGGATTCGTGCGCCTTCGGGCCGGAAGACCCCGGCTCGGAACAGCCGGGCACCGGCCAGGAACAGCGCGATCGACATGGGGAACACGAAGATCGCCTCGAATCGGAACATACCCGCGTTCTCCAGCCGGAACAGCACGAGATCCCAGAACGATCCGTCGGCATAGGGATTCGGGTCGAGCGCTGCCCTCGGCCCCGAGTCCGACCGGGAATCGAACGCCATGCCGACCGCGATCAATGTCAACATCGCGACGTGGAGGCCCGCCGCGACGATCAGCCAACGACGTTGCGCCCGTGCGCTTGTCGCGAGGATGAAGGCGACGACCAGTCCGGTGAGCGCGTACCCCATCAGCACGTCGAACTCGGCGACGAACAGGAAATTCAGCAGTCCGTCGAGCAGGAGCAGCCCGGCCCGCCACGGATAGCTGCCCGGCCAGCGGCGGCCTGCTCGCGTGGCCGAACCCTGCTGGATGGCAAGCCCGATGCCGAACATGATGGTGAGCAGCCCGAGGAACTTACCCTGCGCCATCTGCTGCATGACCCGCTCGACCCACATCCAGCCGGTCGCGTCGGTGCGCAGCTCGTCGAGGTAGCCGACGAGGCCTTCGGCATGGGTGAGAATCCAGATGTTCGTGCCGAGCGTGCCCAGGATGGCGATGCCACGCAGCACATCCAGCGCGACGACTCGCGAGGGCGCGGCGGGAGTCGGTGCTGCCGTGCTCGGCTCGTCCGTTGTGCGGTGCCGCCCCGCGGTATCCGAGTGGGAATCGGCGATCGATTCGGTCATGCTCCGAATATCCCGTTCACCCGGGCCGGGACAGGTCCTCCGTAAGTACCACCCACGGTATGAGATCGAGGTCCGCCGGATGGACGATGCCCTCGACCGAGCGCGGATGCCGACGACGGACTTTCGCCGCCTCGGGACATCGGGGGCCGCGGCCGTCGTTCAAGTGCGGGACTGTCGACGGTCTTCGCCGACTGCACACTAGGCTCGTCGCTATGCAGCGCATCATCGGCATCGAGGTCGAATACGGCATCTCCACTCCCACCGAGCCGTCCGCCAACCCGATCCTCACCTCCACCCAGGCGGTTCTCGCCTATGCGGCGGCGGAGGGTGTGCCGCGCGCGAAGCGAACTCGATGGGACTACGAGGTGGAGTCGCCGCTACGCGATGCGCGCGGCTTCGACCTGAGTCGGATGAACGGGCCTGCGCCGGTGATCGACGCCGACGAGGTGGGTGCGGCGAACATGATCCTCACCAACGGCGCCCGGCTGTATGTCGACCATGCGCATCCCGAGTACTCCGCACCCGAGGTCGTCGACCCGATGGACGCGGTGATCTGGGACAAGGCAGGCGAACGTGTGATGGAGGCCGCGGCGCGGCATGCGTCGAGCGTGCCGGGCGCACCGCGGCTGCAGTTGTACAAGAACAATGTCGACGGCAAGGGGGCCTCCTACGGCACCCACGAGAACTACCTGATGAGCCGCGAAACCCCGTTCAATCAGATCATCGTCGGCCTGACCCCGTTCTTCGTGTCGCGTCAGGTGATCACGGGTTCCGGTCGGGTCGGCATCGGCCAGTCCGGTGACCACGCCGGTTTCCAGTTGTCCCAGCGTGCCGACTACATCGAGGTCGAGGTCGGCCTGGAGACCACGCTCAAGCGCGGCATCATCAACACCCGCGACGAGCCGCACGCCGACGCCGACAAGTACCGCAGGCTGCACGTCATCATCGGCGACGCCAACCTGGCCGAAATGTCCACCTACCTCAAGGTCGGCACCACCGCGCTGGTGCTGGACCTGATCGAGGCGGGCGAGGACCTGTCGGATCTGCAGCTGGCCCGTCCCGTCACCGCGGTGCACCAGATCTCACACGACCCCACCCTGCGCGCCACGGTGGCGCTCAGCGACGGTCGTGAGCTCACCGGCCTCGCCCTGCAGCGCATCTACCTGGATCGGGTGGAGAAGTACGTGGCACGCAGCGCCAACGACGATCCCCGGGTTCGCGACATCATCGAGAACTGGGCGATGGTGCTCGACCTGCTCGAACGCGATCCGATGGAATGCGCCGACCTGCTCGACTGGCCCGCCAAGCTGCGTCTGCTCGAGGGGATGCGCAAGCGTGAGGGCCTGAGCTGGGCCGCGCCCAAACTGCACCTGATGGACCTGCAGTACTCCGACGTGCGGCTGGACAAAGGGCTCTACAACCGCCTCGTGGCACGCGGATCGATGAAACGTCTCGTCACCGAGCAGCAGATTCTCGATGCGATGACCAAGCCGCCCACCGACACCCGTGCCTACTTCCGCGGTGAGTGCCTGCGCCGCTTCGGCGCCGATATCGCTGCCGCGAGCTGGGATTCGGTGATCTTCGATCTCGGCGGGGATTCGCTGGTGCGCATCCCGACGCTCGAGCCACGCCGCGGGACAAAGGCGCACGTCGGCAAGCTGCTCGACGGCGTCAACACCGCCGCCGAGCTTGTCGAACAGCTGACCACCTGAGTGAGATCCGGTGTCGACTCGGCCGCACATCGGCTCGGAATACGACACCGTGTCGGTGTCGCTGGGTAGTGTTGAAGGACGAGCACGGACATTGCTCATGATCAGGGCCGTGCTCGGACCATGAGCCCTGGTCATGATGAGGACAGAGGAGGTCGGCTGCCATGGCACAAGAGCAGACCAAGCGCGCCGGGGGCGGCGACGAGGATGAGGGCCCGGAGGGCGTAGACGCCGCCGGACAGGAGCGCCGCGAGAAGCTGGCGGAGGAGACCGACGACCTGCTCGACGAGATCGATGATGTGCTCGAGGAGAACGCGGAAGACTTCGTTCGTGCGTACGTGCAGAAGGGTGGCCAGTGACAGCAGGTGACCCGTTGCGTCTCCACCCGGGACACGCTCTCTCGTCATTCACCGAACATCTCCGCATGCACGCACCGGAACTGTTGCCCGGCAACAGATTCGCCGCGATAGAGGGTGCCACCGGTAGCTCCGGTGGCACCGCCGCGAAGGACCTGGCTCCGCACGGGACCACCATCGTCGCGGTCTCCTATCGCGGTGGCGTGCTGATCGCCGGTGACCGGCGGGCCACCATGGGAAACCTGTTGGCCAGCAGGGACATGGAGAAGGTGTACATCACCGACACCTACTCGGCGGCGGGCATCGCGGGCACCGCGGGCATGGCCATCGAGATGGTGCGGCTTTTCGCGGTGGAGCTCGAGTACTACGAGAAGATCGAAGGCGTCTCGCTGACCTTCGACGGTAAGGCGAACAAGCTCTCGAAGATGGTGCGGGACAACCTGCCCGCGGCGCTTCAGGGTCTTGCGGTGGTCCCGGTGCTCGTCGGCTACGACGAATACGCCACCGATCCGGACAAAGCGGGCCGCATCGTTTCCTACGATGTGGTCGGCGGCCGCAGCGAGGAACGTTTCGGCTACACCGCTGTGGGTTCCGGTTCGAATTTCGCCAAGTCTTCGCTGAAGAAGCTGTACGCCAAGGGAATCGACGAGGACCGCGCGTTGCGCATCGCCGTCGAGTCGCTCTTCGACGCGGCCGATGACGACACCGCTACCGGTGGTCCCGACATCATGCGCGGCATCTATCCGACGGCGATCGTCGTCAACGAGGAGGGCGCCGATCTGGTGCCGGAGGAGCGTCTGGCGGAGATCGCGCGCGGGATCGTCGCCGACCGCGAGGCCGCGGAAGAAGGGAGTGCGCAAGCATGACACTGCCGTATTACGCGTCGGCCGAACAGATCATGCGCGACAAGACCGAACTTGCGCGCAAGGGCATCGGTCGTGGTCGCAGTGTCATCGTGCTGGTGTACGACAAGGGCGTGCTGTTCGTCGCCGAGAACCCGTCGGCGACGCTGCACAAGGTGAGCGAGTTGTACGACCGCGTCGGGTTCGCCGCGGTCGGCAAGTACAACGAGTTCGAGGCGCTGCGCCGCGGCGGCATCCTGCAGGCCGATCTGAAGGGTTATCAGTACGACCGGCGCGATGTCACCGGTCGCGGCCTCGCCAACGCCTACGCGCAGACTCTCGGCACGATCTTCACCGATCAGCTCAAGCCGTACGAGGTGGAGATCTGTGTGGCCGAGGTGGGGTATCCGGAGCAGACGCCGACCTCGGTGCTCTACCGGATCACCTTCGACGGTTCGATCGTGGACGAGCGCGAATACGTGGTGATGGGCGGTACGACCGAACCGATCCTCACCGCGTTGAAGGCGTCCTATCAGCCCGGTCTCGACCTGTCCTCGGCCGTCGGCGTGGCGGTCAAGGCGCTGACCGCGGGTGTTCCCGAGGGTGCGGACAAGGAGAAGCGCGTACTCGGGGTGAGCTCGCTCGAGGTCGCCACGCTGGAGCAGGCCCGGCCGCGGCGGGCGTTCCGCCGGGTTTCGGACACCGCCCTGGAAGGGCTGCTGGCCGGCAGCAAATCGGGCAGCAAGAGCAAGGCCGCCGCCGCGACCGCCGCGGCGGAAGCGGAGGACGCTCCGAAGTCGGAGTGATCGTCGCCGTATCCGGTCGTCGAGGCCCCCGGTGTTCCGTCCCACGGAGCGTCGGGGGTCTCGTTCGTAGCCGGTACTTTTCCGTCGAATGTTGCGCCGACGTGCAAAATCGTTGTGAAGACGTATGCATCCGGGTTGTCCGCACCCCCACGCGAGTACATGACATGGCTGTAATGTCGATAGTGTGCAGCGACGAATCATGGGGATCGAGACCGAATTCGGTGTGACGTGCACCTTCCACGGACACCGCCGGCTCAGCCCTGACGAGGTAGCCCGGTATTTGTTCCGCCGGGTAGTTTCCTGGGGACGTAGTTCGAACGTGTTCCTCCGCAACGGTGCTCGGCTCTACCTCGATGTCGGGTCGCATCCGGAATACGCCACGGCCGAGTGCGACAACTTGGCCCAGCTGGTCACCCATGACAGGGCGGGCGAGCGGGTGCTGGAGGAGCTGTTGATCGACGCCGAGCAGCGCCTCGCGGAGGAAGGCATCGGCGGTGATATCTACCTGTTCAAGAACAACACCGATTCGGCGGGCAACTCCTACGGTTGCCACGAGAACTTTCTCGTGGTCCGCGCCGGTGAATTCTCCAGGATCTCCGACGTGCTGCTGCCGTTCCTGGTCACCCGCCAGCTGATCTGCGGGGCGGGCAAGATCCTGCAGACGCCGAAGGCGGCCACGTTCTGCCTGTCGCAGCGTGCCGAGCACATCTGGGAGGGTGTGTCCTCGGCGACCACACGGTCGCGGCCGATCATCAACACCCGCGACGAGCCACACGCGGACGCGGAGAAATACCGCCGTCTGCACGTGATCGTCGGCGACTCGAACATGTCCGAGACCACCACCATGCTCAAGGTCGGCACGGCCTCGCTGGTGCTGGAAATGATCGAGGCGGGGGTCTCGTTCCGCGACTTCGCCCTGGACAACCCGATCCGCGCCATCCGTGAGGTCAGCCACGACCTGACCGGCAAGCGCCCGGTTCGGCTGGCTGGCGGCAGGCAGGCAAGCGCCCTGGAGATCCAGCGCGAGTACTACGCGCGCGCCGTCGAGCACCTGCGCAACCGCGACCGCGATCCCCACGTCGACCAGGTCGTCGACCTGTGGGGGCGGACCCTGGACGCGGTCGAGGCACAGGACTTCGCGAAGGTCGACACCGAGGTCGACTGGGTGATCAAGCGCAAGCTGTTCCAGCGCTATCAGGACCGCTACGGTATGGAGCTGTCGGATCCGAAGATTGCCCAGCTGGATCTGGCTTATCACGACATCAAGCGCGGCCGCGGCGTCTTCGACCTGCTGCAGCGCAAGGGCCTGGCCAAGCGTGTCACCGAGGACGAAGCCGTGGACGCGGCGGTCGACACTCCACCGCAGACCACCCGGGCCAAGCTGCGCGGCGACTTCATCACCGCCGCGCAGGAGGCGGGTCGCGACTTCACCGTCGACTGGGTGCACTTGAAGCTGAACGACCAGGCGCAGCGCACCGTGCTGTGCAAGGACCCGTTCCGCTCGGTCGACGAGCGTGTCGACCGGCTCATCGCCTCGATGTAGCGAGCGTTCGGGCAGCGGGCCCGGTTTCCTCGGAACCCGGGCCCCCTTGCTGTCGACGAAAACTGTTGTGGCCGAAGCGAACAGTGGTGGCTAGGACTCCGTCAGATACCGCTCGACCTTCTCGACTTTCGTGGTCATCGCGTCGGTGACGCCGGGCCGGATGTCGGCCTTGAGTACCAGACTGCACCGCGGCGCGACCGCGAGGATGGCGTCGGTGGCCTGCTTCACGACACCCATCACCTCGTCCCATTCGCCCTCGATCGTGGTGAACATGGCGTCGGTGCGGTTCGGCAGTCCGCTGGCCCGGACCACCCGGACCGCCTCGGCCACGGCACGGCCGACGTCGACGCCAGTACCGAGCGGAGTCACGGAGAAAGCGACGATCATTCGACAAGTGTGACATGTCCGTAGCGCGCGAATAGTGCGCCGCCGCGCCGTTGCGCCGCCCGGCCCATTACCCTGTTCGGGTGGCGATATCCAAGGTCGAGCGGCTGATGAATCTGGTCATCGCGCTGCTGTCGACCCGGCAGTTCTTGACCGCGGAGCGGATTCGGGACAGCGTCGCCGGCTACGAGGAGTCGGTCAGCGACGAAGCGTTCAGCCGGATGTTCGAGCGAGACAAGAACGAGCTGCGTGACCTGGGCATTCCGCTCGAGGTAGGGCCGGTGAGCCGGTTCTCCACGATGGAGGGCTACCGGATCAACCGCGACGCCTACGAGCTGCCCGAGATCGATTTGACCAGCGAGGAGGCCGCGGCTGTCGCGGTCGCCGTGCAGATGTGGGAGTCGCCGGAGCTCGCCGCTGCGGCCGAGGGCGCGCTGCTCAAGCTGCGCGCGGCCGGAATCCACGTCGAGACCGATGCCGCGGTGGCGTCGGTGCCTGCGGTACCCGCGCGGACTCGCGGCTCGGAACCGGTGCTCGGCAAACTGCTGACGGCCATCGACGCCGGGCAGGCGGTCCGGTTCGAACACCGGGGCGCGGTCAACGCGCCCTATCTCATGCGCGATGTGGAGCCGTGGGGTGTGGTCACCCACCACGGCCGCTGGTATCTCGTCGGTCACGACCGGGACCGGAACGCGGTGCGCAGCTTCCGGCTCTCGCGGATCGGTGATGATGTGACCGCGTACGGCCCGCCGAACGCTGTCAGCAAGCCGGACGGGGTGGACCTGCGCGCCATCGTCGACACCGTCACCGGCAGCGCTCCGGTGACCGGCTCGGCCACCGTGTGGGTGGCCGACGATCGCGGTCGGGAAATCCGCAGGCTCGGCCGGATCACCGGCGACCGGATGATCGGCGCACGTCACGGTGTCGTGGTGGAGCTGCCCGTCCGCTCCCGCGACTGGTTGGCGCGGTTGATCACCGGGCTCGGACCCGATGCGGTGGTGCTCGCGCCGGAGGAACTGCGCGCCGATGTCGTCGCGAGACTGCGGTCGGTCTTCGATCGCACGGAGGTGACAGCGTGAGCTCACGGTTATCTGTTCGGCTTTCGCGTTTGCTGAACATGATCCCGTATTTCATCGCCCATCCCGGGATCAGCGCCGCCGAGGCGGCCGTCGATCTCGGCGTGACCACCAAACAGCTGATGGGCGATCTGAATCAGCTGTGGATGTGCGGGCTGCCCGGTTACGGACCCGGTGATCTGATCGATCTGTCGTTCTCCGAGGAGAGCATCGAGGTGACCTTTTCGGCGGGCATCGACCGTCCGCTGCGGCTGACCTCCACCGAGGCGACGGCCTTGCTTGTCGCATTGCGGTCGATCGTGGACATGCCCGGCATGGTCGATCCGACGGCGGCGCACGCGGCGATCGCGAAAATCGAATCGGCCATCTCCCACGGTGGATCTGCCGAAGGCGTGGGGCTGGGGGAGTCGTCGAGCGCGCCGGTCGAGGCGCCCGCGGTGGCGACGGTGCGCTCTGCGCTGGCTCGCCAGCACGTGCTGCGACTGGTCTACTACTCGGCCAGTCGCGATGTGGTGTCCGAACGGGTCGTCGATCCCATTCGAATCGTCTTGGTGGACAACAACAGTTACCTTCAGGCGTGGTGCAGGCAGGCCGAAGGGGTGCGGCTGTTCCGGTTCGACCGGATCGAGGCGGCCACCGAACTGGACGAGCAGGCTCGACCGCCCAGCCATGCGACCGAGGAGTCCGCCGCACTCGACCTGTTCCAGGACGATCCCGCGGTTCCCTTGGCTCGCTTACGGATTCGCGGCGACTACGGCTGGGTGCTCGACCAGTATCCGATGCATCGGCTGGCCGTGCATCCCGATGGCAGTCTCGAGGCGACCATGCGGTTCGCCACCCTGGATTGGATGGCGCGGTTGCTGCTCGGCTTCGGCTCGGGTGTCACCGTGCTCGGGCCGCCCGAGTTGGTCGCCGCAGTGCGTGAGCGCTCGAATGCCGCGCTGGCGGCGTACGAAGAAGCCGGATCAGCGGAAGTCGGGCCGGTGTGACCTGTCACGTGATGGTGCTCGGCGCCGGGAGTATCGGTACCTTCGTCGGCGGCAAGCTGGCGTCGGCAGGCGCGGACGTGACGTTCGTCGGCAGGCGTCGCACACTCGATGAGATCACCGCGTCCGGGCTGCACCTGACCGACCTCGACGGCGGTGATGACGTAGTGGCCGCGGACGGGTTCCGGGTGGCCACCGAGCCTGCGGACGTCGGGTCGGCGGACCTGGTGCTCGTCACCGTGAAATCGGCGGCGACCTCCGAGGCGGTGCGCGAGTTGGCCGGCAAGATTCGCCCGGGCACCGTCGTGTTGAGCCTGCAGAACGGGATCGGCAACGACACCGTGATCCGGGATGTCCTGCCTACCTGTGTGGTGCTTGCGGGCATGGTGATGTTCAACGTCGTCCACCACGGAGACGGTCGTTTCCATCGAGGCACCGACGGCGGGCTCGCCGTGCAGGACGATCCGGCATTGGCGCACTTCGTCGAGCTCTTCGCGCAGGCCGGGCTGCCGCTGCGCCGCCATCCCGACCTGCTGCCTGTGCAGTGGGCGAAGTTACTGCTCAATCTCAACAATCCCATCAACGCGCTGTCCGGCAGGCCGCTGCGCGAGGAACTCGCCGACCGGAACTACCGCCGCTGCCTGGCACTCACCCAGGGCGAAGCGCTCGCCGCGATGAACAGAGCGCGAATTCGCCCGGCCCGGCTGACCCCGCTGCCGCCGCGGCTCATGGTCCGGCTGCTGACCGTTCCGGACGGGATCTTTCGGCGGGTAGCGGGTCAGGTGCTGGCCATCGACCCGGTCGCGCGCTCGTCGATGGCCGACGATCTCGCCCTCGGCCGCAAGACGGAGATCTCCTGGCTGTGCGGCGAAATTGTGAGCCTCGGCGCGATGGTCGGTACGCCGACGCCGGTGAATCAACGACTGATCGAATTGATCGTGGCCGCCGAACACGGCGACCGGCGTACCTGGACGGGCCCCGAACTCTGGGAACAGCTGCGGGCGGCGGCCGCCACCGGCCGGGGTTGAACGCCGGGCAAACGAGTACTGACGCGGGAGTTCGCCCACGTCATGGTCCGGTAGCATCGGAGCTACCACATTCTTGGGAGGTTAACCATGGGCAGTCTGAGCATCTGGCACTGGCTGATCATTGCCGGGCTCTTCGTGATGTTCTTCGGCGCGAAGCGGATGCCCGACGCCGCCCGCAGCCTGGGCCGGTCGTTGCGCATCTTCAAGAGCGAGGTCAGCCAGATGCAGAACGAGAGCACCGCGCCTGCGAGCGCGGCACCGGTTCAGCAACCGGTCCAGGAGCTGCCGCAGGCGACGATCGCCCAGCCGCAGGCGACCGTCGCGGAGCCCCACACCACGCCGAAGTCGGTCTGAGTCGAGCTTCAGCGCCGGGGTGAGTCGCACTCACTCCGGGCATAGCGCTGTTGCCCGCCGATCGACGCCGCCGCCGCCGACGCGGGCACATCCAACCCAGGGGCCAACACACCACCATGCGAATCCCGTTCGATCCTCGGCACAGCAAGCGCAGGACGAATCCCGACGGCACCATGTCGTTGGTCGAGCATCTGCAAGAGCTGCGCAGCCGACTGCTGATTTCGATCGCCGCGGTCCTGCTGACCACGTTGTTCGGCTTCTTCTGGTATTCGCATTCGATCTTCGGCCTCGAGAGTCTCGGCGATGTTCTGCTCGGGCCGTACTGTTCGCTGCCTGCCTCCTCCCGAGCCTCGCTCACACCGGACGGCGCCTGCCGATTGCTGGCGACCGCCCCGTTCGAACAGTTCATGCTGCGATTGAAGGTGGGCATGACGGCGGGCGTGGTGCTCGCCGCGCCGATCTGGCTGTACCAGTTGTGGGCGTTCATCACCCCGGGCCTGTACGCCAAGGAGCGCAAGTACGCGGTCGGGTTCGTGGCGTCCGGCACCGTGCTGTTCACCACGGGTGCGGTGCTGGCGTATGTCGTTGTCGCCCATGCGTTGAGCTTCCTGCTGAGCATCGGCAACAACGCGCAGATCACGGCGCTGAGCGGTTCGCAGTATTTCGGATTCATCATTCAGCTGCTGATCATCTTCGGCATCAGCTTCGAAACACCGTTGCTGATCGTCGGAATGAACCTGGTCGGGGTGCTGACCTACGCCCGGCTGAAGGCATGGCGCCGCGGACTGATCTTCGGGCTCTTCGTCTTTGCCGCCATCGTGACTCCGCAGGACCCGTTCTCGATGCTGGCGCTGGCTCTGGCGCTGACCGTCTTGTTCGAGGTGGCCGTGCAGTTCGCCCGGATCAACGATCGGCGTCGCGCACGCAAGGAAAGCGAAAGTCTTGCGGCGCTGTCGGATGAGGAAGCCTCCTCGCTCAGCGGCCCAGAGCCGATCCGGCCCTCCGAGTCGATCGTCGAACCGACAGAGAAATCTGGGCGACCGATGTCGGACTACTCCGATACCCTCTGACGGTGTCATATCACCGGTCGCAGGTAGGCGAGCTGGCAAAGTTTTCCGCCGAGCTGAGTTTCACCCTGGATCCATTTCAGCGCGACGCCTGTGCGGCCCTCGAGGGCGGCCACGGCGTGCTGGTGTGTGCGCCGACCGGTGCGGGCAAAACCGTCGTCGGTGAATTCGCGGTGCATCTGGCGCTCGCCGCGGGTGGAAAGTGCTTCTACACGACGCCGATCAAGGCGCTGTCCAACCAGAAGTTCGCCGATCTCACCGAGCGGCACGGCCGCGATCAGGTGGGTCTGCTCACCGGAGACCAGTCGATCAATCCGGGTGCGCCGGTGGTGGTGATGACCACCGAGGTGCTGCGCAACATGCTCTATGCCTCCTCGGATGCGCTGCGCGGGCTGGCCTTCGTGGTGATGGACGAGGTGCACTACCTCGCGGACAGATTCCGCGGCGCGGTGTGGGAAGAGGTCATCCTGCACCTGCCGCCCGATGTGCGGCTGGTCAGCTTGTCCGCGACGGTCAGCAATGCCGAGGAATTCGGCGCGTGGATGGAGACCGTGCGGGGCGACACCGCCGTCGTGGTCGACGAGACACGCCCGGTGCCGCTGTGGCAGCACGTGATGGTCGGGCGGCGGATGTTCGACCTGTTCGACACCGACTCCAGCGAGCAGAAGATCCTCGTCGACGAAGACCTGGTCCGCTATATCCGGCAGCGTGAGAGCGCGGACCGGATGAACAGCTGGGGTGGGCCGCGCAACGGTCGCGGCGGCGGGCCACGTCGAGACTTCCGCCCGCTGCCCCGGCCCGAAGTGCTCGCCAAGCTCGACGACGAAGGGCTGCTGCCCGCGATCACCTTCATCTTCAGCAGGGCGGGCTGTGACGGCGCGCTGGCGCAGTGCCTGCGCTCTCGGCTGGACCTGAGCAGGGACGACGAGACCGAGGCGATCGACGCCATTATCGAGAAGCACACCGGAGATCTGCCGAAGGACGATCTCGAAGTGCTCGGTTATTGGGAGTGGCGCGAGGCGCTGCACCGCGGGCTCGCCGCGCATCACGCCGGCATGCTGCCCGCCTTCCGGCACACCGTCGAGGAATTGTTCGTGCGGGGGCTCGTGCGGGCCGTATTCGCTACGGAGACGCTGGCATTGGGCATCAATATGCCCGCGCGCACGGTGGTGCTGGAGCGTCTGGTCAAGTACAACGGTGAGTCGCACGCCGAGCTGACCCCGGGCGAATACACCCAGCTCACCGGCCGTGCGGGCCGCCGCGGCATCGACGTCGAGGGCCACGCGGTGGTGCTGTGGCAGCCGGAGGTCGACACCAGTGCGGTGGCCGGTCTCGCCTCGACACGGACCTATCCGCTGCGCAGTTCGTTCCGGCCCGGCTACAACATGTCGATCAACCTGATCGACCGGATGGGCGCCGCGGAGGCCCGCGCCCTGCTCGAGCGCTCGTTCGCGCAGTTCCAGGCCGACCGTTCGGTGGTGGGGCTCGTGCGCGGCATCGAACGCAACGAGGACCAGCTGCGCAAACTGCGCACCCAGCTCGGCGGCGCGGACGGTGAGTTCCTGGAATACATTTCGCTGCGCGAACGGATCAAACAACGAGAACGGCAGCTCGAACAGCAGAACCGCTCCGACCGCCGGGGCGCTTCGGTGAGCTCGCTGACGTCGCTGCGACGCGGTGATGTGGTGGCGATTCCGTCCGGGCGCCGGGCTGGGCTCGCGGTCATCCTGGAACCGGATGCCACCCCGGGCGACCCGCGCCCGCTGGTACTGACCGAGGACAAATGGGCCGGCCGGGTATCGGTCGCCGATTTCCCGGTGCCCGCGAAGGCGCTCGGTCATATGCGTCTGCCCCGCCGGGTCGACCACCGGACCGCGAGCATCCGCCGTGACTTGGCCTCGGCGCTGCGCAGTACCGGAATCTCGGCGCCGGGCCGCCAGCGGCGTGGCCAGCGATCCAAGGCTGCCGAGGATCGGGAACTGGACACACTCCGGCGCAGCCTGCGCTCGCATCCGGCGCACACTCGCGCCGATCGTGAGCAGATGAGCCGCGTCGGCGAGCGCTACAACCGGTTGGCGCGCGAGACCGAAACCATGCGCCAGAAGGTTGCCGCGACGACGAACTCGCTGGCCCGAACCTTCGACCGGATTCTCGCGCTGCTCGACGAGCGTGGTTTCGTGCAGGAGGGCGAGGTGACCTCGGAGGGGCGCAGACTGGCCAGGATCTACGCCGAAAGCGACCTGCTCGTCGCCGAATGCCTGCGCCTGGGACTGTGGCGTGGGCTCGGGCCCGCCGAGCTGGCCGCCGTGGTGTCGATCCTGGTCTACGAATCACGCCAGGAGGGTGGATATCTCGGCGCGAGCGGACCGACGGAGCCGATCCGGCGGGCGGTCGGCGGCACGGTCGGGGTGTGGACGCAGTTGCGTTCGGACGAGGCCCGCCACAAGCTGCAGCCGACCCGCGAACCGGATCTGGGATTCGTCACCGGTGTGTACAAATGGGCGCGTGGCGACGGGTTGGCCGAGTCGTTGCTGGCCAGCGGCGATCGGGGCACCCCGCTGTCGGCGGGCGATTTCGTGCGCTGGTGCAGGCAGGTGATCGACCTGCTCGATCAGATCCACAGCACCGCCGATGACCCGGAGATCGCCGGGACCGCGGCGAAGGCGGTGCGGGCAATCCGACGGGGTGTCGTCGCGGTGGACGCGGCGTAGCCGATTCGATTGTGATTTGATTTCTTTCGCGTACCGACCGTGGCGGAGGAGTCGGACAGGATCGGTTCGGAAATGGGATTGGTTCTGTTCTGCGACGAGTCTCACGCGGGGGGCTACCGTATGTACAACGATGCGAGTGGAGGCAAGCAGATGAGCGGCCCGTACGGACCGAACGACGCCCCTGGTCCCGGTGAGGGACGCAACGACCCCACCCAGCAGTGGGGCGGACAGCAGACACCCGGTGGCGCGTCGCCGTCGCCGTGGGGTGGCCAGTCCCAGACGCCGCAGACTGCGCCGCCGACCCAGCAGTGGGATCAGTCGCAGCCTCCGCAGCCGCAG
This sequence comes from Nocardia sp. NPDC057440, assembly GCF_042802915.1. Taxonomy (NCBI): domain Bacteria; kingdom Bacillati; phylum Actinomycetota; class Actinomycetes; order Mycobacteriales; family Nocardiaceae; genus Nocardia; species Nocardia sp. NPDC057440. Next base: position 187,829 of record NZ_JBHVDF010000007.1, read on the forward strand.
TGGGGTCAGCAACCGAGCCAGCCGAATCAGCCGCAGTGGGGTCAGCAGCCCAGCCAGCCGAATCAGCCGCAGTGGGGTCAGCAGCCCAGCCAGCCGAATCAGCCGCAATGGGGTCAGCAGCCCGCCCAGCCGGGTCCGCAGGACTGGGGCCAGCAGCCGCAGCAGCCTCCCCAGCAGGACTGGGGCCAGCAGGGCCAGCAGCCGCAGTGGGGTCAGCAGGGCCAGCAGCCGCAATGGGGACAGGCTCAGCAGATCCCCACCCAGAGCGGTGGCAAGGGCAAAGGCCTGATCATCGGCCTCGGTGTCGGCGCGCTGCTCGTGGTCGGCGCCATCATCGCCCTGGTGCTGGTGCTGACCAGCAAGGACGAGCTGGACAACACCGCGGTGCAAGACGGCGTCAAGAAGGTGCTTTCGGACTCCTACGGCATCCAGGACGTCGCCGATGTGTCCTGCCCCTCCGGCCAGAAGGTCGAGGTCGACGCGACTTTCACCTGCAGCCTGAAGGTCAGTGGTGAGCAGAAGAAGGTCACCGTCAAGATCACCAAGGACGACGGTACCTATGAGGTCGGCCGTCCCAACTGACTTCGATACCGGGACGCTCGCGCTGCGGCGCGGGCGCCCGGTGAGTCACCGAGCCCGGGCGGAATACCGCCCGGCGCACATCATTTCATCGGCGCTGCACTGAGGTGCGCACTCCGACCGACTCCGTTGTGCGGCGTGTCAGGAGGCGTTGGCCGCCGTCAACGCGGTGACCAAGCGCGCGATGGGGCTTTCCGCGTTGTATTCGGCGGCCAGTTCGCGCAGCCGTTGCGGGTCCGCGGGAGTCGTGGGGAGCGTATCCGATCGGGAGAGTTCGACTTCGGCATCGCAGACCACGCGGACCACGGGAGCGGCGGCCTTCAGATATGTCTCGGCGGCCCGCAGCTTCGCGCGCACACCCTGCGAAAGATCCGCGGCCGGATCGTCGAGGGCGGCTTGCAGCGCCTCCAGTGAACCGAAGCGGGAGATCAAGAGCGCGGCGGACTTGTCACCGATGCCCGCCACTCCGGGCAACCCGTCCGATGCGTCACCGCGCAGTGTCGCCATGTCCGCGTAGGCCCGTCCCGCATTCGCCAGGGGCACACCGTATTTCGCCGCGACCTCGGCGGGGCCGAACAGTTCGGCCTTGGCCAGTCCACGACCCGCGTAGAGCACCCGCACCTGCGGAGCAGGCTCGTCGCGCACCAACTGCAGCAGATCACGATCACCGCTGACGACCACCACCGGGTCGGTGCGCTCCCGGGTGGCGAGCGTCCCGAGCACGTCATCGGCCTCCAGCCCCTCCGCGCCGCCTGCCGCGATGCCCGCCGCGGCCAGCACCTCCAGAATCATCTCGACCTGCGGGGTGAGCCGATCCGGCACCTCCTCCGCGCCGGGGGCGGCGTCCGTCGAGGTGTCGAGCCGATGCGCCTTGTACGAGGGCACCAGCTCCACACGGAACGCAGGTCGCCAATTCAGGTCGAGACAAACGACCAACCTACTCGGCGAATGCTTGGTGATGAGCGACGCGACCATGTCGGTGAAACCACGCACCGCATTCACCGACCGGCCGTCGGGCGCGGTGATCTTCTCGGGGATCGCGTGGAATGCGCGGAACCATAGGCTCGCTCCGTCGAGCAGCAGGAGAGGTCCACCGGAAGTCGCGGCTGAAGTCACGCTGGTGAGGCTACCTGCCCATCCCGACAAACCTCGGTGACTGCGCTGCCGACTCGGCTTTCGGCACCGACAGTCCGGATCGGACGCGCGGGCGCTGCGTTCAGGGGCGCGCGTCGGAGGTTCGTGTCGACGGGCTGAGTTCGATGAGCCCATGCGGGCGTTGTCCGTCGCGCCGACGATCCATGAACGGTGTTGCGCCGCCACAGGTCGGGCGAGCTCGAGTCCAGCGGCTGCGGTCGCAGAAGCGGGTATGCGGCGTGCCGGGCAGTGGCGGCGGGTAACGTCGAGGGGTATGAGCTCGCACACGGAGTCACGATTCGCGGCGGATGTCTACGGTAATCGGCTCGAGCGGGCCGTCGAGCTGATGCGGGCCGCTCATCTCGATGCCCTCCTGATCACGCCGGGGCCGGATTTGCGGTACCTGATCGGGTCGGCGGCCGAATCCTTCGAGCGGCTCACCTGCCTGGTGATCCCGGCCGATGGTGCTGCGCCCTCGGTGGTGATCCCGAAGTTGGAGCTGGCCGCGCTGGAGGGTTCGGCGGCGGGCGATCTCGGTTTGCCGGTGTTCGATTGGGTCGACGGCACCGATCCGTATCAGCTGGTGAAGTCGGCGCTGCATGTCGGTTCCCGGGTCGCTGTCACCGATGCGATGCCCGCACTGCACCTGCTGCCGTTGGCGGAATCCTTCAGCGGCCTGCCGGTTTCGGCTACGCCCGTGCTGCGTGAAATGCGCATGGTCAAGGACGCCGCGGAGATCGATGCGCTGCGCAGGGCGGGAGCCGCGATCGACCGGGTGCACGCCAGGATGGGTGAGTGGCTGCGCGCCGGGCGGACCGAGGCAGCGGTGCGCGCCGACATCGCGGCCGCGATCGTCGAGGAGGGCCACACCGCGGCCGCGTTCGTCATCGTCGGCAGCGGCCCGCACGGTGCGGACCCGCACCACGAGGTGTCGCAGCGGGTCATCGAGCAGGGCGATGTGGTCGTGATCGATATCGGCGGTCCGGTGGAGCCCGGCTACTACTCCGACTCGACCCGCACCTACGTGCTCGGCGAACCGAGCCCGGATGTGGCGGTGCAATTCGCTGAACTCGAACAGGCCCAGGCCGTCGCGGTCGCCGCGGTCCGTCCTGGCGTGACCGCCGAATCGATCGACGCCGCGGCGCGAAACCCGTTGACCGCCGCGGGTTTCGGCCCCGCCTTCGTGCACCGCACCGGTCACGGCATCGGCCTTTCCGTGCACGAAGAGCCGTATATCGTCGCGGGCAACGACCTGATCCTGCAGCCGGGCATGGCATTCAGCATCGAACCCGGCATCTACTTCCGTGGCGACTGGGGCGCCCGGATCGAAGACATCGTCGTGGTCACCGAGGACGGCTGCGAGTCGATGAACAATCGCCCGCACGGGCTGACGGTGTTGTAAGCCGGGCACTGTCGCAGTCTGCGGCAGGGGCACCGTGCAGTCGCCCGAGGCGTGCGGACTTCAGCTCGAGGTCCTGAGTGTGCTGCTCGACAACACTCGCCGCACCTGAATCGCGATCACCACGCGGGTCGGGTTCTCCCTGGGCACGCGATAGCGTCCGGCGTAGCGATCGACTGCTTCGGCGACGCTGTCGGGGTCGTCGAGGACCGTTGCCGGGCCTTCGAGGGTGAGCCAGCGAATGCCGTCCACCTGGCTGACCGCCGCGTACCCCGATCGGCGCACATTGCGCACTTTCACCGATCCGTCATTGGTGATCACCCGCGCGAGCCCGGCCTCGGGATCCCAGGTGAACCCCACCGCGACAACGTGCGGGGTGCCGTCTGCTCGCAACGTGGTCAGCGTTGCGAGATGCCGCTCGGCGACGAACTCGAGCGCGGTCGGGGACAGCTGTGCTGTGCTGGTCGGCATCCCACGACCGTAGTCGTGGTCGATGTGGCGGCCAGTGGCGACCGTCGGTGACCGAGCGGCACCACGGTCGCACGGAATCACCGGTGTGCGGGCGTGCTGTCGCGTTGTCGGATGGTCGGCGCAGGGTGCGCAGCGGTGGGGGAGCAAACTGAGGGCATGGGATTGCGAGGTGGCGGGATTGCCGACGGGCCGGTGCTGTTGCTCGGTGGGCGCAGCGAGATCGGGCTCGAGGTGGCGCGGCGGTTGGCGTCGGGGCGGGTGGTAATTCTCGCGGCGCGGCGTAGCGGCGAGTTGACCGAGGAGAGCGCGAGTGTGCTTGCCGCCGGGGCGACCGCGGTGCACTGCGTCGAGTTCGATGCCGATGACACGGCGAGTCACCCCGCATTGCTCGAGAAGCTTGCGGCCGAGCATGACGGACTGGGGGTGACCGTGCTCGCGTTCGGGGTGCTGGGAGATCAGGCGCGGGCCGAGCAGGATCCGGCGCATGCGCTCGCGGTGGTGCATACCGACTTCGTCGCACAGATCAGTGTGCTCACCACGCTGGCGAATTTGCTGCGTACGCAGGGCAGCGGCCAGATTGTCGTGTTCAGTTCGGTCGCGGGGGTGCGGGTGCGCCGGGCCAACTACGTGTACGGCTCGGCCAAGGCTGGACTCGACGGTTTCGCCGGAGGGCTTTCGGATGCGCTGCACGGCAGTGGTGTTCACCTGCTGCTGGTCCGCTCCGGGTTCGTGATCGGACGGATGACCGAGGGCATGGACCCGGCTCCGTTCTCGAGCACGCCGGACCAGGTCGCCGAGGCGGTGGTCAATGGTCTCCGTCGCCGCGCAGGTCGGGTGTGGTGCCCACGGGTGCTGCAACCGGTGTTCTTCGTCATGCGCCTGCTGCCACAGGCAGTGTGGCGGCGGATGCCGCGGTGACCGCGCCGATCCCTGCTGCCGGATCGTCTGGGAGCGATCGGCCGGAGGCGGCATTGGGCACGGCACGGTCGGGGAGTACATCGATTCCGGTCGCCGGATCGGCCCGCCGGTCGCCTCGCAATGTCGAGCCCGAAGCGCGTCCGAGCGCGGCGCGGTCGGTGTCCGAAGCGCTCAACCCAGTCGAAATAGTTTCTGCCACAACGGGTATCGATACCGAGGTGTCCATGGCGAATGTCCCGCCATGGACGGGCCCGGTGATATCGGTCGTCGGGATCGGCGCCGACGGGTGGGACGGGCTCGGGCGAGCAGCCCGGGAGACGATCGCCGGATGCGCGGTGTTGTTCGGAGCGCAGCGCCAGTTGGCTTTGGTGCCAGTGGATCCGGCGGTTGAGCGGGTGGCGTGGCCGTCGCCGTTGGTGCCCGCGTTGCCCGGGTTGTTCGAGCGCTATGCCGGGGCCAGGATCTGTGTACTGGCCAGTGGCGATCCGATGTTCTACGGAATCGGGGTGACGCTGGCGCGGCTGTTCGGCGCTGCGGCCCTGCGGGTGCTGCCGCAGCCTTCGTCGGCTGCGCTGGCGTGTGCGCGGTTGGGGTGGGCACTTGCCGAGGTGCCGGTGGTCAGCGCGGTCGGTCGGCCGGTGGAGACGGTGCTGCCGGAGCTGGCGGATCGGCGGCGGGTGCTGGTGCTCAGCGCGGATGAGAACACTCCGGAGCGGGTCGCGGAGCTGTTGCGCGGCAACGGATTCAGTGGGTCGACGGTGACGGTGCTCGCGCAGCTGGGTGGCCCGGCCGAGCGGGTTCGGGTGGCCACCGCGCAGAGCTGGGACCTGCCTGCGGGCGATCCGCTGAACATCGTGGCGATCGAATGCGTCGCGGATTCGAAGGGCCCGCGCACGACGAGGGTCCCCGGCCTCCCGGACGCTCTTTTCGGTGGCGACGGGCAACTCACCAAAGCGGAAGTGCGGGCGCTGACCATCGCGGCACTCGCGCCCGCGCCCGGAGAGCTGCTGTGGGACGTCGGCGGCGGCTCGGGCAGCATCGCCATCGAATGGTGTCGCACACACCCGAGTTGCCGGGCGGTCTCCTTCGAGCGGCTCGAGCGCCGGCGGCGGCAGATCGACGACAATGCCGCCGCCCTGGGTGTCCCGCACGTCGTCGTGCGCGGGGAGGTGCGCACCGAGGTCGGATCGACCGAATCCACTTCTCCTGACGCTGTTTTCGTCGGTGGTGGGATCACCCAGAATGGCCTACTCGAGACATGCTGGTCGCACTTGCGCCACGGCGGCAGACTCGTGGCGAATGCGGTGACCGCGGAATCGGAGGCGGTGCTGCTGACCTGGGCAAAAACCTACGGCGGTGAATTGCGCAAGTTTCAGATTTACCGGGCGGAACCATTGGGGACGTTCACGGCATGGCGCCCGCAACTGCCGGTGACGCAGTGGTCGGTGCGCAAAGAACGCAAGGATTCGCTGTGAAAGCCTCGGTCGGAAGGGTGATGCAGGCCGAGGTGAACAGGTAGGGTCGGGCCCGAGATCCGAGCGTGATCGGAAATCCGATTCCTGATTGGGAGATTGATGAAGTACAAGAAGTTTGCCGCCACCTCGCTGTTGGCCATCGCCGCCACGGGTATCGCGGTCGGCACATCCGGTGCCGCGCCGGCGGCCCCGGCGCCCGCGGTGCAGAACCAGACGACCTCGCCGACCGTCACAGGCGAGGACCAGACCGTCGGCTATGCGGTGCAGATCGTCGACAAGTCGATCGTGACCACCTTGACCGGCGGCGCGTTCAGCCTCGATGCCGACCAGAAGAACGTCACGGTGAAGAACGAGGCGGGCGCGGTCGTCACCTCGATCCCGCTCGCGGCCAAGGTGGGCGACGGGGATGTCATCCCGATCGCGGCCGCCATCGATCCCTCGACGCAGCGGCTGACGCTGACGCCGGAGGTCAAGCCGACCGCTGCCGCGCCGTCCGCGGCCGAGATCAGTGCGTCGCAGGACTGGTTCTTCGCCGAACTGCAGCGCGCGTCGCTCGGCGCCCTCATCGGCGCCGTGATCGGGTTCTTCTTCTTCGGCATCGGGCTGCCGGTGGGTGCGCTCATCGGCCTGCTCATCGCGGGCGGACCGAACCTGATCAATGCGGGCATCGCCTACTTCAGCGGCCAGCCCTGAAAATCCTGATTCTCGGCGGTACCCGGGAAGCCAGGGAACTTGCCGAAATCGCGTCCGGCGAGCGGGGATTCGACATCGTTTCCTCGCTCGCCGGACGCGTCAGCGACCCTGTGCTGCCTGAAGGCGCGGTACGGATCGGCGGATTCGGTGGCGCCGACGGTCTACGGAAGTGGCTGGTAGCCAACGCGATCGAGGTGGTGATCGATGCTACGCATCCATTCGCGGCCACGATCACCGCGAACGCGGCCACTGCGACGGCGAGTGCGGGTCTGGCGCTGCTGCATGTGCGTCGGCCCGGCTGGTCCGAGGGTCTGGGAGACAAGTGGATCCGCGTGCCCGATCTCGAGGCCGCCGCGGCAGCCGTTGTCGGACTGGGCGATCGAGTGTTCCTGACGATCGGTCGGCAGGGTATCGGCGCCTTCGCCGCCCTGGCCGAGCAATGGTTTCTGATCCGCGCGATCGACCCGCCGGTGGGCAACCTGCCGCCGCATCACGAATTGCTGCTTGCACGTGGCCCTTTCGCGGTCGAGACCGAGTCGCGGTTGCTGGCATCGCATCGCATCGACGTGATAGTCACCAAGGACAGTGGGGGAGATCAAACCGACGCCAAACTCGTCGCGGCTCGCGGCGCGGGTATTCCCGTCGTCATGATCGACCGTCCCGCGCTCCCGGCCGAGGCGATTGTCGCGGAGAACGTGCCGGACGCCGTGCGGTGGTTGCGTGCACAGTCCGCTTCCCGCGCCTGAGTGGTGCTTGCCCTGTGCTGTCAGCGGCCGAGGAGACTCGGCAGCCGGTCGAACCATTCGAGTACCGCGCGTTCGTAGCCGATGCCGAACTCCAGCGTGGCGCGCTGATGTGACGGCATCCCGGTGCAGTCCTGGGCGAGATATCGGGTGAGCCGTTCCTGGTGGATCTCCCGGTTCGCGGCGATCATCTGGTCGAGGTGATCGGGGTCGAGGTGTTCGCCGAAGGACATCGTCAGTAGTAAGGGCACTCGAATTGTCTCGCCGCCCGGATCGCGGGCAATCCACTCCAGGAACGCTTCGCGGCCTGCATCGGTGATCTGATAGGGGGTGCGCTCCCGTGCTCCCGTCTCGCCCTTCTCGACCAGCCCGGACGCATCCATCGAGGCCAACTCGCGGTACACCTGGCTCTGGGTGATCGTCCAGAAATCCCCGATGCGGTCCTGCGCGGCGGACACCAGATCCCATCCCGACATCGGGCCCTCGTGCAGAAACCCGAGGAGTGACGCGGCCGTGGAATTCAGCGGTTTGCGTTGTGTCGCGGTCTTCGTCAACGGACAGCTCCTTCGCTCTCAACGTTCCATAGTGGAATGTTATACGACTGGCAACGGGTGGGCGGATGCTCCGTCTGCGATCCATCTAAGATGCAACTTGTGTCTAAGACGTATTCATCGGCCGAGCGCGCATTTCACGAGGTCAAGGAACGCATTCTCACGGGCATGCTGCCGGGCGGCGAGCTGATCAGCGAGGGTGAGATCGCCGCCGACCTCGGCATGTCCAGGACACCGGTTCGCGAGGCGTTCCTCCGGCTGGAGGCGGCGGGGTGGATGAGGCTCTACCCCAAGCGCGGTGCGCTGATAGTGCCGATTCCGCCGGCGGAGGCCGAGCACGTGGCTCATGCCAGGTACGTCGTGGAGATCGGGGCTGTGCGTGCGCTGGTCGCCGTTGATCGCTCGACGCTCGACGCGGCCCTGCGAGAGTCGCTCGACCGGCAGCGGGAACTGGCCGACACCAAGGACTTCGCCCGTTTCGCTGTGGCAGACACCGACTTTCACCGCACTTACGTCGTCGCTGCGGGCAACCCGCTGCTCACCGGCTTCTACGATTCGCTGCGCGAACGGCAGCGGCGGATGAACAGTGTTGCGCTGCACCGTGGTTCGACCGACATCGACAAGATCATCGCGCAGCACGCGCGGCTGGCCGACCTGATCGAGGCAGGCGACGCGCCAGGCTTCGCCGCCGCGCTCGTCGAGCATCTCGCGGGCGTGCACCAGCTGGAACTGAGAGGGCTGTGATGGCAACGCTCGCCACCATCGACACCCGATCGCCGGCGCGCGAGACCACCTCGAAGCCGTGGTGGGGCGTTGCCGCGGCCATGTTCGCGATCGCGTGGGGCGGAAACGAATTCACCCCGTTGCTGGTGATGTACAAGCGCGACGGACTGCCCGTCACCACGGTGGACATGTTGTTGTTCGCGTATGTGCTCGGCATTGTGCCCGCACTGCTGATCGGCGGCCCGCTGTCGGATCGCTACGGCCGTCGCGCACTGCTGCGTCCCGCGCCGCTGATCGCTGCCGTGGGTTCGGTGTTGCTGGCATTCGGTTCAGGGGCCGTGCCGATGCTGTCGGCCGGACGGGTGCTGTGCGGGGTGGCGCTGGGTCTGGCGATGGCGGTGGGCAGCAGCTGGCTGAAAGAGCTCGCCCAGCCGCCGCTCGGGTCCGAACGGCCTGCGGGAACCGGCGCGCGACGTTCGGCGATGAGCCTCACGGGCGGCTTCGCCGTCGGCGCGGGGGTGGCGGGCGTGCTCGCCCAGTGGGCGCCGCTGCCGAATACGCTCGCGTATCTGATCAACGCGGTGTTGTGTCTGATCGCCGCGGCCTGGGTGGCGCGCGCACCGGAAACAGTTGTTCCGCAGGAGAATCCCGGCCGTCTTATCGACGACCTGAGGGTTCCCGCCGCCGCGCACCGCAGATTCCGATACGTGGCACTGCCGGTCGCGCTGTGGCTGTTCACCTCCGCTGCAACGGCTTACGCGGTGATGCCGACATTGATGGCACCGCGTGTGCACGATGCACCGATCGCATTTTCGGCACTGATCACTGTCATCACCCTCGGCTGCGGCTTCGCGATCCAATCGGCGGCCCGGCGCATCGACCGCCCGGGCACCGCTCGCGCCGCAGTGGTGGCGTTGATTCTGGTCGTCGCAGGAATGGTCTCGGCGGCGTTGGCTTCGGGAACCCTCACTCTGTGGTCCACTGTCGTCACCGCAATCGTCCTCGGTGCCGGATACGGCATCGGGCTGGTCGCGGGCCTTCAGGAGATCGAACGAATCGCCCGCCCCGACGACCTGGCCGGCCTCACTGCGGTCTTCTACTCGGCAAGCTATCTCGGTTTCGGCGTGCCCGCCCTCCTCGCCTTCCTGCACGAGGCCACGGGTCTCGGTTATCCGACGATGTTCGCGGTCGCCACGGTGGCCGCCGCCGGCTGCCTGGCAGTGGTTGCCCGGAACTACCGAAGCTGACCGGTCAATCCGCGTCACGCCGGGTAGCCCGGCGCGGTCGACCCCTCAGCGTTGGTAGCGCCGCGAGGTGTAGACGCGCGGGCCGTCGTCGGTGTCCCTCGACGCGGTGGTGGATGCGCCGATGATGAGCAGTGTGCGCATGTCGACCTCGGCGGGGTCCAGTTCGGCGAGCGGCACCACGCGGACGGACTCGGCGGGGCCGCCGACGTCGCGGCCGACCACCACCGGGGTGTCGGGCTTGCGGTGTTCGAGCAGCAGATCCCGCATCGCGCCGACCTGCCAGGTGCGTTGGGAGGAGGCCGGATTGTAGACGGCGATCGCCATATCGGCGGCGGCCACGGCCGAGAGGCGTCGGGCGACAACCTCCCACGGCTTGAGCCGGTCCGACAGCGAGATCATCGCGTAGTCGTGGCCGAGTGGCGCGCCGACTCGGCTGGCCACGGCGTTGGCGGCGGTCATGCCGGGCAGTACCCGTACCGACACCCCTTCCCACTGCGGGTCGGCGGATTCTTCGAGCACCGCCGCCGCCATGGCGAACACTCCGGGATCACCCGAGGAGACCACCACGACCTTCGCGCCCTGCTTGGCCAAATCCAGCGCCATCGCGGCACGCTCGGATTCCACGCGATTGTCGCTGGCGTGCCTGTGCTGCCCGGGGCGCGTCGGCACCCGGTTGATGTAGGTGGTGTAGCCGACGAGATCGGTGGCCTCGGCGAGAGCTTTGCTCACCTCCGGCGTGGTCCAGTCCGCCGCGCCGGGGCCGAGTCCGACTACGACGACTTCTCCCGGCAGACCGATCGATGGTGCGGCGGCCGGTCCGGTTGCGACCTGGCGCCGCGTCTGCTTGCTGGTCGCCAAGTGCAGTGGGGTAGTCGGCTGCGGGCCCGGCACCAGGGTGATCGAGAAGTACGGCACGTCCGCGTCGTCGACGTCCGCGGCGCGTAGGACGCGTTGACGATCGGAGCTGGCGCGCTCGATGTAGTAGGCGTCATCGAGTCGCCCGGAGTCCGAGAGCGCTTGGCGCACACCGGGGTAGGTGCGGCCGAGTTTCATGATGGCGGCCGCGTCGGTGTCGCGGAGCCTGCGGGTGAGCTCGTCGGTGGGCATGGTGCCCGGCAGCACCGTGAGCACCTGTTCGCCTTCGACCAACGGGGTGCCCAGGGCCGCGGACGCGGCGCTGACCGAGGTGATGCCCGGAATGATTTCGGCGTCGAATCGGTCGGCGAGACGGCGGTGCATGTGCATGTAGGAGCTGTAGAAGAGCGGATCGCCCGCCGCGAGCAGCGCCACCGAGCGCCCCGCCGCCAGATGTGCCGCGAGACGCTCGGCTGCCTGCTCGTAGAACTCGTCGATCGCGCCCTGATATCCGCCGGGGTGGTCGGTGGTCTCGGTGGTCACCGGATAGACGAGGTGCTCTTCGAGCTGATCTTCGCGCAGGTACGGGGCGGCGATCGCGCGTGAGATGCTGCGGCCGTGCCTGGCGCTGTGGAAGGCGATCACATCGGCCGCCGCGATGATCCTGGCCGCCTTGACCGTCACCAGTTCCGGGTCGCCTGGCCCGAGCCCGACACCCCACAACTTCCCGTGGACCGTGCTGTTGGTCATTCCTGTTCGCTCGCAATCGCATTCAGCGCCGACGCGGTGATGGCGCTGCCGCCCCGCCTGCCGCGCACGGTCAAGAATTCGACCCCGCCGAAGTCGATCAGCGCGTCTTTGGATTCGGCGGCGCCGATGAAGCCGACGGGAATGCCGAGAACCGCCGCCGGGCGCGGCGCGCCCGCATCGAGCATGTCCAGCAGATGGAACAGTGCGGTCGGTGCGTTTCCGATGGCGACCACCGCGCCGTCGAGCCGATCCCGCCACAGCTCGAGTGCCGCGGCCGAGCGCGTATTGCCCAGTGCGGCGGCGAGTTCGGCCACGCGCGGGTCTGTCAAAGTGCAGAGCACCTCGTTATCGGCGGGCAACCGCTTGCGGGTGACCCCCGACGCCACCATGTTGGCATCGCACAGAATCGGTGCACCAGCGCGCAGCGCGGTGCGGGCCGCCGCCACTACCCCGGGCGAAAAGGCCACGTCCGGTGCGAGATCCACCTGTCCGCACCCGTGAATCATTCGCACCACCACCTGTGCCACATCCGGCGGGAACGCGCTCAGATCCGCTTCGGCGCGGATCGTCGCGAACGAGCGCCGATAGATCTCGGCCCCGTCGGTGAGGTAGCTGGCACGCACGTCGGACATGCCGACCACCCTAGGAGTGCCCGCCGAGCGAGGTCGGCGCGGGTCAGGTCCGCGGCCGTTCGAGGATGCGCGACATGACGATGGAGCTGCGCGTGCGGCCGACCCGAGTGTTCTCGCGGATGCGTTCGACGGTCGACTCGATCTCGGCCATATCGGTGGCCATCACATGGACCAGCGCGTCGGCCTCGCCCGCGATCGTCCAGACCCCGACGACCTGGGGAATCGGTTCGAGGCTGCGGCGCAGTTCGGCCGGGGTGATGTTGTCGCGATAGTAGACCTCGACATATGCCTCGGTTCTCCAGCCGAGTGCGGCGGGATTGACCATGGCGGTGAATCCGGTGATCTGCCTGCTGGCCACCATCTTGTCGACACGCCGCTTGACCGCGGGCGCTGACAGGCCGACTTTCGCGCCGATTTCTTGGAACGACGCGCGCGCCTCCCTGAGCAAGTGGGCCAGAATCCGCCGGTCGATGTCGTCCACGCCACACCCCTCTGTCGCCGCGCAACGATTCGCCACAACACCGCAGATCTACGCAACGATTCGTTGTTTCTGACGCAATAGTAGGCGAATTACCTTCGTGTCAGTCGAATGATCCGCGCCTACCTCCGGGAGACACGTTGACCTCCGTAGCCACGCTCCACAACGAGCCACCCACCCCGCGACAGCCATCACCGCGACGGTTCGTGATGTGCCGCCCCGACCACTTCGATGTCTTCTATTCGATCAACCCGTGGATGGATCCGACCGAGCCGGTCGACCGGGCCCGAGCCCTCGACCAGTGGGAAACCCTGCGCTCGACCTTCGAGCAGTACGGCCACCAGGTCGATCTCGTCCCCGGTGAGCCGGGACTACCCGACATGGTGTTCGCCGCGAACAGCGGACTCATCGTGGGCGATCGGGCGCTGTCGGCGCGCTTCACCCATCCCGAACGCGCCGCCGAGGGCCCCGCGTATCACCGATGGTTCGCACAGCGCGGACTCACCGAACTCGTCGGCGCGCAGGAGGTGAACGAGGGCGAGGGCGATTTCCTCCTCGTCGGTGATCGGATCCTTGCCGCGACCGGGTTCCGCAGTTCGGTTGCCGCCCACCGCGAAGTCGAGCGATTCTTCGACCTGCCTGTGGTGTCCCTCGAATTGGTCGATCCGCGGTTCTATCACCTGGACACAGCGATGATGGCACTCGGCGACGCCAATATCGCCTACTTCCCGCCCGCCTTCAGCACGGCCAGCCGCGAGCTGCTCGCACAGCTGTATCCGGACGCGATCGTCGCCACCGACGCGGATGCGGTGGTGCTCGGCTTGAACGGCGTCTGCGACGGCCTGAACGCCTTCGTCAGTGACAGGGCGGTCGACCTGATCGAGACCTTGCGGGGACACGGGTACAACCCGGTCGGCCTCGACCTGTCGGAACTGCTGAAGGCGGGCGGCGGGGTCAAGTGCTGCACCCTCGAGATCCACGATGACCCGAGGAGAGAAGAGAACGCGGCTTAGCCGATCTATGGAGTGATCGTCGTCGAGGTCGGGATGAGCCGCCGCGATTCCGGGTCATCCCGCCCCGTTGGTCATGGCCGACGCGGCGGGACGACCGGCAACGCGTTGGCGCTCACGTCCTCGCGCGGCCTAGGAGTTTCGCCTACCGGCACATCGCGTCGATGAGTTCTGGAAAGTTCGGGAACTCCTCCCGCGCCGCAGCCACGATCTCCGCAGCGCAATAGCCTGGTCTCGGCCCGTGCCGTTCGGCGATCGCCCGGAACGCCTCGTTCGGCACCCGCGTACCGAAATGGGTCGGTGCGAATGCCTCGGCCGGGCCGTAACCGTCCGCGAACAGCCAGAGCAGGTCGAGGAGATTGCGTGCTATCAGACCGGATTCGCCCTCGGAACCGAGATAGACGATCGGCTGCTCGGTGATCGGCGTCGCGGGCCGAACCAGCCAGAACCCGGCGTAGTCACCGGCGCCCGTGGCTCCGAAGAATCGGAATTCACTGCCGTCGACCGCTTCGTTGCCGGTCCACAGTCGGAACCAATACGCGGTCCGCGCGGGCGCCTCGAACTGTGTGTAGGGCTCGAAGTCGCAACCGTGAGAGATGTCGGTCTCCTCGTCCCACTCCCACTCGAAGCCGATCTCGACCACCTCGGCCAGCGCGGCCGGCAGGGCAAGGTCCTCAGGTGCGGTGTCGATCATGGAGGAAGGATAGTTGCTCCGGGCGGCACAGCCCGGAATGCCTTCCGGTGCTCCGACTCTCGACCGATGCGGCACGCCCGCGCGGTGGCGCGGGTCAGAAGGGCAGTTGCGTACGCCAAGCGCTGACGGCGGGGTCGGCGAGTGGGTGGGCTTCGGTCAGGAACTTGAACAGCAGCAGTGCGCCGCTGATCTGCAGTGCGGCCAACGGCAATTCGGCGATCAGCGCGATGCCGACCGAGAACCAGACGTCGTCGGCGTTGGCGGTCATGATGTCGAACCAGGCGTCGACGAGCAGCAGCAGGCCGGTCCCGAACGCGGGAAGGATGAGCAGTCGTCTGCGTTTCCAGCCCAGGTAGGCGGTGGTCAGCATCATCGCGACCAGAAGGGTATCGAAGCCGACCCAGGTCACGGTCCAGTTCCTGGCCTGGTAATCGGACGGCAGCGAGACTGCGAGATAGACGATCCACGGGATGAGTGCCAGCGAACCGCCGACCATCAGGGTCAGTCGGACCCCGCGGTGGATCCGGACCAATTCCGGCCTGGGCAACACCCGCTCGGGTGGCAGCTGCAAGCGGCTGATCAGCGCGCGGCGCTCGTCGTCGGACATCGCCTGGATCTCGTCGTCGCTCAGTCTGTCACTTGTCATGCTGCACGGCCTTTCCCGCAGGAGGGCGATCAGTCGACGCGATAACCGTCCGGCGTGGCGACGACATCGGTCACCGCACCCCGCGGCCTACCGCACCGGCGTGCACAGCCCGACCAGTGCTGCCGTCCGCCCACTGTTACCTCGCCGGACTCGAAGACGAGGGCGCTCGGGGTGTCGGAGGAGGTCGGATCGGGCTGCGGCAGAACGAGTTCGGAGTGGGACGCGTCGGAGTCGAATGTTGCGCTGTCGTGCAGTACCCGGTCCGAGTCCACCGCGGCACCGACATCCGCGCGGACGTCGGTGATCGACTTCGCGCAGCCGGGCTGACCGGCGCAGGCGCTGACCAGCAGCCACGGGGAGTTGGCATCGAAGATCAGACCCATCGGGGCGAGCACGCGGACGACCTGCTCGGCGGGCCATTCCTCCAGGTCCGCCAGCACGAGGCTGCGCCAAGGGGTGACGAAGACCGGTCGTTCGACGGCGGCGATGAATTCGGCGGTGCGCGCGGGCAGCGACCCGAGCCGCACCCCGGCGCCGAGGCTGACCCTGCCGTCGTCCTGGGCCAGCCAGCCGATCGGAATGTCTTGGGTGGCACCGATTTTCAGCCGATCGGCGTGGGCAGTGAGTCCGAGTAGGCCGGTGATGCGTTCGACGCCGTTGTCGATTTCGTGCAGCCGCCACTGGCCGGAGCTCAGGTCGAGGAAGCTGTGCGCGGCGGCGAGCATGATGTCGACGGCATCGGTGGCCGACACCCTGATGCCGGTGTCGAGCCCGGCCAGCAGGACCGCGAACTCGTCGGCGTCGACGGCGTGCACGCCGATATCGCCGCCGAGACCACTGACATCGCCGCGGCCGTCGTCGAGGGTGAACAACACGCGGCCGGGCAGGTCGGCGAGTCGAGGTGCGGCGAGCAGCCCGGCGTCGAGCTCGGGGACGAGTTGGTGCACGTCGGCCCGACCACCGACGCGCCCTGCCAGCGGCGAGGCGACGATATTGCGCACCCGCTCGTGTGTGTGACTCGGCAGTAGCCCGGCGGTTTCCAGTCGCGCGGTCAGCTCGGTCGCGTCGCGCACCTGACGCAGCTGCACATTGGCGCGCGCGGTCAGCTCGATGTTTCCGTCGCCGAGCTCACGGGCGGCTTCGGCCAATGCCTGCAACTGCTGCGCTTCCAGCCGTCCGCCGGGCACACGGATACGAGCCAGCGGTCCGTCGGCCGCCTGATGCAGCCGCAGCACGCCGGGGCAGGAGTCGGGAGATGTACGCGTCATGACCCATCCAGCGTACGACCCGGCCAGGCATTCGGCCCGAGGTCACCCCAGGGCGCGGACTACCCACGGCGCCGCGTTTGTCGTGTGGCAGCGTATCGGCGGGTTCGCTAGTCTGCTGGCATGAGCGAATCATCATCCCTCGCCGACCGTTTCGCGATTGTCGACGTTCTGACCAGGATGTTCGTCTACACCGATCAGAAGCGCTGGGACGATCTGCTCGATGTCGTGTTCACCCCGAAGGTCGATTTCGACGGCGGTTTCGGCGGCCCGGTCGGCATCCGCGAAGCCGCGGACATCGTCGGCGACTGGCGCGCCGGCCTCTCCGGCCTCGACGCAGTGCATCATCAGGCGGGCAACTACCTCATCGACCTGCAGTCCGACCATGCCGCGGTGCACGCCGACGCGATCGCCGTCCACCTGAAGAACGACGCCGTCAACGGCACCACCCGCACCTTCATCGGCAGTTACACCCTCGGCGCCGAACGCACCGATGCCGGCTGGCGCGTCAACCGATTCCACTACCACCTCAAGGTCATCGAGGGGAACGCCGACCTGACCTAGCCCACCGCCCCGCGGGTGCGGCTTGTCGGCCCGCTCGTTTTCGCCGACTCACCGGCCTGCGGTACACCACCCATGCCGACTGCACCCACATCGTCGACGACTTGCGCGCTGCCCGCGCCGCTACCGGATAGCCGCGTTGCCGTGGATGAGCCGTCATCGTTATCCGGTGGCGTTCTCCGACGTTCATCATGGAGGTATGGCGTCCGATCGCGTTCAGGTTCGCGTGATTCTTGTGTTCGGGGATCGTGCGCAGTTAGACACACCGTGGCATTCGGCGCGGGACCCGATGTGGGTGCCCGCGGCACTGATCGCCGAGCAGGCCGGGTTGCCGGTGAATGAACTGCCGGGCAGAGAGTTCAGTGCCGTGGGAGATCGGAAGTCCCTGACGGACTTCCGGCTGGTCTTCGACCCGCGTTTGTAGAACGGGAACTGAGCGCCCGATCCGCGGGGTTCGTATCCTGCACAGACGCGCCTCGACGAGGCTGCCCGCGGCGACAGACAGGCACGTGGCAGGTGCGGGCCGCCCTGGCAGGTAGCATCTGGATGCTCGGCGGGCGACGAGGAAACCGGTGAAACTCCGGTGCGGTCGCGCCACTGTCACAAGCCAGACCCTCTCCGGCGAGCAACGAACCCGATGGGCGCGTAACCCGAGGAAGGCCGTCACCTGTGATTTTGCTGCTGTCCACGTCCGACACCGATCTGTTGAGCGCGCGCGCGAGTGGCGCGGACTATCGCTGGGGCAACCCCGCTCGGTTGCTGGTCGAGGACCTGCCCGCTCTGCTCGTCGGCGCCGACCTGGTGATCGTGCGGATCCTCGGTGGTAAGCGGGCCTGGGAAGACGGCTTGGAAGCGGTACGTGTCAGCGGAGTGCCGATGGTGGCGCTCGGTGGTGAGCTGGCGCCCGACGCCGAGTTGATGGAGTGCTCGACGGTGCCGGGCGGCGTCGCCGCCGACGCACACAATTACCTCGCCGCCGGTGGTGCGGCGAATCTGCGTCAGTTGCACAACTTCTTGTCCGACACAGTGCTGCTGACCGGGCACGGCTTCGAGCCGCCCGTGCAGTTGCCGAGCTGGGGTGAGTTGGAGCGCACCGAGGCGACGGTCGACGGCCCGACCGTCGCGGTCATCTACTACCGCGCGCAGCACCTCGCGGGGAACACCGGATACATCGATGCGCTCTGTGCCGCGATCGAGAACGCCGGAGCGCGGCCGCTGCCGCTCTACTGTGCGTCGTTGCGAACGGCCGAACCCGCATTGCTCGACACGCTCGGGCAGGCCGACGCGCTGGTGGTGACGGTGCTCGCGGCCGGCGGGTCCAAGCCCGCGACCGCGTCCGCCGGTGGCGACGACGAGGCGTGGGACGTCGCGGCGCTGGCCGAGCTCGATGTGCCCATCCTGCAAGGCCTTTGCCTGACCAGCGGCCGCGCACAGTGGGAGGCCAACGACGACGGGCTCTCGCCCCTCGATGTGGCCACTCAGGTGGCGGTGCCGGAATTCGACGGCCGGATCATCACGGTGCCGTTCTCATTCAAGGAATTCGACGCCGACGGCCTGTCCACCTACGTGCCGGACCTCGAGCGCGCGGCGCGGGTGGCGGGTATCGCGGTGCGGCACGCGCGGCTACGTCACATTCCGGCCGCGCAGCGTCGGGTCGCCCTGATGATGTCGGCCTATCCGACCAAGCACGCCCGCATCGGCAACGCGGTCGGCTTGGACACCCCGGCGAGCGCAGTCCGATTGCTCACCGAGATGCGTTCGGCCGGTTACGATCTGGGGCCGGCCGGTGAGATTCCCGGGCTGGAGGAGCGCGATGGCGACGCGCTGATACACGCGCTCATCGCCGCGGGCGGCCAAGATCCCGACTGGCTGACGGCCGAACAGCTCGAAGGCAATCCGATCCGGATCAGCGCGACGCAGTATGCGGTGTGGTTCGACACGCTGCCCGAAGATCTGCGGGAGGCCGTGATCGAGGCGTGGGGCCCGCCGCCGGGGGAGCTGTATGTCGATCGCTCCGCCGATCCCGACGGCGAAATCGTCATTGCCGCATTGCGTTTCGGCAATGTGGTGTTGATGGTGCAGCCGCCGCGTGGTTTCGGTGAGAACCCGGTCGCCATCTATCACGACCCGGATCTGCCGCCGAGCCATCACTATCTCGCGGCCTACCGATGGATCGCCGCACCGGACGGGTTCGCCGCCGACGCGATGGTGCACCTCGGCAAGCACGGCAACCTGGAGTGGCTGCCGGGCAAGACCCTCGGCATGTCCGCTTCGTGCGGCACCGACGCCGCGCTCGGCGAGCTGCCGCTGATCTATCCGTTCCTTGTCAACGATCCGGGTGAGGGCACGCAGGCCAAGCGTCGAGCACACGCCACCCTGGTCGATCACCTGATCCCGCCGATGGCGCGCGCCGAAAGCTATGGCGACATTTCACGTCTGGAGCAGCTGCTCGACGAGCACGCCAATATCTCCACGCTCGACCCCGCCAAACTGCCCGCGATCCGGCAGCAGATCTGGACGCTGATGCGCGCGGCGAAGATGGACCACGATCTCGGGTTGGCCGAGCGTCCGGAAGAGGACGTTTTCGACGACATGCTGCTGCACGTCGACGGCTGGCTCTGCGAGATCAAGGATGTGCAGATCCGCGACGGCCTGCATATTCTCGGGCAGGCGCCTACCGGGGAGAGCGAACTCGACCTGGTGCTCGCCATGCTGCGCGCGCGTCAACTGTGGGGCGGCGAGCGGAATGTGCCGGGGCTGCGCGAGGCGCTCGGGCTCGACGAATCCGGAACCGAGGCCCGTGAGCGCGTCGACCGGGTGGAAGCCCAAGCGCGCGAGTTGGTCTCGGCACTGCAAGCGACCGATTGGTCCGCCGATGCCGTGGACACGCTCACCGACAACCCCGCGGTGCGGCAGGTGCTGCGGTTCGCCGCCACCGAAGTGGTGCCGCGGCTGCGACAGACCGGTATCGAGATCGACCGGGTCCTGCACGCGCTCAACGGCGGATTCATTCCGGCGGGCCCGAGCGGTTCCCCGTTGCGCGGGTTGATCAACGTGCTGCCGACCGGCCGCAACTTCTACTCCGTCGACCCGAAGGCGGTGCCGTCGCGACTGGCCTGGGAAACCGGTCAGGCCATGGCCGACTCGCTACTGGACCGATACCGGGCCGACCACGGCGAATACCCGCGTTCGGTCGGACTTTCGGTGTGGGGCACCTCGGCGATGCGCACCTCCGGCGACGATATCGCCGAAGTCCTTGCGCTGCTCGGTGTCCGTCCGGTGTGGGACGAGGCCAGTCGTCGTGTCACCACGCTGGAGGTCATTTCCCTCGCGGAGCTGGCTCGCCCCCGCATCGACGTCACCGTGCGGATCAGTGGATTCTTCCGCGACGCGTTCCCACACGTGCTTGCGTTGCTGGACGACGCGGTGCGGCTGGTGGCCGAGCGGGACGAGCCACTGGAGTCGAATTACGTACGCGCGCACGCACAGGCGGACCTCGCCGAGCACGGCGACCAGCGCCGCGCGACCACCCGCATCTTCGGCTCCAAGCCGGGCACCTACGGCGCGGGCATCCTGCAGTTGATCGACTCGAAGAGCTGGCGCACCGACGACGACCTCGCGCAGGTGTACACCGCGTGGGGCGGCTTCGCCTACGGCCGTGACCTCGACGGCGCGCCCGCGGCGGACGACATGCGCACCGCCTACCGGCGGATCACGGTGGCCGCCAAGAACACCGACACCCGCGAACACGACATCGCCGACTCCGACGACTACTTCCAGTACCACGGCGGCATGGTCGCCACCGTGCGCGCGCTGACCGGCAAGAACCCCGAGGCGTACATCGGCGACAGCACCCGCCCCGACGCGGTGCGCACTCGCACCCTCTCGGAGGAGACCTCCCGCGTCTTCCGTGCCCGCGTGGTGAACCCGCGCTGGCTGGAGGCGATGCGCCGCCACGGTTACAAGGGCGCATTCGAAATGGCGGCGACTGTCGACTACCTCTTCGGCTACGACGCAACCACCAACGTGGTCGCCGACTGGATGTATGAAAAGCTCGCGGAGAGTTACGTTTTCGACGACGTGAACCGGAAGTTCATGGAGCAGTCCAACCCGTGGGCGCTGCACGGAATCGCCGAGCGACTGCTGGAGGCCGCCGAGCGGGATCTGTGGGAGAAGCCGGAGCAGGCCACGCTAGACCGGTTGCGGCAGGTCTACCTGGAGACCGAGGGCGAACTCGAGTAGCCCTGCTCGGGCCCGGCCGGTCGATCTGGTTCGATACCCGGCCGGGCGGGCCTCGGTGCGGGTGTGCTCAACCGAGCCGACCCGGCCACCTTTGCTGACGTCCTCGCCGCGGATCGCAAGTTCCCTCATGGTCGTTCCTCTTCTGTGCGCGACGATGCGTCGTCCGCGAAGGTCTTGCGGCTGGTAGTCCAACGTCGCGTCGGACTTGTGTCTGCGGCCGAATCCATTGCGGAGCACTGTGATTGATTCGCTTCTACATCAATTCGGCTGTCTCGATCAGCGAGGGCGCGAGCGGGTGCGGTACCGACATGTCGGTTTATTTGTCGGCACCGCCGGATTCCGCAGCTGTGGTGTGAAATGAAATTACGGAAATTGCAACCAGTTAATTTCTTGGGCAGGCGAATTAATTGATCTTGCAAGGCAATTCGATTTCGTCAATCTGTCGACATCGATAGCGTCTGGGGCGCATGATTATCCGTGTCCCATTTGCCGATTCTCGGGGTACGTCAATCGAATCGGCCGGATGATTGGAAAGTCTTATGATGATCAAGAGATTGATAGCGGCAACGATGTTCACTGTCGCCGCGACCGGCATCGTCGCGGCGACCGCGCACGGTCAGCCGATGGCGCCTGGCGCCGAGTTCGAGGGGATGGACAGCGGTGTCGTCTACACGGCCGCGGTGGCGCCCGACCGTTCGAGTGCGACGGTCACGCTGGCATCGGGGACGTTCGAGGTGACGCCCACCACGGGCGTGATCACGGTGCTGGCCCCCGACGGGTCGGTGGTCGGTTCGCTGCCGACGGCGGTGCAGGCCGTCGCAGGCCAGCAGGTGCAGGTCACGCCGCACATCGACAGCACGGCAACGGCTTTGACGCTGACGCCGGTCGGCGCCGTGGCGCCGCAACCCGGTGCGTTGCAGAACATCGGTGACGCGGGCACCACTATTGCGGGTATTGCGATCGGTTGCGTCGTCGGGGCGCTCATCGGACTCATCTTCCTCGTCGTCACAGCGATTCCCGGCTGTATCGTCGGCGCGATCGTCGGTGGAATCATCGGCGCCAACCAGTGATCCGTCAGCGAAGGTTCGAATAAGTCATCGCGTGGATATCCTCGACCGGGCTCGGTAGGAAATCGCCGCCCGGCCGGGGATATCGTTGTTCAAATCTCTCGACACCACGAATTCATAGGGCACCCGCCGCTTTCCGGAACCGCTCGGCGGTGGCTCGCGGGTGCGCATCGAGTAGCTCGAGACAGAGCGTCGACATCTGCGGGGTGTCCGAACCGACCTGGACCACACGATGATCGGGCCCGTCGGGTTCCACGCCGACGGCGGCGGGCATCCTGTGCGCACCTCACCCGCCGCTCCCTCGGAGCGCGCAGGTCTATCGCGGAAGCAATCCTTCCGCACAGCCTGAGATCATCGGGGAATGCGGGAAACCTCCGCGCAATTGCTTCGGCTGCTGTCGCTGCTGGGCGCGGTAGCTCGGGTGGCGGCGTCGCGGACCGGCTCACCTCCTCGCCCGCGTCGATGCGGCGGGTGATCGGCTGTGGCGCTCTGGAGGGGCGTCTGTATAGTGTGCGGTCGCAACTAGTTTCAGGTGCTAATGAAGTCTGGCCGGACGGATCGAATACCGGCCGCTACCGTGTCGCGCTGCCTCGTCGTCGACGGCCCGCAGCGCACCGGTCGAGCTCGCCGAGCTACTGCATGCCAAGATCCCAGGGCGCGTGGCCTCGTCGAGTGTCGGGTCGACTGTTCGTGACCCGTGTGCAACAGGTTTCGAGACACTCCACCGCAGCTAGCCGATCAGAATTAGGGCCCCTACATGACGAATTCCACGATTCAGGCACCGGCGGCACCGCCGGTCCTGGACGCAGGCGAGGACGCGTCGCTGTCACACCGGCAGATCCTGACCATCCTGTCCGGCCTGCTGCTCGGCATCTTTCTTGCGGCACTCGACCAGAACATCGTGAGCGTGGCGATCGTCAAGATCTCGAACAGCTTGCACGGGTTCGACGAGCAGGCCTGGGCGACAACGGCATATCTGATCACCGCGACGATCACCACACCGCTGTACGGCAAGCTGGCCGACATCTATGGGCGAAAGCCCTTCTATCTCACCGCGATCGGCCTGTTCGTCCTCGGCTCCATCGCCTGCACCTTCGCGACGTCGATGTACGAGCTCGCGGGCTTCCGCGCCTTCCAGGGCCTCGGCGCCGGTGGGCTGATGTCGCTGGCCTTCACCATCATCGGCGACATCGTGCCTGCCCGCGAACGGGTGCGTTACCAGGGCTATTTCATGATGGTCTTCGGTTCGGCCACGGTGCTGGGCCCGGTGCTCGGCGGTTTCTTCTCCAACTACGACAACCTCTGGGGGCTCGAAGGCTGGCGCTGGGTGTTCCTGGTGAACGTGCCGATCGGCGTGCTGGCGCTCGGCGTGGTCGCCAAGGTGCTCAATGTGCCGCATCAGCGCCAGCAGCACCGGATCGACTGGTTCGGTGCGTTGGCGTTGACGATCTGTGTGGTGCCGCTGCTGATCGTCGCCGAGCAGGGCAGGAACTGGGGGTGGAGTTCCGACCGCACGCTGATCTGCTACGGCATCGGCGCGGCCGGATTGGCGCTGTTCCTGTTCATCGAATTCCTGATGAAGGACGCCGCGCTGATCCCGTTGCGGCTGTTCAAGAATTCGACGTTCAGCGTCGCCATCATCGGTGGCTTCATCGTCGGTATCGCGATGTTCGGCGCCATCGTGATGGTGCCGCAGTATTTCCAGGTGGTGCGCGGCTACTCGCCGACGAACTCGGGTCTGCTGATGCTGCCACTGGTGCTCGGCATCATGATCGGCTCGCAGGTGGCCGGGCAGATCACCAAGGCCACCGGTCATTACAAGGCACTGCCGGTGCTCGGCTCCTTCGTGATGGCGGTCGGTGCGGCGCTGCATGCGCGCGTGCTCTATGACAGCCCGCTGTGGCAGCCGCTGGTCTACGCGGGGATCATCGGGGTCGGCCTCGGTTGCTGCATGCAGACGCTGATCATCGCGGCCCAAAACGCCGGTCCGCGTTCGGATATGGGCGTGTCGACGGCGGCGGCGACATTCTTCCGGCAGATGGGTGGGACGCTGGGGGTCGCGGTCTTCCTGACGATTCTGTTCAACCTGTTGCCGCACAAGATCATCGACGCATTCGGCGGACAGCTGCCGGACGGCTTCGACGCTGCCCAGCTCAGCAGCATGCAGAGCAATACGAGCGGGATCGCGGAGCTGCCGGAGGAACTGCGGGTGCCGATCCTGACCGGATTCACCAGTTCCATGTCGGGGGTGTTCTACGTCGCCGCCGCGGTCGCGCTACTCGGCGCGGTGGTGCTGGTGTTCATGAAGGAGATTCCGCTGCAGGACGATCCGGTCCCGGGGTCCGCGGCGCCCGCGTACGCCGAGCTCGTCGCGCAGTCGGTAGGCGCGGACTCGATGGGGGAGGAGTCCCAGGTATGGGAGGGCGCCGCGCAGGCATTGTCCGAGCCTGCGCCGGTGCTGGCGGGTGGACGCCTCTCGGTCGATCATCAGGGCAACGGCGTGTACCAGGTCTCGGTGTCGGGAATGACAGTGGCAGAACCGGATTCGATGGACGTCCGTCCCGAACCCGATCGCCGCTCGATCCGCGGTCGCATCCGGCACGGGGACGGCCGGCCGGTGCCCGGAGCCGCGCTGACCCTGATCGACCAGCGTGGGCACCAGGTTTCCCGGGCGGCGGGCGATCCGGACGGCGGGTATGTCATCGGCGTGCCCGAGGGCGGTAACTACGTGCTGATCGCTTCCGCGACCGGACATCAGCCGGAGGCGGTGAGCGTCGCCATCGGTCACCGGGCCCTGCAATTGGACCTGACGCTCATGGGTTCCGGCGAGCTGTCGGGCGTGGTCAGATCGGCCCGGCGCGGCGAACCGCTGGCCGGCGCGACCGTCACGCTGACCGATATGCGCGGCGAGGTCGTCGGTGCGGCCATTACGGCAGCTGACGGCGTTTACGTCTGTCATGGCGTCGTGTCGGGTACCTACACCTTGGTTGCCGTCGCCGACCATATGCGCCCGAACGCGGCCACCCTGACCGTGCCCGACAGCGGCCTGCTGCGCCAGGACATCGACCTGGCTCCGATGGCGGTGCTCGCCGGATCGGCATGGTCGGACGGCGACCGGTTCGTTCCCGACGTCCAGATCACCGTCCTGGATGCCGACGGCGACCTGACCGCAACGGCTCGCACCGACGAGAACGGCCGCTACGTCGTCAGTGATCTCCCCGAGGGGCAGTACACCGTGGTGGCTCGCGGCTATCCGCCGGTGTCCAGTCGCGTGACGGTGATCGGTGGCGAAGTCGTCCACGACGTGAAACTCGGCTACGGGCAGGATGATCCGGCGTTCCATCGCTGAGCATCGAGATGCGCCGGCAGCAGTTGGACTCGTCGATCCGGCATCGGGCCACGCCGGATCACCCCGGTGAACACTCGGGTGTGCCGGGCCGCGACAGCGCGTGGCTTCGTGACTGTCGCAGCCCGGGGCCCGCGTGCTTACTCGGCGATCTTGGCGCGGAAGGGGCCGCCGATGCTGTTGAACAGCAGGTCGCCGTTGGGGAGGGCTTCGACGATCGCGTACGCGCCGTTGCCGAGGTTCGATTGACCGAAGATGGTGCGGTGCACGGTTTCTCCGGTCTTCCAATCCATTCCGGTGACCTCCCAGCCGTCGGCTTTGCTGTAGCCGTTGACGAAAACGATCCCGGCCGTGCTGGACACCGCGGGCACCATCGAGGTGGAGACGACGTCGCCGCGGGTCCATGTCGAGGTCCACTTGTCGGCGTTCGGATCCCATTCGAATCGCTGCATGCCGTGCGGAGGTTGGAACACCGGCCCGTTGGCGATCACATCCACCAGGCGATCGGGTGTGCCTTCGGCACCGATGTTCTGGACCACGAACGCGCCGTAGCCGTTGACGACGACCGACTGCTCGCTCTGGATGAACTCGGGCTTGGGATCGGATAGGCCCGCTGTCACCTCGATCTGGTCGGCGATGCGATGGGATTTGGTGTTCGGCTTCTGTGTGAACCCGTCGGGGATCTTGTTGCGCCAGAACGCGACCAGCTTCATATGGTCGGCGCCATCGGTGATCACCACCAATTCATCGGTGTCTGTGCCGAAGCCCATCAGCGTCGGTGTGGAGCCGGTCCCGATACCGAACTTCACCGCAGGAGGCTGGCGGCCGAAGTCATACGGTGATGACCAGGCCCCGTCGGCTTCGGCAGTGGACAGTTTGCTTCCTGTCCATACCACCTTGCGCATGATCTTGTCCGACGCGGCGTAGATGCCGCCCTTCTCGTCGATGGCCATCGAATTGGAGACGGTTTCGTCGTCTCCGAACCGGACCTGTTGGGGCTCACCGGCCAGCGTGCGGTCGATGACAAACAGCGCGCGAGATCCGAGTACGGTCAGATGTCCGTCGTAGGTCATGTTGACGCCGACGATGTTCTCCGGAATGCCCAGCGTTGTCATCCCCGCGCCCAGCCAGGGCTTGAAGTCCAATTGCGCGACGATCTCGATCCCGTCCTCGGGCTTGTCCTTGTTCTTCAGCCCGAACTTCACGATCTCGGAGTTCTGGGTGACGTAATAGACGTTGTTGTCCTTGTCGACCAGGCTGTAGACGCCGTTGGCGATCCGCTGCCACGTCGCCCCGCCCCAATCGTCGCGGATGGCGTTCTCGATCTGACCTACGTCGGAGAAGTTCTGATCCAGGACCCGATCCAACGCTTGGGGTGGAATCGGCGCGACACCGGGTGTATCCATCGATGCGACCTGCCGGAACCCGCCGTCGGACACGTCGACATACCGCACACCGGAGGTCGAGGAGATCCACCGGTACTTCGAGTCCGTCGACGCCAGCGTGATGATGTTGACCGGCCCGGTCGCCACTCGCGGCATCTGCTTGGGGTCGATGTGGAAGGTGCCGCGCGGCACCGGGTCGGGGAAACTGTCGGACTGGCCGGAATCCAGATGGGTGACCGCATATTTCTCCGCGGCCAGATTCGGGTTTCGCGGCGGACTGTCGCCCGACTGTTCGCCCACATTCGCGGTGCTCTTCGTAACGGACGATTCTTCGCTACATCCAGGCAGGACGAAAACCGCCGCTGCTGCCATGGCGATCACTGCGGTACTCGGCCGGAAATATCGAGGCTTGCTCACAACCGTGCTCCTGTCCTCGCGATCGGTATTGCGCTCGAACCTGACGGTGACGCACAAACACCCATTCGCCGATGCGGGCATCGACGGCCGATAAACGGAACAACACAAGCTGAAACAACGCACGTGGCATCGCCAACATAACACCGGCTTTGGGACCGATATCAAGAAACCTTCCGTCCGGCACCACCGAGTAGGTCATTACTGCGGCAAACCGCGAGAAGGTCTCGATGGTGCCGGACGGAACGACTTCCCACGTGATCGCGAAGTACGCCGGCAGCGGGATCGCCCGTCGCCGGTAGAATCAGACCAGACGGTCATGCGTCGGCTATACACCATGGGGCTCGGCGCAGCCACGGGAGTGTGGGAGATGAGCGCACGCGACGGCCCCAGCCTGCGGCGGTTACATCGCGGCACGCGGGTTCTGTTGATCACCCTCGTGGCTTTCGTCGTGTCGTTGCTGGTCATTCCTCGTCTGACCAGCGTCTATGTCAATTGGCTTTGGTTCGGTGAAGTCGGATTCCGCGGTGTCTGGCTCACTGTGCTGCTCACGCGCCTGTCGCTGTTCGCCGCGGTCACCGTAGTGGTCGGCGGCATCCTTTTCGCGGCGATGTGGCTCGCTTTCCGGTTCCGGCCCCTGTTCACCGGCTCCGGGAAAGAAGACGTTCTTCGGCCGTATCGCGCCGTGGTGCTCCGATGGCCGGTGCGGATCGGGCTGGGCATCGCCGCCTCGGTGGGTCTGGTCTGCGGTCTTATCGGGCAGTCGAGCTGGGGGACAGTTCAACTGTTCATCCACGGCGGGTCCTTCGGTGTATCGGATCCCGAGTTCGGCCATGATGTCGGGTTCTTCGTTTTCGATCTGCCCTTCTATCGACTCGTTGTGAATTGGCTGTTCGCCGCAACCGTTCTCGCGTTCGTGGTCAGCCTCGCGGCGCATTACCTCTTCGGGGGTTTGCGGCTGTCCGGAAAGACGCGCGGCCTGATCCGTGCCGCCCGCGTCCAGTTGGCGATGTTCGCCGGCATGTTCATCGTCGTGAAGGCGGCCGCCTACTGGCTCGACCGATATTCGCTGCTGTCGAGCAGCAGCAAGGAACCGACCTTCGCCGGCGCCGGCTACACCGATATCAACGCAGTCCTGCCCGCCCGCCTGATTCTCTTCGCGATCGCCGTCATCTGCGCCGCGGCGGTCTTCGCCGCCGTCGTGGTTCGGGACCTCCGAATCCCGGCGATGGCGGCCGCGTTGCTGCTGCTCTCGTCGATCCTGGTGGGAGCCGTCTGGCCGTTTGCTGTCGAGCAGTTCTCGGTTCGCCCGAACGCCGCCGACATGGAACGCGTGTACATCGAACGCAATATCGCAGCGACCCGGCAGGCGTACGGGATCGGCGGCGACCGGGTCGAGTACCGCGCCTATCCCGGCGTCGGCACCAAGCCGCCGCCCGACGTTCCGGCGGACGTGACCACGATCGCCAACGCCCGCCTACTCGATCCGAATGTGCTCTCGCGGACCTTCACTCAGCAGCAACAACTGAAGAACTTCTACAGTTTCCCGGCGAATCTGGATCTGGATCGCTACCGCATCGACGAGGAACTACGTGATTACGTGGTGGCGGTCCGCGAGCTGACCCCGAATGCGTTGAGCGGCAATCAGACCCACTGGGTCAATCGGCACACCGTCTACACCCATGGAAACGGCTTCGTTGCCGCGCCGGCCAACCGCGTCAACGCCGCGGTCCGCGACGCCGACCACGACGCCGCCAGCAGCAACAGCGGATATCCCATCTACGCGGTCAGCGACATCGCCTCCCTGGGGTCCGGGCATCAAGTGATCCCGGTGGATCAGCCACGCATCTACTACGGCGAGGTGATCGCCCAAGCGAGCCCTGACTATGCCATCGTCGGCGGCAGCACCGAACCCCGTGAATACGACACCGACACCACCAAGTACACCTACACCGGCGCGGGAGGCGTCTCGATCGGGAACTGGCTCAACCGTCTGGCCTTCGCCACCAGCTACACCGAACGCAACATCATCTTCTCCAAGGCGATCGGTCCCGAATCGAAGATCATCTTCAACCGGGATCCGCGCCATCGCGTCGAGCTCGTCGCGCCGTGGTTGACGACCGACAACAACCCTTACCCGGCGGTCGTGAACAACCGGATCGTCTGGATCGTCGACGCGTACACCACAATCGACGGCTACCCCTACGCCAAACGCAGCTCGCTCGAAGCCCTCGAGGCGGGCGACGGCATCGGCATCCGCCATCCCCGAGAGATCTCTTACCTACGCAACTCGATCAAGGCCACCGTCGACGCGTATGACGGCACGGTCACCCTCTACCAAGTCGACCAGCACGACCCGGTTCTGGCGGCGTGGATGAGCGTCTTCCCCGGCACGGTCGAACCCGAGGAGTCGATCACCGCCGAGTTGCGAGCCCACTTCCGGTACCCGGAGGACCTGTTCACGATCCAACGCGAGATGCTCGCCAAATACCACGTCGATGAACCACGAGAGTTCTTCACCACCAACGCTTTCTGGTCGGTGCCCAGTGACCCGACCGTTGACGCCAACCCGCACCAGCCTCCGTTCTACGTCCTGCTGGGCGACCCGGACAACGCTCGGCCGTCGTTCCGCCTGGCCAGCGCGATGGTCGGTTTCAACAGGGAATTCCTCTCCGCCTACGTCTCCGCCCATTCCGACCCTCAGAACTACGGCAAGATCAGCGTCTTGCAGCTGCCCACCGACACACTCACCCAGGGACCTCAGCAGATCCAGAACTCGATGATCTCCGATACCAGAGTGGCGTCCGAGCGAACCCTGCTCGAGCGTTCGAACCGGATCCAGTACGGCAACCTGCTCACCCTTCCCATCGCCGACGGTGGTGTGCTCTACGTTGAACCACTCTTCACCGAGCGGATTTCGACCACACCGAACGGATCGACGTTCCCGCAACTGGCACGGGTCCTCGTCAGCTACCGTGACCCCGGCACCGGTGGCGTTCGCGTCGGCTACGCCCCGACTCTGGCCGAGGCGCTCGACCAGGTGTTCGGCGCCGGTACCGGCCGACTCGCCACCGCACCCGGCGACGGCCCCGCACCCGCACCGCCGCCGGGTAGGCAGCCCGTATCACCGCCGCCCCCACCAGCGCCATCCCCGCAAGCGGTGGATCAGGCGAAGATAGCCGAACTCAACGCGCAGATCGATGCCATCCGCGCGGCCCTCGAGCGTCTCCAACAGGAGTTGAACGACCTCGAACGTCCCGGTCGATAGGGCTGAATGGACAGTTTCGTTTATCTGCCCCACGGTGATTCGAACATGTGATGAGATCCGCCCAGTGGAGGCCATTTAGTCATTCAGCCCGGATCTTTCGTCGGTTCCGGCTACCGTTTGGGTACATCTGAATGGAAGTCGAGTAGTTCCGTATCAATGCCGGTCGGGCGCTGCACGGCGCATCAGATGACCGGTCCTCAGGTGCGTGGCCACGCTCCACATTCCCGCGGAGTTGTGCCGCGCCGTGAAAGGAGCGGCGATGACGACCTACCCCAACACGATTGCATTGACAACCGAAACTCTGTTCAACGAGCGGATCCCGGAGGACCGCCGACAAGAAATCCGGAACTCGATCAATACAATGGTAACGCGGCGCATCGAGGAGAATACGCGCCATCGTGAACTCGCCGCCGAGGACCGCGCCCTGGCCGACGCCTTTGCCGAGCCGTTCCTCGACCAGTTGCGCAACAGTGCGCGCGGTGCCGACGCACTGCAGCTGGCTGCCGAACGTGGGCGGACCAGGACCCTCGACGTCAGCGAACTGGGGGTGGCGAGCATGGAGAATCCGTCACGGTACGTGTCCGCGGGAGCGCTCGATTACCCGTTTACCACGACCCGCGACTTCCAAGGACCGGCGACGCAGTTCTTCGCGATTCCCTACCATTTCTCCTGGTCATGGCACGACCTGAATGGAAGCCCGCCGTTCAAGCAGATCATCACAAACGATACTGGCCGTGCCGCACTCGATGCTCGGGTAGGCAACGCCCCGGGCGCGACCGGCACGTTCGTCAGCGCCCACGCCGGCTACGGCGTGAGTCTGCGTTCGGATCACCGGGTCGACTGCATGGCTCGGTCGCTGCGGTCCACTCACGATGTCGGCGCGGCCGCCGCGGGGTTCAACGGCGACGCGACCGTCGAGGCCGGATGCGAGATGACGGTCATGCAAAACGGTCGCCTGGTGGCCCATGCCGTCGACAAGCGATTCCGTGGTCGAGTGAGCGGATCGGTCGGCCATCCGACCGAGAACTACAACTATGACAACGGCGGTTTCGGCACGGGCGCAGTGATCGAGGTGTTCTGGACGATGGAGGCCAACACCAACTACGAACTCAATGTCGGTGCATGGGTTTTCGCCGAGGCGCACCAAGGTATCGGAGGAGCCGGAGCGCAATCACAGATCGACGCGAAGATCATCTTCATGAGCCTCTGGCAATGACCTTCGCGCGCTGCGCGGGGTGTTCCCCGACACCGCCGAGCAGCGCTGCTGGTCTACAAGGAGATTGGTCGGTCACTCCTTCATCAGGACTGGAGGACCGGCTGATCACTGGCGGCCGACGCGTCATCGGGGACGGTGCGTGCGGGATTGCGGCGACTGCCGAGTGTGACGAGCAGCGAAGCCGCTGTCAGCGCCACACCGAACCAGAAGACACTTCGGACACCTGAATGGTCGGCGAACAGCCCACCGAAGAGTGCTCCGAGCGCGATCGAGGTGTTGTATCCCAAGGTGTTGAGTGACATAGCGGCTTCAAAGGTGTCGGGCGCAGCGGCGAGCGTCATGTTGATCTGGCACAGGTTCATGGCGCCGAAGGAAATTCCCCAGAGGGCCACCGAGATAATCAGACCGGCCTGTCCGTGACCGATCGTGAGCAGCAACAGCAAGGACGCTACGAGTCCCGTGCACGCGACGATGAAGCTAGCCCTCAAATTCTTGGTGGCGGTATATCCGGCGATAAAGTTTCCGGCAGCCCCTCCTGCGCCATAAATAATCAGCAATCCGGTGATGTAGGCGGGCGTCGCGGACGAATGGTTCTCCAAGAAGGGGCGTATGAAAGTGTACGCCCCGAAATGGCCGAGTACATATAATACGACGGTAAACATCACCACACGTAGTCGCACGTTCTCGAGTGGCAGCTTGAAGACTTCCCGGACCGAAACCGCATTATCCGATGGTAGTGATGGAATTATGGCAGCGACCGCGAACAATACCAGCGCGCTGAGGCCACTCCAGATGAGAAATGTGGTTCGCCAGCTGGTGAGGCTTTCCAGGAATGTTCCCAGCGGCATGCCCACTACAGTGGCGATGGAGATGCCCGACAGTGCGACCGCGGCCGCTCTGCTGGCGTGGCGTCCCGGAACAAGGCGCATCGCCATGCCAACGCCGATGGCCCAGAAGACCCCGTTGGCAAACCCCATGATCAGCCGCGCTGTCAAGACCAGCGGATAGTTCGGCGAGATAGCGGTGATCAGGTTTCCCAGAGCCAATATCGCCAGCAGCGCGGACAGCAGCATACGGCGGTTCACCCGCCTGGTCCATGCCACGATAAAAGGTACGCCCAGCCCGGCTGAGATGCCGTACAAAGTAACCATCAGTCCGGCAACTCCCACCGATATGCTCAGGCTCGAGCTTACCGGAGTAAGTAGGCCGACGGGCATCAGCTCAGTAGTGACGAAGACGAATAAGCTGGCTGTTATTGCGGAAACGCCCAGCCATGATCTCAGGGCCGAGTATGGATGTTCATCTTGTGTGGCCAATTTCTTCTCTCTGATGTTTCAGGTTGCAGACTTGCAGATAAACGGACCAGCTGAACTTTTGCAGTTCCGGTCATATTGATCGAGTAGTCATCGGCGCCCCCTTTCGCTGTCCGCGATTGCTTCGGTCCGGACATCGCGGGGTTGTCGCTGTCGGGGGGTCGTCGTGCGGAGCCCTCGTGGGGTGGCCGGTAGGGCTTGCGCGAGTAGCACGGCACTGATGACCGCCAGCAGAATCAGGCCCGCAGAAGTGCCCGCACGGCGGCGGCCGGCAATGGGCGGTCCGGCGGCAACCACTCCGGTCGTTACCGGGCAGGTGCTTCCCCGGATCGTAGGTGCCGGCGCCGTCACGCCCACGGTAAGGAGTTGCGGGCCGCTCTTCATGCCAGAGGGGACGGTGCGGGCCCGCCCGGCGGCAGTAGCTCGCCGTTCGGCGAAGAGGTAGTTCCTCATGCGGCAGGCGCGAGCGCGGTGATCGCCGAATCGAACAGCCGGGCCGACGTGACGGAAGAAGGTCTCGACGCCAAGTTAGTTTCCATGGAAGATAAACTATCTTCCATGGAAGGTATAGTCAACGAATGGCTATGGACCGCAATTCGCCCGAACCCGACGCCGTCGATCACATCGTCGGCCAGTGGCGCCGCGAGCGGCCTGACCTCGATCCGAGCCCGATGCATGTGATCGGCCGAATCTCCCGCCTGCACTTGGCGTTAGACGAGCAGCTCTGTCGAGTCTTCGGTGACTACGACCTGGGCCGGGGCGAGTTCGACGTGCTCGCCACCCTGCGGCGCTCCGGCCGCCCGTTCGAGCTGAGCGCCGGTGAGCTGTGCGAGTCGATGATGGTGACCTCAGGGGCGGTCACCAAGCGAGTCGACCGACTGGAGCGCGCCGGACTGGTCAGCAGGCGCGCGGCCGAAGACGACGCGCGCGGTCGACTGATCCAGCTGACCGACCGGGGCCGTGCGGTCATCGACGAGGTCGTCGAGCAACACGTCCACAACGAGGCGCGGTTGATCTCCGGCCTCACTGCCGATGAGCGGCTGGCTCTGACCGACCTGCTGCGCAAGTTGAGCCAGACGCTGGCTGAGGCGATTGTGTAGCGAAATGGTTGTCTTACTGTTCACCGGTGGCGTCAATTCGGTGAACCGTACTGTCGAACGGGATTGGGGTCACCGTGTTGGTTGGTCGTGAGGTCGAGCGTGGCCTGATTACGGCGTTCGTCCTCGGAGCAGCCGGCGACGAGTCGGTGTTGGTCGTTCGCGGTGAGCCAGGAGTGGGAAAGACCGCCGTGCTGGATATGGCTGCCGATGTCGCGGCGTCCCACGGCATTCGGGTGTTGCGGGCGGCGGCGCTCGAGTACGAAGCCGATCTGAAGTTCGGTGCGCTCAATCAGCTTCTGCACCCGCTGCTGAACGGAATCGGCGAGCTCAGTGCCGCACATCGGCAGGCGTTGACTGTGCTCATGGGGTTGGAACCGGGGGCGATGCCATCGCAGCTGATCGCGGGCGCGGCGACGCTGGCACTACTGAGAGCGGCTGCGGGACAAGGTGCTGCGCTGCTGATGATCGTCGACGATGTGCAGTGGCTGGACCTGTCCAGCACGATGGCGTTGAGTTACGCGGCCCGGCGCTGGACAGGGATCGACATCCGGATGGTCGTCGCGGTGCGCGCGGAATCCGACGACGGCTTCACCCGCAGCGGTTTTCGTGTCCATGACCTGGCGCCGCTGGACGACAGCAACGCCGACGCGCTGCTGCGCGCCGCGTATCCCGCGCTGACCGCGACTGTGCGTCGACGCCTACGCGCCGACGCGCACGGCAATCCGCTGGCGCTGCTCGAGTTGCCCATTGCGTTCGAGAAGGGCGGCCCCCCGGCCGATCTGCCCACACTCTTGCCGCTGACCGACCGGTTGCAGAGATTGTTCGCCGATCGGCTCGCGGGGCTGCCGGAGGGAACGCGGCGGATGCTGTTGTTCGTCATTCTCGCCGGTGCCGAAAACAGCATGACCTTGGAGGACTGTGCACCCATACCGGAGGGGTCGGCCGATCTACCGCCTGCCGAGCGCGCGGGGGTTGTCCGCGCGAACCCTCGCACAGGCAGGTTGGAGTTCCGTCATCCGCTGATTCGCTCGGCGGTCATCGAGCAGTCGACGAGCGAGGAACGCCGTCAGGTCCATCGTGTACTCGCCGAGGCCTTCGTCAGGGACCCACAACGGAGGGCCTGGCATCTCGGGCAAGCGGCGGTCGGTCCCGACGAAGAGATCGCCGCGTCGCTGGAAGCGTTGTCGCAGCAGATGATTCGTCATGGCGACAGCAGGCGCGCTACGGCGGCGATGCTGCGAGCCGCTGAGCTGAGCACCTCGGACTCCGATCGCGCCCGGCGCACAGCGCGCGCGGCCTATCTGGGGACACTGATCACCGGCGACCTCGCCGACACATCCCGCCTGCTGCTGGAAGCCAACCGCACCGAGGTCCGCGAAACACCGTCATTGGAAGCGGCAGTCGCCGCGGCCTCCCAACTGCTCAACGATGAAGGTGACGCCACCACCGCAGGCAGGTTGCTACTCGCGACTATTCGAGTTCACGATCGTGATATCGGTTCCGGCGAGGACACCATGGTCGAGGCCTTGCACACGTTGCTGTATGTCGGCTTCTTCAGCGGACGACCGGAACTCTGGGACGACATCAGCGGGGTTCTCGAGCGCGCCGCGCCACAGCCGACGGATACGCTGTCGTTGCTACACAACATCTTCGTCAACCCGGTCGGAGCCACGCAGAAAGCTCTGCGACAGCTCGGTGGCGCACTGGACGGGCTGCGCTTCTCCTCCGATCCACTGCGAATCATCCGCGTCGCGACTGCGGCCGCCTATGTCGATCGCATCGGCGTCGCCCGCGAATCCTTGTGGCGAGTGATCGCTGACGGTCGCCGTGGCGGTGCGATCGCCAAGGCAATCGAAGCGCTGTTCTTGATCGCACAGGTCGATTTCTTCGAAGGTGACTGGGACGAACTGATCGAGGTCAGCGATGAGGGGCTGCAGTTGTGTGCCGAGCTCGGCTACACATTGCTCGCGGGACCCGGCCGATTCCTGCGCGCACTCGTCGATGCGGCTCGTGGCCATTCCGAAGCCGCCGACCTTGCCGCAGAGGAACTGCTGCTGTGGGCCGCGCCACGGCACCTCGTGACCTACGCCGCCTACTCATCCCATATTCGATGCCTTTCCGCGCTCGGGCGCTCAGGTTTCGACGAGGCGTACCGGCATGCGGCGTCGGTCAACGCACCGGGGGGTTTTCCGCGCTACACACCACACGCGGTGTGGCTGGTGCTCGACCTCGCCGAGGCAGCGGCCCGCAGCGGGAGGGTCGTCGAGGCGCGAGCCCACGCTGAGGCCGCTGTCACGGCCGGTGTGCCCGGGCTTTCCTCCCGGCTCCGGATGCTGACCAATGCCGCGCTCGCGGTCACCGATCCACACGACTGGCGCAGACTATTCGACGACGCGCTGGCCACTCCCGACGGCGAGCGATGGGTGTTCGACCGTGCCCGAATAGAACTGCTGTACGGGGAACGGCTGCGTCGAGAGCGCGAAGCAGCCGCAGCCCGAGCCCATTTGACCGCTGCGGCGCAGGCATTCGAACGACTGGAAGCGATTCCATGGTTGGAACGGACCCGGTCGGAACTGCGAGCAGCCGGCGAGTCCGCGCCCGCCGAGATCCGTGGCTCTGTGCTGACGCCACAGGAGCAGGCGGTCGCCGAACTGGCGGCCTCGGGACTGACCAACAAGGAGATCGCCGAGCGTCTGTTCCTCTCGGCGCGGACGGTCTCCACTCACCTGCACCGCGTGTTCCCGAAACTCGGCATCACCACCCGCAGTGCACTGCGTGACGCGATGAGCAGACGTCCCGGCTGACCTACGTCAAATGACGGATTCACCATCCCTGCCGTGAACCTAGATTCGGTTGTGCCGAACAGCATTTCACTGCAGAGGAGACCCGGAATGAGTGCGAAGAACAAGACGGTCGTCCTGGTTCACGGTGGTTTCGTGGACGGGTCCGGATGGCGGGCGGTCTATGACGAACTCACTCGTGACGGAACCAGCGTGCGCGTCGTGCAGAACCCGACCAAGTCGCTCGCCGACGACGCCGCGACAACACGACAGATCCTCGACGACATCGATGGCGAGGTGGTCCTCGTCGGACATTCCTACGGCGGAGCGGTCATCACCGAAGCAGGTACCCACGACAAGGTCGCCGCCCTCGTGTACATCACCGCTTTCGCTCCCGATAAGGGCGAGTCGGTGAACACACTCATCGCCGGCTTCCCCCAAGACGGGCCGCAGCCTCCGATCCTGGCACCTCAGCAGGGATACCTGTTCCTGGACAGGACGAAGTTCCACGAATCGTTTGCCGGGGATCTCTCGCCGCAGGAAGCGGCGTTCCTGGCCGATTCCCAAGTTCCGTGGGGCTTGGACGCGCTCGGCGGGACCGTGAGTGAGGCCGCCTGGCGGCTGAAGCCCAGCTGGTACCTGCGAGTCACCGAGGACAAGATGATCCCGCCCGCGGCGCAAGCATCGATGGCCGAACGGATCGGTGCGACCGTCATCGAGACCCCGGGAAGCCACGCAGTCTATGTCTCCCGCCCCGACGTGGTCGCGAACATCATCCGAACCGCAGCCGGCGCGGCCTAGCCTCGAACAGATCGGCGGCCACCGGCCGGGTCCCCGTCCGTTCGCGGCCGAGCGGCGAATGGACGGGGATGGCTCGCCATCAGCTCATGGTTGACGTTTAGCTCATGTCGCTGGTCGCGCTGTTCGTTCGGCATCCCGCGGTGTGCGGCGCACGGCTTGAACCAGTGGCCGTACCCTCTCACACCAGGGCGGCACGGCCTTGCGCGTACGCGATGAGGTTCTCTGCGTACGCCGCGTCCCGCTCCGCGAGGCACGCCCGGAATCGGATGCAGACATCGTCGAGTTGTGGTCCTGGTCCGCGGTCGGCGAGCAGGACGATGATTGCCTCCCAGGTCTCGATTTGCGGGGTCGGGTCGGCCAATAGTTCGTCGAGGTATCGGTCCGGTTCCAGCAGCCGCAGCGCTCGGCGCGCGTAGGCGTGCAGGCGCCGAGGCAGATCGGCGCGGATGGTGTCGATGTCTGCCTGCAGCGTGTGCCGGGCCGGTTGTGTCGGGTCGACCCGCAGAGACCACAACTCGGTGAGGTCATGGGGCAGGCCGTGGCCGTCGATCAGGCCGGGGCCGGTCGCCTGCTCGAGCGGCGTGAGCGGGAGACCCAGTTGTGCATTGCGCCAGTTATGGAATTCCCACCAGGCGGTCGGTGTAGCGCTCAGGCTCAGTCCGAATCTGAGCACCTGCTGCCCTCCGGTCCAGGTGCGCAGTGTCCGGGTGCGACCGACCGACGCCACACCACCCGGCATGACTCGCACCCACATTGCCTCCGAGCCGTGAAAGCCATATGGCTGCAGCAGCTTCCCTGCCTCGCGCATCAGTCGGCGCAGCGCCGAGTCCGGTCCGACCATGCCAGCAGACTAGCGGCACGCACCGACACGAACGGATCCGCAAGCATCCCACCATGTTTCGGCCCAATGCAGAGTGCGCCCGGCCGCTTCCGAGTGCATATCACGTTGCACTCCAGTGAGCGCCTCGCCTCGGTCCGTGCGGAAGAGGCGTCGCTGTTGCCCCGTCAGTCGAAGGTCGAGCTTCTCCAGGCTCTCAGGGGCGCTCGACGAGGACAGACTCTTGGACGCTCAACCGGCGCGGTTCGCACCGGTGCCGGTTCGCCGAGATATCAGGATGTGCCGAAACGGCGTATGCCCTGGAGATGACGGGTGTCACCGAGGCTGGCGACTTGGCGGTTGTGGAAATAGTCATCCTCGTAGAGTTCCGTGATGCTTCCGGAAGCGGCGTGGAATCGAGCGTAGGCGAGTGATTCGATCGGCAACTTTGTCCACGCCGCCACGACGAATGTGATTGCGCCGCCGTGGGTCACGATGATCTGGTGTTCGCAATCGCTCTGCAGGATCGTGTCCATTGCTGCGTAGATGCGCTGCCCGAATGTAGCGAAGGTCTCGGATCCCGGTATGCCTTCATCGTGTCGCATCCGCTCCCCGACAGCAGGCGGGGGTACGAACCGTTGCTTCAGCCATTCCTGTGACTTGCCTTCGGCGTTGCCGTAGGACTTCTCGCGAAGTCTGCGATCGAGGACTGGCTGCACGTGTAGCAGATCGCCGATAGCGTTGGCGGCCTGCCAGGCACGTTGTAGATCCGACGAAAACAACTCCGCATCGGCATGCTCGGGGATCTTGGCCCGCAGCGCCTCGGCGATAGAATCCGCGGCGTTCGAACCCGCCGGCGTGAGCTGCGAGTCGTACCATCCACCCACCAGTCCGTCGACGTGGTGTGTCGACTCCGGGTGCGCGACAACATAAATGGTTCGCATCGCTACCACACCTCCCCTTCTCGCGTCGGCGAATCATGCACTAGATGCTTGCATCCGCGCAAGCGTGCAGTTCAGTGCGCATCGGCGGGGGCCGGGACAGTCGGCCTGGTCGATTAGGTGTCCAGGACCGGTCGGTGGCGTGGAAGTGCTCGATCGGACGGAGGTCGACCGTGGTGGGAACGCCGGTCTGGGTGGCGCCGGACGGCGACCGGATCGTGGTGTGGACCAATCCGGACACGGGGAAGGTCAAGCGCATCCGCCGCAATCCCCCGATGTCACGGTCCAGGTGTGCGACAACCGAGGTCGTACCGGCGGTGGCGAGGTCCTCGCCGGCACTGCTGAGATCCTGGATGCCGATGGCACGGAGCGGGTGCGCGGCCTCGCCGCGAACAAGTACGGCATTGTCGGCAAGCTCGCCATCCGCGGGCACAAGCTACTGAGGGGCGCGGACCGGTCGGTCGGCATTGCCATTACGCCTCGCGACACCTCCGAACAATAGGGCCGCCGGTATGCAGTGGTCAGGCGGATTCGGCCAGGCCGGTGGAGCGCCAGGCGTCGGCGAGATCTTCCAGCGGAATGTTCAGGACGGCGGCGACGGACACGATCGTGCCGAAAGCGGGGGTGGGGAGGCGGCCGGTTTCGATCTTGCGGAGGGTTTCCGGCGAGATGCCGGCAGCGGCAGCGGTTTCGGTGAGGTCGCGGTCCGCGCGAGCGGCGCGCAGCCGGGTGCCGAGGCGGCGACCGGCCTCGACCTGTGCGGGCGTCAGTGGGAGGCGAACCATGGGACCAGCGTATGGGCGGTATTTAAATACCGCAAGTGACTGGTATTTAAATACCGCACCGGCTAGGGTGGTATTAAAATACCGAATGGAGCAGGTTGATGGTGGAGTTGAAGAGCCGGGAAGAGATCGCGCGGATGCGGGTCGCGGGGGAGTTCGTCGCGGAGATTCTGGCCGAGCTGCGGCAGCGGGCGCAGCTCGGGGTGAATCTGCTGGACCTGGAAGCTATTGTGCGCGAACGTATTCGGCAGCGAGGCGCGGAGTCGTGCTACTGGGATTACGCGCCGTCGTTCGGGCGGGGCCCGTTCCGCAACACCGTCTGTTTATCGGTCAATGACGCTGTGCTGCACGGTCTTCCGTTCGACTACGCGCTGCGCGATGGTGATGTGCTGAGTATGGATCTGGCGATCGGCGTCGACGGTTGGGTGGCGGATTCGGCGGTCAGTGTAATCGTCGGCAGGGCCGCGCCGGAGGCCGTTCAACTGGTGCGGGCCACGGAGGAGGCCTTGGCCGCGGCAATCGCAGTGGCGTTGCCCGGCAATCGGATCGGAGATATCTCTGCCGCGATCGCCGATGTGGCGGATGGCTACGGATATCCGGTGAATACCGAATTCGGCGGGCACGGCCTCGGGCGCACTATGCACGAAGACCCGCACGTACCGAACGCCGGGCGCGCCGGGCGCGGATACCGGCTTCGGCCGGGGCTGACGATCGCCATCGAGCCGTGGTTCGCGGCCACGACCGACCAGATCTACACCGACCCCGACGGTTGGACGATTCGGTCGGCCGATGGATCGCGCACCGCGCATTCCGAGCACACTGTGGCGATCACCGCCGATGGACCGGAGATCCTGACCCTGGCCCGATGACAGCGCTGCGCAGATCAGCTTTCGTCGGATAGCCAGTCGGCCAGATCGGTGGCCGCGCGGACTTCTTTCGCTACCGACGTGCGCTCGGCCGCGGAAAGCTTCATGGCCCTCAGTTCGGCGCGCCACTGTTCACCACGGTCGGATTCATTCGTGGCAACGGACAATTCGATCAGCGCGGACAGGGCTCGGGCCTTGTCTGCGCGGGGGGCTTCGCCGCCGAATCGTCCGAGTCCGACCTCGAGTACGCGGATGGCGACCTCGTCGTCGTTCTTGAAATCGCGCAGGATTCGCGCGTTGTCCACAACCTTTGCCAGGCCTTCGAGTTCACGCGAGCCGCCGTACTCGACCTCCATCGGTTCGTCGCGCTGGATGTAGATCACCGAGTTGCCCACCGGATCGACCATCGTGAATCTGCTCTGGCCGGGCCGGAATCGGGTGATGCGCGGGCAGCCCTTCGCGGGGACCTTGCCATAGCGGGTGCGCAGCGCCTCGGTGAAGGCGCGGTGCCTGGCGGCGACATCATCGATCATGACCAGGCAGCCGACCTGTTCGGTGGGGAGTTCCGCGCCTGGGGGTGCGGAGGCGAAATGCAGGGCGCAGCCGTTGGCCTCGACGGCGCCGTAGTTGTAGGGGCGGGTCTGCTCGTAGGTGACGGTGTATCCGAGGGTTCGATAGAAGTCCAGGGTGTCGTTCAGGTCGCCGCTCCAGAGCACTGGAACCGCCGTGTCGCCCATGTCTGCCTCCGCACTGCAGTAATCAAATTTGACTACCCGAGGTTAGGGTGCAGTTCCGGCAGAAGTCAAGTTTGAGTAGCATGGCTGTTCCGTGCTGAAAGGAGCTCGTCCATGTCGGCCGTGCGGCTGCTCGTCCTCGGTGTGATGCGGTTGCGTCAACCCACCTACGGCTATGCGGTGCGCCGCGAATTGTTGTCCTGGCGGGCGGAAACGTGGACGAACGTCAAACCGGGCTCGATCTACCACGCGCTCAGGCAACTGACCCAGGAAGGCAAACTCAGCGCCTTCGGGACCGAGGGCAGCGATCAAGGCCCCGGCCGCACCCTGTTCGAAGTGACCGAAGCGGGCGAGGCGGAGTTCCGCGCGCTGATGGACGAGGCGCTGGTGAGCATCGACATGGAAGAACTCGGCGCCGCCATCGCGTTCATGGACGCGCTGCCGCGCGCGCACGTCATCGAGAAGCTGCGCGAACAGCGCCGCCGCAGCGAAGCCGTCCGCAACGACCTGCTCGCCATGATCCCGTCGTTCCCCGGCCGCTACGAACCGCCACACGCCACCGACCTGCTCGAATTGTGGAGCGGAGTGTTCGGCCACCTGGCGGGCTGGACCGGCGGCCTGCTCGAACGGTTGGAAGCGGGCGAATACCAGATGCCCGACCGACCGAATACGCTGCCCTCATGACGAACACGCTCGGGGCCGTCGGCAAGGCGGATTATGTTCTACTGACCACGTTCCGGAAAGACGGCACACCCGTCGGCACCGCTGTGTGGGCGGCGGCTGACGCAGGCAAGCTGTATGTGTGGACGGTGACCGACAGCTGGAAGGTGAAGCGGCTGCGCCGCAACCCAGCCGTCACGGTGCAGCCGTGCAGCGCCTCGGGCAAGCCGCACGGCGAGGTGATCGAGGGCACCGGACGCGTGCTCGATGCGGAGGGCACCGAGCGGGTCCGCAAGCTGCTCAAGAAGAAGTACTGGCTGCTCGGCCCGCTGGTCATTCTCGGAAGCACCCTGCGCCGCGGCAAAGCGGCCACCATCGGCATCGAAATCACGCCCGTCGCCTGACCATCCCCTGGGCACGGTGGGATGATCAGCTGCCGACCGCTCCCTGCGTCGGTCAGGTCGCCTGACTGACCGAAGACATGTGGAAGTCGGGGATCCGCAACGGTGGCATTGCCGTTCGGGTGAACCAGTCCTTCCATTCGCGGGGGAGCGTGGTCTCGGTCACACCCGCTTCGCTGACGCGGCGCAGCAGATCGATGGGGCTCTCGTTGAAGCGGAAGTTATTGACAGCGGCGGTGACTTCCCCGTTCTCGACGAGGTAGACGCCGTCACGAGTGAGTCCGGTCAGCAGCAGTGTGGCCGGGTCGACCTCGCGGATGTACCAGAGCGTGGTGAGCAGCAGACCGCGTTCGGTGCGGGCGATCATATCGTCGAGATCGGCGCCGGAGCCGCCGGTGAGCAGCAGGTTCTCGGCGGGCAGCGTGGTGGGCGCATCGAATTCGGCGGCGGTGGCGCGTGGATAGACAAGAGATTCGATGACGCCGTCGCGCAACCAGTCGACCCGCTGCGCGGGCATGCCGTTGTCGAAGACCGAGAGCGCCTCCGAGGAAGCGGATGTCGCGACGAACGGACGGTATTCGAGTCCACCGGCCGTCGGGTCGGAGTACAGGGTCAGCGGAATGTCGGTGAGCCGCTCGCCGATTCGGGTGCCGCCCGCGCGGGCGAAGGCGGTGTGGCCCTCTCGCGCGCCGCGGCCCTCCATTTCCCAGGCCATGTAGATCATCAGGTCGGCGACCGCCGAGGGCGGCAGCAGCGTTTCGTAGCGGCCGGCGGGCAGCTCGACGCGACGCTTGGACCAATCGAGGCGCCGCGCGAGCTCGGTGAGCAGGCGGGGAATGTCGACATCGGTGAAGTCCGCGGTGCCGACGCCAACCCAGGCGCTGGCCAGGTCGGTGCCTGCGCCGCGTTTTCCATTGATTTCCACCGAACCGGTGGGCTGCACGAACCGGCGTCGGATACCGGTTGAGGTGCCCAGCCAGGTGGTGTGGATCTGGTGGTGGGCGAAGCCGTAGAGGCGATCGGCTCCGTCGAAACCCTTGGACAGGTCGCGGGCGAGGTCGGTGAAAACCTCGATGCCGGTGCTGCCCGGCGCCACCGCCCAGTCGGCGGCGTCGTCGATGTCGGGAGTGAGCAGCGGCATCGCGTCTTTGGCGGGTTCTGCGGTGCGGGCGGCTGCCTCGCTGGCACGCACCATCGCCTCGATGTCGTTCGGGTCGACGCTGGTCGAGCTGATGCTGCCGACCCGCGCGGAGTTAGGTCCGTCGCGGAAGACCGAGATCACCGCCCAGTCGCGGGAAATCGAGGAACCGTTGGTGGTCATCGAATTGCCGGCCCACCGCAGTGAAGCCTCGTTGGCGTCGGTGACGATCACTATTGCCTCGTCCGCGCGCGAGAGAGCGAGCGCCTGCTCGACGACCGCGCCCGCGGGCATCAGGCCGGTACCGATCGCGTTCACTGGCCCGCCTCCGTCCGGGTGTTGAGAATGTTGATGCCGCGCACCAGAATCGACGGGCAGCCATGACTGACTGCGGCGACCTGGCCCGGCTGGGCCTTGCCGCAGTTGAACGCACCGCCGAGCCGCCAGGTGGACGGTCCGCCCACCGCCTCCATCGAGCCCCAGAAGTCGGTGGTTGTCGCCTGGTAGGCGGCGTCGCGGAGCTGGCCGTCGAGCTTG
This sequence comes from Nocardia sp. NPDC057440, assembly GCF_042802915.1. NCBI lineage: Bacteria > Bacillati > Actinomycetota > Actinomycetes > Mycobacteriales > Nocardiaceae > Nocardia > Nocardia sp. NPDC057440. The sequence goes on from NZ_JBHVDF010000007.1 coordinate 232,461, forward strand.
CCGTCCCGGATGCGGAAGAACCGCTGGCCGGTGAACTGGAAGTTGTAGCGCTGCATATCGATCGACCACGACTTGTCGCCGACGATGTAGATGCCGTTCTCGACGCGCGAAATGAGTTCTTCGGTCGTGGTGTCGCGGGTGGGATCCGGTTGTAGCGAGACGTTGGCCATGCGCTGGATCGGAACGTGGTGCGGGGAGTCGGCGTAGGAGCAGCCGTTCGAGCGGTCCAGCCCGAGACGCGGAGCGAACACGCGGTCGAGTTGATAGCCGACGAGGACGCCGTCACGCACCAGATCCCAGCGCTGCCCGGCAACGCCTTCGTCGTCGTAACCGACGGTAGCAAGACCGTGCTCCTGGGTTCGGTCGCCCGTGACATGCATGATCGGGGTGCCGTACCGCAGGGTGCCGAGCTTGTCCGGCGTCGCGAACGAGGTGCCTGCGTAGGCGGATTCGTAGCCGATGGCGCGGTCGTATTCGGTGGCGTGGCCGATGGACTCGTGGATGGTCAGCCACAGGTTGGTCGGGTCGATGACCAGATCGGTGGGGCCTGCCTGCACGGTCGGGGCTTTCACCTTCTCGGCCAGCCACCCGGGGATCTGTGCGAGCTCGCCGCCCCAGTCCCACGTGTCGTCGGCGCCGGTGAGGTACTCCCAGCCGCGTCCCGCGGGGGGCGCGAGGGTGCGCATCGTTTCGAAGACTCCCGCCCCGGAATCGACGGTGATCGCTTCGAATTGCGGATACAGCCGTACCCGCTGCTGGGTGATGGTCGAGCCCACGGTGTCGGCGTAGAAGGTCTGTTCCTTGACCTGCAGCACCGAGGCTGTGACATGGTCGACGCCGTCGGCGGCGGCCAGGCGGCCCGAATAGTCCTGCAGCAGCGTGACCTTGTCGGTGGTCGGCACGGCGAAAGGGTCGAGGTCGTAGGACGACACCCATCGCGCATTGTCGTAGCGGGGTTCCGCGGCGAGCTCGACGCGCTCACGGTTCAGCGCGCGCAGCGTCGTTGCCACTGTCACCGCGCGGCGGGCCACCTCGGCCGCGGCCGGTGCGGTGAGCGCGGCGTGCGAGGCGAAGCCCCACGTGCCGTCGACCACCACGCGTACCGCGAAACCGAGATCGGTCGCATTCGTGATCGCCTCCACCCGGCCGTCACGCAGGCGGATCGACTGGGTGACCAGCCTGTGCACCCGCAGATCCGCGTGCTCGGCCCCCGCCGCCTTCGCCGCGGACAACGCGGCATCGGCGAGCGCGGTCAGCGGAAGCGAAAGGAACTCGGCGTCCACATCCTTGGAAGTCACGATGCTCACCCGGACCAACTTAGTCGCTCTGCTCGGTGCGGTGGCGCAGCACAGCGCATACACGCCGCGCGCGTATGCCCACAGCGCAATGTTGCATGAACTGTAAAGCGGCACACGGTGCTTGCGTGGTGCCCGGTATCACGACCGCCCAAAACGCTTGAATGGGCGAATTTTCGGCCGCGCCCTGGCGCACCGCGACGCGAGGATCGGAGGTTCGCCACTATCGGAAGGACAGGCTGCAGGACGCTGCGCCGGTCGTCGCAAATCGGGACGGATCGCGCTTCGACCATCGCAAAGGGGTAACGGCACGCGCGAAAACGGTGCCTACCGGACCCAAGTCGCCAAATGCCGTACTGTGCCCGCGTGCCGCCATCCGCCCTCCGCGATCGCAAACGAGAACGTACCCGCCGCGCCCTCCTCGCGGCAGCCGTCGAACTATTCGAGAATAGAGGTTACGAGGAAACGACGGTGGCCGACATCGCCGCCGCGGCGGAGGTCGGCACCCGCACGTTCTTCAATTACTTCGCGAGCAAAGAAGAACTGCTGTTCCCCGAGCAGGACGAGCGCGTGCGCGCGGCGGTGGTCGCGATTGCCAGCCGTCGCCCCGGCGAACGTCCGGTGGAGGTGCTGCTGCGTGCGCTGCGCGCGGCGGGCGACAATCCCGGCGAACATCTCGTCGACGATCTGAGCGCGCGGATCGCCGCATTGCGCGCACAGGTCTCGCGGATCGTGCCCGCGGTGAGCGGGCGTGCGGCGCACGCGCAGTTGGTCGCCCAGCGAGAGATCGCCAGGCAACTGCACCACGCGTTTCCCTCGGAACTGGACGAGGTCGGCGCCGCGGCGCTGGTCGGTGCGGTTGTCGGTGCTGTCTCTGGTGCGCTCACCGTGCTGTTCCAGAGTCCGCACGCCGGTGCGGAGGACGGCGAGCGACTGCACCAGCACATCCACGAAACGACCTCGCGGGTGCTGCAACCCTGGCTGGCCTCGAACTCCACCATGCACGCCCATCCGGTCGGCTGAGCACTGCGCTTCCCGCGTCAGCCGAATTGCTGCCAGCCCAACCGAACCACCATCACGATCACCACCACGAGCAGCACGATCCGCACGAACTCCGCGCCCTTGCGCAAGGCCATGCGTGAGCCGGCGATCGCGCCCGCCACATTGCACACGGCCATGGCCGCGCCGAGCCCGAACATGATGTGACCGGTCACGCCGAAGAAGATCAGCGCGCCGACGTTCGACCCGCAGTTGATCACCTTCGCCATCGCCGCAGCGCGCACGAACTCGGTGCCGAGCAGCGTCGCGAAGGTGATGATCAGAAACGTGCCGGTGCCCGGTCCGAGCAGGCCGTCGTAGAAACCGACAAGCCCGGCGGCGAGCGCGACCACCAAGATGAATTTGCGCCGTGTCGGCGGATGTGTCGCGATCGTGACACCGATCGCGGGGCGCACGGTGACGAAGACCGCGACCCCGACCAGCACCACCATCACGATCGGAATGAACAGGTCGCGGTCAATGAGGGAGACCGCGGCAGCACCGGCCGCCGCGGTCACCGCGGCGATGCCCGCGGCGGGCAGCAGCACCCGCCAGCGCATCGGAACCTTCCGCGCGAAGGTCGCCACCGAGGCTCCCGTGCCGGCGACGGCCGCGAATTTGTTTGTGCCGAGCGCGGTTTGCGGCGTGATCCCCGGCGCGACCAAGAACAAGGTCGGCAAGATGATCAATCCGCCGCCGCCGACCACCGCGTCGACCCAACCCGCGGCGGTCGCGGCGACCAGTAGGGCCGCCCAGTCTGCAAATTCCACGCGGTCAGGAAACCAGACGATCGTGGGCCGGTTCGCCGGTACCCATGCGCTGCGGTGGTGGACCTGCCGCTTCGTGCGGATCTCTCAAGCGTTCACCATGCGGCACTGGGATCGCCCGGCATGCCCGAGCCGGGGTCGGCCGCATCGACGAGATCGGCGGGCGCGCCGGTCTGTGAGAGCCGGGCCGGACATGCGGGGAAAGTCGAACCGGCGCGCCGAGCCGATCGCGGCCGTCTGACACGCGGGATCTCCCGACAGGCCCATCGAGTGCGTTCGACCCCGACATAGGCTGATGTTCGTGCGCCGATTCAGTCTGTGGCTTCGCGGTAGGCCCCTTGTCGCGGATTCGGCGCTGGCCATGGCGTTGTTGCTGCTCGAGGTGCTCGGCGTGGCCAACTCCGATCACAAGCTCGCCTACCTCGGAATCGGAGTGCTACTGCCCGGTCCGGTGGCCTTCCGCCGGCTGTATCCGCGGGCGATGGCGGCCGCGATGCTGGCGCTGTCGATCACCTCCACGGTCGTCGGATATTTGGCCGAGGACAAGGCCGACCACATCGCGCTGTTCGGGCTCGGCATCATGCTGTACACATTGGTCGCCTATGTCGGCCGCCGCGAGGGTCTGTGGTTCGCCGCGGGACTCGCGGTGGACAGCAGCTTTTCCTTTCTGCTCTTACACAAGCCCGCGGGCAGTGACGCCATCTTCACTGCGATGTTCTTCCTGCTGTGCTGGACACTCGCGGAGTTCATCGGCGCACGGCACGCCTACGACACCGAGGTCGCGGCGCGACTCGCGGTCGCCGACTACGACCGGGAACGGCGTGCGCACGACGCGGTGTCCTTCGAACGCACCCGTATCGCGCGTGAACTCCACGACGTCGTCGCGCACGCGGTGAGCGTGATTATCGTGCAGGCCGACGGCGCGAGGTATGCACTGCGCCGCGACCCCGACGCCGCCGAACAAGCCCTCACCACCATCGCAAGCACCGGCCGCGAGGCACTGCGCGAACTCCGCCGCACCGTCGCGCTGCTGCGTATCGAACCAGCGCTCGAGCAGGTGCCGCAGCACGGGACCGCGGGCATCGCCAAGCTCGTCGAGATGATGCGCGGCACCGGCCTCGCCGTCGAACTCGAGCTGACCGGGGAACTCGACACCATCTCGCCCGAGGTCAGCCTCGGCGTGCACCGCATCGTCCAGGAATCACTGACCAACACCCTGCGCCACGCAGGCCCGCACCCGAAAGCCTGGGTCCGGGTACTGCGGCGTGAGACCGACGTCCTGATCGAGGTCACCGACTCCGGCGGCATCCCGGTCCAGGACCCGAACGGCAACGCGATCAAGGGTGGCGGAATGGGGCTGGCCGGAATGCGCGAACGCATCGCCGTCCTCGGCGGCACCCTCGAAACGGGCCGCGCTCCCGACGGCGCCTGGCGCGTGTGCGCGACCATTCCGCTCGACATCTCCGATGAGACCTGAGGCTGGGCAGGAATCATGCAGCAGTGCAACGGCTTTCGTGATATGGCGGGCGAGACTGCCGGTCGGGGAATGAAAAAGGGCGGCGGGGGATCGGAAGGCGGGCGAAGCGGGACCGGCGGGGCGGACCCGCAGGGACGATAGATTGGGCAGGTGCCGATCACCGTTCTCGTTGTCGATGACCAGGAACTCATGCGCATGGGGTTGAAGATGGTGCTGGGTGCGCATCCCGACATCGAGGTGATCGGAGAGGCCGAGAACGGCGCCATGGCGGTGTCACGAGCCAAGGAGCTGCGGCCGGACGTGGTGTTGATGGACGTGCGGATGCCCGTCGTCGACGGTGTCACCGCGACCGGGCGGATCGTCGACGCGGGTGACGGCTGCCGAGTGCTGGTGATGACGACGTTCGATCTCGACGAGCACGCCTTGGGGGCGTTGCGGGCAGGGGCGAGCGGCTTCCTGCTCAAAGACACCCCACCCGAGGATCTGATCTCCGCTATTCGGAGCGTGGCGGCGGGGGACGCGGTGGTCTCACCCAAAGTGACCAAGCGGCTGCTGGATCGGCTCATTGCCGACGATCCGGGTGGGATGCGCGACCCCGGCGTCCTCGACGTGCTGACCGCGAGGGAGCGTGAGGTGCTCGAGCAGATCGCCGCTGGTCGCTCCAACGCGGAGATCGCCGAGCAGTTGTATCTTTCGGAGGCGACCGTCAAGACGCATGTAGGCCGGGTGTTGACGAAACTCGGTCTACGCGATCGAGTCCAGGCGGTCGTGCTGGCGTACGAGACCGGTCTGGTTCGGCCGGGCGGGTAAGCGGGAGTCTCAGCGAGATATCAGGCTCACTCGGGAGAAAAGCAGGCCCATGGTGCGTTGGAATGAACGAGATCGTCCGAAAGGGGCGCTATGCCTGCCGTGTTGTTCGTGCTCTATCTGGTCGTCGAGTTCGCCGCGCTCTTCGGTCTCAGCCAGCTGATCGGCACCTTTCCCGCCATCCTTGTGCTGATCGGGGTATCTGCCGCGGGGGTGCTGCTGATCCGGTCCCAGGGCCGGCGCGTGTTCGAGCAGCTCGGCCGCGTGGGCCGTGGTGAGGCCGCCCCCGGCGCCGCTGTCGCCAACGGCGTACTCGTTGCCGCAGGCACCTTCCTGATCTCCATCCCCGGCCTGGTCACCTCGGTTATCGGCCTGCTTCTCCTCCTGCCGCCGACCCGCTTCGTGATTCGGCCGTTGGTGACCGCCCTCGGCGCGCGGCGCATCAGCCGCCTGGCCGCCGCGATGCCCTACCGCGGCGTGGTCATCGACGGTGAGAATGTCGTCGACGGCGTGGTCGTCTCCGAGTGGTCCGACGACGGTCGGCCGTCGACTCGGCGCGCGATCGAGGACTGAACGGTCGAGGTCGGACTGCCGAAGGGCGCGCCGTGCCCTAGGGTTCAGCGCTATGTCCGATCCGGTGTCACTCCCACAGGTCCGCTCCCGCATCGACGCGATCGACGCGGACCTGGTCCGGCTCCTGGCCGACCGCCAGGAGCTGGTGCGCATGGCCGCCACACACAAGACCGATGAGCAAGCGGTGCGAGCACCGGCCCGGGTAGAGCAGGTAGTCGCTCTGGCGCGGGAGCGCGCCGCAGCGGCGGGGTTGGCGCCCGCGGTCGCCGAATCGGTATGGCGGGCAATGATCGGCGCCTTCATCGAACTCGAACTGGCGGAGCAGGCCGCGATTCGCGACCGGGTCGGCACATAGTGCTTTCGACCGCTGGGCACAGGCCTTTCCCCACGGCGGTCCGAAGGGCTATCGTGCCCAGATGGTCACCGAGCAGCTCACCGTGACGGTGAGTCAGGAGCTGGCCGCAGCCGTCCGACAGGCGGCGGCGGCTGCGGGACAATCTATTTCCGGATTCACGGCCGCGGCGCTACGGCTGGAGCTGATCGCCATGGCGGCGGGTTGCCGCGCTTCCGGCAGTGGGCACGGTGTGTCGCCGCCCGCTTATGCCGAAGTCATGGCGCTGTTGGCCTTGCCGCCCGACGAGTCACCGCAAGCGGCGCTGAAAGGCTGACGAACCACATACGGCAGACTGGTCTCCCGTGAGTACCCAGTTGCTGATCGGCGGTCGCTTCTACAGTTCCAGTTCACCCGACGCGACGGCGATGGCGGTGACCGATGGGACCGTGGTGTGGCTCGGCGCCGAGCAACCGGGCCGGGCGCTGCATCCCGATGCGGAGATCATCGACCTCGGCGGTGCGTTCGTGGCACCGGCGTTTGTCGATCCGCACGTGCATGTGACGGCGCTCGGCTTGAAGCTGACGGGATTGGACCTGTCGCTCGCGCGTTCGCTCGCCCACTGCCTGGAACTGCTGCGCGAGTACGCGACAGCACATCCTGAAGGGGCGATCCTCGGTGACGGCTGGGACGAGACGCGCTGGGCCGAGGGCAGGCCGCCGACTATCGAGGAGATCGACGCCGCGGTGGGGGGCGGCCGTCAGGTCTATCTGTCGCGGGTCGACGCGCATTCGGCGGTGGTGTCCACCGCGCTGTTGAACGCCGTGCCCCAGGTGACCGGAGCGACCGGATTCACCCGGGGTGAACCCTTGCGCGCCACCGCGCATCACCTGGTGCGCACGACGGTGCTCGCGGGATTGGATCGGGCTCATCGTGATCGGGCCCGCCGGGCGGCTCTGGATGCCGCGGCCGCCCACGGCATCGTCGCCGTGCACGAGTGCGCGGGACCGGAGATCGCTGGTCGCACCGACGTGCGCGAACTGCTCGAGTTCAAGCACGGTGTGGAAGTTCGTGCTTACTGGGGTGAGCTGGTGCGCACCGCGGACGAGGCGCGGGCTCTGGTCGGCGAACTCGGTGTGCACGCACTGGGTGGCGATCTATTCGTCGACGGCTCGCTCGGTTCGCACACCGCCTGGCTGCGCGAGCCGTATGCCGACTCCAGCGGCTCCGGCATCGGCTACATCGACGCCGACGCGATTGCCGCACACGTGCAGGCGTGCACCGAGGCAGGCATCCAGGCGGGCTTCCATGTTATCGGCGACGCCGCGATGGACGCGGTCGTCGCCGGATTCGACCGGGTGGTGACAGCTCTGGGCGGACCGGCCGTCGCCGCGCGCGCGCACCGCGTCGAACATGCGGAGATGATCGATGCCGAGCAGATCGGCAAACTCGCCGCCTGGGGTGTAATCGCCAGCGTGCAACCCGTTTTCGATGCGACCTGGGGTGGGCGGGACGGAATGTACGCCGCCCGCCTCGGCGGCCACCGCGCTGCCACCTTGAATCCCTTCGCCGCGATGGCCGCTGCCGGTATCGCGCTCGCGATCGGATCGGACGCACCGGTCACCGCTCTCGACCCCTGGTCGGCCGTCCGCTCCGCAGTCCAGCACCGTACTTCCGGTCACGGCCTCTCGCCGCGCGCCGCGTTCGCGGCCGCAACCAGAGGAGCGTGGCGAGCAGGCGGCGTCCGCGACGGCATCGCGGGCACGCTGGTTCCCGGCGCTCCCGCCTCCTACGCGGTGTGGGACGCCGACGAACTCGTCGTCGCCGCAGCCGCGGACACGGTGCAGCGCTGGTCCACCGACCCGCGTTCCCGAGTCCCCGGACTGCCCCCGCTGGAACTGCATGCGGTACTGCCGACCTGTCTGCGGACCGTGCACCGCGGAGTAACGATCCATGAAGCGTGAAACCAGCGGTATCGCAATGACATCGGATCTCGATGCCGCCACGCTGCCTGCATCGCGGAGTGCGCGACCGTGACGCACGCAGCGGGCCGCGGGTCGATGCGATCGGATTTGTGGTCGATGACCAGCGGGGACCCGGTGGACGGGCCGGCGGGTGTGGTGGCGGCAGGCGGGCACCGGTGAATCGCGAGTGGGGCGCTGCACGGTGGCGGCAGCTCACAACTGCGATCGGCCGGCATCCGGTGTGGTGGCGGTCGGTGTCGGCGGTGCTCGCGGGTGTGTTGTTGTTCGGCAGCTTCCCGCCGCGCCCGTGGTGGTTCCTCGCACCGCTCGGCATCGCGGTGCTCACGCTGACGGTGCGCGGCAACGGCAGGCTGCGCGGCGGTTTCGGCTATGGATTCCTCGCTGGCCTCGGGTTTTTCATTCCACTGCTGCCGTGGACCGGGATCTATGTCGGCCCGTTCCCGTGGCTGGCGCTTTCGACGGTGTGCGCGGTGTACATCGGACTCTTCGGGCTGCTGGCGCGCCTGCTGTGCGTGTTGCCTGCCTGGCCGCTGTGGGTGGCGCTGGCCTGGACGACGACAGAATGGGTCCGATCCAGCTTTCCCTTCGGTGGGTTTCCGTGGGGCCGTGTGGCATTCGGTCAGGCCGATGGCTGGTATCTGCCGTTGGCGATGCTCGGCGGCGCTCCATTGATCGGCTTCGCGGTGGCGTTGACCGGTGCTGCTGCGGCGGCCCTTGTTCTCCCATTGCGGTCGGCCGCGCGTGCGGACGCCGAAGTAACCCGTGACCGGCCCGCTCGCCTCGGAATTATCGCTGTCGCAGTGACTTTGGCCAGCATGCCGTGCGCCGGAGCGCTTCTCCGGTCCGCGCTGCCCGGCCCGGAGGATGGCGACCGGATGATCACGGTCGCCGCGATCCAGGGCAGCGTGCCGCGGCTCGGATTGGACTTCAATGCGCAGCGGCGTGCCGTGCTGGACAACCATGTCCGGCGCACCGAGGAATTGGCTCGGGCAGTCGCGCAGGGGCGGGTGCGCAAGCCGGACATCGTGATCTGGCCCGAGAACTCGTCGGACATCGACCCATTGCGCAACTCCGACGCGGGCGCGCTGATCACCGAGGCGTCGCGGCAGATCGGTGCGCCCATTCTGGTCGGCGCAGTGCTGGTGAACACCGACCGCACGACGACCAATTCGGTGATCGTGTGGAACGGCGCGACGGGTCCGGGGGAGCGGCATGACAAGAAGATCATCCAGCCGTTCGGCGAATACCTGCCGATGCGCAGCTTCTTCCGACTGTTCTCCGAATACGCCGATCGAGCCGGATATTTCGTGCCCGGTCACGGTGATGGCGCGGTGCGCGCCGACGGCGTCGAGATCGGTGTCGCGACCTGCTATGAGGTCGCCTTCGATCGAGCCTTCCGTGATTCGATGCGGGCAGGCGCCCAACTGCTGACAGTGCCGACCAACAACGCGACCTTCGGCGACAGCGAGATGACCTACCAGCAGCTGGCCATGTCGCGCGTGCGCGCGGTCGAGCACGGCCGCGCACTCGTCGTCGCCGCGACTTCCGGGGTCAGCGCGATCATCGGTGCGGACGGTGCGGTACAGCAGGAGACCGCCAAATTTGTGCCCGCCGCGCTGGTCGCCGAGCTGCCGCTGCGCAGCTCGATGACATTTGCGACCCGAATCGGGCCCGCGCCGGAACTGCTCTCGGTTATTCTGACCGCTGCCGCCGTGGTGTTCACGGCTACCCGGCGGCGCAATGCCCGCGGTAGCGCAGCGACCGGTGCGGATGCTTCTCTCGATGAGCCGGTCGCTTGACCCTGGCGCACGTTCGATCCACGCGGCCGCCGATGGTTCCACGCGGCGGTTGATCTTCTCTACGCAGCGATGACACGTCAAATAACCGAACATCCGGTATCTTTTGGGGCTGGTGTGACTGGCGGATGCCCGCCCCATGGCCTTGTGTGCCATTCGCCAGCCTGTAACTAGGGCCGAGTTTCACTGCTCTGTTTATCGCCATATCCCGCCATTTTCGGCCTATTTCCGCCAAAACCGTCTAGTTTGCGGAAGGATAGCTGGCGAAAGTGACTTGCCGCCAACGGCGTTGGATGTGAAACAAATCCAAAACGTCGGCCATCCGGTCGATGTGATGCTCCGAATCATAGGGCGTGGATCACGTCCTACGGCTGGCGCGTGCGCGTCTGCTGTGGCGGTGCTTTGGGGAGTGCGTCAACAGCGGCAGAAGAAATGGAGTGATTGATGAGTTCATTGGCCACGGACCGTGTAGCCCAATGTTCTTCCGGTGAATTCTCGGCCCAGCCCTTTGCACTCTCGCCCGCGCAGACGGCCCTGTGGTACGCGCAGCGGATCCGCCCGGATGTACCGCTCACGATCGCTCAGTACGTCGAACTCCACGGTGATCTCGATGTCGGCCTGCTGCTCTACTCGATCGAACGTTTCGGCGCTGAAACCGAGGTCGGCCATGTACGCCTGGTCGAGATAGACGGTGTCCCGCACCAGGTGATCGATCCGGAACGGCGCCCGGGCTGGGCCAGGATCGATCTGCGCGAGGAGGCCGATCCGCACGCTGCCGCGATGCGCTGGATGAACGAGCATGCCAGCTCGCCGATCGATCTGGAGCACGATCCCCTCACTACCAATGTGGTGCTGCGAACGGGCGATTCGGACTACATCTGGTACGCGCGCGCCCATCACATTGTTATCGACGGCTACGGTGCGATGAATGCGCTGACCCGCACCGCCGAGATCTACACCGCCATCGACGGCCGCACCGAACCGGTGGTCTCGCGGGCAACGCCACTGGCCACGATCTACGCCGACGCATCCACCTACCGCGATTCGAGCCGGTTCCGCACCGACCGTGACTACTGGCTCGAGCAGTTGGAGGGTGCGGGCGAGCCGATGACGTTGTCGAATGTCAACGACACCGCCGCCGGGCTCGAAGCGGGCAGGCGGCGCGCCACTGCTGTCCTCGACGACGCGACCTCGGCGGCGATGGACGCGGCGATGGCCGCGTGTGAAACCCACAACTCGACCCTGTTCGTCGCGGCGCTGGCCAGTTATGTGCGGTCGGTGACCGGCAATCCCGACGTGGTGCTGAGCCTGCCGGTGTCGGCACGCACCACTGTCGCGCTGCGTCGTTCGGCCGGTGTGGTGTCGAACGTGGTGCCGATTCGGTTGCAGTTCGGTCCCGAGACCACCGTGCGTGATGCGGTCCGGGCCGCCGAACTGCAGATCACCGGCGCGTTGCGTCATCAGCGTTATCAGCACGACGACATTCGCCGAGACTGCGGGTACTCCCGTGACGCGCGTGGATTCTTCGGACCGATGGTCAACATCATGCTGTTCCATACCGAGCTGAAGTTCGGTAGCCTGCTCGGCTCGCTGCACGTGCTGGCGACCGGCCCGGTCGAGGATCTGTCGATCAACCTGTACAACGGCGAAGGCAACCGCATCCATGTCGACTTCGAGGCCAACCAACGGCTCTACGGTGATGCCGAAGTGGCAACACACCACAGCCGCTTCCTCGATTTCTTGACGAGGTTCCTCGCGGCCGAACCCAGCACTCCGGCGTTGTCGCTGACGGCGATCACCGACACCGAACGCGAACGCGTGCTGACCGGGTGGAATGCCACCGAGACCTCGGCGCAACACGGCACCCTCGCCGACCTGTTCGCCGATCGTGCCGTGGTCTGCCCGGAGGCGACGGCACTCGAATTCGGCGACGAGGCACTGACCTACCGCGAGCTCGACGAGCGCGCCAACCGGCTGGCCCGCCTGCTCATCGCCCGTGGCGCGGGTCCCGAATCGGTGGTGGGGCTGTGCCTGCAGCGCAGTATGGAACTGCTCGTCGGTATGTATGCGATCGTCAAGACCGGTGCGGCCTACCTGCCGCTGGACCCCGATCACCCGGCCGAGCGGATCGAGGAGATCCTGCACCAGGCCGAGCCGGTGTGCGTCCTGACCGCCGCACGCGATGAACGCACCCTGCCCGCGGACACTCCGCAGTTGGCCATCGATACCGTCGAGCTGTCGGGCTACGACCCCCGCCCTATCACCGACATCGACCGGCGCGCGCCGTTGCGCGCCGAGCACTTGGCGTACGTCATCTTCACCTCGGGCTCGACCGGAAAACCCAAGGGCGTCGGCGTGAGTCACGCCGCGATCGTCAACCGGCTGCGCTGGATGCAGGACGAATATCCACTCGACGCCACCGACGCGGTGCTGCAGAAGACCCCGGCCACCTTCGACGTGTCGGTGTGGGAGTTCTTCTGGCCCTTGCAGATCGGCGCCCGGCTGGTGATCGCGGCACCGGACGGGCACCGAGATCCCGGCTACCTGGCGCACACCATCGCCGAAAAAGGTATCACCACAGCACATTTCGTGCCGTCCATGCTGTCGGTTTTCGTCACCGACACCGATGTACGCGGCTGCACCGGGTTGCGTCGGGTCTTCTGCAGCGGTGAGGCGTTGCCCGCGGCCACGGTCCGTGATTTCCACGCCGCGCTGCACGGAACACAGCTGCACAACCTGTACGGACCCACCGAGGCCGCGGTCGATGTCACCTATTGGCCATGCCCGGCCGATCCGCCGAGTGTGCCCATCGGATCACCGGTGTGGAATACCCAAACCTACGTGCTGGATTCGCGCCTGCAACCGGTACCGCCGGGGGTGGCGGGGGAGCTCTATCTGGCCGGTGTCCAGCTGGCTCGCGGTTACCTCGGTCAGCCGCGGCTGACCGCGGATCGTTTCGTGGCCAATCCGTTCACGCCCGGAGCCCGGATGTATCGGACCGGTGACCTCGCGCGCTGGCAGGCCGACGAGACGGACCACGGTATCCTCGAGTACTTGGGTCGCAGCGACTTCCAGGTCAAGATCCGCGGCCTGCGCATCGAACTCGGCGAGATCGAGGCGGCTCTGCTCGAGGATGAGCGGGTCGCGCGTGCCGTGTGCGTGGCGCGGGCCGGACGAACCGGTGACGAACTGCTCGGATACGTCGTGCCTGCCCCGGCGGCGAACATCGACGCCGCGAGCCTGGACACCGGCGCGCTGCTCGCGGTGCTGCGCCGTAGTTTGCCCGGCTACATGGTGCCTTCGGTGCTCGTGGCGCTCGACGAGCTACCGCTCAGCCCGAACGGCAAGATCGACCGCAAGGCGCTGCCCGCGCCGACCCACGCCCATCGTCCGGCGGGCCGGACCGCCGCCGAGCCGCGCACCGAGGTGGAAAGGGTGCTCGCGGACATCTTCGCGGAGGTTCTCGACACCGACGATCTCGGCGTGGAGGACAGCTTCTTCGACCTCGGCGGCAACTCACTGATCGCCGCGCGGGCGGTGGCACGAATCAACGCCACGCTCGGCACCGGTCTCACCATCCGCGACATGTTCGAGGCCTCGACCATCACCGCACTGGCCGAGCGCTTCGCCACTCACAACCCGGACACGTTCTCGCCGAAACTGGTCCCGGTCGGTCGCCCGGCCAGGATTCCGCTCTCGCTGGCCCAGCAGCGGCTATGGATCCTGAACCGATTCGCCGAACACGCCGCCGCTTACAACATGCCTCTCGCGGTCCGGATCGACGGCCCGCTGGACCACAAGGCACTGCGGGCCGGACTCGTCGACGTGATCGAACGCCACGAGAGCCTGCGCACCACCTTCCCCGACTCGGCCGAGGGGCCCTGGCAGGTCGTGCATCCGGCCGCCGAAATCCCGCTCACCCTCGATCCGATCGATGCGGTCGGCGCGGACGTGGCTGCGCTCGCCGCCGAATTCGCCGGGTACGGTTTCGATCTGCGCAGTCAGGCGCCGATTCGGGTCGCGCTCTGGCACACCGGACCGGACCAGCATGTCTTTCTCGTTGTGCTGCACCACATCTGCGGTGACGGCTGGTCGATCGCGCCGCTGGCACGAGACCTGATGACGGCCGTCGCCGCCCGATCGAGCGGCAGCGCGCCCCAGTGGATACCGCTGCCGGTGCAGTACGCCGATTTCGCACTGTGGCAGCGCGAGCTGCTCGGCGAGGAAGCCGATCCGGCCAGCGCGCTGAGCCGTCAGTTGACCTACTGGCGCACGGCACTGATGGGCCTGCCCGATCAGCTCGATCTGCCGCTGGACCGGCCGCGCCCGATGCGCCGGTCGACCACCGGTGATCGGGTGGAGTTCACGATTTCCCCCGCGACCCGCCTTGCCGCGGCCGAACTGGCGGCGGCGCGAGGCGTGAGCATGTTCATGGTCCTGCATGCCGCGCTGGCGACGTTGCTCGCGAGGCTGTGCGCGACAACGGATGTCGCCATCGGCACGCCGATCGCGGGCCGTTCGGACCCGGCGCTCGACGATCTGGTCGGCATGTTCGTCAATACTCTTGTCCTGCGCACCGATGTGGATCCGGCCGCCGGCTTCGACCGGATGCTGGACGTGGCGCGCGAGACCGACCTCAACGCCTTCGCCAACGCCGACGTCCCGTTCGAGCGTCTTGTCGAGGTCGTCAACCCGGAGCGCTCGGCTGCGCGCCATCCGCTGTTCCAGGTGATGCTGTCCTATGACCGTGCGCCGGAGATGCGCATCGATCTGCCCGGCGTGCGGGCCGAGGTGCTGCCGATCGAATCCGATGTCGCCAAGTTCGATTTCCAGCTCGAGATTCACGACAGCGTCGGCGATGGGCCGTTGGCCGTCGAATTCGGTTATGCCACCGATGTTTTCGATAAGCGGACGATCGAGAGTTTTGCGCGCAGGTTTGTCGCCGTGCTGAACGCGGTGGTGGCCGCGCCGACCATGCCGATCGGCGATCTGGAGATTCTCGACCGACGCGAAGCCGCGAACATGGTGCCGATCGCCAGTTCGCCCGCCGAGGCGTCGATCAGTCTGGCCCGGCTGCTCACCGATATCGCCGAGCGGCTGCCCGATGCGGTCGCGGTGCGCTACCTCGGCGTCGACACCACCTATCGCGAGCTCGACGAGCTGTCCAATCGCCTGGCGCGAGCCTTGATCGAGCACGGCGCAGGCCCTGAGGTCGTGGTCGCCATCGCACTGCCGCGCAGCCTCGACTCGATCGCCGCGGTCTGGGCCGTCGCCAAGACCGGCGCAGCCTATGTGCCGATCGACCCGAGCTACCCGGCCGAGCGGATCGGGCACATGATCTCCGACTCCGGCGCAATACTCGGTCTGACCGTCCCGGACTGCCTGCTTGCCATGCCGGCCTGGCCGGCCACCGGCGGCAAGCACCGCAAGACCTACGTCGACTGGCTGGTGCTCGGCTCCGACGCGCTGGAAACCGAATGCGCGGACTACTCCACCGGTCCGATCACCGACGCGGATCGTCACCACCCGATGCGCACCAGCCATCCGGCATATTTCATCTACACCTCCGGTTCCACCGGACAGCCGAAGGCGGTCATCGTCACCCACGGCGGACTCGCGTCCCTGGCCAGTGAGCAGATGTATCTGTTCGGCGTGACGGATTCGGCACGGACACTGCACTTCTCCTCGCCGAGCTTCGACGCGTCGGTCTTGGAGATGCTGCTCGGCTTCGCGGCCGGCGCGACGATGGTGGTGGCGCCCGCGGGGATCTACGGTGGCGCCGAACTCGCCGCGCTGCTGCGCGAGGAGCGGGTGACCCACGCCTTCATCACCCCGGCGGCGTTGGCGACTGTGCCGCCCGAGGGCCTGCCCGAGCTCGAGGCGGTCATCGTCGGCGGTGAGGCGTGCGCAGCGGATCTGGTCGAGACCTGGTCGGCCGAACACCGCATCCACAACATGTACGGACCCTCGGAAGCTACCGTCGCCGCGACCGCGAGCGGGCCGATGGTCGCCGGCGCGCCCGTGCCGCTCGGTCTTCCTGTCCGTGGCATGCGCCTGTTCGTGCTGGACGGGCGGCTGCACCCGGTCCCGCCGGGCACACCCGGCGAGCTGTATCTCTCGGGCCCCGGCCTGGCCCGCGGATACCACGGCCGCTACAGCCTTACCGCGCAACGCTTTCCGGCCAATCCGCACGGCAGGCGGGGTGAACGGATGTACCGGACCGGTGACCTGGTGGTCGCCGATTCGACCGGGCGATTGCGCTTCCTCGGCCGCGCCGACGACCAGATCAAGATCCGTGGCTTCCGCATCGAGCTCAGTGAGATCGATCACGTATTGCGCGCGCATCCAGGGGTGAGCTCCGCGCTCACCGTCGTGCACGTCGATGAGCAGGGTCAGCCGCGGCTCGCGGCCTACCTGACCGCCGATGGGGCGATCGACGCCGCCGCTGTCAGCGAGACCGCGCGGCAGCGACTGCCGGGATACATGGTGCCTGCGTCGATCATCGTGCTCGATGAGATGCCGGTCAGTCCCTCGGGCAAGCTCGATCGAAAAGCGTTGCCGGAACCGGTCTTCGCCGCGCTGGGATCCTCCCGCGCGCCGAGCACGGAGCTGGAGACGCGCGTCGCGGGGGTGTTCGCCGCTATCCTCGGGCGGCCGGTGGCAGGTGCGGAGGACAGCTTCTTCGACGTCGGCGGCAACTCGCTGCTGGCCACCAGGCTCGCCGCCGCGCTGCACGCGGAATTCGGTGTCGACCTGCCGGTGCGGGAGATCTTCGAAGCGCCGACGGTCGCGGGCGTCGCCGAGCGCATTACGGAAGCGCCCCGGACGCAACGGATGGCGCTGGCTGTACACACCCCACGTCCGGGACGCATTCCATTGTCGCTGCCGCAGCAGCGACTGTGGTTCCTCAACCGATTCTCTCCCGAATCCAGCGCTTACAACATCGCATTCGTCATTCGAATCGACGGCGATCTGGATGTCACGGCGCTGAACGCGGCCCTCACCGATGTGGTGGACCGCCATGAGGTGCTTCGGACGGTGTTTCCGCAGGACAACATCGGCGCTCAGCAGATCGTGCTGCCGACTGCGCGGGTTATGCCGACCCTCGTGCCGACCGTCACCGACGAGGTGGGCGCGGACCGCGCGCTGCACACGCTCGCCCGCCGCGGTTTCGACCTGACCAAGGATGCGCCGCTGCGAATCATGCTGCTGCGCAGCGGATCCGAGCGCCATCTGCTCGGCATCGTGGTGCATCACATCGCTGCGGACGGCTGGTCGCTCTACCCGCTGACCAGGGACCTGGCTACCGCCTATGCGGCGCGGCACCAGGGTGGCGTGCCCGCGTGGGCGCCGCTGCCGGTGCAGTACGCCGACTTCGGGTTGTGGCAGCGGGCCTGCCTCGGCGAGGAGTCCGACGCGCAGAGCATCGCGGGCACTCAATTGGAGTACTGGCGCACCGCGCTGGCCGATCTGCCCGGCGAACTGCCGCTGCCCTACGACCGTCCGCGCCCCGCCGACCCGACGTTGCGGGCCGAGACGGTGCGTTTCACGGTGCCGGAGCCGGTGCAGCACGCACTCGGTGAGCTGGCCCGTGAGCAGGGCGTGAGCCTGTTCATGGTGCTGCGCTCCTCGCTCGCGGTGCTGCTTCGCTGCGTGACCGGTGGCCGCGACGTGGTGATCGGCACCCCGGTCGCGGGCCGCACCGACACCAAACTCGACGAGCTCGTCGGCATGTTCGTCAACACCCTGGTGCTGCGCTCCGACGTGAACCCCGACACCTCGTTCGCGGCACTGCTGCGCGCGGATCGGGACACCGAGTTGGCCGCCATGGCGCACGCGGATATTCCATTCGAGCGCGTCGTCGAAGAACTGGGTCGCGAGGCGCGGGCCACCAGTCGCCACCCGCTGTTCCAGGTGGCGTTGACGGTGCAGGACGCGGCGGCCCCCACCCTGGAATTGCCCGGCCTGGCGCTGCGCGCCGAGGAACTGGACATCGCGCTGGCCAAGTTCGACCTGGAGTTGCGGGTCGCGCATTTCGGTCGTGACGGAGGACCCGGTGAGCCGGGCCGCGAGTTCGAATTCGTTTTTGCCACCGAACTTTTCGATGCACCGACCATCGAGACCCTGGCCGACCGCTTCCTGAGGGTGCTGGCCGCTGTCACGGCGGACCCGCGGGTGCTGGTGCGCGATATCGACGTGCGGACCGAGAACGAACGGCGCACGCTCGCACCGGCTCACGGTGGCCCGACCGCCCCGCAGCTCACTCTGGCCGCGTACTTTGCGACGACCGCGCACGTGCACGGGCACCGTACGGCCGTGCGCTATGGCGCCGCTTCCCTCACCTACGCCGAGCTCGAGCGGCGCTCGAATCGCGTGGCGCGCGCATTGATCGGGCGCGGCCTTGGCACGGGCGATCGCGTCGCGCTCGGGCTGACCCGGTCCATCGAGTCGGTAGCCACCATGTTGGCGGTGGTCAAATCGGGCGCGGCGTTCGTTCCGATCGATCCGAAGTACCCGGCCGACCGGATCCGGCACATGCTGGTCGACTCCGGCTGCTCGGTCGGCGTGACAGTGTCCGAACACGCCGACGCTTTGCGGGCGAGCGCGGCCGAGGGTGTCGAGTCGTCGGCCGATTACGTGCCCATCACCGAATGGCTGCTGCTGGACGATCCCGAGTTCCTCGCGGAGCTGGACGAACTCGACGACAGCCTGGTGGAAGATCTGGAGAGGTTGCGGACACTGGAGGTCGCCGACCTCGCCTACCTGATCTACACCTCTGGTTCCACCGGCAAGCCCAAGGGTGTCGCCGTCACGCACAGCGGCCTGTCGAACTTCGCCGACGAGCTCCGCGAGCGCATGCAGGTCGACCGGGATTCGCGCACGCTGCACTTCTCCTCACCGAGTTTCGACGCAGCCATCCTCGACCTGCTGCTCGCGGTGGGATCCGGTGCGACGATGGTGATCTGCCCGCCGGATATCTACGGCGGCGACGAACTCGCCGCGCTGATGGAGCGCGAGCGCGTCACCCACACCTTCATGACCCCGGCCGCGCTGGCCACCATCGATCACGATCGGTGGCCCCTGCCGAACCTGCGTGGGCTGCTGATCGGTGGTGAGGCCTACGGCCCCGACCTGGTGGCCCGCTGGGCGCCGGGACGGCAGTTTTTCAACGGGTACGGTCCCACCGAGACCACGGTCGTCGTCACGATCTCGAAGCCACTGGCCTTCGACGAACCGATTACCATCGGCACGCCGGTGCGCGGTGCGCGGGCGCTGGTGCTCGACGAGCGGTTGCGCCCGGTGCCCGTCGGCGTGCCGGGTGACCTCTATGTCGGCGGATTCGGCGTAACGCGAGGCTATTTCGAGCGCCTCGGGCTCACCGCGTCCCGGTTCGTCGCCGACCCCTGCGGCCCGGTTGGTTCGCGGATGTACCGCACCGGCGATGTGGTGCGTTGGACAGGTTCCGGCGAGCTGATGTATCTCGGTCGCAGCGACCACCAGGTCAAGGTGCGCGGATTCCGCATCGAACTCGGCGAAATCACCATGGCGCTCGCCGAGAGCGAGTATGTGCGGTTCGCGCACACCGAGGTGCGGCATATCGCGGGGGTGGATCGGATCGTCTCGTTCGTGCAGGCCGCCGACGACGCGGTGGGCGTGGATATCGACAAGGTCCGCGCCAAGGCCGCCGAACAACTGCCCGCGCATATGGTTCCGGCGATCATCACCGTGCTGGATCGGATTCCATTGACTCCGACCGGCAAGCTGGACATCGCCGCGTTGCCCGAACCACAGCTGGTCGCGGACGCCATCGATCGCGCGCCGGAGACCGAGTCCGAGCGTCTCGTCGCGGGCGTGATGGGTGAACTGGTCGGTGTCGACACGGTCGGCGCCGACGACAGCTTCTTCGACATCGGCGGAAACTCGCTGCTGGCAACCCAACTCGTGGCCCGGCTGGCCGCGGCGACGAATATCAGGCTCGAGGTACGTACCGTCTTCGCGTCGCCGACGGTCGCCGAGCTCGCCGCATTGCTCGACTCCGGTCCGGCAGGCGAGGTGGGCAGGCCGGAGCTGGTCCGGCGTGACCGCCCGGAGCGAATTCCGTTGTCGGCGGCGCAGCGTCGGCTGTGGTTCCTCAACCGCTTCAACCAGATCAGTGCACAGGGCGCGGCCGCCGACCACACCGCGGGCGCCTACAACATTCCGGTTGTGCTGCGGATGCACGGCGAGCTCGACGTCGATGCGCTGGTCCGCGCGTTGCACGCGGTCCAGCGTCGGCACGAGACCCTGCGCACTGTATTCACCGAGATCGATGGGGAACCGTCACAGGTCGTCCTCGATCCAGCGGCGGCCGCGGTCCCCCT
Source organism: Nocardia sp. NPDC057440 (assembly GCF_042802915.1). Taxonomy (NCBI): domain Bacteria; kingdom Bacillati; phylum Actinomycetota; class Actinomycetes; order Mycobacteriales; family Nocardiaceae; genus Nocardia; species Nocardia sp. NPDC057440. The sequence continues at coordinate 252,891 of NZ_JBHVDF010000007.1, forward strand.
GTTCGTCGCGACCGTACGACCCGGCGACGTAGCCGATACGGTGCGGCGTTTCGCCGCTCCGGGTTTCGATCTGGCCGAGACGGTGCCGATCAAGGCCGGACTGATCACGGTGGATCCCGACGCCGATCCGGCGGGAGCCGACGACTCGGTGCAGCCCGCCGCGTCGACCGAGAACGTCCTCGTGCTGGTGGTGCACCACATCGCTATGGACGGATGGTCGCTGGAACCGCTGGCCGCCGATGTGGCGATGGCCTACCGGGCAGCGTGTGACGAGCAGAGCCCGGAATGGTCCGAACCCGAGATCCAGTACGCGGACTACACGCTTTGGCAACGGGACGCTCTCGGCACCGAGTCCGACCCCGCTTCGGTGGTGAGCCGGCAGCTGGACTACTGGCGTAGCGCCCTCGACGGGCTCCCGGAGCTGCTGGCGGTGCCCGCCGATCGCCCGCGCCCGCCCGTGCCGTCCTATCGCGGCGGTCTTGTGGAATGCGCGATCGATGGGCTCACCCACCGGGAACTGCAGACGGTCGCCACCAGCAACAACGTCAGTATGTTCATGGTGTTGCACGCCGCGCTCGCGGTTCTGCTGCACCGGATGACCGCGGCCGACGACATTGCCGTCGGCACGCCGATCGCCGGGCGCGGCCACCCGGCCCTGGATCGGATGGTCGGCATGTTCGTCAACACGCTGGTGTTGCGGACCCACATCGATCCGGATGACAGGTTCACCGACCTGTTGCACCATGTCCGCGACACCGACCTGGACGCGTTCGCGCATGCGGATCTGCCCTTCGAGCGACTCGTCGAGGTTCTCAACCCGGCCCGCTCCCAGGCGCACCACCCGATGTTCCAGGTGATGCTCTCCGTGCAGAACCATCCGGTGCGGGTACTCGAGTTGCCCGGGCTGCGGATCGAGGCCGCCGATGTGGACACCGGGATCGCGAAGTTCGATCTGCAGTTCACCCTCGTCGAATCGCGGACCGCGCAACGGGAACCCGATGGCATCACACTGTCGGTGAATTACGCGAGCGACCTGTTCGACGAAGAGACCGCGGCCCGGCTCGGTAAGCGGATGGCGCGCCTGCTCGGCGCTATCGCCGCCAATCCGACCACCGCCATCGGCGATCTGGAACTGCTCGATCCCGCCGAGTGGTCCGAGCTCGCTCCCGTGCGCGGGAGCGAACCGGACCGTCCGGTGACCTTCCCGGAGTTGTTCGCACAGGCGGTGGAGGTCGACCGGAAGGCGGTCGCGCTGCGGGCGGACGACACCCAAGTGACCTACGATGCCCTCGATCGGTGGACCAACCGGCTGGCCCGGGTGCTCATCGGACGCGGTGTCGGGCCGGAAACCCTGGTGGCGCTGGGTATTCCGCGCTCGGTCGAATCGGTGGCGACGATGCTCGCGGTAGCCAAGGCCGGCGCCGCGTTCGTGCCCGTCGACCCGCTGTACCCCGAACAGCGCATCAGTCACATGCTGTCGGATTCCGGTGCGGCGCTGGGTATCACGCTCGCGGAGTACCTGGATCAACTGCCAGCGGGCGCGGAGTGGATCGTCCTCGACGATCCGGATTTCCGCGCTGCGGTGCTCGACTCCTCGGATGCACCGATCGCGGCAGCGGAGCGGACGTCTCCGCTGCGCATGGACAATCCGGCGTACGTGATTTACACCTCCGGTTCGACCGGCACCCCGAAGGGTGTGATGGTCACCCACGGTGGGCTCTCCAACTTCGCCGCGGAGACCGCGCAGCGCTTCGATGTCCAACCCGGTTGCCGGGTACTGCATTTCGCGACGCCGAGCTTCGATGCCGCGATGCTCGATCTGCTGCTCGCGCTCGGTGGCGCGGCCACGCTGGTGATCACGCCCGCCGGCGTCGTCGGCGGCGCCGATCTCGCACAGGTGTTCATGGAGGAGCGCATCACGCACGCGTTCATCACCACCTCCGCCCTCGGCACGGTCGACCCGACCGGGGTCACCGAGCTGGCGCATGTGCTGGTCGGTGGCGAGGCGTTGCCGCCGGACCTGGTCACTCGCTGGGCGCCGGGCCGCAACCTGTACAACGTGTACGGGCCTACCGAGACCACCATCGTCACGGTGATCTCGCAACCGATGGTGCCGCGGGGGCCGATCACCATCGGCGGCCCGATCCGCGGCGTCAACGCGACGATCCTCGACACTCGCCTGCACCCCGCGCCGATCGGCGTGACCGGTGAGCTGCACCTGGCGGGCAATGCGCTGGCCCGCGGCTATCTGAATCGGCCAGGGCTTACCGCCCAGCGTTTTGTCGCCAACCCGTACGGCAAACCGGGCGAACGGATGTACCGCACCGGCGACCTGGTGCGCTGGAGTGGGCAGGCCGCGTCGGCGCACGAGATCGAGTACGTCGGCCGCACCGACCATCAGGTCAAGATCCGCGGCTTCCGCATCGAGCTCGGCGAGATCGACGCCGCGCTGGCCCGCCACACCGCCGTCGAATTCGCCACCACCATCGGGTATCACACGCCCGCGGGCGTCACCGCGCTGGTGGCGTATGTGAAGCCGCGCGCCGGGACCGCCGTCACCGCCGCGGAGCTCATCGAGCACGTCGCCGAGTTGGTGCCGAATTATATGGTGCCGCAATCGATCATGCTGATCGACGAGGTGCCGCTGAGCCCGGTCGGCAAGCTGGACCGAAAAGCGTTGCCGGAGCCGATTTTTCGTGCGGCGGACGGCTACCGCGCGCCGACGACGCCGACCGAGGTCGCGCTGTGCACGGCCTTCGCCGATGTGCTCGGTGTCGAGTTGGTCGGCGCTGACGACGGGTTCTTCGAACTCGGCGGCAACTCGCTGCTCGCCACCAAAGTTGTCGCGCAGCTGCGGGCTTCCGGGATCGATCTTCCGGTGCAGCTGATGTTCGGCGAGTCCACCCCGGCCGCCATCGCGGCCAGGCTGGATGGACCCGGCACCGCCGCGACGGCTATCGCCGCCGCCCTGGAGCCGGTGCTGCCGATCCGCCCGAGCACGGCTTCCACGCAGGCGCCGTTGTTCTGCATCCATCCCGCGATCGGGCTGGCCTGGTGCTATTCGGGTCTGCTCGCGCATCTGCCGTCGGACCGGCCGCTGTACGGGCTGCAAGCACCGCATGTCGCGGGGGAGGACGGGTTCGCCTCTATCGCGGAGGCCGCCGGCCACTACGCGGCGCACATCAAGGCGATCCAGCCGGCAGGTCCCTACCATCTGCTCGGCTGGTCGCTCGGCGGGTTGATTGCGCACGAGGTGGCCGTCCAACTGCAGGAGACGGGCGACGAGGTCGCGCTGCTGTCGATGATGGACAGCTATCAACTCTCCGACGAGTGGCTCGAACACGCCATCCCCAGTATCGCCGAGATCATCGGCGAATTCGGCGCGGACCTGCTCGCGGACGGCGCGGAGCTCGACCCGGCAATCAATCTGAGCGACGCCGCGGAACTCCTGCGGTCCCAGGCGGGCCCGTTTGCGGCGCTCACCGTCGAGCACCTGGAGCGCCTCTACGCCGGCTACACCAACGGCACGGTGCAGGCGCACGGCTTCCGGCCGCGCACCTTCGACGGCGACCTGCTGTTCTTCACCGCCGCCGATGACGAGATCAATCGAACCGACCCCGCCCGCTGCGCGGCGGCCTGGGGGCCGTTCGTTACCGGGCAAATCCATGACCACCACCTGCCGTGCAGGCACTCGGCAATGACGACACCGGAGTCGCTCGCTGTGATCGGGCCTGTGCTGCGCGGGCACCTCGATGCGCAGCCCCCGGGCCCTCGGCAGCGGCACATCGAAGGAGGCACACAGGTGAGCGAGCCGATCGTAGACGAGGTGCAATCGTGAGTTTGGCGGTGGAAGTGCTCGGCCTGGTCAAGAGCTACGGCCGGGTACGGGTGCTCGACGAGATAGACCTAGAGATCCCGGCCGGAACGGTGCTCGGCCTGCTCGGTCCCAATGGCGCGGGCAAAACGACGACAGTCCGCATCGTCACCACGCTGCTGCGTCCGGACGCGGGTATGGTCCGGGTCGCGGGCATCGATGTGCTGCGTGATCCCGCGACGGCCAGGCGGCGCATCGGCCTGTCCGGCCAGTACGCGGCAGTGGACGCCAACCTGTCCGGCTACGAAAACCTGCGCATGGTGGCCAGGCTGTACGGAATGTCGCAGCGGCAGGCGACATCTCGCGCTGCCGAACTGCTCGGTGCTTTCGGGCTCGACCATGCCGCGCATCGCAGGGCGGGCACCTACTCCGGTGGCATGGCGCGGCGCCTCGACCTGGCCGGGGCATTGGTTGCCCGGCCCGCAGTCGTGGTGCTCGACGAACCGACCACCGGGCTCGACCCGCGCGGCAGGATCGACATGTGGCGCGTCATCGGCGATCTCGTCGATGACGGGACCACGGTGCTGCTCACCACGCAGTATCTGGAGGAGGCCGATCTGCTCGCGGATCGGATCACCGTCATCGACCGCGGCCGGGTCATCGCCCGCGGCTCGGCCGACGAGTTGAAGACCTCCATCGGCGGTGACCGGCTCACCATCACGTTGGCCGCCGGGCAGGACGTGCAGCCCGCGCTGACCGTGCTCGCCCAGGTCGGTATCGGCGAACCGAGCTGCGACGACGGCTCCGACATGGCATCGGTGGTGGTCGGTGACGGCTCGCGCACCATGGTCGAGGCGCTGCGGCGCCTCGATGACGCCGGTGTATGTGTCGTGGACGCGACGGTGCACCGCCCCAGTCTCGACGACGTATTCCTGTCCCTCACCGGCGCCGCGGCATGCAAACCCGCAAGCCTCGCGCCGGAAACTGATGACGCACAAGAGGAGATCCTGTCTTGAGTGACCGAACCGCCGTGCCGACTACTCGCGAGGTGTCGTCGTGAGCACCACCCCGACGCTGGCGCGCGACGAAGCGCCGAAGTCACCATCCGCGGCGAAAGAGGAAGCGACCCAAGGGATTACACATGATCCGAGGGCGCGGATCATTCGGGACAGCGCGATCGTCGCCTACCGGAACCTGCTGACCATCCTGCGGGTGCCGACGCTGCTGGTGACGGCGACGATCCAGCCGCTGATGTTCGTGTTCCTGTTCGCGTACATCTTCGGTGCTTCGCTCGGTGGCGGCCAGTACCGCGAATTCCTGCTGGCGGGCATCTTCACCCAGACGGTCGCCTTCAATGCGGCTTTCACGACCGTCGGGCTCGCAGGCGATCTACACAAGGGCATCATCGACCGGATGCGTACGCTGCCGATGTCGCGGCTCGCGGTGCTGATGGGCCGCACCCTGTCCGACCTCGCGGTCAATATCCTGAGCCTGGCCGTGATGGTCGCGTGCGGTTACGCGGTCGGCTGGCGGATCAATGGCGGGATCGCCGACGCCGCACTGGCATTCGGGGTGATCCTGCTGTTCGCCTTCGCGATGTCCTGGGTCGGCGCCCTCACCGGTCTGCTCTCGCCGACCGTCGAAGTAGCCCAGAGCGCGGGCCTGATCTGGCTCTTCCCGCTCACGTTCATCTCCTCCGCCTTTATCTCGGCGGAGGCACTGCCTGGCCCGCTGCGCACCGTCGCTGAATGGAACCCGATCACCGCGGTCTCGGCCGCGGGCCGAAAGCTGTTCGACAACGGCGCGCCACCCTCGTTCGTCGCCCCGACCGGCTGGGCCGCCGAGCATTGCATCGAATATGCCGTCGGCTGCTCGCTGCTGATCCTTGCCATCGTCGTCCCGCTGGCCCTGCTGCGTTATCGGAAGGTCGCGAGCCACTAGCCGATCGGAGCGAGTCGGCCACGGCCGCAGTGGGTGTCGTCATCGTGTGAACGGGCACCTCATCGTGTCGAACAGCACGCAACCGGCCTGCCGAGGAATGCGGCAGGCCGGTTGCTGTCGTGCGCGGTCCGGCACGCAGCCGGGCAACAATGTTCCGGAAATGTGAAAGGGGGGGGGGGGCGGACGCGCCAACTTGGTTTCGACCGGGGTGCGTGTGGTGGCCGCCGGGGCGGGCGCGCCCGCCCCCGCCGGCGGGGGGGGGGGGGGGGGCCCCGCGCGCGGCGCCCCTCCACGAGAGGTCCCCAGGGTAGCGCGCGAGTCACTGTCAATAGACCCCCCCCCCCCCCCCCCCTTCGTCGATGTGCAGGCCCGTGACCTAGGCCCGCCGCCGGGTCTTCAGGAGGTCGAGGCGCTCCTTGAGCAGTTCCTCGAGTTCGTCCTTGCTGCGACGCTCCAGCAGCATGTCCCAGTGGGTGCGCGGCGGCTTGACCTTCTTGGTCTCCTGGGTGGTGCCCTCCATGAGGGTGCCCTCCTGGCCGTTGCGGCACAGCCAGGTCGGGGGGATCTCGGCGTCGTCGGCGAACGGCACGTCGAATTCCTCGCCGTTGTCCGTCTTGTACCGAGCGATCCGTCGCGGAGCCAGGTCGTGGTCGCGATCGGTCTCGTAGCTCACCGCTCCGAGCCGACTGCCCCGGAGTACGCGATCTGCCATGGTGTGCCTCTCCCTAGGTGCTCGAGTCTTGTTGCGCTGCGACCGTGTCCGGACGAGCTCACGCTCGCTGGACCTTATGTGCAACGAACGGGCCTGCGCTAATAGTTCCCGACACGGCGACGGTGAACCGTTCCATTGTAGTCGGTGGGTAGTACTGACCGTGGCGCGGCTGTGGTGTCGCCACTCCTGGGGACCTCCAGGTTCATTCAGTGAGACCGACCACTAATGTTCTGCCTCATGTCGCGCCGCTTGCTGGTGTCCTGCCTGTGGTGTGGGCGGGAGATCGTGGAATCGGAGGCCGGGCGTCGTCGCCGGTACTGCCGCCAATCGTGTCGCCAACGCGCCTACGAACACCGCAACAGCTTGAAGGGGACAGGGATTCCCGACGACTCCGTTGTGCTCAGCGCACCGGAGGCGGCGGATCTGGCTGACCGCTGGTTCGCCGCGAGATGCGCTGCGGAGGATGTCGCCACCGCGATCGGTGAGGGCGCGAACACCGAGGAGCTGAAGGGTCTCAGCGCGACGCTGCTCGAGCTGACCCGGGACGCCGAACGCTTGCGCTGATCCTGGTCGGCACGAGCGGAGTCGCAGGAGCGCCGGGGCCGCACGGTGGCGCGACCGTCTGGGAACGGATCGAGCCGAACGGCTCCGTCGGACGCGGCGTCGTTCGGCTGATGATCGGGATCACGGTGGCGCATGGCTCAGCCGAGCGGCTGAGCACCTGGTGTGCGGAGTCGAGACTCGGCGATGGCGGCGAGCGGCTGGATGGGATCTTCTGTTTGGTCGATCTCGGTCGCGCGATTGCGCAGATAGATGACGGTGAGCAGCAACCCCATGATCGCCGTCAGGCCTCCGGCGGCGGCCAATGTGGCGCCGTCGGGGTGGATCAGCGACTGGGCCCGGATGGCTTGCCAGGTCACGATCGACAGCATCCCGGCGTAGCCGAACGCCAGCACGCCCATGACCGCCGTGCGTGCACTTTCGGTGCGCAGCCAAGGCAGCCGCGGGGCCAGCCAGGCCAAGGCGAAGGCCGCGAGCAGTAATACCTGGATACCGTGCAGCCCGACGAAGTGCGGCACCCGCAGGTCGCCGCCGATCGTGCTCCAGTGGGTGATCGGCATACCGCCCACGCCGTCGCGGGGCACGTCCGCCGCACGCGTGGCGTCGTCGAGGACGGTGTGTCCGGCGATGAGTTCCACGACGTTGCCGTTCGCGTCGCGGACGAGCTGCTTGCCCGTATTTCCCATCTGGTAGGCGATTGCCATCCCGGCGACGGCGAGTGCCAGGCCGGCGTGAATGGCACGCGCGATCGGCCGGTCGACGATTCGCTGCCACGAAAGAATCAGCGCGATAATCAGATTCGCGAGGAACAGACCGGGGACGCCGGACATGAACACCTGCTGGCCGATCGAGTTCACGGTGTCGGTGCTGTAGTTGTTGAAGTGGCTGAAGGTGCCGCGCGCGGCCTGCACGGCAATGAACCCGACGTCGGCGAATCCGGTGATGGCGAACACCGCGCCCAGCCACCAGGTGGCCCGGCTTCCCTTGTGCGGCAACGACAACAGCCACGCCAGCGTGAAGCCGTAGAGCAGGAAAGCGAAGCCGAACTTGAAGGGTTTGAGCCAGACCGACTCGCCGAGCAAGATCCGGTCGTCGATGATCATGCCGCCCACCGAAACCAGCATGAGCGCGGCCATCGCGGCCACCATCCACAATAGTGGGCGATGCAGACGGCCCGCGGGGCGGACGCGGGCCTGGGTGCGGCGGTGGCGGGGCGCGGAATCTCTGGCTGCGGAGTCGATGTCGATCGTCGGCATGCACCGACGGTAGGAATCGGCACCGCCCGGGCACGTCCCGCTACAGCGCCATTCGCGGCTGATACCGGAGTGCTAGGGGATGAACCGGAGGCGTTCGCGAGTCCCTCATCGACTCACGAACGTCACCGAACTATTCAGGGGCGGCTCAGTCGTCTGCCGCGTGCCCGACCTCGATGCCGCGAGCGGCAAGCCACGGCTGCGGATCGACCGGGCCGATGCCCGGCTGGTGCACTTCGTAGTGCAGGTGCGGGCCGGTGGAGAAGCCGCGGTTGCCGACGGTGGCGATGATGTCGCCCGCGCGGACCTCCTGGCCGACACTGGCCAGGATGTCGTTCACGTGGCCGTAGACGCCGACGCTGCCGTCGTCCTGCTGGACGCGTACCCACAGGCCGAAGCCGGAGGCGGGGCCTGCCTCGATGACGGTGCCGTCGGTGACGGCCGCGATCGGGGTGCCGAGCGGGTCGGCGAAGTCGAGGCCCGCGTGCAGGGTGCCCCAGCGCGAGCCGAAGTTGGAGGTCAGCATGCCCATGATCGGGCGGACGGTGTGCGGCCGGGCGGGTTCGGCGGCCTGGGCGGGTTCGGCGGCTTGGGCAGCTTGGGCGGCCATCTGGTGCTCTTCCCAGCTCACGGCCTCGGGCGCGGACTGCGCCTCGGGCGGTGTGAAGGCAATGAACTGAGTGGCATTGTGGGCTTCGGCGTCGGTCAGCACGGCGGGGGACTTGCCTGCGATCAGCTGGCCTGCGGCAGTCGCATCGGCCTGTTGGTGATCAGTTGCGGCCAGCACGCCGAATGCGGCGCTGACGATCGCGGTGACGGCTGCGGCGCGGGTGGCGACGCGGAATCGACGGGAACGGCTGGTTGATAACGGAACGGTCACGGGCATGACTTGAACGTACGGGAGCGTGATGCAGGTTCTGCAATCGTGTGGTTACCGTCACAGTGGTACAAAATCCCTGTTGGCGTGTCACGAGTAGATAACGAAACTGCGTGACAATCGAGCCGACCTGGGGAAATCCAACAATCGGCCGAATTGACCAATTGGATGCTAGTTGATCACAATACTTAAGTGGCCACTAACGGAGTTCGGGCGCTGGAGGCGCTAGCCGACCCGACTCGACGTGCGATCTTCGAGTCGCTGCCCACGGCGCCGTTATCCGTCGGTCAGCTGGCGACCATTGCCGGAGTGAGTAGCTCTGCGGTCTCCCAGCATCTGCGGGTGCTGCGCGAAGCCAGGCTGGTGATGATGCGCCGCGACGGGAACCGGCGGCTGTACTCCCTCGACCCGCGCGGGCTCGGCGATGCACGCGACTATCTGGAACAGTTCTGGCCGAGCGCGCTCGCCGCGTACGCGGCCGCGCTCAGCACCGCACGAGCCGAAGAGGGAATCTGACCGCAGGCGGCTGTCAGCCCACCCTGCGGTAAGTGGCGCGGCGGCGGTCGGTGCCGGTGCCCGGCCACGTGCGCTTGGTGAGCTGCTTGTCGACAGCGTTGATCACCTCGGTGACCCCGATCCGCAGCAGCCCCGGATCGGGGGTGTCGGCATCGGGGTCGCCGACCTGGCCCGCCCAGAGCACCGCATGCCTGCCGAGCAGGTGCGGGGGCGGTCCGCACCAGCGCGGCGGGGTCGGCCCGAACATCTGCACTGTCCTGGTACCGAAGGCGGTGGCCAGATGCGCGACGCCGGTATCGCCGGAGATGACGAGCTCGGCCTCGGCGACGGTGGCGGCCAGCTCGATCAGGTTCTGTTCGCCCGCGAGCACCCGCCTGGTCGGCAGGCTCGCGCGCGCGGCGACATTCAACGCGATATCCCGCTCCATCTCGTCGCCGGTGAGAACCACCTCGCGACCGAGTACCAGGAGATGGCGGACGACGGCGGCGAATCGGTCCGGCGGCCAGCGTCGGGCAGGAGCGCCCGCACCGATATGCACGACGACGCAGTCCCGATGGCTGGTCGTCGATACCGGTGGCACCAGTCCGAGGTTGCGTCGATCGGCGGCGATGCCGTCGGATTCGAGCAGATGACACCAGCGCTCGACGTCGTGCATATCCGGCTGCCATTTCGGGCCCTCGAAATCGGGGAAGGCGGCGTTGCGGTAGGTGAGGATGCGGCCGGGCTCGGTCTTGGTGAGCGTGACGATGCTTTCGGCGCTCGGACCGTGCAGATTGACGGCGAGTTCGGGCGGCGGGCCGTCCCAGCGGAATGCGCTGAGCTCACCGGTCGGCACCATGGCGTCGACGGAGGCGATCAGGTCGACGATCGGCTTCAAACGGTGCGGCGCCGCCAGGACGATGTGGTCGTTGGGCCTCGCTCTGCGCAGCGCACGTAATGCCGGGACCGCGGTGAGCAGATCACCGAGGCCACGTGCCTGCAGCACGAGTACAACCGCCACCCTCTTCTCCTAGCCACCCGAGACTCACGAACCCGACCCGAACGCGCGCATCCGTGGTGCACGCGACGAGAGTCACTTAGGGATGACTACCCGACGTTTTCCGGCAGTAAACGTCGACGACTCGGACGTTATCTATGCCACACGCCCGGTATCCATGCCGAGGCTCGGTCCGAGGACTAATCTCCCAGGTGGCGGCAACTACTCCCAAGGAGCGTCCCATGGTCTCCCGGCTCAATCCCTACATCAGTTTCGGAGACACGGCCCAGGTGGCATTGGAGTTCTATCGAGAGGTGTTCGGCGGCGCGCTGTCCATCGACACCTTCGGCAAGTTCGGCGACAAGGACGCGCCGGGCGCGGAGCTGGTCATGCACGGCATGCTGGAGACGTCGAGCGGGTTCACGCTGATGGCCTCCGACACCCCGCCCGGCATGGAATACAAATCGGGAAGCAGCATTTCGATCAGCCTCAGCGGCGACGACAGCGCCGAACTACACGGCTACTGGGACAAGCTGGTCGAGGGGGGTGCTGTGACGGTGCCGCTGGAGAAGCAGATGTGGGGCGACGAGTTCGGCATGTGCACGGACAAGTTCGGCGTCGCGTGGATGGTTAACATAACTTCCTCCGCTCACTAGGGCGGGCGCGTTGTTCAGCAAATGTGCAGAAAACCGCTCCGGCAGGGCCTAGCATCTCGATATGACGACAAACAGCGTGGTAGAGGGACCGCTGCAGGTACTTGCCCGCAGTGCGTGGCAGTCAGTTCTGGTCACCGGCTTCCTCTCGGTGATCCTGGGTGTCCTGATTCTGGTATGGCCGGGCAAGACGTTGTTGGTGGCAGGCATCATCTTCGGCATCTATCTAGTGGTTTCCGGCGTGCTGCAGTTGCTCGCCGCCTTCGGCGCGCCGGCGAGTGCCGGTGTGCGGGTGCTCTCCTTCATCACCGGCGTCCTGTCGATCGTGATCGGCGTCTTCTGTTTCCGCGACGAGCTTGCCTCGATTCTGTTGCTCGGCATTTGGATCGGTATTGCGTGGCTGTTCCGTGGCGTGGCCTCGGCGATGGCCGCGATCTCCGAGCCGGGACTGCCGGGGCGCGGTTGGATCGGTTTCTTCGGTGTGATCACCGCGATCGCGGGTATCGTGCTGATTGTCTGGCCCGTCGAGTCGGTGGCGACGCTGGCGTGGGTTGCCGGCATCTGGCTGGTGGTCCTCGGCATTATGGAGATCATCACGTCGTTCGGTGTTCGCAAGGACGCCAAGCGGCTGCAAGAGGGTCTCTGAACTCGTGAAACAGTGTCCGGCCCGCACCCGTGGTGCGGGTCGGATTCGTTTTCCGGTCGCCAGGGTTTCGATCCCTGAATGCTGCCGGTAACCCGCCGCGACATGGTCGCGACGATTTGATCATCGTGAAGTACGTCCTGGCGTATGCGTAGGCGTCTTCGGCATCCCCGGATCGAAGCCTCGACATGATCGGCGTCGCGGTTGAGCACACTCCGAAAGCGCGGCGCGCGGCGCGCGGGATCGGTATTCCGGTGGAACCCACCACTGCGGGAAGGAGACGATCCGCGATGGACAGTAGTAACGCCGGCACGCCCTCCAGACCGGCCTGGATCCCCGCTGAGCGGTATCCGTTCGCAAGCCACTTCGAAGAGATCGACGGTTCGCGGGTGCACTATGTCGACGAGGGCAGCGGGCCGCCGTTGATCTTGCTGCACGGCAATCCGACCTGGTCGTTCCTCTACCGCGACGTGATCATCGGTTTGCGGGATCAGTACCGCTGTATCGCGATCGACTATCCCGGGTTCGGACTCTCGCAGGCATCTCGCGGATACGGATTCACGCCTGCCGAGCATGCCCACGTGGTCGACCAGCTGGTCACGCGGCTCGACTTGCGTGATGTGACACTGATGGTGCAGGACTGGGGCGGCCCGATCGGATTCGCCGTCGCCACGCGACACCCCGACCGGTTCGTCGCGTTCGTGGTCGGCAACACGTGGGCGTGGCCGAAGTCCGATCCGGGCACCCAGGCGTTTTCACGGTTGTTGGGCGGTCCGATCGGAGGCTGGCTGATCCTGCGCCACAACTTCTTCGTCGAACGGCTCATCCCCGCCGGTGTCCGGCGTAAGAAACTGCCCGACGCGGTGATGGACGCCTACCGTGGCCCGTTCCCGACGCCGGAATCACGTCGGCCGGTGCACGTGTTCCCGCACGAAATTCTCGGCAGTAGAGCATTTCTCGCAGAGGTCGAGCAGGGACTGGCGGTGTTGCGCGACCGTCCGGCGTTGCTGGTGTGGGGAACGAAGGACGTCGCGTTCCGCGCGCTCGAGCGCCGCCGATGGGAGCAGCAATTCGCGGACCACCGAACTGTCTTGCTCGAGGGCGCGGGGCACTATATCCAGGAGGATGCTGCCGACGAGATCGTCGCCGCGATCATCGAGTGGAGCAAGCGCTGACAGCGTAGAACTGCCCGAACATCACTGGGGCACCCACGAACCGACGGGCTCCCTGCCGAATCGGGAGTCTCCAATCTCTCCAGGCCGGTTCATTCTTCTCTGCGCCCGGAGCGGGCCAGAATGAATCCGCTGACGACGAGCACCCAGGCGGGGAATGCCAGCTCCACCCACATGCTCGCCTCGCTGACGATAAGTAGCGCCACGGCCAGTACGTAGCTGAGAACTGCGAGCCAGCGGGGCATCAGCCTGGTTTTCAGCCAGATCGTCGCGAGCGAGATCATGAACACCGCCGCCATGCGAAGCGCGTAGGTCTGGCTTGCCGACACCATGACCATTTTGCCGAAGTTCATCACCTCGGCGTGGGCGGCTGGGTCGGCGACGCTGGTGTTGCTTGCCACCAAGCCTGCGGCGACGGCCGTGGCGAGGAACATCATCGCCACAAAAAGCAGCCCGCTGCCGAGGAATACGGACAAGAAGAACCTGTCTTCGTAGCGCCCGAATCCGTCGCGTACGACGCCGATGAACCAAAGAAAGCTGATGCCGGCGAAGGGCATCAGCACCGTTGCTGTCGTGATCGCGCTCTGTTGGTTCTGCAGCCACTGAGCTGAATCTTCATGGCCCGCAGGCATGTGGATGCGGATCAGGATCAGCGTCGTACCGAACAACACCGAGAAGACCACTCCGGCCAGTGCGGCGGCTCGCGGCGTTGACAACTGGCGCGGGGTCGGCGCCGGGCTGGTGTGTTGCGGCGATGTCGACATGGAGTCATCCTGTCAAACCTGGGCGCCGGTGGCCGGTATTCGGGTTTCTCCGGAAATATATCGGACGTCCGGTATTTCAGGGAGATCCGATTCTGCGAAGCCTACGGCCACTTGAATCGTGCGGCCGGATCGAGGTGCGGGCGGTTCGGTAATAAGATTGAATTGTCAAATACCCCGCCAAAACGTAGAAGGGAAGCGGGACTCGAATTGTGCGCTGACCCGGGTCCCGGCAATCGACGATAGCGGGAGGTTTGCGGCTATATGTGGCAAGTGCTTACCATGTTAGCGTCCAGCTTTCCCGTGGCGGCCAAGGTAGGTGACGCTATGTCAGCGAGCGGTCAGGACTGGAGCAAGCCGGCAGCGATGGCCATCCCGAGGGAAGGCTATTTCGAGCTGGAACGGGGTCGCTATGGCCCGATCTATCCACGGACGCCTGCCTGCTACGGGTTCTCGATCATCGCAAAGGTGAAACCTGGTCGCGAAGAGGCGATTCGCGCATACGGCAAGCAGATCGAAGAGGCGGTAGCGGGGAGTCCGGATGTGCTGGCGCCCTTGCGGCTGCATTATCTTCGGTGGGTATTGTTCGACGTCGGCTCGGGACTGCACTTTCAATATCAAGGCATCTTCGACACCGATTTCGACAAGTACACCGAGGACGCCATTACGCTCTTCGGTCAGACCGGTATCACCACCGTTTTCACCAATCTCGAAGGGTTCCCCGAGGACTGGAAGGAAAACCCGGCGGCGTTCGTCGAATTCGTCCGAGCACACCAGTTTCCGAGCTTCCTGGAATACGGCGAGTACCCCTTCGTCACCGCCGACAAGATCAAAAAGGCGCTGCGGCTCGAGGCAGCGTTCTCCGACATGCTCGATCAGATGCAGTAGATGACCGGGCCGATGCTCGAACTCGACGATATCCAGCACATCTTGCTGACCCGCACCCCTGCGATGACGGGTCGCTACGAGTTCCTGTCCTTCGACGATCCCGCCGGAGGCCGGGCCTGGTTGACCGCGCTGGTGGACCGGGTGCAGTCGGCTGCGGACGTGCGCGCCACGATGGACAGCTCCGAGCGCTGGATAACGCTGGCCTTTACCTGGGGCGGGCTGCGGGCGTTAGGGGTATCGGAGGAGGCGCTTTCCACCTTCCCCGACGAGTTCCGTGAAGGTATGGCCGCCCGCGCTGACATCCTGGGCGACACGGGCGCTGATCACCCGGATCACTGGGTGGGCGGGCTGGGGGGCGGTGACCTGCACGCCATCGCGATCTTGTTCGCCCGAACCGATGCCGAACACCAGAGGTGCACCGCCGAGCATCACAAGCTGGTTGCGCGCTGCCCGGGTGTGCGCGTGTTGTCGTTCTTGGATCTGAACGCGACGCCGCCATTCGACCACGCCCATGACCATTTCGGGTTCCGAGACCGGTTGTCTCAGCCAGTGATCGATGGATCCGGCGAAGAACCGACGCCGGGCTCGGGTGCGGTGCTGAAACCCGGTGAATTCATCCTGGGTTACCCCGACGAGGAGGGGCCGCCCCGCGGTTTGCCACAGCCGGAGGTGTTGTCCCGCAATGGCAGCTACATGGCCTACCGGCGGCTGCGAGAACACGTCGGTGCGTTTCGGGACTATCTGCGCGAGCACGCCGACACCCCGGACGGGCAGGAGCTACTCGCCGCGAAATTCATGGGCCGCTGGCGCAGCGGCGCACCCTTGGTGTTGGCCCCCGACCGTGATGATCCGCAGCTGGGTGCAGATCCCCTGCGGAACAATGACTTCAACTACAAACAGATGGACCCGCACGGCTACGCGGCACCGCTCGGCTCGCACGCGCGGCGACTCAACCCACGCGACACCGCAGTGAATATGCACCGCCGCAGGATGATTCGCCGCGGCGCCACCTACGGGCCCGCGCTGCCCGAGGGTGCCCCCGATGACGGGGTGGACCGAGGCATTGCCGCGTTCATCATCTGCGCCAGCCTGGTCCGTCAGTTCGAGTTCGCCCAAAACGTCTGGATCAACGACAAGACATTCCACGAACTCGGCAATGAGCGGGACCCCATCTGCGGCACCCAGGATGGGGCCCTCGACTTCACTATTCCCAAGCGCCCCATCCGCAAGGTGCTCCAGGGGCTGCCTGCCTTCACCACGCTCGTGGGCGGCGCGTACTTCTTCCTGCCGGGTATCAGCGCCATGCGGTATCTGGCCACGCTCGACAGTTGAGAGGTGACAGCATGAGCACCCTGCCGCGGGCACGCACTTACAACCAGAACCACATCCCGCGCCAGCACGACGGGCGGCGGCGGATAAGCATCTATTGGACGTGGAGCTACCCATGGGAGGCTCAACGCGATCCCGCCGAAATGTATAACCGCTTCTCCACGATGACCGAAGTCCGCAACGTCACGTGGCCGAGCTACGAGACTCCCGAGTACGACGCAGCGCACTTCCTACAAGGCATCGCAGGCACGCTGGAGCTGTTCCATCGCTCGACGCTGGCGTTTCAGCAGCTGGCCGGTGCGGCTACCGGTCACCCGGTTGCGGTGTTCCAGCGCATCGACCAGGCCGGATACACATTGCCGATCGACGAGCGGATCCTGGCGGACACCGACACGCTCATGGTGTTCGGGCTCGATCACGTTCTCTCCGAACAGGAAGCCGCACCCGAAGAGAGCGCCGCCATCCAGGAGTGGCTGCAACGCGAAGGCACCTGCCTGCTTCTGGCGCCACACCATGACGTCGGCTTCACCGACGACTACACCCAACGGCAAATCGAATACGAGCATCACGGCGACGCACTGGTGCCACGCCAGCAGCGATTCGGCCAGTACACCCGCTCGCTGATGAAAGCGCTCGAGGTGCCGGTGCACAACAAGTGGGGCCTGCGCCCTGCGGTCGTCGACGGCACCGATGAGATCGCCCCCCTGACCGGGTTCCGCGATCTGGACGCGCTCCGGCTGCTGGACAACGTCACGACATTCAACTTTCACCCGCATCTGCCGCACTACGAGCTCACCGCAGCGGAGAGCGACTCGCTACGAGTTCTTGGCCGTCAGCGCGTCGACCCCCAGCGGCCCCACCCCTTTACCGCCGCCGGCGGCACCGAGTTCAACGCGCTGATCTGGATGCCGCCCGCGGGCCGGCGTGCGGGCGACATCGTCCTTATCGACTCCACGAACTTCACCACACTGTTCGGCGGCACCGAAAGCCTCGAGAACCTCTGGCACAACCTCGCCACCATGAAATAATGTCGCAGCCGTCGAACTCGCGGACCCTACGGATCGGTCAGGGAGGTCGGCAAACGACGAATTGCCCTCTGGGCGAACGTCAGCGCGAGAAAGTCATCGCAGAGCAAGCAGTCATCCGGTGATGATCGGCACCAGATACGTTCGCGCGAATGCCGCGAGGGCGTCCTCGGATTCGAGCGTGACCGTTCCGTGCGGCTGCAGGATGAACGAGTGGACTATGCGGCAAACGATCTCCGCGCGGGTGTCCAGGTCGGCGAAATCGGGTAGCAGCCCGTTTCGGACGGCGCTTCGCAGTGCGGCGACCGTCGCTGCCACCGACATCGTGAACACGGGTCCGCCATCGGTGGTGAGTTGGGGGAGGACGCGCTCCGGTTCCAGTGACAGCATCCGGTTGGCGAGCGGGTGTGTGCGCCACCGGGTGATCACCGTGACGAAGATGTCGGCGACGAGGGCATGGACATCGTTGTTGCGCGCGGAGATTGCGTCGAGTTCGGCCAGCACCAACTCTACTTCGCGGGTCATGACCGCCCGCACAACATCGTCACGGGAGCCGATCCGCCGATAGACGGTGACCCGATCGACGTCGGCCTGTCGTGCGATGTCCTCGATCGTCGTCTTCTTGACCCCTACCTTTTCGAACTGGATCAGAGCGGCGTCCAGGATGCGAGCCTCCACCGAATCATCGATCTCGGGCCTGTTCGTCGAGGTCGCAGCTGTGGAGGTCACGCCACGAGAGTAGCAATGAACAGGCGTCGTGCAACATATCCCGGCTATATGTTGCTGCTACATTGCAATGGCAAATGTTGCAATGTACAGTCGGTGCATGGCCGAGATTGCCGGTGCAGCGGAGCACCACTACAGCGACGAAGCGCATGCGATCAACGCTCGGGACGTCCACTTCGACTTCGACTCGGTGCCGATGCACTACATCCCGGGTGAGGTGCTGGCCACGCACATCGTCAATGTCATGCACCTTGTGCTTCCCGAGGGTGAGCGAGCGATGGCGAATTGTCTGGCCGAAGCATTGCCGCTTATCCAGGACGAGCGGCTACGCGAAGAGGTTGCGGGATTCATCGGCCAGGAGTCGATGCACGCGAGCAGTCACGAAGGCGCCCGCCGCCACCTGCAATCAATCGGTCTCGACGTCGAATCGTATGTACGAAAGATTGCGTGGCTGGTCGACCGGATTCTGGGTGACCACGGACTGAACGGCCGTGCGAAGGACGCGTGGCTCAAGGAGCGCCTCGGCCTGTTCGCCGGTATGGAGCACTACACCGCCGTTCTGGGCGAATGGCTCCTCGAGGCCGATATCCTCGAGGAAAAGGGGATGCATCCGACGATGTTGGATCTGGTCCGCTGGCACGGTGCCGAAGAGGTCGAACACCGCAGTGTCGTTTATGACGCGTACATGTATGTCGACGGCAGCTATGCGCGGAAGGCGCGCACCGCCGTCCTCGCCAGTGCGACCCTGCTGCCACTGTTCATCGTTTCTACGGCGCACCTGTACCGGAAGGACCCGGAGCCGAGCAAGGGCAGGCTGTGGCCGCTGCAGTTCGTGAATGCCACTGTCCGCGGTGTCATTCCGAGCTTCACGGTGTTCTTCACCGAGCTGCCGCGTTATCTGCGCCCGGGCTTCCACCCGTCGCAGCTCGGCCCGATGGATACCGCACTGCGTTACCTCGCCCGATCTCCCGCTGCGCGAGCGGCAGGTCACTGATGGGAACCGACACAGTGGCACCGGAATTCACGCCGCCCGCGACCTTCCGTCTGCTCGGCGCGGTGATGGATGCTTACCTGCGGGTTTTCGTTGCCGGGTCCACCGCCTCCCTGTTGTCGCGGTCGAACCCGGTGCGTCGCACCGGGTTCGAGCTGGATCTCGTCGTCGAGGACGTTCGCATCGAGGCCGAGGATGTGGTGAGTCTGACGTTCACCGCGTCGAATGGCGGGCCGCTGCCCGCGTGGAAGCCGGGATCGCACCTCGATCTGTTCCTGCCTTCCGGGCGCCAGCGCCAATACTCGCTCTGCGGCAACCCCCGCGACCGTTTCCGCTACCGGATCGCCGTCCGGCGCATTGCGGACGGTGGCGGCGGATCGCGTGAGGTTCATGATGTGTTGCGCCCGGGCGACGCCGTCCGGGTGCGCGGGCCGCGCAATGCGTTCACCTTCATCGACGCGCCGTCGTATTTCTTTATGGCCGGCGGTATCGGGATCACGCCGATCCTGCCGATGGTCAAGGCGGCCGACGCTGCCGGTGTCCGCTGGAAGATGGTGTATCTCGGCCGATCGCGCGAGACGATGCCATTCCTCGGCGAGCTGGCGCGGCTGGGTGGCGGCGAGCTCGACGTTCGGCCCGACCGTGAGTTCGGCATACCGGATGTCGCTGAACTACTCACTCGGGCGGAGGCCGGTGCGGCGGTGTACGTGTGCGGTCCGCCGCCGGTGCCGGCGGCTGTACAGCAGGCGATGTTCAGCGTCAATCCGACAGGTTCGCTACACACGGAACGTTTCTCGGCTCTCCCGGTCGTGGACGGCAGGGAATTCGATATCGAGCTGGCGCGCACCGGCGCGACCGTTCATGTGGGTGCCGAGGAGACCGCACTCGCCGCGATCAGGCGCGAGCTTCCCGGAGTCGTCTACTCCTGCCGGCAAGGGTTCTGCGGCACATGCAAGGTCGCGGTGCTCGCGGGTGGCGTGGACCATCGTGACCGAACGCTGACCGACGGCGAGCGCGACACCTGCATGCTCAGCTGCGTATCACGCGCTGCGGGCGACCGACTCGTCCTCGACCTCTGATCGCGGCGTAGAAAGGGCAACAACGTCCGATGACGGCAACAATCACAATGGTTGCGGGCCACGAGCTTTCCACCTTCGAGGTCCACGATCCCGCTACCGGGCGTTCGGTGGGTAGCTACCCTGTGCATTCCGCCGCTGACGTCGACGCGGCCGTGGCGACGGCGCACAATGCCGGCGCGTGGTGGGCTGCGCTCGGCTTCACCGAGCGCCGCCGCCGCGTGGACGCGTGGCGGGCCGAGATCACCCGCGGACTGTCGAATGCCGGGCATACATGTCTGGCTGTAGAACGCGTCTACGTCCACGCCTCGAGGAATTCACTTACGCGAAAGCCACGACGCACCAACGGTTCCCGTCGCCGCTGGCGCTCACCACGTTCACTCGTAGCGCCGCGGTCGACACCGTCGTCGACCGGCTCGTTTCGGTGCTACATGGAAGGACCCGCTGACCATGGCTACTGACACTGAACATCGGCACATCGCGATCGTCGGGGCAGGTGTCGCCGGCATCGGTCTGGCGATAAAGCTTCGCGAAGCGGGGTTCGACGATCTCGTGATTCTGGAACGCGCCGATGACCTCGGCGGCACCTGGCAGGCGAACACCTATCCGGGCTGTGCGTGCGACGTTCCATCGCACTTGTACAGCTACTCCTTCGCCCCGAATCCGGACTGGTCGCGCACCTACGGCCGGCAGGAAGAGATCCTGGAGTACCTCCGATCGGTGGCGGTGACGCACGATGTGGTGCGCCACATCCGCTACAACGCGGAGATGCTCGACGCCCGGTGGGACGATGCGGAATCACTATGGCGCGTGAGCACCGTGACCGGAGATTTCACCGCGGACTTCGTGATCTCCGCGACCGGTGTTTTCAGTGAGGCCAAGTACCCATCGTTGCGCGGGGTGGAGACGTTCCAGGGCAAGGCATTTCATTCATTGCACTGGGATCATGAGCACGATCTGACAGGGGAGCGGGTCGCGGTGATCGGCACGGGCGCCTCGGCCGTGCAGTTCGTCCCGGAGATCCAGCCCAAGGTCGGCGCGCTCACCCTGTTCCAGCGATCGGCGCCGTGGATCGTGCCGCGCATGGACCGCAGGACGCTCGGACTGGAACGGCAGCTGCTGCGCCGAGTGCCGCTGGCGGGTAAGGCGATTCGGGGCAGTTTCTACACATTGATCGAAGGCTTCGGGCTGATCGGGTTCGTGGACAAACGATTTCGTCACCCGTACGAGCTGCTCGGCAAGTGGCAGCTGCGCCGTCAGGTCCGCGATCCGCAGCTGCGCAAGGTGCTGACTCCGGACTACATGATCGGCTGCAAACGCGCGATCTTCTCCGACGCGTATCTGCCCGCTCTCGATCAAGACAATGTCGAGGTCGTCACCGACGGCATCGCCGAAGTGCGCGCACACTCGATCGTGACACACAGCGGCGTCGAGATTCCGGTCGACACCATCATCTACGGCACCGGATTCGAGCCTGTCTCCAAGGCTTTCGGGCGATTCACCGGGCGCGGCGGCGTCACCATTGCCGAACTGTACGAGAAGCGTCCGCAAAGTTATCTCGGCAGCGCCCTCTCAGGTTTTCCGAACTTCTTCTTCACCCTGGGGCCCTTCGGGGCGGCCGGGAACCAATCGGCGATCTACATGATCGAGTCACAGATCGCCTACATTGTGGACGCGTTGAAGACGATGCGGGCCGAGGGCGCACGCCGTGTCGAGGTACGGCCGCAAGCGCAGGAGACGTTCCTCGACGAGATGCAGGAACGCAGCCGCTCGACGGTGTGGCTCACCGGCGGATGCCACAGCTACTACCAGACACCGGACGGCCACAACGCCGGTCTTTACCCGAACTGGAGTTTCGAATACCGCAGCCGTACAAGCCGATTCGATGCCAGCTCCTATGACGTGAGTGCCTGATGGACATCGGACAGCTCAACCCGCTGCGCTGGATCGGTAGCACCTCATATGAGGTGCGCGGCAAGACGGTGCTGATCACGGGCGCCGGACAGGGAATCGGCCTGGAGCTGGCGAAGATCCTGTACGCCCGCGGGGCTTCGGTCGCACTGGTGGACATCGACGAAGGCGCCGCCCGCACCGCGGCGGAAGCACTCGGAGATCGCGCCTGCGCGATCGCTGCCGATGTCGCGGATCGTGAGTCGACAGAGAAGGCGATCGCGCAGGCAGTGGCCACGTTCGGCCGCCTCGACGTCGTAGTCGCGAACGCGGGTGTGGTTCCGCGTCCGGCGACATTGCGAACCATGGACAGCAGCGATTTCGACCGCGTCATCGCCATCAATCTCACCGGTGTGTTCAATACGGTTCATCCGGCCCTCGACCACGTCGTCGCCGCGAAAGGTCATGTGGTGGTCGTCTCGTCGGCGGCCGCCTTCGCGCCCGGTATGGGCGGTGCGCCGTACATGATCAGCAAGGCCGGTGTAGAGCAGCTCGGGCGTGCGCTCCGGGTCGAACTAGCCGCCGTCGGTGCTACCGCCGGCGTCGCCTACTTCGGCGTTGTGGAGACGGCCATGACACACGACACCCTCGATCGAGACGAGCTGGGCCGCGCGCTCGGCGGCATGCTGCCCTGGCCGCTGAACGTGCGAATCACCGCAGCCGAGGCCGCCGAGACCATTGCCGACGGCATCGGTCGGCGAGCCGCGCGGACCATCGCCCCCAGTGGCTGGGAGCCGTACGCCCTCTTGCGTGGAGCCGTAAACGTCGTGCTGGACAACCGGCTCGCCCGCGACGCCGGGGTGCAGGCGCTGATTCGCGAGGTCGAACAGCGCAACGGCCGGGCTGCGCCATGACCGCCCTTCGAGGATCCGAGCGAACCCGGCGAGGCGTGTTCGGGGACGGAAGACCACGAGAAGGGCCAGGGGCGTGCTGCCGGTCGCGCCGCACCGCACGTCGAGGTCCGCATCGTCGATGATCTCGGCAACGAGGTACCGCGCGGTACGGTCGGCGAGATCGTCGCACAAAGACTCTCATCACAGGGTACAAAGCCCCACGCAGTCTCGAGATCGTCACCGAGTTGCCGATCTCCGGTGCGGGCAAGATCCTCGCGCGCGAGTTGCGCAAGAAGTATTGGGGCGAGGACGCCCGCCAAGTGAACTGACCTCAACCAGGACACCGACCGTGCCGACTCAGCGAGGGTGACGGCCCGGTCGACGTCGAGGTCGTCATCGGGTTCGAAAAGCGGACGGAGTCACGGTCGAGGTGTCGGATAGGTCGGAGCTCGGAGGGCGCAGATGGCGGGGGATAGCGTCGGCAGACCGCGTTGCCTCCCGGCGCGCACGGCTGATCGAGGCCTGCACCGAATTGATGGGAGTAGCAGGCGCCGCGGGCATTTCGATGCGCAGCGTGTGCCGCGAGGCGGCGCTGACCGAGAGGTACTTCTACGAAAGCTTCGCCAACATCGACCAGCTCATGATCACCGTTCTGGAGATCGTTGTGCTCGATGCGCGTGCTGCGCTGCTCTCCGTGCCAGCGACTTCCCAGACGTTCACACCCGACCTGGTTCGGCAGGGGGTCGACGCATTCACCGACTATTTGACGACCGATCCGCGACGAGGCCGGATCATGTTCATCGAATCGCAGGTTTCCCCGCTGCTGGCGACCCGAGCGATAGCACTTGTGGAGCAATTCGTCGTGCCGATCGTCAGATCGGTCGGTGCGGGCAACGTCGCGGCGACCGAACTCGACGCGGTCGACGTGAGTCTCAACGCCGTGGCGATTTTCGGCGCACTGGCTTTTCTCTATCGACGAGCACTCACCGAGGGGCCTCAGGTCGATCGAGAACGATTCGCCGAGCACGCCGCTCAGGTCATCGAGCCGATAGCGCTGGCCCGCTCATCCCGGAGCGGAAGCGGCGCGGCCCGAGATCGTTGAGCTCGCGGACTCGAGCGCTTTGAGGCGTGAGGTCTTGTGCGGGAGTTGGACGTTACCAACCGGACCGTTCGCAACCGCGTAGACGTCAAGGTCGGCTTGTCATACGCCTTCGTCGAACGGGTATCGGGCATCGAGTGCGGACCGGTCGCCGAGTCCATAGTTCACGACGAGGTCATCGGCGACCTGGACCAGCACATCTCGCCCCTCGACCGCAGATACCCACTCCATCGGCAGCCCGGAGACACCATGGCTGGCTCCGATCAGGTTCCCGGCGACCGCGCCGGTGGAATCGGAGTCACCCGAGTGGTTCACCGACAGCAGCAATGCTGCGCGTGCATCGTTTGTCTGGGCCGCGTGCAGGGCGCAGAACACAGCGATGGCCAGGCACTCCTCGGCGATCCACCCCGCACCTACCTGCTCGAGGAGTTCGGCGGTGGCCGCATGCTCGGACAACTCGACTGCGCGTGTCAGTGCCGTCGCTGTTTCCGCTGCTGCGGGTATCTCCGTGAGCTGGGCGACCGTCTGCTGCACGGCAATCGGCAGTTCGATACCGCTCACCACGCGATCGACCAGTGCCGCGAACGCACCAGCTGCGACATATCCCGTCGGATGCCCGTGGGTCAACTGCGCGGCCCGCGCGGCCGTGGTGAACGCACGATCAGGCCCCATGCCGACCAGTCCGAACGGCGCGGACCGCATCACCGTGCCGCATCCTTTCGACCCTGGATTCACCGGACCGGGTGCACCGAACGGGTGCGGCGCGAGATATCCCCGTGCCTGCTGACCCAGCCCGGACATGCACGCATTTCCCGGCGCACGCACCGCATACAGAAACGGCAGACCCGCCAGCCAGCCATCGACCTCGGATGGGGGGCCCTCCTGCCGCTGGGTCTGTAACCAGCGTAAATACGCCCGGCGTAGCGCCGGCACGGGATCACCATCGGGCATTGACCGCAACAATCCCTCCGCGGTGAACAGCGTCATCTGGGTGTCATCGGTTATCTGCTGCGGCGCGCCCTCGACATACTGCGGTAGAAATCCCGTCACCCCTTGGTGGCCGTACCGCTCGCGAATCTGCTGGAGCTGCAGGAATTCGATAGGCCACCCGAGCGCGTCGCCGACCGCCCCGCCTAACAGGGAGCCCCGGACCCGGTCGAAGACCGTCATGTAATCCACCACGAGACACCATCATTACGTATCACTTCCGTCTACGGGTATCGGCACCTCGGCTGGGTGCACGAACCCGTGGCCGGACACGTGTGGGAGCGGTTGTCGGCCGAATCACCTTCGTCGGCAACATCATCGAAACGGCACCGATTCCGACCCCTCATGCACACCAAGCCTCGGCAACGGCCCATAACCATTGCGATGTTTGGTACACCCGCAGGATCACGCGCATCAGGCTGACAGCCCCTCACCGCTGTCGAATTCACGAAACGACACGTGAGCGACACGAAGAGCCCTCGTCATGATGGACCACCGCCATTGGCCCGAGGCCGCGATCATGAAGGTGATCGCTCCAGTCGGTGACCGCTGCTCCGCGACTGCGCTGGGAATCCGCGCAGCCTGCCTACCAAATCCACGAGTACATCGACGTTATAGTGCCGATTGTGGTGGAGTCCGGCACCAGGTGTGGCTCCCCGGATCCGTAGCGACACTTCCGCTGGGTTCGAACTGCTCGACCAGATCCTCGGTAATCGACATGTGCACCATTCCGTGAACGGAGTAGAAGCGTGACGATCAGCAGGCGTGGTTTCTTTGCCCGCGGCGCCGCGGCCGCAACGGCTGCCACCGCGGCGTCGGGTGCGACGGGGGCCGGCAAAGCCCGCGCCGATGTCGACCCTGATAGGCCGAATATCCTCATTGTGCTCGTGGACGAGATGCGCGCGCCGATGTGGTTCCCCGACCAAGAGGCGTTGGATGGGATACTGCCGCATATCGCTCGAATCCGCCGAGGCGCTGTGTCATTCGACCAGCACTACACCGCGGCCAACGACTGCACACCGTCGCGTGGGGTCCTGCTGACCGGCTTGTACTCCCATCAGACCGGTTGCATGATGACCTCACAGTCGACGTTGTCGCCGTTGTTCCCCACCTGGGGCTCGATGATCCGCGAACACGGATATGAGACGACGTGGTGGGGGAAGTGGCATCTCGGCCACGATTCGGACACTATTCCGGGGTCGCTGGCGAATTACGGATTCACGGGCGGCACCTATCCGTCGCCCAACGGTGCGCCCGGACAGGGCTTGCAGATGGACCCGGCCATCGTCGACCAATTCATCGGATGGCTCGACGCGGAAGCAGGTCGAGCGCCGTGGTGCTGCACGGTGTCGTTGGTCAATCCGCACGACATCCAATGGTGGCCCCGATGGACCCAACGCCTTCAAGCGCAGCTGGACGTTCCACGCTGGATGAACGACCTGCCCGCGAACTACGAAACCCTCGAGCAGCTGGCTCAGAAGCCGCGCCTGCAGCTTGCGTTGGTGGAAGCCTCGGCGATCGCGTTCGGGTGGGCACCCTATGGAACTCCCGGTGCCGAGCAACAGTGGATCGACATGCGCAACTTCTATCTGTGGCTGCAACAGCAGGTCGACATCCAGATCGGCCGAGTGCTCGACGCGCTGTACGAGCGTCCGGATGTCGCCGCCAATACCGTCATCGTCTTCACCTCCGACCATGGGGACTACGCGGGCTCGCACGGGTTGCACGGCAAAGGTGGCGCGGCCTACGACGAGGCGATCAGGGTGCCGCTGTATGTGCACGATCCCCGCGGTCTGCTCAGCCCCAAGTCGTCGACCAGTACCCGTGAACAGCTCACCTCCAGCGCCGATATCACCCCGCTGCTGCTGACGATCGCCACGGGCGGAAGCGCATGGCGCGGGGACGCGCGGTACGAACACCTCGCCGATCGTCTCGACATCGCCGCCCTGTGCCGCGACAGGAGCAAACCCGGGCGGCCCTGGATCGTCCACGCCACCGACGAACCCACCATCGAAGAGGCAGCCGTGCTCTTCAACCAGAATGCGCCCGCACACGTAGCGGCGGTACGCACTGCCGACGCGAAATACGTGTCGTATTCACACTTCATCAACGGACGAATAGAAGTAGACCCAGCCCAGCAACAAGAATTCGAGCTCTACGACTACGCGGCGGCGGGCGGCCAACTCGAACTCGACAACCAAGCCGCACGCAATGGCGACCTGCGCGCCCAGATGGAACCGCTACTGCAACAAGCCATCGCGGAACTGAACCAGCCGCTTCCACCCCAGCTGCGCCAAGCGCAGGAGCAAGGCTGGGCAGATTACCTGGCGCAGGAACACAATATCCTCGCCATTGCGCAACACGTGCTCGGCGAACTGCAAAACGCCCTCCCCAAGTAGTCTCACGGAGACCGGATCGTCATGGCTCGGTCCGCTATCGATGCCGCCACGTCGAATATGTCCGGATTGCGGTCACCGTACCGGCCGTCCTCTGCCGCAAAGTGTGAGACCCGGTCCGAATAGGGCCGGGTCTCCTGGTTTCGGGCTGTTCAGCGCGGGGCGAGGCGAGTGGACGACGATGCCGGACTTGAACGTGGTCGTGTCGAGCAGTTCGAGGTGGCTGGCGTCGCGGACTTCGAAGAGGCGGGTGCCCGCCCCAGCGATGGTCGGGAAGATCCAGAAGTGGTCCTCGTCAACGAGTTTGTTGTCGAGCAGAAGATGCGACAAGGAGTCGGTGCCTATCAGGATCGGTTCAAGGTCAGATCCACCAGGGCGATGTGGAACCGAGTGGCGGTGACGTCGACAGAGGTTTCCGTGAAACGGTTCCCGCCCAGGACATTTCGGATGAATTCGCGTACCACGGCGGGCTGCGCGTCGAGGCCGGCCAGCAGCTCCGCCGACAGTTCTATCGTCCCGTCGAAATATCGTGGCTGACTGGAGATTCCCGGCCGTTGTGGCATCTGGCGCAAGCCGTCGACAGTGTGCAGGATCAGATCCAGCTGCTTCCCGTCGCCGAAGTCGATCCGAAGTGGTGTCGGGGTGACGGCCACATCGAAGGTGTGCACTTGCGCTCTCCACCCTTGCGCGGAGATGCCGTCATAGTCGTACGGGGACGGGGCCGCCAGCGTATCGAGCGAATGATCGGCCGGCGAATTCTCCAGCACAGTCCCGGCAAGGGGTTGATCGGTGCCGAAGAATGTCCACGACTCGTCGGTGAGTTGCTTTGTCCAGTAACCGTTTCGACCGCCGTCGCGGCCCTCGACTCGCAGTTCGCGGGCCGACGAGCCGGGCCCGGTCCGGTGGATGGAGATGCGGTCGGTGATTTCACCCGGCACCTTCGGCTGCCGCATCCAGTCGGGTGCGGGCAGCTGAATCGCGGCGTATCGGCTGTCCATGCGTTCCGACAGCATGTCGGGAGCCTCGGGTAGTCCGCGCTGATCGTGGTAGGAGTAGCGGAAGAACACCTTGTCGGCGCCGGAGATGTCGAAATCGTAGAGGCGCGCGTAAAAGTCGCCGAAACGGTTGACGATCAGCGAGGTCGACGCGCTCGTGGACAGTGCGACCGCCTGGAACCGACCGCCGTGCGGGGTGGCCATTTCGTAGCTGTGATCCACCGGCAACCAGGGATCGATGTACTGGATGCGCTGACCGTCGTGGGTGAGCGCATAGACATGCGACACCTTCGCTCCGCCGACCGGGTGATCGTTGCCGGCGGTATCGCGCCAGACGTGGTCCTCGTTGGGTGAGAGAACCGACCAGGACCAGGTGCGAGTGCCTGCGGGCAGCGCGTTTCCGGGGCCGGTCCACAGCGGGGTGCCGTAGCGGCTGCTCCAGTTCCAGTCCCGGGGTGCGCTGAGCGCGTGGTCCATGGTGTAGAACCGGCCCTCGCGGTCGATCATCATCACCTCGTCGTCGTCGGCGGAGACACCGACGACGCGACCCTCCAGGCAGCCCGGCAGCGCCACGGTGCGCCAACCGCCCTGGGCTGCGGTCTCTTTCACGTATACGCGGCCGTCACGGTTGGCGAATGTCCAGCGTCGGTTGAACGACTCGGTGGTGGTGCGGAAGTGGATCCGCTCGGGCAGGTCGACAGTGGCGGGAGCCAGAACCTCCAGCCCGGCGGTGGATTCGTCGACTGTCACTTCCGGTGTGCCGACCGTGCCCACCTGCGCACAGCCGGGGTCGGCGACAGTCATCGAATGCGTTGCCACCCCAGCCCATACCAGCCCGGTCACCGCGACAACGGCGGTACGCCGGATGGCTTCGGGTCGCATCACAGCCACCCCGCGGCGCCGAAGCCGAGGATCGCGACGGCGTCGACGCCGAGGATCGCGCCGACGGTGAGTGCTTTGGCGCGCACGGTGGGCAGATCATGCACAAAGAAGCAGGCCGCGAAGAACGGCACATAGCCGATGAGCCAGATGAGGATGGGGAAGCCCGGCTGCCACCACGACCATTCCCAGGTGAGCACCCCGACCTTGTTGAGCAACACTTCGACGCCGACCGCCGCCGCCGAGTTGACCGCGATGAGAACCGGCCGGTTGGGCAGGCCGAAGATGCGGGTCTCGCGGGGCGGCAACATCTTTGCCGCCGCGATCCCCATGACGGCGAACATGAAGCAGATCTCGATGTTGAGGCCGATGAGGATCTGATACGCGGTGGGGCCGGTCGCGCCCCAGACCGGCGCACGATCGGTGAATTGAAAGACCAGAGCGTTCCAGATCTCGTTGAACCAGTCCATGCCCCACAACGCGAGTCCAGCGAACAGGACATTCCAGTTCCGCCGCTCGATTTCGACGGCGTAGATGTAGATGACGATCAGCAGAAGCGGGATCACATACCACGTGAATTGACTCGAATCGCGAAGTATCTCGAGCGCCTCTCGGGCGTTGTCGGTCAACGGCGCGCCTCCCTCTCATGATCGCCGGGCCAGGCGAGTATTACACATCGACACAAAACGTCAACATGTAACGGATGGTTCAGCGGTCGTGCGGGCAAGACGCCCGGGGCTCCGGTCGACGAGCTAGTGGCCTCACCCATCCGCCGTCCTCGTCGGCAGGTTCCCGCATCCGCACGGCCCCTGCGCATCCCTAACGGTCGAACGCGAGTTCTCTAGGCCCCGTTCGTAGTTGCGGCCTCATGTCATGCCTCTCGGGTCCGTCAGGGTGGTGTTCTGACCGAGCATTCTCGCGCCGAGCTTCTTCCTCTCCGAGCCGAACGGTTCTTCCATGCGAGTCGGTAAGGTGTCGGGCATGCAGGTCGGGCAACCGAGTAGAACCGCAATGGCCGTAGCGCGCGCGAGGGCCCACCATCAGGTCGCCGAAGAGCCACGGGTGTTCACCGATCCGTTGGCTCTACAGATCATCGGCGAATCCGGTTTGCAGGCAAATGAATTCGACAATGGTCTCGATCAGGATCTGGCTCGTCGCCGGCGGTTGTTCATCGCGGCGCGCAGCCGCTTCGCTGATGACACCGTGGCGGCCGCGGTCGCCCGGGGGACGGGTCAGGTAGTGATCCTTGGTGCTGGACTGGACACTACCGCGTACCGCAATACCCACGAGGACGTGCGATTCTTCGAGGTCGATCACCCCGATACCCAGGAGTGGAAGCGGCGCCGACTGTCCGACACCGGGATCGCGATCCCGTCATCGCTGACCTTCGCCCCGATTGATTTCGAACAATCCACGCTGGCAGACGGGTTGGCAGAGGCCGGACTCGACCGCGCTCGGAGCGCGGTGTTCATCTGGCTCGGCGTTGTGATGTACCTGACCACAACGTCGGTCGAGGACACTCTTCGCTACATCGCCGGCCACAGTGGACCCTCGGAGGTAGTTTTCGACTACCTGTACCCGGTCTCCTCGACATCCCCGGATCCTTCGGCCGGACAACAACAGGCAACCGTGGATCGCGTCGCCGCGGTCGGCGAACCGTGGCTCAGTTTCTTCACCGCGGACGAAATCCGAGGCAACTTGCTGTCCTTGGGTTTCAATCGGGTCGAAGACCGTTCTGCGACAAAGCTGTTGGCCACTTACGGCATCCGAACAACCGCTCGCCCTATGAATTCAGGACCGCACCTGATCCACGCCTGCACGGCGTGAGTGCGGGCATCTCACCGCTTCGGCGTCAACAGCACCAGCGGGATCTCGCGGGTGGTCTTGCGTTGATAGCCGGCGTAGCCGTCGTACGCCGCGACGACCCGGGGCCACAACGCCGTGCGTTCATCGGTGGTGGCCACGTGAGCCGCCATCGCTTGCCTGGGGCCGCTCTGCAGCGACACCTCGACAGCGGGATTGTCACGCAGATTCAGAAACCACGCCGGGTGGGTGGGGTCGCCGCCGCGCGAGGCCACGATCACGATCGTCTCGCCGTCGATGACCGGCGCGGTCAGCATGACCTTTCGCGGTTCCCCGGTTTTGCGACCGATCGTGGTGAGCTCGAGGGTCGGCATCCCCACGATGGTTTTGCCCAGCTTCCCGCCGCTTACTTTGAGCAGGGCACGGTGGATGGCGTTCTGGATCTTCAGTTGGGCATCACTGGGCATGCTGCGGAATCTACACCGGAACGCGAGTGGGTGAAGCGCACTACCGCAGTGCCCTTCGAACGCCAGCACCTCCCGTCGACTCGATCCGGGCTCCAGGAGAACTGTCGAATCCGAGCAGTTCCGCATCACTCAGCCCCCACTTCAGGCACTCCTGCAGCCCACGCGGCACACCCCAACCGTTCGACACCTTCTACCGGCACCCCCGCACCGGGATGACGGCGTCGAACGTTCGGGTCGCGGGTTCTGCCCGCGCCCGACTTGGACGGTCATACGCCGCGCGATTGCCTGGCGACGGAACACGTATATGCGTCTGTCGTCGCCGAGAGGTTCATCGGCGAATCACCGCAATCTTTAATTGCAGGAGCAGGCCGGCGTTTCTCAATCCACGATTAGGTTCCATTTCCCGAAATGTGCGGGAGGAAAGTCCTTCAGATTCGTGTAGTCACCACCGGCGTCGATCTCGCCCGTTGCGCCTGCGCCCAGTAGCTCGTTGTCAGATCTACCATCGTTGTAGAAGAAAAGCCGGTTGCTGTCGGCGGAAATAATGTGAGTCCAGTGCCCGAATTGTCCGGGCGGAAAGTCTTTTAGGTTCGTGTAGTCACCGGCGGCATCGATCTCACCCGATGCGGCCCAAGGGTTCATGTACCCGTTGTAGAAGAAGAGTCGGCCATGGCCGACGGGTACGATAAGCCACCAGTCCCCGAATTGTCCGGGCGGAAAGTCTTTTAGGTTCGTGTAGTCACCGGCAGCGTCGATCTCACCCGATGCGGCACTGTTGCTCCGCACGTTGTAGAAAAAGAGCCGCCCGCCGCCGGCGGAAACAACGTGGGTCCAGTCCCCGAACTGTCCGGGGGGAAAGTCCTTCAGGTTGGTGTAGTCACCGGCGGCATCGAGTCTCCCCGACGCACCGGCTCCCGTGTTCCCGTTGTAGAAGAAGAGCCGGCCTCCGTCGAGCGGCACGATCCACCAGCTCCCGAATTGCCCGGGCGGAAAGTCTTTCAGGTTGACATAGTCACCGGCGGCATTTATCTCACCCGAGGCCGCTCGCGTGCTCTGCCAGTTGTGGAAGAAGAGCCGCCCACCACCGGTGGAAACAATCTGATGCCAGTCCCCGAATTGTCCGGGCGGATAGTCTTTCAGATTGATGTAGTCACCGGAACCATCGAACTTCCCTGTCGCACCCACTCCGGAGCGGTTGTAGAAAAACATCACGATTCCCTTCTTCCGATGAGATCACCATTGTTCATCGCCGAAGTTGTGACCGGCTTGGTGGCGAGCTTCTGACCTGACCGGGGCTGTCGAGGGTCTGGCCGCGTTATGCGGCGGAACAGCGATGGGTGAACTCGGGCGGCTCGGCCGTAGTTGCGCCTGCCGACCATGGCGTTGATCGAGTTCCGAATCTCGGCGACCGATCTCCGGGATTCGCTCATCCAACACGGTGTCTGCGGTGGAAGCCATGGTGTAGGAGTAGGACACCATCATTGCCCCATTCATCGTGAGGAGCAGTTCGTGGGCGACAGGAAGCGCGGTCCTCATCGAGCAACGGTCGTATGGTGCGCCACGGATCGCCCGACTTGAACGAGTATCGGCCTACTTGTCCTATCGTATACGCCGCAAGTACCGCAACCAGCTCGTAGCGCTACCGATTCGGGGCGACCAGCGGTCGCGGCAATTTCCAGGTCGCCGACCTGTGGCAGCAAAGCGGCCCGTGGTGTAATTCTGGAGGGTTCACAGGAACGGTACGCCCTTGATGCGAGGGAGCCAAACGGGACAACACTCCAACGTCCGGCCCCCTTTTTTCGCATTGTCAATGCAATGATGATATGAAGCCGAGCGTTGGCCTGCGCCATCACATTGCTGCATCATTGCTGAGAATTGCTTCGGCGTTGCCGACCATTCGGTAGTCGAGACCGTAGTCTCGGGCACACCCAGTGGATGCGGGACGCGGTGGTCTCGCGAAGAGGAGGCGACACGAGATGCCCAAATATTTATGGCGCGTCAGCTACTCCCAGGAAGGAGCGCGTGGCCTGCTCGCTCAGGGTGGCAGCGCCCGCCGAGCGGCCATCACGGAGATGGTCGAAAGCGTGGGAGGCCAGGTAGAAGCCTGCTATTTCGCTTTCGGTGAAGACGACCTGTTCGTCATCGGCAATGTTCCGGATGAGGTTGCCGCCGCCGCGCTCGCAATCCGGACTGCGGCATATGGAGCGGCGGTCTCACACACTGTGGCACTACTGACCCCCGAGCAGATCGACGAAGCAGTCGCGCGCGAGGTCACATATTTGCCGCCCCAGGCCGGGCCGTAGTTCCTCCCGCCTGGTGTAAGGACTGAAGTGTTGTCGGCCATTGTGCGAACAAGCGCGATGTTGAGCTGTCGGCATGTTTCGTCGCGCGCCGAGGCCCCGACACCGTAGCCGATTTCGACGAAGTCGAGGTCCGGGCCGGTGGGTCGAGTTGAGACTTCGCTGCTGCCCCAAGGGATTCGATTCCGCTCGGGCAGGCTCGACATGATCCTGCTTCGTCTCTGGTCACCCTGAACCACCGTGATCCCGGTCGGTTCAGTAAGCGCGGGAGAAGATCACCCGCTTGCCGTAGGCGGCCGGTGCGTCACAGCGCACGCAACGGCCCGTCTGCGGCGGCCCGTCCAACGGCACACATCGCGGCGTCGCCGAGGTCATCGTCTTGATGTCGTCCTCACAACCTGGCTGCCCGCAATGCAGCGCCCGCACCCATCCCGATGCGACACCGGATTCGAACGCGGCCCAGTCCTCGACATCGGAGGTGTGCGTATCGCGGAACTCGGCTGCCCGCGCCAGCAGGAACATCTGGAACTCCTCGAGGATGCCTGCCATGAGCTGTGGCAACGTGTCCAACTGCACCGACTGCTTACCCTGATCGCCCAAACGGCGCACCAGCACAGCAGTCCCGGCGGCGAGATCACGCGGTCCCAGCTCGACCCGGACCGGGACACCTTTGAGTTCCCAGTCGTTGAATTTGAATCCTGGACTGAGTTGGTCGCGGTCATCGACGTGCACCCGCACGCCGGCCCTGCGCAGCCCCTCGGCCAGCGTCTGTGCGGCCGCCACCACCTCCGTGCCGTCGCCGCGGGTGATCGGCACGATCACCACCTGATAGGGCGCCAGCCGTGGCGGCAGCACCAGGCCCCGATCATCGCCGTGAGTCATCACGATCCCGCCCAGCATTCGGGTGCTCATGCCCCAGGACGTGGTGTGGCACAACTCTTCTCGCCCGTCCATGCCGGCGTAACTAATGCCGAAGGCGGTCGCGAAATTCGTGCCCATGTAGTGGGATGTACCGGCCTGCAAGGCTTTACCGTCGCGCATCATCGACTCGATCGTCATCGTCGAGACCGCGCCCGCGAATCGCTCACCAGGTGTCTTCTCGCCAGGCGCTACCGGCATCGCCGCGTAGTCGCGCGCTACCTCCTGGTAGATACCCAGCGCGAGCAGCATCTCCTCGCGCGCTTGCTGCTCATCGGCGTGCGCGGTGTGGCCTTCCTGCCACAGGAACTCGGTGGTGCGCAAGAACATTCGCGGCCTCATCTCCCACCGGACGACATTGGCCCACTGGTTCAGCAGCAGGGGCAGATCCCGATGCGAGGAAATCCACTTGGCCATCATCTCCCCGATGATGGTTTCCGACGTCGGCCGCACGACGAGCGGTTCCTCGAGCTCTTTGCCTCCGGCGTGGGTCACCACTGCCAATTCAGGGGCGAACCCGTCGACGTGATCGGCCTCGCGCTCGAGGTAGCTCTGCGGAATCAGCAGCGGAAAGTACGCGTTCTCGTGCCCGCTCGCCTTGATTCGCGCATCCAGTTCAGCTTGCAGCAACTCCCACACGCGATAGCCATACGGTCGAATGACCATCGTGCCCTTGGCCGGACCCCGGTCGACGAGGCCCGCCTTCAGGACCAACTCGTTGTACCAGGAAGCGAAATCCTCACTCTGGGCGGTCACACCGCGCTCATCGCGTGCCATGCGACAAGGCTAGTGCCCCCGCAGATGGCGGAGTGACCTGCCTCACTGCGATGCTGACTGCGTGGGTGCTGAACAGATCATGAACCGCCTCCACGCAATATCAGTTCGAAAGCCCCACCGCGCCCGCGCTGATCATGCTGACGATGCGGGTCGAGGCCACTGCGAGCAAGGCATGGAGGAGCAGCACCGCGAGGGCGATCAGGGACGCGGTACCTTCGTCCGGCTCCAGACCGGCGAGCGGCATGGATGCCTGGCTCGCCAGCGCATTGTCGACCGCCAGCGATCATCGTGGTTCGTCGCTACTACTAGCTGCCTAACCTTGCGGCCATTCCGATCCTGCCGAGAGGTTGACCGAGCGCGTCGCGGGCGAGGTCCCAAACATGTATCGGGTTCCCTGATATTTGTGGGCTATGACTACCCCTCATGATTTCGAATTCGAAGAAATCTACCGAGGTACAGGGGGCCCGTTCGGGCCGGGCGTCAAGCCGCCGTGGAGTATCGGGGAGCCCCAGCCAGAACTCGCCGCGCTGATCGAGCAGGGCAGATTCCATGGCGATGTCCTCGATGTCGGATGCGGGGAGGCGGCGATCTCGCTGTCTCTGGCGGAGCGGGGTTTTACCACCGTTGGCTTGGATCTGTCGCCGACCGCGGTTGAGCTGGCCCGAGCCGAGGCCGCCAGGCGCGGCCTGGTCAACGCCTCCTTCGAGGTCGCCGACATCGCCTCCTTCACCGGCTACGACGGCCGTTTCGGCACCATCGTCGACAGCACGTTGTTCCATTCGATCCCGGTCGAGTCTCGGGAGGGCTATCAGCAGTCGATTGTGCGCGCCGCCGCGCCGGGTGCGGCGTATTTCGTGCTGGTGTTCGACCGGGCCGCCCTGCCCGAAGTGCCTGAACCGGGGCCATCACCGGTCACCGCCGACGAGCTTCGTGAGGTGGTGTCGAAGTACTGGGTGATCGATGAGATCAGGCCGGCACGAATCCATGGCGATCTGCCTGCGGTGTTGCCGGCGGACGCGGGTTTCCGGTTCGAGGGTATGCGCGACGAGCCCAGTGGCCGCAAGTCGGTTCCGGCCTGGCTGCTGTCAGCACATCTGGACTGATCCCACCACACGCCGGGTGTGGGCGCGATGCCCGGGCCGGATGCGTCAGGCATCGAAGTGCCCGGGCTCTCCCGCCTGTCGCTCATGTGTTCTCGGCATCGCCGACGCCGTACGCGAGCGCCGGATCCACAACGCCCCGCACCCCGCCATCCTCAGCCCGCCCGTCGGCGGGTGCGGTTCGGGCGGCGTAGGTCAGTCCGTCGGAGATGGTGCGCTGTGCTTCGGCATCGGGTGAAATCGCTACTCCGACATGAGTTCGTGCAGCACTGAGACGTGTGCTCGGATCATGTAGCCGCGTTCGGCGATCCAGCCGGGCACGAGCGCGGCGGCGATCTGGCGAGCGAGGTCGAGGAGATCCATGATCACGGTCGTTCCTGGCCAGCATATGGCCAGGGGCTGCGGACGGTGCTGCGCGTTGGCGTTATGGATTCGCCGCGGCGTGACGCCGGAACGGCGCGAGTGCCTCCTCGCCCAGGTTCGGGCCGCAGACGGTGACCGCTGCGTCGCTGGACCCGATGACCTCGGCGCAGCGCAGGCCGAATCGCGGGTGTCCGCCGATGATCGCGGTGAAATCCGGCTCGGCGGCGCCGAACACGACGCGGGTGATCCTGGCCCAAACGACAGCCGCGGCGCACATCGGGCAGGGCTCACCACTGGCGTAGATCGTGGCCCCGTCCAGCTCCGCGGCGCGCCCGGCCGTGATCGCGGCCGTGATCGCGACCAGCTCTGCATGGGCGGTGACGATGCCCGCACTGGCCACCTCGTTGCGGCCCTCGGCGATCGTGGCACCGTCGGCGGCCACGATGACGGCGCCGAACGGGCGGTTGCCCTCGCGACCGGCGTGTTCGGCGAGCGAGATCGCTCGCCGCAGATGGGCTTGCTCGCCCTTGACCATCGCGACTCCTTCTCTCATGGGTGGCCGCGCAGAATCGAGACGATCGCAGTCTGGCCACGACGCTGCGCGTTGTCGAGCACGGTGCGTCCGGCTCCGTCGCGGATCGACGGGTTCGCGCCGGCGTCGAGCAGGGCCGTCACGACCTGCTGGTATCGCTCGGATCCGTCTCCGTAGACGATCGCCTCGTGCAGCGCGGTCCAGCGCGGTGTGTTGATGTGGTTGACGTCGACGCCTGCCTCGATCAACCTCCGGACGGTGGTGAGGTAGCCGTGTTCGCTCGCCGGGATCAGGGCCGTTCCCCCGTAGCGGTTCACGCTGCGCAGGTCGGCGCCGTGGCGCAGTGTCATCTCGAGGATGTCGTCGAGCCCCTCGGCGCCGGCATACAGGTAGGCCGAGTCCTCGAGGTCGTCCTTGGCGTTGACGTCGGCGCCGGCGTCGATCAACGCCTGCGCCGCGGCGGCGGCCCCGTTCTTCGTGGCCGCGATCAGCGGGGTGCGCTCGTGATCGCCTCGGGTCTCGATGTCGGCCCCGCGCGCGATCAGCTCACGCACCTTCGCGGCGTCGTCGGTCGCCGCCGCCCGCAGCAGCTGCGGGTCGAGGGCCGGATCGCGAGGAGCGCGGGTCGGTGCCGGCTCGGTGACGGGAGCAGTCGGAGTGTCCATGGTCGCCGCTGGCGGGGTTTCCGCTGCTGTCTGATCGGCTGGAGGGTTGGCCGTGCACGCGGCCGCGAGAGACAGCGCCGCGAATGCGCTCGCGGCCAACACGCTTCGGAGGCGACGCTTGTTCACTGAGAACTCCTCACTGGTTGCTGATCTCCAGAGTGCCCAGCGCGCAAGATAGAGTCCAAGACCTACTTTCCATCATCACGATAGAGCGCATCTATAGTGGCGGTCATGGAGCTGCGCCATATCCGGTATCTGTTGGCGGTCGCCGATCACGGCAATTTCACCCGCGCGGCCGAAGCGTTGCACGTGTCCCAACCCACCCTCTCGCAGCAGGTCAGGCAGGCCGAGCGGACGCTGGGGGTGCAGCTGCTCGACCGGTCCGGCCGCACCGTACGCCTCACCGAGGCCGGCGCGGCGTACGCGCATCACGCGCGTCTCGCGTTGCGCGACCTCGACGCCGGTGAGCGCGCGATCCAGGACGTGCAGGACCTCTCCCGAGGGCACCTGCGGGTGGCGATGACACCGACCATCACCGCCTACCTCATCGGCCCGCTGGTTCACCAGTTCCACGCCGCGCACCCGGGCGTGACCCTCGCCGTCGTGGAGACCACCCAGGACCGGATCGAGGCGGACCTGCTCGCC
Organism: Nocardia sp. NPDC057440; assembly: GCF_042802915.1. Lineage (NCBI taxonomy): Bacteria > Bacillati > Actinomycetota > Actinomycetes > Mycobacteriales > Nocardiaceae > Nocardia > Nocardia sp. NPDC057440. The sequence continues at coordinate 291,514 of NZ_JBHVDF010000007.1, forward strand.
GACCGCGTCGATCTCGGGATCGCCTTCACCGGCACCCACGCCGCCGGGATCGAGAACGTCGCGCTTTTCACCGAGAACCTCAGTCTGGTGGTCGGATCGGCCCACACCCTCGCCGCGCGATCGGAGCCACTGCCGGTCCAGCAGCTCGTGGAGCATCCACTGGCGCTGCTCAGTCGAGACTTCGCGACCCGGTCTCATATCGACGGATACTTCGATGACTGCGAGATCGCGCCGAGCATCGGGGTCGAAGCCAACTCCATCGGCGCGCTGGTCGAATTCGTTCGCCGAGGATCGCTCGCCACCGTCCTGCCCGACGCCATCACCCGTGCTCACTCCGACCTGCTGCCCATCGCGCTAGCCCCCGCGTTGCCCACCCGGACGGTGGAACTCCTGCGCCGCGGCAGCGCCTACCACTCGGCGGCCACCCGAGCCTTCGCCGCGATCGCCCAGGCCGCCGTACGGTCGACCTAGCGGTATCGGCCCGCTCCCGCCGGCTATAGATGCAACCAATCATTGCTATGAACAGCAAGTATTGGACTCTATAGCGACAGGTTGTGCATGGTGGATCTCGTCAGGTCCAACCCGGCCAAGCGCCCTGAAGGGAGCGATCCATGCACGATCTCGCCGCCGGCGTCACGCACTTTCAACGCGATGTCTTCCCCGTCAAGGCGGAGCTGTTCGCCCGCCTCGCCACCACCCACAGTCCCGGGACACTGTTCATCGGCTGCTCGGACGCGCGCGTGGTCCCGGAGTTCGTCACCGGCTAGTGCTCTCCTCCGATGGGGTGGTCGGGCACGACAACCCCTTGTTCTCCGCTGGTGGAACAGAACCAATACCAGTCGCCGCTGAGGTGATGGAATGCGCCTGTCGCGGGGCGGTGGCCAGAAAGATTGGCAAAGCCACTTCCCATCGAGCAGTAGGCCGCCATAGGGCCAGTCCTGAAGTAGATGCCGTCGCTGAAGCGTTTTACACCGCGATCGCCGTTGGGTTCCACACCGCGAATGCGATAGAGGCCGAGGCGGTCACCTTCGAACGTCCGTGGATCGACACCCGCGCGCACCTGCCGTGCCGCATCGTCGAACGCGCGCGCCGAGAAGTGCCAGCGCACGGCCATCGGCAGGTCCGCGGTCCATACAATCGCCGTGAGCGCGACTATCAGTGCGGCAGCAGCCAGGGGGCCGAGATCGGTTACCCGAAGTCGCCGGGATCGGATTGCCAGGATCGGGTAGACGATGACCACGTACAACACCGCAACCAACATGAATGCCAACACGAGGATCAAGAACGGCGACAACGACATCAGCTCTGCGCTCGCCGGGTTGCTCGCCGAGACGATTGTCCCAAGGCAGGCCACGACGGTGCAGACAAGCAGCAGATACCTGCGAAGCCGTGACCACAATCGTCTGTTCCCCGGTCGGCTGTTCTCGGTCTGCGCCGTACTCATGCCGGGAGCCTAGACTCCAGCCGTAGATCGTGACCAGGCCGATGGCCTGATCACGGTCGGGTTCGGGGGTGTCGGAGTGCCGGTGCCTGTGAAGGGCAGCAACCACGCGATCCTGTCGAATTTGTTTGTAATACAACTGAATTCGTGGGTGATCGCCCCGCGCAGCGTAGTGGGTGATCGGTGGCAGGACGGCTTCGAGGACCTGATAGGGCGTGTAGCCGGGCGGCAATGGCGTTGTGCCGCTCAGCTTCTCGGAGCCATCCTCGGCTGATGGCGTCCTTGCCGACGGCGTGTTCCAGCACAGAGTCGGTCATTCAGTCGGGGTGCGTACTCGGTGGTGGTCAGGAGGGATCGTTGAGTGCGGAGATCGCCGCCCGGCGGGTTTCGATCGTGACCGGCGCGCTGGTGCGGTAGTGGCGGTAGTCGGTGTCGGCCCAGGTGATGAACTGTTCGATGTGCTCGCCGGGACAGGCGGGAGATGCTGGTGACCTCGGGGTGGTGCCGGGCCGGCCACGCGGTGAAGGTGTGCAGGCGTCCGTAGACGTTGCGGCGTCGCGGTTCGGTCGAAGCGTTTGATGATCTCTTGCATCTCGGCCGTTGCCCTTGGGTAGCTCGTGCTGCCGGGGGAGCTGGTGGGAGATGGTCCGCGCCGATATTCGAGAATGCTATGAGCAAACAATTCCAACCATTGGTTTTATTCCCCATTGGTTCGGTCGGCCCGCTCGGGGCGCTGTTGACAGACCGGCAGGGTAGCTACGATATAGATCGGTGCCGCAATATACTCTCACGATTCGGACAGAACAATGGGCTATTTCCCGGGCCCGCAAATGCGTTATCCTGCAAGGTCCTCAAATATCGACACCAAAGACAAGCTGACAATCATTGTCGCTACTCTCGCTTTGCTTGTCAGTGTTGGCGCTCTGCTGACATCAGTAAATTCATGCCGTCAAAGCGCGACGTCCAACGAAATCGCGGCCAGTGCGTACGGTGTAGCCCAGCGTCAGGAAAGTATCGCTAGTAGTCAAGCGGATCTCGCCAGACGTGAAGCAGAGGGGGGATATACCGTCGCCTTTACCGTGTGGTTGGAGCGCGGTGGCAGTGGGACTGTCTCAGAAGAGGTTTCGTGGTCTGAAGAGGAAGACTTCACAATCAGCAAAAGTGAATTATTTGCCAACACAACATGGTTGAGTATAGATATTACTAATACGGGAAATAGGCCAGTTATTGTCCACGATATCGGGCTCGTGACCAACCGCGAAGGGGGGAAAGGGGCTTGGGCCAGGACTCACGGATACCAGAAGCCGGACTACTGCGGTCAGGATGCCGGGGGAGACATAAGATGCTATCAGTTTCCGCTCACTGTCGCAGTCGGCGGCTGGTTCATACTGAAATGGCCAGTTTGGTTGGATGCGGATTACCTGCTCGAGCAAAAGGCCGTTAACCCGATCGTGGTCGGCATCAACACGCACAATCGCCAAGATGTCTTCGAGACCAACTTAGCGGTCCGCTAGGCGGCGTCCATCAGCCGGGCGAGGTCGAATGCGGGTGAGTTGCCGTCACTCACGCAATTCGGCGGTACTCAGCTCTGACCATGCACTACTGCTCGGCGTTCAGGTGGATATCCGGCTTGGTCCCGAGCGCTGGCACTGGACACATTGAGATCCACGCGTGCCGCAACCCCGGCAACTGCCCAGGCTTGTCGACCAACGCCGCCGATCAGGAATGACTTCGTCGACTGCGCGGTGGGAGACCGGTGGTCGAGTTCGGCTCACCGGAACTCAACCGTCGCTGCACATTGATGGGTCACGGTATGTCCCGTGTCCTTCGTGAATAGCAGCCGGGATCCGGGCCCGACGTTGTCGAGGCTGCCGCGGCCCGCCTCATCCAGGCAGCACCGAACCGGCAGCCCTGTGCGCCGGTACGCGACATGATCGGCAGCACCGACGTTCGGCCGCCGCCTATGCCGTCCAGGAGCGCTTGACCGCCGCCCGGCTCGACGTCGGCACCTGCCCGCGCCCCTGTTGGCGCGTGGAAAGCCGCCGGAGTTCGGCGAAAATCTTGTAGCACGGGAGGTCAAGAGCGGCGGTTCTACCCGGCCGGATACGACCGGTGGCGGGAAATCCGTTGCGGGGGTGCGGTTCCGGCATGCTCAGACAACAGCGGTCAACGCGACCGGGTCATCGGGTCGTAGCGAACGCGATCCAGGGGTCAGTAGTAATGGCGTCGGCCGCCAACAGCGCGGCCCGTCGACCCCAACAGCAATAACACGAGCCCGATGACGAGCACCACGATCCCGATGGTCCAGAGGATCGGGATACCGAATATGAACCCAACGACAAGAAGAATGATTCCGAGAACGATCATGGCCGGCTACCTGGTTTCGCTGCTGTATCCGAAGGGTCCGAGAGAACCCTCAGTGCTCCTGTTCTATCGTGTGCGCAACGCCGAGCACCAGTCATTACGCCCACCCAACCACGGCCACGGGAAGAACAAAAGCCATGATCAACCCGATGTCCTACCTATTCCAGTAGACGCCTCAGGACCACGGATATACAACCCCTGTTTATCGAAGTCGCAGACCGGCAGTCGCGGCGGTGTGTTCGGGTTCGGCTGCATTGCACACAGATCGGCCTGTTATGCGTGCACGGTATGCTCAGTGTGGCGCAATAGTCGGCTTGGCGGCCTGCCCATCGAGCTTGCGGATCAGTAGATCGCCGGTGATGTCGGTGAGCTTGTCGATGCTCTTCGGCTGACGAGCGACCGTACGTCCCTTGCCGCCGACGGACATGATTCCTTCGCCTCAGTGGCATATCCCCGTGGACTCACGTGATGAACGAAGACACCGACCCAGGCCGAACCGAGGACCACCGCACCGCCGACGGGGCGGAGCAGGGCCACGGCGACCTGGTCGCGCAACCCCACACCACCGACGAAGGCGGGCCGATCATCGCCGCGGAAACTGCGGCGGCGCGGGCAAGCACGATGCAGAATCCGCTGGGCAAGCCCGGGCGACGATTCGATCCGCGATCGCCGTTCATGATCGGCATGGCGGGCGCGGCGGGAGTGGCGGTGACCTACGGCGCGATCCAGGCAGTACTCGCCGCGAGTCAAGTGCTGGTTCTGATCACTATCGCGTTGTTCCTTGCGATAGGTCTGGAACCTGTCGTGTCGTGGCTGGTTCGACCGTGGTTTCCCCGATGGGCCGCGGTGACCGCGGTATTCGTGGTGGCGATCGGCTTGCTGGCAGGGTTCCTTGCGGCCGCGATACCTCCGCTGGTCACCCAAAGCAGTGCGCTGGTTCACAACGCTCCGGACTACATCAACCATCTTGCGCAACGATATCCACTCATCGACACACTCGACACTCACTTCCATCTCCGAGACCGACTCCAGGAAGGGCTGGAGTCCGATCCCTCGGTGCTGGCCGGGGGTGTCCTCGGTGCGGGGCGGCTCGTCTTCAGCATTGTCAGCGGCACAGTCATTGTCGCCGTGCTGACTGGCTACTTCATGGCAAATTTCGCGCAGGTTCGCGGGTCGATCTACCGGCTGTTTCCGCGCTCACGCCGCCCACGGGCGATCCTGATCGGCGACGAGATCTTCGTGAAGGTCGGCGGCTACATTCTGGGGAATTTGGTCATTTCGGTGATCACTGCGGTGTTGACCTTTATTTGGCTGTTGATCTTCGATGTGCCCTACCCGCTGTTGCTGGCCGTCCTGGTCGCTGTCCTCGACTTGATCCCGGTGGTGGGCTCCACCCTGGCTGGGATAATCGTGGCCCTGGTCGCGCTCACCGTGTCGGTGCCTGTCACGGTGGCAACCATCATCTTCTTTATCGTTCTGCGGTTGTTCGAGGACTACGTACTCGTGCCCAGAATCATCGGCAGAACGGTGCGGGTGCCTCCGATCGTGACGGTGGTGTCGGTTCTGCTCGGTGGCGCGTTGCTCGGGATAGTCGGTGCGCTGCTCGCCATCCCGGTCGCTGCCGCGGTGCTGCTGATCATCGATGAAACGGTGATGCCTTCTCTGGACAAGCGCTAGGGCGTGTATCGAAGTAACATCAGCTGTTTTCTGAAAGACGTTGTCCGCGTTGGCAGATTGGCGAGGTCTCCGGTAAGTGGGTTGAACGACCAAGCACAACCGGAGACCAACCGGAGACCTCGTGACCGGAGTAGCGGTGGCGGGGCGGGCGGATCTGACCGACGCTCAATGGGCGAGGCTGGAACCGCTGCTGCCCCGCGGTAGAAAGGCGGGCCGCCCGCCCGTATGGACGAAACGGCAGCTCATCGACGGAATCCGGTGGAGAACCCGAGTCGGCTGCCCGTGGCGTGATATCCCACCACAGTGCGGGTCCTGGTCGGCTATCTACGGGCTGTTCCGGCGCTGGCAGCGCAGCGGGGCCTGGATCGTGATCTTGAAAATGATGCAGGCCTTCGCCGAGGCCGCTGGCCGGATCGTGTGGCAGGTGAGCGTGGACTCGACGATTATGCGGGCCCATCAGCACGCGGCCGGGGCCCGCCGTGACCCGGGCAGCCAAGCCGAACCACCGGGCGGGCCCGGCGAGTGTGAACCCGGCGACCACGCACTCGGCCGGTCACGCGGCGGGTGGACAACAAAACTGCATCTGGCCTGCGAGGCCGGGTGCCGGGTGATGGGAATGCTGCTCACTGCCGGCCAGGCCGGGGACAGTCCACAATTCTCGGTGGTCCTCGATCGGATCGAGGTGAGCGAACTCGGTGGCGGCCGGGCCCGGCGACGACCGGATCGAGTGTTGGCCGACAAGGCCTATTCCAGTCGCGGTAACCGCACCTGGCTGCGTCGGCGCGGGATCAAGGCCACGATCCCGGTGCCGGCCGACCAAGCCGCTCACCGCAGGGCCCGCGGTTCGGCCGGTGGGCGGCCACCAGCATTCGACAAGGTCATCTACCGCGACCGCAACACCGTCGAAGGCGGCATCAACCAGCTCAAACAACACCGGGCAGTGGCCACCCGCTTCGACAAACTCGCCGTCCGCTACCTGGCGACCATCCATATTGCTGCCATCAACCAGTGGCTACGACACCCCTGAACCAGACAGCATCGAACGCCCGCTCCATTTCGGAGCGCTAGCGTAGGGATGTGCCCTTTTGCCTCGACGTCTACATCCGGGCCCAGCCCAGCGACCGCTCGGCCGTGCTCTCACGTTTCATCAACCGGTACGTCGACACCGAGGACCCGGGAGACCCTCGTTTCGACGCCTTCGTCCGAACGTTCATCGCAGGCGAACCGGCTTCGGGCGACCTGGATGCTCTGGCGGAATGTCGGCCGGATTCCTGCACCGAGAGAGCATTCTCCCTGTACCTGCGATCCAGGGATTACTACCAGGCCATCATCACCCTCACTGAGGAGAACGACCTGGTCCTCGGCCTGAGCATGGACGACCCGGACAATGATCCCGCGATACTGCCCCAGGCTTCAACGCTGATGGCATCGCTGGCGGAGGAGTTCGGGGCGACGAGCGGCGTTGCGGGCGTGGAACTACCACCACCCCAGAGCATTTCAGAATGGACGAACGACGCGCTCGTGATGCTGCGATACGGAAGCGTTTGAACATCCTTCCCTACCGCGGCTCGAGCACAATGCGGGCAGGTACCAGCCCGCCCTCACCACCACTTCGAAACAGGCCCTAGCTGTTCGGATTCGGCTCAATGGAGCGCGCGAGTGCAGACCAACGCGACCATGGTCATTGCGCTACACCTAACCCTGGGGATGAAATACGCTGGTGGACAACGGGAATCGGCGCGCGACGAGCGGATGGCCACGGAGGGCCACCCGCTCGCGATCGACGCTGGCGGGCGTCGAGTCAGTGGCGGAAGGCGTCCTTGACCTTCTCGCCCGCATCCTTCAGGTCGGACTTGGCCTGATCGGCCTTGCCCTCGTGCTGCTTTTCCTTGTCGTCGGTGGCCGCGCCGAACTTTTCCTTGGCCTTACCGGCGATCTTCTCGGCCTTGTTCTTCGCCTTGTCTACACCGCTCATGGTGCGAGCCCCTTTCCTCGAAGGTGCCCGGCCTGCGATTTCCAGCCGGTCCCCTTGCGGGTAGCCCGCATTTGCGCTGCCAAACAACGATGCAGAGGCGACGCCCGGCAGATTGGGAGCTTGCCGGGTTCTAGCCGCGGCTGCTCGGCGCGAACCCGACTACATCTTGGTGTACCGGGCCATGGCGAAGCTGTAGAGGCCATAGGTGATGATGCCCAGGCCGGACAATACGAGGAGGACCACTCCATAGGGCTGAGCCCCCACGGTTTTGAAGGCGCCGTCGAGTCCGGCGGCTTTGCTCGGCTCGGCTCGGCTCACGGCGAGGATCACCAGCAATCCGACCGCGGCGATGGCCAGCCCTTTCGCGATGTAGCCGACCGTGCCCAGCCTGCGCACGAGGTCGCTGGTGGTGCCCTCGAGGTCTTCGAGGAAGTTCTGGCTTACTCCTTTGTAGACGTGGTAGCCGCCGATCGCGATGATGAACAGCCCACCCGCGAGGAGGGCAATCGTGCCGGCGGTGCTGTGCATCATGCGGGCCGTGATCCCCGCACTTTGGCCGCTGCTGGACTCGCCGCTGCCGCGGGCGAATCCGAACGCGGAGAAAGCGAAGGCGAAATAGACTACTGCCAGGGCAAATGCCTTGAGGCGATCGAACGCTCTCGACTTCTTGCTGTCGGTGTCAGGTTTGGACGAGCTGCCGAGTGCCGCTTCGGCGAGTCGCCACAGCGCCATCAGTACAAACGCGACGGCGCCGATCCACAGGGCGACGACGCCACCCGGCTTGCCGGCCAGTTCCGACATGGCCCCGGATTGGTCGGCAGTGCCGGCGCCGCCGAGGGCGATCCTGATGGCGATATAGCCGATGATCAGGTGCACGATGCCGCTCATGACGAAGCCCGTGCGGGCGAATCGTTCGAAGATGCTGTTCTGGGCCAGCCGACCTGCCGTGGACGACGAGTTGTCGTAGGACGCCGACGACGATGTGCCGGAGGACATCGGGGGCGGGTCGTTGTCAGGCATGGTGCCTGCCTCGTATTGGGCGTGGTGGTGGATGGGTCCGCGGGGTGCGGCGGGGCGGCCTGCAGGGTGGGAGCGGAGTCCTGAGGCTTGATTGTCCGGCCGGGGTCCGTCGTCTCGGAAACTCGCCGATATCGGTGTCCGGTGCGTCGCCTTGGCGTGCTGTCAGCGTAGCCCTGCTTTCCCTGCTGGCGGTAAATACGAGGCCGGTTCGGCCTGGGCGTCTGATCGCCTATTTTCCAGCTCGGGGGTGGTCGAGTGGCGTTAGGTTCGAGGGGGAGAGTGCGAGGAGTCGAAAGATGAGCACGATCATCGTGATCGTCGGTTCATCCGGATGATTGTTCTCGTCTGTTGATCGAGGTGCGTGCCTGCTCGGGGTTGTTCGGCGTTTCACCGTGGCGTCCAGTTCGTTTTCGGGCAGAGTGGAAAGTGTGAGCGCCTCCGATGCTGTGGGCATGGCCCTGGTGTACCGGGTCGAGATCGGCGAGCCGGGTGCAGGTGTGTGGTGGCAGGTCTCCAACGTCGGTAGTCCGCGCCAGGTTGTCGCAGCGCTGACCGAGCTGGCAGTGCGCGTCGAACGCGACATCAGGGCCTCCTTCGATAGCGGGCGCCGCCGATATGGCTATGAGCTGGCCTGGTTGGATGGGGTGGTGCTCGAGTCGTTTCGGGGCGAGGTCGAGTCGGTGTTGATTCCGGGTGAACTACGCGGGCTCGCGGTCACCCTGGCCGCGTGCGATGACAGACCCGGCCTAGGGCGCTGGGATCTCTGAGCTCGGCGCGCCGGGTGCGGATATGCGCTGTCGTGCAGTCGGAGCTTGCGCCGCAGTTCGGTATCTTCAGCGGTTCGGTCAGCGCGCAGGTTGCCGACCCGACGTTGGTGGCGGCAACAACACAGCGCTCTTCGCCTCATCGGCACGCAACCGCGACAACCGATCATCGGCGGAGGTCCTGAGTACCAGCACCTCACGGAGGTCCTCAAAGCTGTCGCGCCGCGACCTGACGGCCTACCAGAAACGCTCATCTCGGCTGGCGCCGCTGATTCAGCCGGTGCGCTGCGAACTCAACGGGGCGGCAATGCTTTCCAGAGAGCGGCCCTCGGCTCGCACCCCGAGGATCAGTTCGACGACTCCGCCGAGCGTCATCATGGTCGCGCCGATGGTGAAGGCCAGCGCGGTGCGGCCTGGGTCGCCATCACCGGTGAGCTCTGCGAAGACCAGCGGCCCCGCGATACCGCCCACGGCAGTGCCCACGGCAAAGAAGAAGGCAATGGCCATGGCCCTGGTCTCCATCGGGAAGATCTCGCTGACCGTGAGGTATGCGGAACTGGCGCCGCACGAGGCCACGAACAGCACGACAGTCCAGCACGCGGTGAGCGTGACCGCGGTGAGATCGCCGCGCACCAGCAGTATCGCGGTGAGCAGCAATAGGACTCCCGATCCCAGGTACGAGCCCGCGATCATGGGTTTGCGGCCGAGGGTGTCGAAGTAGCGGCCGAGCAACAGCGGCCCGAAGAAGCTGCCAAGGCACATAACGGCGTAGTAGTAGCCGGTGCGGTCGCTGGGCACGTCGAATGATTCGCCGAGAATGACCGCGAAATTGAAGGTGACCGCGTTGTAGAGGAATGCTTGCCCGACGAACAGCGCCAGTCCGAGGGCGCTGCGGCGCGGGTACTTGCGGATCATGACGGAGGTGATCTCGCCGAACCCGGTGGAGCGGCGCTGGCGGATCTCGATGGTCTGCTCGACAGCCGGCAGGTCGGTGCCGGTCTCCCGGCGCACTTGTTCCTCCACCCTCTCGACCAGGTCCTCGGATTGGCGGTCGCGTCCGTGGATGAACATCCACCGCGGGCTCTCCGGCACGTGCCGCCGCACCACCAGCACCATCAAGCCGAAGATCACGCCGATCCCGAACATCAAGCGCCAGCCTATGTTCGGCGCGAACAATTGCGGATTCAGCGCGGCCACCGAGAGCAGCGCGCCGCCGGACGCGCCCAGCCAATAGGTGCCGTTGATGACGATGTCGATGCGGCCGCGGTACTTGCTCGGAATCAGTTCGTCGATCGCGGAATTGATGGCCGCGTACTCGCCGCCGATGCCGAGCCCGGTGAAAAACCGGAACAGCACGAACCACCACAGCGAGAAGGAGAACGCGGTCATCGCGGCGGCCACCAGATACACAACTAGCGTGATGATGAACAGCCGTTTGCGGCCGTAGCGGTCGGTCAGCCAGCCGAACAGCAGGGCACCGATACACGCCCCCGCCACATACATGGCGGCCGCCAGCCCGGACACCTGCGCCGAAGAGATGGCCAGGCCACTGTCGGGCTCGGATAGTTTTGCCGCGATATTGCCCACGACGGTGACCTCGAAACCGTCGACGATCCACACCGACCCCAGCCCGACCACGATCATCCAATGCCAGCGCGCCCACGGGAGACGATCGAGCCGGGCCGGGATCCGCGTGCGAACCGTGGTCATCCCGCTGTTCTTCCCGATTCCTGGCTCGGGAAACCTGGGCGCGTCAACTCGCCCGCGTGTGTCCCCTCCCGAACGGTTTGCTCCCCGCGCCGGTGGCAGCGAGCACATCTCAGCGCGGTCGGGGCACGTTCTCCTCGAAGTTGCTGCGCCCGAAGACGTTGCCGGGCTGCACGTAGAGCGGCGACGACAACATGTCCTCGACCTGCTGCTGGTAGTCGGCGGTTCGTGCACGGCTATCGGCATCGACTATGGCGTTACCGGTCTGGGGCGGCGGCTGATCGTCGCGTTCAGGTGTTGGGGTTCTCATGCTGGTCGGCGCGCACGTGCGCACGCATCCCTTGCAGGCCGAACAGAATAAGTAGCTCGACCACTCCGCCGTCGGCGCTGCCCAGCCAGTGCGGCAGGGACGTGTCGAACTCCGCGGCCAGACCGGGCCGCAATGTCTGGTCGCGCTCGCCCCGGTACGCGGGGCACCGACGAGATCGTCCAGCGGACGCTGACCTGACACACCGACTGGCATGGACAGGTTCCGTGAATTCTCGTGTGTCACCGAGAATGGGACACGGCCCACACCGGTACATCAGGGGCGGGGTGTGGGCCGTGTCGCGGGGGTCAAGCCGCGTTGTAGTCGGCAGCGATGTCGAGTACCCAGGTGACGCCGAACTGGTCGGTCAGCATGCCGTAGAGGGGCGACCATTCGACCGGTGCGAGCGGCACCACCACGGTGGCCTCGGCGCTGAGCGCGTCCCAGTAGGCGGCGATTTCGTCGGCGTCCTTCCCGCGTACGGAGACGAAGTAGGAACCTGTGCCCTGTTCCCACGTCCGCGACGAGGGGACGTCGTAGGCCATGACGTGAAAACCCTTCCCCGAGGTGACTTCGCCCCACATGACCTGGTCGGCCTCACCCGGGTCCTGCACGCTGTGCGCGTCGGTGTAGGTGACCACGGCGAGATCGCCGCCGAAAACGGAATGGTAGAACTCCAGCGCCGCGCGGGCGTCGCCACGGAGATTGATGTGGGTGACGGTATTGATGGTCATAGTCGCTCCTGTGCGTGTGTGGACGGTTGGCTCGTTGTCTGCCATGACCGAGATTTCCAGCTGTAGCGGCCAGCTTGTGTCCTCTTCTCCTGGCAGGATCGACGATGTGCAGAAGACTTCCTCGCGACTGCTATCGCTGCTTTCCTTGCTGCAGGCACGCCGGGACTGGCCGGGGTCGCTGCTGGCCGAACGACTGGACGTCAGTCCCCGCACCGTGCGCCGCGACATCGATCGCCTGCGCGAACTCGGCTATCCCATCGGCGCCTACAAGGGCCCCGACGGTGGATATCGCCTCGAGGCGGGCACGGATCTGCCACCGCTGCTGTTCGACGACGATCAGGCTGTCGCGCTGGCCCTCGCTCTCCAGATTGCGACTACGGCGGGCGCGGGAATCGAGGAATCAGCGATGCGGGCGTTGAGCACAGTTCGCCAAGTGATGCCGGCGCGGCTGCGACGACGGATCGACACAGTGCGGATCGCGGCCGTAGAAAGCCCTGCGTCACAAGCGAACCCGCAAGTGGACAGCGCGAAAATCGTGACACTGAGCGCCGCCGTCCAAGCCCGTGAGGTGCTCCGCTTCGATTACGCCCCCGCCAACAGCGGAGCCGAGAGAGGCGACATTCTTAGCGGGCCCCGGCGCGTCGAGCCTCACCATCTCATCACCCGGGGCGGTCGCTGGTACCTCGTCGTATGGGATCTCGACCGCGAGGCCTGGCGAACATTCCGCGCGGACCGCATCACCCCGCGTACACCGACCGGACCTCGTTTCACTCCGAGGGAGCTGCCGGGCGGGGATTTGCGGTCGTTCGTGGTGGGCCTTTTCCGGGGTTCCGATAGCACTGGCGATTGGCCGTGCTGGGGAGAAGTGATCATCGAGCTTCCCGCGCAGGACGTGTCGCCATACGTCAGCGACGGCATTGTCCAAAGTGTCGGCCCAGCCCGCTGCCGAGTGGTTCTGGGCTCGTGGTCCTGGCCCGGACTCGTGGCCGCGTTCGCGAAGTTCGACGCCGACATCGAGGTCGTGGGTCCCGCAAAGCTACGAGACGCCTTCTCCGACATTGCCAATCGTCTCGCGCGCGCCGCGTCTCGATCACCGCGTGGTCCAGCGCCTCGCGCTGGGTGAACGGTGGCGACCATCACGCCGCGCGGCTGGAATGCGAACTCGGACTGACCTTGTTCGACCGGTCCCACCGTCGGGCCCGGCTCACCCCGGACGGCCAGGCATTCCTTGTCCACGCGCGCCGCGCGCTACGCGGCATCGACTGTGCCGCCGCTGCGGCCGTCGACATCGCCGCCGGTAACACCGGTTTACTGCGCATCGGCAGCAGCGTCGTATTCAGCCCTCGTATCGAAGCTGCTCTTGCCGCTGTCCGCGACGCCCACCCCGGCATCACGCTCCAGGTGACAAGTTCCGCCTCAACGACCGGTCAGCTCGCCGCCCTCGCCGCTGACGACCTCGATGCCGCATTCGTGGCAGCGCCACCGGACACCCCGGGCGTGCGAGTTCATCACCTCTGGGACGAGCGGCTATTCCTGGCAGTCCCCGCCGCATACGCCCACACCGCCGGCAACCTCGCCAACCTCGCTGAGCTTCCCCTGGCCCGACCCGCCCGCGCAGATAACCCCGGCATCTACGACCTGATTACGGCCGCCTGCCAAGCGGCCGGGTTCACCCCCCGCGTGGGGCCGACTCTGACCCGAATCCAAGACCTCCTTGCCGGACCCGTTGCCTCCGGAGGGTGCTGGACCGTGCTCCCCGCCGGCGTCGTCTCGCAAGACTCCACCGCCGTCGCCGCCATCCAGCCCGACCCACCGATCCGCGCCCCCGCCGCACTCGCACTACCCGACCCGCACCCCGCGCCTCCGCGCTGAGCCTGCTCACCGCCGCACAGACCAGCACAGCAAGCTGAGCAGGTGGCCCACTCATCGTGGAGTTGGCCTAGCGTCCGCCCCACCGGAGCACCCGATGCGGCGGGCTCGAATACGGTGGCTACAAAAACGGTCTACAACCACCGAAACAGTGGGGAGTTCGCAAGGTGAACGTGTCGGAAGTCGTCTATAACGTCGTGGTCATCACGCACCTGCTCGGCATGGCCGCGGTGGTCGGGGGCTACGCGGCCGGACAGCCGAACGTGTCCACGGTGATGGTGTGGGGCGCGCGCCTGCAGATCATCACTGGTCTCGTACTCGTCGGTATGGCCGAGTCGATCGACTCACTCGGCAAGGACCTCGACATGGCGAAGATCGGGATCAAGCTGGTCATCGCGGTGCTGGTCGCCGCATTCGCGGAGATGGGGCATGCCGATGCCAAACGAGGGAAGAACGTGCCATGGCTGACGCACGCCGCGGGCGGGCTGGCGATCGTGAACGTGTTCGTCGCCGTGTTGTGGACCTGAGGCACGAGTCGGAACCGAGTTACCAGAGTCCGATGCCCGCGTTCGGCAACGCGGGCATCGGACTCGTCGTCACGACTCGAACAACGATTGCCCGAGGTATCCGCCCGGTGACCGAACCCCCGGCGGGATAACGAACACCGCCGACCCGATCGGTGTCGTCCAGACATTGAGAGCGTCGAATTCGGCGAGACGCTGCTGCACCGGCAGGTATTGGGCATCCACGTCACGCTGGAACGCCGCGAACAGCAGCCCGGAATTGGAGGTCTGACCGGGCGGCGGCGCGTCGTCGTAGTTGTAGCCGCGGCGCAGGAACCGCTCGCCGTCGTTGGCGTGATGGGCGCGGGCGATATGTGCGGACGGCGGGATGACCGGAATGCCGTGTGCGTCGACGGCCGCGAAGTCCGGCTCGTCGAATTCCCTGGTCCCGGTCAGTGGCGCGCCGTCGGCCAGCTTGCGGCCGACGCTGAGTTCCCTTCCCTCCGGATCGATTTCGTCCCAGGTGTCGAGCTTCATCGCGATGCGCCGCAGCACCAGCGACGTGCCGCCGGCCAGCCAGGGCTGTGCGCTGCCGTCGTCCCACACCAGTCGGGCGAAATCCGGCGTGCCCGGCGCGATATTGACGGTGCCGTCGACCTGCCCCATCAGGTTGCGCGGGGTCTGCCCTGGCGCGGCGTTGCGGAAACCGCGCTGCACCCAGCGCACCGAGACGAGCGATGCCACGTTCTTGCACAACACCCGTACCGCGTGCGACACAGCCGTCGCCTCGTCTGCGCAGACCTGCAGCAGGAGGTCACTGTCGTTCCAGGCCGGTTCGAGACGATCGATGTCGAACGGCGGCAGCGGACGCAGCCACGACGGCCTGCGCTGTTCCATACCGGACACCGTGAACACCCTCGGACCCAGTCCCACGGTGACCGTGAGCCGCGCGGGCCGGTGCGCCAGTTCGGGTTCGGTGTCGGCCAGTGCGGGGTGGCCCTGGGTGAGCCGCGCGGCATCGTCGGTCCAGATCCGCAGGAGCCCGATGATGTCGTCGCGGTCGGTGCCGGGTCGCAGATCGAACCCGACGAAAGTCGCCTGCGCCTGCGGTGGGGTCTCGATGCCTGCCTGGTGTTCGCCGTAGAACGGCTCTATCGCGGTCGGCGTCGGATCAGTGTCGCCGGTCTGCCGATCGCCGAGCGCGACCGCGCCCCAACCGAGTCCGGCGGCGCCGGCCGCCACGGCGGCCCCGCCGAACAGGTGCCGGCGAGTGACGCGTCCTGGGCGGGCGGACTCAGCCACCGTGCGCGGGGGTCTGCGGGGTGCCGCCACCCATGTGGTCGCCATCCGGTGCGTAGTTCTCCTGGTTGCCGGGGAAGTCGCGCACACGGGCGGTGAATGTGGTGGTCGTCCCGTCGTCGAAGGTGAGCGTGACCGGGGTTTCCGAGCCGGTGCGCAGGGCCGCCTTCAGCCCCATGAACATGATGTGGTCGCCGCCGGGGCGCAGCGCGACGCTGCCGCGTGCCGGAATCACGAAGCCGCCCTTTTTCGGCTGCATCTTCTTGGTTCCGTCCGCGGCCGCGACGACCTCGTGCAGTTCGACTCGTTCGGAGGCGGGGCTGGTGGCGGAGACGACCGTCACCGACGTGGTTCCGGAGTTGTTCAGATCGCCGAACGCGGCAGACATACCGCTATCGGCGGCCTTGATCCACTGATCCGTGACGGTGATCGAATCCGCTGCCTTGGTGGGTGCGGCGTCCTTGTCGTCGGACGAGCAGCCGACGAGTAGGAGCGGGACCGACGCGAGAACGGCCGCGGCACGCACTAGACGAGAGGCGCGGAGTGCGGATGGTCGGGTTGTTGTCAGCATGGGGAGACTCCGATCGGGAAGGGATTGGGTTTTCCGCTGCGGCAGGACGATTGGCGGCACCGAAACGTTCGATCGATGCTCCGCGTGACGGTTCGGGGCAGCCGTGCTCGACTCGCTGGGAGACAGGCCGGGCGAGGGTCTGCGCCGCCGACCGACTCCGATCGATACATGAGTGCCTGCATAGAGCGGGATCGTGCTGAAGCCCGTCAGATGCGCTGTTGCACTGGGCGCAGGAGCGGTGCAGGCACATCCGACATTGCTCGACGCGGGTGCGGTCCCGCACTCGGCTACATGCGTGTATTCACTGTGGTGGCAACGTACTACCGAGGTCGAGCGAATGTGCCGATGGCGCTGAATGCATGGACGCATCGACTGCGGTGAGACGGGCTAGCGGGGCGCCGGAGGCCCCCTGGTGCCGATTCCCGAACTGAACAGCAGTCGCTTCGGAGTCGGCGTCGCGCCGAACGGCACCGCGAGGGCAGGTGTCCGCGGTGCGAGCGGTCCAGCGCCGAGTACGTCGACGACGCGCACCGCACTCGACGCCGCACCGGTGATGGCGCGTTCCGCGCTGTGGATGAGCAGGCCGCCCACCGGGATGGCGATCAGGTGGGCCATCAGCATGGCCCCACCGATATGCGTGCTGTGGTGATGGCCCGCCGACATCGACACGGCGAGGTGGCCGGCAGTCTGGCCGATCGCGAGCATCGCCATGACCTCGACGACGCCGTGCCGAGTGCGCATCGAGGCAACGACAGCGCCGGTCAGCGTGCAGGCGGCGAGCAGGAGGGCGAGCGCGGATCGGCTGGGGGAGACCGTGCCGCCGGCGAGAGCGTGCGCGGCGATGCTCACCGCACCGGATGCTGATCCGACGAAGGCGCCGCGCAGTCGCGCCGCTGCCTCGATCGGTGTTCGCACCGGGCCATACTACTGCCGGTCGTAGGACGCATACGCACGGGATTGAGCGGTTGAACCGGTCTGAGCTCGATGTGCATCGACTGTCGCGGTGCGGCGACTGCCATCGACGCTCCTGCAGAGACCGACGGGCCGACACCGTCAGGTCGGCACCGGGAGCAAGGCCGGCCGCTTGGGCTTGATGTCCGTGCCCGACGAGCGTCCGCGCAGGCGTCGCACCATCCAGGGCAGCAGATGATCGGCAGCCCACCGCGCCTCGCCCGCGACGGCCCCGGCGACGGTTCGGCGGCAGGGGCTGCCGCCAGGTCTCGTCCGCGCCGGGAACGCTGAGCGTGGCGGCGACGGCACGGGCGACGAGGTCGTGGCCGAGTGGACTCAGATGCAATCGGTCCTCCGCCCATACCTTCGGGTGGGTGGTGGCCGCGACCGGCTCGAAGTCGATCAGCGTGACGCCGTGCTGTCGAGCCAGTCGACGCAGGTCGGCATTGAGTGCACGCACGCGCGGTGAGAGCGGCCGGGCGAACGGCGCGACCGCACCGATGTCGGGGAAGGTGAACGTGACGACGCGGATGTCGAGTGCGGTCAGCGCGGCGAACATCGCGTCGAGGTGGTCCAACAGGGCGTCCCGGTCGAAGCGCGGCCGGATGATGTCGTTCATTCCCGCGAGCACGGTCACGAGATCGGGTTGCAGCGCGATGGCCGCTGGGAGCTGCTCGGTGCGGATCTGTGCGGCGCGACGGCCGCGGATGGCCAGATTGGCGTAGTGCAGGTCGGCGTTGGTCGCGCCGAGGCGTTCGGCGAACCGGTCGGCCCAGCCGCGGTGTCCGCCGTGGTCGTCGGGGTCGCCGATGCCTTCGGTCTGGCTGTCCCCGATCGCCACGTAGCGGGTGTAGTGCGGTCCGGGTGTCGTGTTCGGCTCCACGTTCGGCTCCTGCGGGTTCGGCCATCGGCGCAGGAATATCGTACGGTCACACAGGAATTACGGGCCATCGGCGGTGCGGTCAGAGCGGACGGAAGCCGGTTCCGATGCCGCCGGACTGATCGATGTCGTCGAGCACCATGCCGATTTGACTGGCCACCGACGGATCGTGGACCGGTACCCCCGTGCCCTGGCACATGATGTCGAAGACAGTCACGCCGAGGACCTTGACCCCGATGTGCCCGACGTTCATTCCGACCAGTCGGTCGCCGCTGGTGACAGGACCGCCCGAGTCGCCCGGTCGCGAGCACACTTGATTCTGGAACCACCAGCGGTGGGTGTCCCACACGACGCCGCAGTTGAATCCGGACGTGCGCCCGTTCTTGCAGACGATGTCGCCTTCGCGCGGCGGCGTACCGATTCCGGCGATGAGTGTCGAGGTCACTTGCCGGGTCGGGTGGACTTTGCCGCGGTCGAACTCGATCACGGCATAGTCGTCGTGGTGATCGACCGAGGCCACGGTGCCGATGATCCCGGCCTGCGGCACATGCTCGGATGTGACCGACATGCCGAGCTCCGCGCAATGTCCCGCGGTCAGTCCGACCATCCGATCGGCGCGGTCGAAACCGATCGTGGTGAGGGTGCAAGCCGATTGCCCGCCGAGCACGATGCCCGATCCACCGCCCAGCGCCGCCCGCTGGTCTGCCGCTGTCGCCGACCCGGGGAACCCGTGGGTAGCGAGGAGCGCGACCGCCGCGGGCACGAGCACGCGAATCCCGATCCGTCCCTTAGCAAACATGCTGTCAACTGTGCACTGCGGCCCGCTCGGCGGACTGGATCATGTGTCATCCCTTCCATTGCAGGTCGGACACGGTTTGGTGTAGCCGCGCCCGCTCTGCGGGACCGACGATCGACCGTCCTGTGGATGGGCAACCGTCCAGCGCGGACGTCGATCACACGTCCAGGAAGGCGGTGCTCGGATCGCGCTCGATGACCGAGTCCTGGGTGCAGGATCCGTTGTGGCGCTCCGGATTTCCGTTGTGCGCCGCAACCCGACAGAATGGCGTATCAGGCCGCGTGACACCGGCCCTCATGGTTAGGTTGCTCTGAACGGTCCAGACATGCGGATCCTGCATGGGAGGGTGACGATGATGGGTTCCGAGTCGGTACCGGTGGGCATCGATCCCACCAAGCCGAGTATTTCGCGAGTCTACGACGCCCTGCTCGGCGGCAAAGACTATTACGAGGTCGACCAGCACGTGGTCGACCACCTCGTCGAGACGATGCCGCAGGTCGATGTGCTTGCGAAATTGAATCGCGCGATCCTGGGTCGCGGCGTGCGGTACCTGGCCGGTGAAGCCGGGCTGAAGCAGTATCTCGACCTCGGCGCGGGGCTGCCGACCATGGAGAACACCCACCAGGTCGCCCAGTCGTTCCAGCCGGATGCGCGGGTGGTGTATGTCGACAATGATCCAATTGTGTTGGCGCACGGGCGTGCTCTGCTGGAACAGGACAGGAGCACTCGGGTGGTGACCGCCGACCTGCGCGAGCCGGACAAGGTCCTGGCCCATCCCGACGTGCAGAAATTGATCGATTTCTCCGAGCCGGTCGCGGTCCTGCTCGTCGGCATGTTGCATCACCTGCACGACGGCGAGGACCCCGAGGGAGTGGTGGACGGTTACCTGGACGCGGTGCCGCCGGGGAGCCACGTGTTCATCACGCACTTCATCAACGAGGGCCCGGAGGCAGGTCCGGTGGAGGAGTCGTTCCTGGAATATCTGGGGACGGGGCGGTTCCGGACGCGCGAGGAGATTCTGCGGCTGTTCCGTGGTCTCGAACTGGTCGAGCCGGGGCTGGCGTATCTGCCGGAATGGCGTCCGGACCGGATCGTGCGTGACAAGCTCACCCTGCCCGAGCGACTGATGGTCGGCGGGATAGCGCGCAAATAGCGGCGGTCCGCACGGGCTTCCGATCGGCGCTGACAGCGCGCATGGCTCGAGACCTCGGACGTCGCACTGATGGTCGACGACATCGGCCGCTCCCTCGCCGTCGCCCGCAGTCGTCGCACCACGGGCATCATCCGCCAAAACCTGGCCGTCTCCCTGCTCATCGCTGCTGTCCGGTCCAGGCCACCCTCATCGGTCTCCCATCGGGCCTGGAGTCTTCATCCACGAAGGCTCCACCCTCCTGTATGTCGCAAACGCCTTGTGCCTGTTGCGCTTCGGTCGCGGGGCCGAACCCGAAGGCATCGACCACGAGCCGTGCCCAGTGTCCGCCCGAGGAGCCGAGGCAACGGCCGGGCGCAGTCCTCGGAGCAGCGGCCGATCGCGATCTGGCCGGTCGAGCGACTCGAGTCGATACAGAGTGGCCTTTCGAATTCCCGTGAACGGCGAACACACGGAATCTCCACATTTGACGCCGCTTCTCTCCACAGTGGGTGGCTAGGGTTTCGGAGCATGGAGCAGAGCGCACTGGTCACGGGGCAGCCGGTATCGCGTCGGATCCTCGTCGTCGACGACGAGGTGACCATCGCCGAGTCTGTCGCAGCACGGTTGCGAGCGGAGGGGTTCACCGTCGAGATAGCGCACGACGGCCCCGCAGCGGTCGCCGCTGTGGAGGCGGGGGAGCCCGATCTTGTCGTGCTCGATGTGATGCTGCCGGGGTTCGATGGGCTCGAGGTGTGCCGGCGCATTCAGGCCGGGCGCGGTGTGCCGGTGCTGATGCTCACCGCTCGCACCGATGAAACCGATCAGTTGATCGGGCTCGGCGTCGGTGCGGACGACTATCTGACCAAACCGTTCTCCATGCGTGTGCTCGCAGCCCGGGTACACGCACTGCTGCGGCGCATGGAGCGCGCGTCCGACCGTGACGATGCCGCCATCGTCGTCGGCGACCTGCGCATCGATCTCGATCAGCGTCGTGTCTGGCGCGGTGATGTCGAAGCTCAGCTGACCCCACTCGAATTCGAGCTGCTCGCTCGACTTGCCCGCAGGCCCCGCGTGGTGCTGGCCCGCGAACGTCTACTCGAGGAAGTCTGGGACTGGGCCGACGCCGCGGGCACCCGCGCGGTCGACAGCCACATCAAGGCCTTGCGCCGCAAGCTCGGCGCCGACCTCATCCGCACCGTGCACGGTATCGGCTATGCGCTGGAGGCGCGATGAGCATCGTGGAGAAGGTCGGCGACTTCGTGGCCGAGGTGTTGCCGCGCCCGCTCGATCCGGTCCGGTCGATCAAGCTCAAGCTGGCGATCCTGATGCTGGTTTCGGGTGGGGTTGCCTTCGGGTTCTTTCGCCTCAAGATCGGCTGGTTGCCGCCGCGTACCACGCTCACCGCAGTCGTCATCGCCTTGGTGACCTCGCAGTTCCTGGCACACGGCATCACCAGGCCGCTGCGTGAGATGACAGCCGCGGCCAAACGGATGGCGCACGGCGACTACACACGGCGAGTTCGCGCGAGTTCGCGCGACGAGGTCGGGCAGCTGGCGGAAGCGTTCAATCACATGGCCGCCGACCTGGCTGCCGCCGACCAGCAACGCCGGGATCTCATCGCCAATGTCTCCCATGAGCTGCGCACGCCGATCACCGCGCTCAATGCCGTGCTGGAGAACCTTGTGGACGGGGTGTCCGAGCCCGACCCCAAGACGCTGCGCACAGCCCTCGCGCAGACCGAGCGGTTGGGTTTGCTCGTCTCCGAGCTCCTCGATCTGTCCAGCATCGAGGCGGGTGCGCTCCCGCTCGATCGTGAACGCCTCGCCGTCGTCCCGCTGCTCGCCCAGGTCGTCGCCGAGGCCGAGGTGATGGCGGCGGCGCTCGGGCGTGGTGTGCGATTCAGCACCGACGTGCAACCGAGCACGGCGAGCGTGTCGGCAGACCGTGCACGCCTGCATCAAGTGCTGTTGAATCTGCTCGACAACGCCGCCCGCCACGGACCCGCGGGCGGCCGTGTTCGGATCACCGCGCATGCCCACAACGGCCAATTGGTCATCGAGGTCCAAGACGACGGACCCGGCATCCCGTCGGCCGAACGTGCCCGCGTCTTCGACCGCTTCACCCGCGGCGGCCGCACCGACGGCGGTGGCACCGGCCTCGGCCTCGCCATCTCCCGCTGGGTCGTCGACCTACACGGCGGCACCATCGCCGTGGCCGACCCCGGCTCCCGCATCCGCGTAGTCCTGCCCGACCGCTGACGCCCCCGAACCACGCCTCGCCCAACCCTGCTCACCACACCCCGAACCACTCGACAGGTCCCGGGGCGATCCCGCACACCGACTGGAGGGGAACCTCATGCCCGAACAACCCACGACGCCAGACGAACCACCGACATCGAAACGACCATCCGGCGGTGACCATCCTCGGCATGACGAGGCCGTGGCGGAGAGTCCCGCACTGTCGGACGACCCGACCCCCGACTCCCGATCGGCGGTGCCGGATGAACCGGCCACATCGGCGGAGTCGCCGATACGCGTGACACGGCCATACCGATGGAACAGAACAACGCCGCCGACCTCAGCCGGGCACACCGGCGCTGCGCTTTCCACAGAGGGTGTGATGTCACGCGAGGGAAAGGCATCCGATGCCGGGGTGGGCGGCCAGAGTAATGCGTTGGACGCGGCGATCGTCGCCGACTCCGCAGCCGAGGGGGTTTCGTCCGCTGCGTCGACATCCGCCGAGCCTCACTCCGACAGGATGTCGGTGCCGGCAGGTGACATCGCGTCGGATGAGACGCCGACGACTCCTCGCAGTGCGGCGGATTCCGATCATGCGGCGCCGCCGTGGAGCGCAGGTTGGCGAGCAACCTCGTCGGTTCCGACACGTCCTACGCGGCTCCTTTCGCCTGTCTGGCAGGAGTCACCATCGACGTCGCAGGGCAACCGGATGCTGCCTGGTCCGGCCGCAGTTCAACCGCTCTACGCGCCGAGATCATGGGTACCGCTACCGCCGAGGTGGGGGCGAGTCACCTGTCCATCGGGTGTGCTGCCTGCTGTGGGCATCGCGGGGGTAGGCGGCGCGGTCCTGATTCCGCTGGATCGTCCAGGGGTCGGCTGGGTGCTGGCTGGAGCGGTGGCGGCGGCCGCGGTGTTCGTGGTAGATCGGCGTGCGCGGCGCACCGCGGGAGCTGGTGCCGAGTCCGCATCGGATGATGGGTCTCGGGGTGTGTCCGCGGACGGGACCGCGGAGGTCACTTTTGCCGAGCCCGAGTCAGCAAAGGCTGGAGCTGTGCGGGAGGGGTCGGCAACGACCGGGGCTGTGCAGGTGGGGTCCGGCGCGGCCGGAGCTGAGCACGTCGCCGGAACAGAAATTGGATCGGAGCACACTGCGGGAGCGGTCGTGGGGACTGCGTCGGTCGCGGACGAGGCGACGACGCCGTTGTCGGCTCTCGCGGACAGCACCGGCGGCATCCTGGGGAATTGGGGCCGGATCTGGTGGTCGGCCTCGGCATTGGCGTTGCTCGCGGTGGGTGCGTTCCGCGCCGCCGGATGGCTGTTCGTACTGTGCGTACTCGCCGCGTGTGTGGCCGGATCGTTGGCGGCCGTAGGGCGGCGATCGGCCAATGGCGTGTGGTACGACGTGATCGCGGTGCCGATCGAGTCGTTCGCGGCGTTGCCGTGGGTGTACGCGGCGATCGGCCGGGTGCGCGGGAGTGGTCAGGACAGGTCGTGGCGGGTCGTGGCGTCGATAGCGGTGACGATCGTGCTGTTGGCGGTGTTCGTGCCGCTCCTGGGTGGGGCGGACGCGACGTTCGCGAACCTGCTCGCGAGCGTGACGCCAGAGCTCGACGCCGGAGCGATCGCGCAGTGGACTGTTCTGTTCGCTGTTGTGGGGCTGGGCTCACTCGGTGCGATGTACCTGCTGGCCGGACCGCCTGCCCCGGCCTTCGACGAGGAAGACGCCGGGACCGGTCGATCGCTGCGACGACTGGAATGGACGTTGCCCGTCGGCGCGCTGACGGCGCTGTTCGCGCTCTTCGTCGGTGCACAGTTCGTTGCGCTGTTCGGTGGTGACAACTACGTGCAGCGGACCGCCGGGCTCACCTACGCCGAGTACGCCCGCAGCGGTTTCTGGCAGCTGTCGATCGTGACGATGCTGACCCTTGCCGTCATCCTGGTCGTCTTGCGTTGGGCGGCAAAGGATTCGGCGGCAGATCGGCTGTGGTTGCGAACGCTGCTGTGCGCGGTGAGCGTGCTCTCGTTGGTCATTGTCGCGTCCGCGCTCGGCCGGATGTGGACCTATCAGCAGGCGTATGGATTCACGGTGCTGCGACTGTTGGTCGAGGTGTGCGAACTGTGGCTCGGCCTGGTCTACCTGCTGGTGATCGCCGCGGTGCTTCGGCTGGACCGTGCCTGGCTGCCCCGTGCCGCGATAGGCACCGCCACCGCAACTCTGGTCATCCTCGCCGTACTGAACCCTGAAGGTCTTGTCGCCGACAAGAACATCGACCGTTGGCAGCACGGGAAGAACGTCGACACCGAGTACCTGGGCACCCTTTCGCCGGATATCGTCCCGGCTCTGCAGCGTCTGCCGGAACCGCTGCGCGCCGAGGTGCTCGATCGGATTCGCGCGGACCTCGATGGTGACAGCTGGCAGAGCTGGAATTTGTCACGGGCACGCGCACGATGAGTCGGGCAGGTGCGCGCACTCTCGACCAGCCGTCGCGAAGGTCGGCGCGGAAGGGAGCGCGCATCTGCCGCTCAGCGGGGGACTGCCTGGCAGCCCACCCGCCCTCGACGGCAATACACTTGTATTATCCCTGCTTGTGGGTTATAACTGGCCTGAGTGGGCATTGCTGTCACTAATCGGGATCGACCCCCGCGAGGTGTTGCAAGTGCTCACCGGTGTTCGCCGATGGCCTCGGCGGGCGCGCGGCCCCGGCGGGCTGGCGGTCCTGACAGTGTGGGGCCGCACCAACGCAGGCAGGCCGCTCATCATCGCCGTCCGCCGGACCGAGGACTGGCAGTGGGACATCCTGGGTGCCGTCGAGATGGCAGACACGCAGGTCGCGGAGTTCGAGCGTTGGGAGCACGCCGATGACTGACTATCCGACGAACCCAGAGGACGTCCAGGACTTCCTGGCCGGCCTCGAATTCGGTGACGAGCAGGTGGACCCGGCCGAAGCGCCGCCGGTGCTGCGCGAAGACGCGGTCACCGTCACCACGTCGCTGCGCATCCCGTTCGAGCTGCATCAGCGGGTGAAGCGGGCCGCCGAAGATCGCAACGTCACCATGTCGGCACTGATCCGCGACTGGATCGAACTCGAGCTCGCCGCCCTGGAGAACGACCAGCCGATCTCCCGCGCCGACGCACTCCGCGCTCTCGCCGCCCTGCATCCATTGCGCCGATCGGCCTAGCAGACAGCACCGGTCGGCAACACACCCGCACGCGCCGATTGTGGTGGCTGCGTGTCGGGGTTCGGAATTGCCGGATGCGCACTGGACGCGCCGATTGTCGTGGGCGGGTGTGGCGCCATCCTGGCACGCAACGACGCCGCGACATCGACGAGCTGCTGATGCCACCCGCCGGTCGAACCAAGGATTCATGACTGGCAATCGACGGGATCGCTCGAACGCCCTCGGCAACTCGAAGGCGATGGATTGCGCCGTGCACAGGACTGTGGTGACGGTGGCGATCAGCCGAGCAGCGGCGCAGACAGGGCAATGCCAATGGCGGCCAACGTCGCCGACGCCAGCGGCCCGATGATCACCAGTGCGACAACAGCTCCCAGTACGAGGTGGGCGCGAACTCCCGGCCGCGGTTCGACCGAGGGGATCAGCCGCTCGACGCGCGCGGGAAGGTCGACCCCGTTCATGCCGAGCACCGCGGAGGCGGCTTCGGGGATGCCGGAAAGGGTGAGCAGGGCGCGCAAAACAGCCGGTCGGCCGTGCACCCGCGCGGCCGCGTCGTCTGCGCACATCTCCAGGAGTCGGGCGACTTCGGTCGCGCCGAGGGTGAACAGCTCGATCCGGGAGAGATTGGCCGCGAGCCCCCGCGTCAGTGCGAGCCACAGATGGTGCCGACCAGCGAGATGGGCACGCTCGTGCTCCAATACGGCACGCAACTGGTACTGATCGAGTGCGGCGATCGCGCCGCGCGTGACGACGACGGTGTGTGGCTTGCCCGCCACGCTGTAGGCGGCCGGTTGAGCGACCTCCAGCACTATGGCGTCCAATCCGGCATCGTGCCGCCCGGCCATCCGAACCATTCGCGCGTGCTCGTGGGTGGTGCTGCGGGCCAGGAGAAACCACCGTCCGACGCGGACGAGCAGCACCACTCCCGCGCACATCGCGAACCCGGTGAGTGCGACGAACCCGCCCTGCACCAGGAGTCCGTAGTGGCCGGTGGCGGCGTCGTGCAGTTGGGTGTAGCAGCTGTCGAGCACCGGACGGCCCGGCTCGGCCACATCAATGATCACGTAGGCGACGACGATCACCGGGACCACCGTCCATGAGACGATGACCGACCCGATCGCGCTCAGCCACGCGACGAGTTCGAATTGTGGCGCGATGCCACGGGTGAGTCGCGCGAGCGGGCGCGGAGCCAGCACGGCGACGGCGAAGCTCGAGAGGATCAGGCAGACCGCCTCGCTCATCCGGCGGCCCGCGGTGCGACAGGGCGCCGGATCCTGGCGCATAGCTCGGTGCTGTGCTGCTTCGAAGTCTTGAATGCGTGAAAACGCATCAAGGCGTTCCTCCTGTCGATCGGCGTCGAGCCGTGCGGCACACCGCGAATGCACTTAACCTAGCGGACACCTACTATCTACATACGTAATATCTGCTTGTCCAGGAAGCGAGGCGCATCCAGGAATCCCGGCTGGGCCGGATGTGAAAGGCGTTGTGGCAAAAAGCTATTGAACCGACATGTCGCAGCGTGCGGCAGCGGCTGTCCGGTGCGCAGGGCAGCAGGCGTAGTGCGAGCGGCATTGCCACGCGTGGCAAGCCTGCGCGCGTTGTCCGGCGACTTTCGAGGTCGCCGGACGCGTTCACTGCTGCTGGGACAGGCTTTCCGTCGGCTTCGGTTGCGGCAGATCTCGCCGAAGTCGCAGTGCGGCACGCAGTCCCGCCGACTCCTCGGCGTCGATCTGCTCGACGAAATAGGCCAGCACCAGATCTGATCGGCCACCACCGTGGAGGGCCTCGTGCATCAGACTTGCGCTGTATTGCTCACGGGAAAGCGTGGGTTGATACCAGTACGCCTTGCCGACGCGTTCCCGCTCGAGGCAGCCTTTGCGATGCAAATTGTCCATGGTCGACATCACCGTGGTGTACGCGATCTCGCGTTCGGCGCTGATCTCGTCGAGAATCCCACGGACAGTGGTCGGTTCGTCGCGATCCCAGACTCGGTCCATGATGACCGCTTCGAGCTCGCCGAATCTCCGTACGCGCATAGTTCACCTCCAGTAGTGGCGGTGGTGGGACCGGCATCCCGTCGCGCACTACTTTCTGCGTACGTACATAGTACTTTCAGGCGCCGTGATGCGCGCGCCAACACATCGTCGGACCCTCAGGGTTTGCGCGCAATCCCGCCGACCATCAGCCGTTGGGTGATGCTCAGCTCCCCGGGGTCGCCGTGGGCGGGCCGCCATTCTGGCAGATATACCAGACCGGGCTCGACCGGTTCCAGACCCCGGAACAGGCCGAGTACCTCCTCGCGCGTCCGGAACCGGCCGGTGCCGAGGAATTCCAGGAACGACTTCTCCAGCGCGCGTGCCTCAGGACCCGAGTCACAGAAGTGGGTGATGAACAGGTAGCTGCCCGAGGGCACGGCACTGAGATAGCTGTCGACGATGGCCGCGGGATCCTCATCGTCGTGCAGGTGGTGGAGGATCCCGACGAGCATGACAGCGACCGGGCTGGTGAAGTCGATCGTCTGGCGAACCGCGGGATCGTCGAGAACTTCGGTGGGGGTGCGCAGGTCCGCGGCCACGACCACGGTCCCTTCGTTGTTCTCCACCAGCGCGCGACCGTGTGCCAACGCGACTGGATCGATATCGACGTAGGCGACTTTCGCACCCGGTTGCAGCGCCTGCGCGACCTGGTGGGTGTTCTCCATGGTGGGCAGCCCGGCGCCGAGATCGAGGAACTGTGTGATGCCCGCCGCGCCCGCGAGGTAGCGGACGCCGCGACCGAGCATGGCCCGATTCACCTGAGCGACTTCACTGATCCCCGGCAGCGTCTCGGCAAGATGCTCGACAACCGCGTGATCGGCGGGATAGTTGTCGGTCCCGCCCAGTAGCGCGTCGTAGACGCGCGCGATGCTCGGTTTGGTCGTGTCGAAGCCCACCGACTCAGAACCCGTCATCGCCCATCCTCCTGCACAACTTTTTCACAGCCATTCCGAACCAGATGAACCTAAGCACGGCGGCTTCGTTCGTGCGGCTCAATCGAGCATTCCATCGCATCGACGAAGTCCCGAGTGGCACAGGGGATCTCGCTCGGCGCACCCATCACGGCCGGATCAGGCTTGCTCGACTAGCCGTCGCCCGGAATACGAACTCTCGGCCTGGACCGAACTTACCGAGGTCATCGCCGATCCGGCACTCGTCGCGCGTGCGATGAAGGTGCATCTCGCCATGGATGACCGGCTGGAATCGGCCTGCCCGGGTGGCCAATCGGACCAGTGCCGATGATTCCGATAACTCCAAGCCGTATCAGGCCATATTCATCCGGGACCACTTCGATATCCCGGAAACACGTGACCAACGAACCGGAAGCCGTCGCGGAATTCCGGCGCATCATCAACAAATCCAGCCCGGCATACATCGTCGACGAGGACGCGACGGGCCCGGCCGATCGCCGCCGCGCTGGCGTGTCATGTGCAGACGCGGTAGACAAGCGTCGGCGACCGCACGATGCGCAGGGATCGGGTCGTGGCACGCCCGGCGGACACCCAGATCTCAGGGTTCGTCCAACCATGGACAGTGTTCGCTCGTTTGTATAGGGTTTCGTGGATCCAGCGAAGGCACGGCAAACTGTTGTCGTCGCGTCGGGTAGCCGACGCGGTGCACATCCGAACACGGGACTCGATGTCACTTGGCTGAAAGCGGGGGCAAGACATGGCGACGACGCTCGACCACACCGAAGAGCGGGCCTGGCGGGCGATGGTGACGGTGACGACACGCCTGCCGAGTGCCCTGGATGGCCTGCTGCAACGCGAATTCGGGGTCACCCATTTCGAATACCGTGTGCTGGCGCTGTTGTCGGAAGAATCCGATCATCGGATGCGCATGACCGAGCTGGCCGGCGCGGCGAACGCCTCGACATCGCGGTTGTCCCATGCCGTGTCCAAGCTGGAGCGCAGGGGTTGGGCGGTGCGCAGTGCCGCGGCGGGACCGCGCGGGGTGTACGCCGTCATCACCGCGGACGGCTGTCGAAAGGTGGACCAAGCGACTCCGGAATACCTGAACATGGTGCGAAGCCTGGTTTTCGACGCCCTCGACTCCGACCGCAAGGACCAGCTGGCCGCCATGTGTGAGATGCTGTCGGACCATCTTGCCGGTGCGCTGAGCGAGGCGGGCGCCGTGTGTAGCGGAACCGAGGACCGGCCGATCGTCTCGGCAGTCGCAGGCTGAGGGCGTCCGCGTTGACCCTCACGCACTGGTGGGACCGGCGCGGTGGCTACTGGTGGGCTACCGGTCCGCCGGTTTGGTCCGGACCCCACTGTTTTGCCAAGGTCCATGGTGCGGCCGAGGGCCGCTGCGACGGATGGGTAGGGCTACACGATGGTGACGATCGCACAGTTGCGGGCCGTGCTGGCGATTCTGCACATAGATCCTGCGGAGTTCGGCGAGCCGGACAGCGCGGGTGTTCGCGGGCCGGATTCGGAGCGCCCGTTGTTGGTCGGTTTGCTATGTCACGCGCTAGGTGGCGAAATGCGACAGGTGCTCTCCACGGCGACGGCCGAGGACGAGGTCGCTCGTGCCGCTGCGATGAGCACCCGGCAGGCGCCCGGTGCGAATGCTTGCGTGCAAGCAGGTTTCGACGCACGGCGGCTGCGCGACCGCATCGAGGCGTTGGCCGCCGAGACGACGGTCGATCCCGCGCCGATTCTGCTCGATGCCGCGGCGCGGTCGGCCGATGCCACCGAGACGTTGTTGGCGCTGAGCCGCAACCCCGGCGACGGCGACGCCGAATCCCGATGGCGGCAGGCACTCGACGATCTGGGTGAGGCCTACCACCTGATCAACGACGAATACGTAGAGCGTTTGAACGCGACGACGGCTCCGCTGCCCTAGCCGCCGCGGCCGGGCCTTCTCAGCGGACGGGGAAGTCGAAGTAGGTCTGCGGGAAGGGTTCTTCCTTCAAAGTGAAATGCCACCATTCCTCGGCGAGGTTCTTGAACCCGTGCTCATCCATCAGGTTCGTCAGCAGCGTGCGCACTGCCCGCTGGGTGCCGCCGACGGCCGGGTTCGCGGTGTGCGCCGCGGGATCGAAGCAGTCGTATCCGGTGCCGAAATCGAGCATGTCGTCACGGAACCGCTGATCCGCGGGCCGGAAACACTCACGCAGCGGATCACCCTCGTGATACAGCTCGGTCTCGGGCGCGGGCAGCGCCACAATGGCGAGGTCCAGCGTGCTGCCCCGGCTATGGCCCGACTTCTCGGCGATGTAGCCATCCCGGAACAGGTTCGCCTTGTCCACCGCGGGGTAGAACTCGGCCTTCATCTTCACATCGCCGAGATCGCGTGCCCAGGCGACGAAGTGGTCGACGGCACGTTGCGGACGGTAGCAGTCGTAGGTCTTCAGCGTGAGATTCATCGGCCGCAGCTCCTGCTGCACCTGCGCGAGGGCCGCTGCCGCCTGCTTGGTCAGCAGGCACTTGGGCGCCTCATATCCGGCGACCCGGGTACCGAGGAAATTGTGCTGCCCGAAATAGCGAGCATCGACGAGGATCGTCGGATCGACGTCGGTGACGGAGACGAACGCTTCCTCGCCTGCCTGCGGCGCTTCGGAACGGCTGGCCTCACATGCCGCGACCGTCACCGTCATCACGCATGCCAGCGCCAGCGTGCCGAGATGTCGCAGCAACGACCGGAAGCTCATGTTTCCTCCTCGCGATTCCGGCTCGGGCGCAACCACTTTCATGCGCGCTCGGCCTTCGACGGACACCGTAGGTCACCACCGGCGTGATATGCGGGCGCTTTGCCGACATCACGGCATCATCGATGCCTGCTCGAGCGCGCGGCCCCATCACCGCTCGCCCGTATGCAGAAAATCTCCGGCGCCACTGCGGGTGACGTCGTAGCCGAGTAGGCGTTCGGCCTCCTCGATGCCACCCTGCAGGTCGCCGACGGCGTTCATCTTCGACAGGTCCAACCCGATCGTCACCAAGGTCAACGCGATCTCTGAGGACAGGCCGGTGATGATCACGCTGGCCCCCATCAAGCCGGATGCTTCGACCGTCTGCACGAGGTGGTTGGCGACGGTGGAGTCGATCGTCGGCACACCCGTGATGTCGATGACGACGACCTTGGCGCGATTGCGCCGAATGGCGCTCAGCAGCTGTTCGGTGAGCTGACGAGCCCGCTGCCCATCGAGCACGCCGATGATCGGCAGAATCAGCAGCTGCTCACGCACCTGGAGCACGGGAGTCGACAACTCCCGGATCGCTTCCTGCTGTTGGCGGATGATGCGCTCGCGTTCCTGGACAAAGGAGACGCCGACGGTGTTGGCGATGCGGTTGGCGGCCGGTTCGTAGGCGTCGAGGACCTGGTTGAGCAGATCGAAGTCGCCCTGGTATTTCTCGAACAACGAGCGCGCGAGCACATCGCGCAGCAGCAGCACGATACCGAGGACCTCATCGGTTTCCACGCCACGCGGAATGATGCGTTCGGACAGATCGCGTGCGTAGTCCTGCAGCGCTTCCACGGAACCGGTCTCCAGCACCGCGACGTAGTTGTCATATACCGATGTCGCCTCGGAGAACATCTCATCGGGTGTCATCGCGGTGAGCAGCTGTGCTTCGGTGATGCGGCGCGCCCATTCCTCGCGCAGGACCGTCCGGTTCTGCCGCAGGTGCTCCACCAGCTCGGAGAGCAGGCTTTCGCTGGATCCGGTGGAGATCGTCGCGATGCTTCCGTCGAGCAACACCTTGGGCAACACCATCTCCGATCCCTACTCGGGCGGTCTGCACCCGATTGCGGCCTGCGCATCCACGGCGTCCGTGGACCTCTGCCGACCAGCAGGCGAAAGCCTATACCCAGGTCCGGCGAATCGCCGGTTTCTGTCGTCGCAGGAAGTTCGGACAGCCCGGTGCCGGAGCCATCTATCGGACAGGGTCCCCGCGACGGCCGGGAACCCTGTCCGATCAGGCGGGAAACTATGCCGTCGTCACGACCTCGTCGTAGTCGAGCCGAGGCGAACGCGGGAACCAGGCGTTCGGTCCCGGCTTGCCGATATTGACGACGACGAGCGAACTGTGGTTTCCGTCGGGGAAGAATTCCTTGTCGACGCCCGCGGCGTCGAAGCCGTTCATCGGGCCTGCCGCCAACCCGGCGGCGCGAATGCCGAGAATGAAGTAACCGACCTGGATCAGGGCATTGAAGCGCGCTGATTCCGTGCGGTAGGCGTCGTCGGCGAAGTAGTCCTTGGCATCCGGTGCATGGGGGAACACCTTCGGCAGCTGATCGTGGAAGTTCAAGTCGGCGGCCAGAATTGCGGTCAGCGGCGCGCCGGCGGTCTTGGGCTTGTTGTTGTCGATCATGTGGGTGACAAGGCGGTCGCGCGCCTGCGGACTGCGCACGAGCACGACGCGAAGCGGCTGTTGATTCATGGAGGTCGGCCCGTACTTGACGAGTTCGTAGATGTCGCGGATCTGCGCGTCGTCGACCGGATCGTCGGCGAAGGCGTTGGCGGTGCGCGCCTCGCGGAACAGCAGATTCTGGGCGTCGGCGGCCAGCGTGAGATAGGTGGTGGGCTGAGCGGTGTTCACAGGTGTCTCCTCAGTTGTCGACGGGCTCGGTGTCGCTCCCGCGCACTCCGCGGGCGAACTGGTAGCTGGCGAGGACCAACCGCCAGGTGATCTTCAATTCGTCGGTGTCGCGCGGCCCGTAGACCATCACCACCGTCGCGGGCAGGAATCGCTGCCGCGCCATCGGATGCAGCTCCGCCCAGCCGCGGGTGATCGCCTCCGCGACGACCTCCGTCGGCAGGCACATGTGCAGGCTGCCGTCGGTGTGCCCGTGCAGGTGCGCGAATTCGGTGCCCGCCAGAAACGCCTCGGCGGGACCGTAGGCGTCGGCCGGTCGCAGATGCAGTGCGCGGGTGTCGGCGAGGGATACGCCGCTGCGGCCGACGATAACGCCGTCGAGGGTGACCATGCGTGCCCACAGGGCCTCCTGCAGGATCGTCGGCGCGGTCTGGTCGAGTTGCTGGTGTGGATTGTGTGCTCGCGTGAGAGGCGGGTTCCCGGATCGCGGGGGTAGTCCCGGCCGGTTGTGCACGGTCGTCGTCATCGCTGTGCTCCCTTGGGTTTTCGCTCACTCATGCGGTGTGCGCGGCTGCTGGGATTCACAGTACTTTCCAAAGTATAGTAGTTACCAAGAGGAAAGCGGATCGACCGGAGGACCGATGACGACTGTGCCCCGCGCGGGGTTGACCGCGACCGTGGATCCGTGCCCGATCACGCCGGTGATCGACCTCGTCTTCGGGCGATGGTCGACGCAGGTGCTGTGGGTGCTGACCCATGACGGCCGACTCCGCTTCACCCAATTGCAGCAGCGCATCCCCGGCCTGACACCGAAGGTGCTGACCCAGCGCTTGCGTCAACTCGAACGTGACGGCTTGGTTGCCCGTACCTACTACGCCGAGGTGCCGCCGCGGGTGGAGTACGCGGCGACCTCGCTGGCCGCGACGCTGGCCCCGGTGTTCGGCAGCATCGTGGACTGGTCGGGCGAGCACCAGGCCGAGGTGCTCCCCCCCCCCCCCCCCGACCACGCGGGCGCGTGAGCGCCTGCGAAAATTCCGGCGCGGGGGAGCGCACCACCCCCCCAGGTGGGCGTTGGAGGAGATTGCCAGCCCGCCCCC
>NZ_JBHVDF010000007.1:325600-348736 GCF_042802915.1 Nocardia sp. NPDC057440
TTTTCCCCACACTCGCTTTATGTACGGCCTCCCACCCGACGGAGTTGACCCCCGCCCGCGCCGCCTACGACGCGGGCGCGTGAGCGCATCAGAAGATGCCGTCGCGGGTCAGCTCTCGACCCGCGCTGGTGCGAGTTCGAGGAGATGGCCTGCCAGCTCGCGCGGCATGGTGATCATGCAGTCGTGCCCGGTCGGGAGCACATGGATGCGTGCGGCGGGGAAGTCGGCGGGCGGAAAGGTGCGCGGCAGGCCCGCCGCGCGCATCTGTTTGAAGTCCTCGCCGCCCTCGCTGCAGTGCACGTGGGTCACCGGTATCGCCGCGAGGTCGTCCGGGTTGCGCAGCCGCATCGGCTGTTGAAATGTCGCGAGCGACTGCGCCGTCTGCATCGAGGCCACCCAGCTGAGGTCGGGTTCGTCGGTCACGCCGTAGAGGCCACCGTCGCCCATCGGCATGGTCTGCGGCGGAACCCGCCAGCCGTCGCCCGCGTTCGCCGCCGCGGCGACGAACGCCTCGACCATGCCCGGCATGATGTCGGCGACCGCTTCGCCATCGCGGGGGACGAAGGTGTCGACATAGACCAGTTCGGCGATCCGGTCCGGCACCGCGTCCGCGACCGCGGTGATGACGATGCCCGCGTAACTGTGTCCGACCAGGACGATGTCGGTGAGATCTGCGGACACGATGAATTCGACCAGGTCCTGCACGTGGGTGTCGAGGCCGACCTCCGGTGTCAGCAGTTCGGCCCGATCGCCGAGCCCGACGAGGGAAGGCGCGTGGACGGTGTGCCCCTCGGCTGCGAGCAGCGGCGTCACCCGCTGCCAGCACCAGCCGCCGTGGAAGGCTCCATGGATGAGCAGATAGGTCGACACTAGTGGTTCTCCCTGAGTTTCTTTGGGGCAGTGATTGTTTCGGTGTTGCTCGCTATCGGCGGCACATGTTCGGGTCGCAGACCGAGCCCGATGACCCTGGCGACGACGTGCTGTAGACCGGGAACGCGCCGCAGCAGCCGGACCAGTAGTGGCTTGTCGGTACCCGGCCGCCCGGCGTTCGGATAGAGATCCGACAACAGGCGCAGCTGTGTGAATTGCACCACCCGCATGGGCCATTGACGGCGGTGCTGAATCTCGCGGAGTTCGGCGACGGTGGGGCGTCGGCCCGCGGCAAGCGACGGCGCCAGAATGCGGGCGGCGGCGATCGCGTCCTGGACGGCGAGATTGATGCCCACCCCGCCCGCGGGCGACATCGCATGCGCGGCATCACCGATGGCGAGCAGCCCGGGCCGATACCAGCGGCGCAGCCTGTCGACCCGGACGTCGAGCGGTTTCACATCGTCCCAACTGCGGATCTCCGCGTCGAGATGCCCGGTGAGACTCGGGTAGATCGCGGCGAGGTCGGCTCGGAATGCGGTGAGCCCAGCGGCCTCGATCGTGTCGAAGCCACCTTTCGGAATCATGTACGCGACTTGGAGATAGTCGCCGCGGTCGATGCAGACGATGAAGAAGCCCTTGCCGCTGCGCACCGTCGGTAACCGGTCACCATCGGGCTTGCGCACCCGGAACCACAGCACATCCATCGGGGCGACGCTTGCCGCGACCTCGAGCAGGCCGGAGCCGCGCGCGAGCGAGTTGCGTCCGTCGGCGGCGATGACCAACCTGCTGCTGACCTCGAAGGGGCCGTCCGTGGTGTGCGCGCGCACGCCGACAACGGTGCCGTCCCGCTGCACCAGCTCGGTCACTTCGGCCTCTTGCAGCAGCCGGAAGCCCGGGTACCGGCGACCTGCATCGGCGAGGAAGTTCAGCACGTCCCACTGCGGCATGAACGCGACGAACGGGAAACGTCCCGGCAGTTTGCGGAAGTCGGCGAATATCACCGGCCCCATGGCGGTGGCCATCGGCAGCTGCGGCAGCTCGACATGCGGTAGCGCGAGAAACTCCTCGGCCAGTCCCAGCTCGTCCATCACCCGCAGCGTCGAGGGATGCACGGTGTCGCCTCGGAAGTCGCGCAGGAAGTCCGGATGCTTCTCCAACACGAGCACGTCCACACCCGACCTGGCCAGCAGCAGTCCCGCCATCAGCCCGGCGGGTCCGCCACCGATGACGCAGACGTCGACCGAATCGCTGGTCACCTCCGGCATATCGGCGCACCTCCGTCACGGCAGACTCCGTCGCCGGTGAGCATGCGCTGGCGAGTCATCCGGTACCGCCGAATGCGCTGGTATCCATAGCTTTTGGTCCCTCCACAGGATGATCGTGGTGTTGTGGTGATGCTGGGAACCAAGCATGGTGAGGGGTGCTCCAGCACCGCTCGAGCCGCCGATTCGACGTGTTCTCGAGCGGGTGGGCGCAGGCTGTGGGAAACAGATTTCACCGCGCCGCGCTCGAATGAATGCCTCGACGCCGAGCAGGTGACGTCGAGGCATTCGTTTTCCGGAGAAATGCGGGAAATGGGCTCCGGGTGTTCGTGTCGACATGAACGCGCGAAGCGGATATTCGCTACGGCTGGAAATAGGCCGGGGCCGCGCCGGATTCGGGAACAGTGGGCGAATGGATCTGTACGAGAAAAGATCTCCTGATCTAGGTGTTCGACTCGCGCACGGGAGATCAGCACTCTGCGCGATCGAATTATTGGAAGGGCCGCTGCTCGAGGAATATTGCTAGGCGGGAGTGGCGGATGCCGCAGGGTCGGCGGGTGGATGGAAGCCGATCAGATAACCCGCATGCCGACGTTCGAGCATCATGCCGACGCGTTCATCCGAGGCGGCGAGGATGTCTTGGTGCAGCTTCTGTAGCTTCATGCACGGGTCGAGCCCGAGCTCGTGCTGCATCGCTTTGCAGAACTGCTGGTAGGAGCTGAGCGCGATATGTCGCTGACCCGAACGGCTCAGCGCGAACATGTAGTACGCCTGCAAGCGCTCGTGCAGCGGATGCTGCATGGTCAATCGGGCCAGGTCTGGGCATACTTCGCGGTGGCGGCCCAGCCGTAGTTCGGCTTCGATGCGCAGCTCGACATTGGCCAGCCGCAGATGATCGAGGTGCGAGATCTCCGCGGCGAGCGGCAAGCCCGCCTCTACGTCCACCAACGCGGCGCCGGTCCAGCAGGCCTCCGCCGCATGGAACAGATCGACGGCGCGGTGATCGTCGCCTGCCTTGGCGGCGATCCTGGCGGCATCCGACATCGAGCGGTAATTGCGCAGGTCGAAAACGCAATCCTGTACCTCGAACGAATAGCCCTTGCTGCGCGTGCGGAGATATCGCTCCGCGACCTCGGCCTGCCCGATGTCGAGTTGCTCCGCCATCTTCTTGCGAATTCCGAGTACATATGTCTGGATGACGGCGACCGCGCTGCGCGGCGGGTCCTCGCTCCACAGCTCTTCGATCAGTGTCGAAACCGGAACTACGGTCGAATGCCTGACCAGTAGCAATGCCAAGAGTTGTCGCTGTTTCTGGGCTGTAGGCGTTGCGTTGCGATTGTTCAGAGCAAGCGTTAACGGACCTAACACGCGAGCGCACACTGGATACTTCACGAGCTCTCCCTACGGGCGTTTTCCCCCCGACCGATGTGAGGTCTTCGAAAATCCCACCTCGCTGTAGGTAGGATCAACACTATCGAGGATGCCGTATCGCGTCGATGAAACTTGAGTAATATCCGAGTAAACTCGACGCACGTATCTGCTTAATTTCCCTGCGGGACAAGGAGATTGAGAACACCGCGGAATGCGTGGACTCGCTCATTCGCTGTGCGGTTCCGGAGCGGGCCGCGGCGAGGACGGGCGGCGCGCGACTATGCCGAGGATGGGCTCGACCACCCGTGCGGCGATCGGACCGATCACCGCCATGATCAGCACGTACGTCGTTGCCATCGCGGCGAACTCGCTGGGGACCGCGCCCGCGGCGACCGCCAGTCCCGCGATCACGATGGAGAACTCGCCGTGCGCCACCAGTGCGGTGCCCGCGCGGGCCCGGCCGTAGCGGGAGGCGCCTGCCTGCCGGGCGGCCCACCAGCCGGTCGCCAGCTTGGTTGCGGTGGTGACGACCGCCAGTAGGCAGGCCCATCCCAATACCGGAGGGATGCTGGCCGGATCGGTGGTCAGACCGAAGAGGACGAAGAACATCGCCGCGAACAAGTCGCGCAGTGGCTCGAGGATCTTGGTGGCGTTGTGCGCGGTCGAATCGGAGATCGCGATACCGAGCAGGAATGCGCCGACGGCCGCGGAAACCTGGACCGCGGAGGCGAACCCGGCGACCAGCAATGCGGCGCCGAGCAGTTTGAGCAGGAAGATCTCGCGGTCCTCGCTGGCCACGATCGCGGAAACGTACTTGCCGTAGCGCAGCGCGACCACGAGCACCACGGTGACGGCGATCAGCGCGATGGACAGCGTCTTCAGCCCGGCGAGGAAGCCGGCGCCGGCGAGCACGGCGGTCAACACCGGCAGGTAGCCGGCCATGACGAGGTCCTCGAACACCAGGATCGACAGGATGACCGGGGTCTCGCGGTTGCCGAGTCGACCGAGGTCGTTCAAGACTTTCGCGACGATGCCCGAGGAGGAGATGTAGGTGACCCCCGCCATCGCGATCGCGCCGGTGAGACCCCACCCGAGGCCGAGGGCGACCACGACACCGGGCGTCGCGTTGAGCGCGATGTCGAGCAGCCCGGCCTGCCAGGATCTTCGCATTCCGGTAACCAGTTCCGGCGCACTGTATTCCAGGCCGAGCAATAGCAACAGCAGTACCACGCCGATCTCGCTGGCGAGGTGAATGAACTCGTCGACATTGCTCAGCGCGATGAACCCGCCGTTGCCGAAGACCAGTCCGCCGATGAGATACAGCGGAATCGGCGACATTCCGATGCGTGCGGCGAGGCGACCGAGCAGGCCGAGGCCAAAAAATACCGCGCCCAGCTGGATCAGCGAGAGCGCGGTTCCTTCGAACACCATGGATCAGCCGTGGCTTAGGATCTCGGCGGCGGCCTCGAGGCCCTCCGCGGTACCGACAATGACGAGTTGATCGCCCGGGGCGAACGTGAAATCAGGGCCGGGCGAGGCGATGACCTGGCCTGCGCGCATTACTGCGACGATGGAAGCTTTTGTCCGCGTGCGCATCTCGGTTTCACCGAGCATGCGCGCGTCGTAGGGGGAGCCGCGCAGGATCGGGAACTGCCCGGTGTTGACACCCTCGAGCTCCCGGTGCTCGTCCCGCAGCCGCGCCACCAATTGCGGTGCGCCCAACAGGTTCGCCAACGCCGCCGCTTCGTTCGCCGACAAGTGCAGCTGATCGGTGACATCCGGGTTGTCGGCCCTGCTCAGAATCAGGTCGATTGTGCCGTCCTTGCGGTCGATGACGCCGATTCTGCGGTGCCCACTCTTGATCGGAAAGTCCTTGCGTACACCGATTCCCGGCAATGGCGTCACCTCAACGTTCACCCCCCGAGCCTAGCTTCGCCCACACCGGCCACACGCACCGGATGGGTGATTTGTCCGTTTAGCCTACCTGGATCGGTCTCGTAGCAGGCGAAACATCGCGTGGGATCGCACCCTGTGCGGTGACGGATCGGGTGCCGAACACCTTCGAACCTTCTTCCGTCGTCGTGTCGATCCGGCGGAGCGCTGTTCGTGTAGTTGCCGAAGACGAACCCGATGTCAGCAGACCGATCGCAGGAGGAGCAGTCGCGTACACGCCGAAAACTCTGTTCAGTGATCTTTGTGTGGGGGAGTCGCCGCGCTGGCGTGACAACCGGCTGTGGTTCGGCAACTGGGGTGCCGCACCAGAGATCGTCGCGACCGACCGCGACGGCAAGACCGAAGTGGTCGCGCGCGGCCCGAAGCGCGAAATGAACTCGAGTTGAGCACTGTTTCGCGGAAACGTTCTTCCGCCGCAGGCCGGTGACACAGTAGTCGGATTCTGTCGGTCGCTCTTCCTCTGTCTTCCCGCCGCCGGGACCTCGGTGTCGGCGGGGTCGAGCGCGCTGGGCGAGCCTGCCTCGAGGATCAGGCCTCGGGCAACGGAATCAGCTCGAAATGTTCGGACGCCACCGATTTCTTGCCGGTCCCGGCGACCAGATGCACGCCACCGCGGTGGGCGATCAGCCACTTGCCGCACACGCAGCGTAGGTAGTGGACCGAGCGGTGCGACGACACGTGCATCGGCGAGGGCCAAGAGCAGGACGGGCAGGCGGCGGACATAGGCGGTAAGCCTGGGTATCGGTCGGGGGGATGGCAACGACCTCGGCGGCGTGGCGGCCGATCGTTTCCGAATGGCCGCCTGCCGCAGGTGACGGATCGCGTGCGCCGACGGGTCCACTGCCATGGTCGCCTGCTATCTTGAACGGCGTTCAAGTTTATAGCGAAGGATGTCGTCGTGGAAGGTGTCGAAAGCCCTCGGAAGTCGCGGGCCGGTATGTCCGCAAGAGATATGGCGCAGATCGCCGTGTTCGCGGCGCTGATCGCGGCGTTGGGCCTGCCGGGCGCCATCACGGTCGGATTCAGCGGTGTGCCGATCACAGTGCAGACCCTCGGTGTCATTCTGGCCGGTGCGGTGCTCGGGGCGCGGAAGGGCACGGCCGCGGTAGTGGTCTTCCTCGCGCTGACGATGATCGGGTTGCCGCTGCTGTCCGGTGGCCGCACCGGATTGACGGCGCTGGCCGGTCCGAGTGTCGGCTACCTCATCGGCTGGATTCCAGCGGCGCTGTTCATCGGCTTGTGCACCGCCCGGATTCTGCCGAAGTATCCGATCGTGCTCGGTCTGGTCGTCAACGCGATCGGCGGGATTCTGATCCTTTACGTCCTTGGCACTGTTGGTCTGCTGCTGCGCACCGATCTGGATTTCCGGCACGCCATCACCACCAACTTCGCGTTCATTCCGGGTGACCTGCTCAAAGTCGTCGTGGCGACA
This sequence comes from Nocardia sp. NPDC057440, assembly GCF_042802915.1. NCBI lineage: Bacteria > Bacillati > Actinomycetota > Actinomycetes > Mycobacteriales > Nocardiaceae > Nocardia > Nocardia sp. NPDC057440. Next base: position 332,489 of record NZ_JBHVDF010000007.1, read on the forward strand.
GTCGTCGCCAAGGGGGTGCACCGCGCGTACCCCGGTCTGATCCGTGCGTAGTCCCGAACTCGGAGGCGCCGGTGACACGCCCGCGCTCGACATCGACGGCCGCACCTACACCTATGCGCAGCTCGATGCCGCGATCGAGCGGTGGAACGACCGGCACGGGCTGCGGGAGTCCGTCTACGACGCGTCGCGGCTCACAGTCGCGGAGGCGCTGATCTGTGTCTGTGCCGCAGCACGTCGAAGCATCCCGGTGATCGTCGAGAACCCCGACGCCCGCCCGCACCGCCCGAGTATTCCGCCGTCGGCATTTCTGCTGGTGACCACCTCGGGCTCCACCGGCAAGCCACGGCCACTGGCGCGGACCGCCGCATCCTGGTTCGACAGTTTCCCCGCGTTCACCACGATCACCGGCATCCTCGCCACCGATCGCGTATTGATCACCGGCCCGCTGCACGCGACGATGCATCTGTTCGGCGCGTTGCATGCGCTGTGGCGAGGTGCGTGCGTCACCGACGACCCGTCGCAGGCCACGGTCGTGCACGCGGTTCCGGCCGTGCTGCGGGAGGCGGTGCGCACCGCTCCACGGCTGCGTACGGCGATCGTCGCGGGCATCGCACTGGACGACGGCGCCGCGGCGGCGGCCGAGGGCATCGCGCTCATCGAGTACTACGGGTCCGCGGAAGTCTCCCTCGTCGCGGCGCGCCGGGTCCCCGAACCGCTTCGACTGCTCGACGGCGTCGACGCCGAGGTGCGCGGGGGACTGCTCTACGTCCGTTCTCCCTACAGTGTGCTCGGCGCCCCTGAGTGGTTCGGCGTCGGTGACCTCGCCGAGCTGGGCGATAACCGCGAGCTCACGGTCCGTGGCCGTGGCGAGTTCGCGATCAACGTCGGTGGCACCACTGTGGTCGCCGAAGATGTCGAGCGCATCCTGGAAACGCTCGACGGCGTCACCGCCGCGGCCGTCATCGGATCGCCGCACGCGGTATTCGGTGAAACCGTCACCGCCGCAGTGCAACTCGACGGCGCGGGCATCGAGGAGATTCGCTCGCGCGCCCGCGGAGTGCTGACGAAGGAGGCCATGCCGCGCCGCTGGGTGGCACTGCAGTCGTTGCCGCGCACCGCGAGTGGCAAGGTCGCCCGTGGTCGGCTGAAAGACTTGCTGACATGAATCATGTTCCCGTTCTGGTGGCGCCGCGCCGGACGCCGATCGGCAACGCCGGGCACGGGTTCGCCGATCTGACCGTTACCGATCTGGCCACCCCGGTGCTGCGCGACGTGCTGACCACGGTGCGTCGCGCGGGCATCGACGCCGAGGTGGACGATGTCGTCCTGGGCAACTGCCTCGGACCGGGCGGCGACCCCGCGCGGATCGCGGCACTGCACGCCGGAGCGGGCGTGCACGTTCCCGGCGTCACGGTCGATCGCCAGTGCGGCTCCGGCCTGGATGCTGTCATGCAGGCGGCGTTGCGGGTGCGCAGCGGCGCGGACGAGCTCATTCTGGCCGGCGGCGTCGAGTCCGCGAGTACAGCGCCGTGGCGCTTCTGGCCGCCGATCGCGGACGCCGATCCTGTGCGCTACACCCGCGCCCCCTTTGCGCCGGCGGGCTTCCCCGATCCCGACATGGGTGCGGCCGCCGATCACCTCGCGCGCGTACGCGGCATCAGCAGACAGCGGCAGGATGCCTATGCCGCGCGTTCGCACGCCCTCGCTGCCGCGGCCGACTTCTCCGCGGAGATCGTGCCCATCGGCGACGTGCGCCGCGACGAACGCATTCGCGCGGGGATGACCGAGGCCAGGCTGGCGCGACTGCGCCCCAGTTTCGGCGTCGAGGGCACGGCGACCGCGGGTAACTCGTGCGGTATCTCCGACGGCGCCGCAATGCTGGCGGTCACCAGTGAGTCGCTGGCCGCTGGGGTGCCCGCGTTGCGGGTACTCGGGTCGGCGGTGGCAGGCTCCGATCCGGCGCTTCCGGGTCTGGGACCGGTGCCCGCCATTCGGAAACTGCTGCGCCGCACCGGTTTCGATACCAAGGATCTCGGCGTCGTCGAGATCACCGAGGCGTTCGCGTCGGTGGTGCTGGCGGTGTCCGATGAATTGGGTTTGGACGAATCCACGATCTGCCCGCAGGGCGGCGCCATCGCGATGGGTCATCCGTGGGGTGCGTCCGGAGCTATCTTGCTGGTGCGGTTGGCAAGTCAGATGCTGCGCGCGGATGGCCCCACGCTCGGGCTCGCGGCGTGTGCCATCGGCGGCGGGCAGGGCATCGCGATGCTCGTGGAGCGGGTTTCGTGAGTGAGCGTAGTGAACGAGCCGGGTCGTGTATCCGGCGCACGAGCGGTAGTGAGGCGCAGTAGTGAGTGAGATCGTCTTCGACTCGGTCAGCCACCACTTCGGTGATCGAAAAGTGTTGCGCGACATCGACTTGCGCATCCGCGAGCGCCGCGTCGGCATTATCGGATCCAACGGTTCCGGCAAGTCGACCCTGGCGCGCATGATCAACGGGTTGTTGCGGCCGACTTCCGGCACTGTCACCGTCGATGGGATCGATGCGGCCAGGAAGGGCGCGCAGGTGCGCCGCAAGGTCGGGTTCGTGTTCACCGACCCCGACACCCAGATCGTCATGCCCACCGTCTCGGAGGATCTCGCGTTCTCGCTGCGACGGACAGGGCTGAGCAAACAGGAGGTCGCGGCGCGCGTCGAGGAGATGCTGACCCGGTTCGGGCTGGAGGAGCACGCCGAGCATCCCTCGCACCTGTTGTCCGGCGGTCAGAAGCAGCTGCTGGCCATCGGCGCGGTTCTCATCCGCAGGCCGGAGGTGATCATCGCCGATGAGCCGACCACCCTGCTGGATCTGCGCAACGCCCGTGCGGTCGCCGACGCGCTCGACTCCGTGGACCAGCAGGTGATCGTCGTGACGCACCAGCTGTCGCTGCTGGAGAGCTTCGAACGCGTGATCGTCATCGATGACGGCGTCGTGGCGTTCGACGGAATCCCTGGCGACGCCGTCCCCGCATACCGGGCGTCGGTCGGATGATCGGTGTGTACCTGCCCGGCCACTCAGTGCTGCACCGGATGCCTGCCGGATCGAAACTGGTGCTGCTGATCGCGTCGATCGTGACAGCCACAGTGTTCGTGCGTAGCCCGACGGCCGTCGCGGTGGTGGGGGTGCTGGTGGCGGGATTGTTCGCGATATCCGGGATTCCATGGAAAGTTGTTGTGGCCCAATTGCGTCCGATGGTGTGGATGCTGCTGATCATCGCGGTGTTCCAGGTGCTGATCACCTCGCCCGCGCGTGCGGTTGTCGTGTGCGGTGTGTTGCTGATCTCGGTGGCGCTCGCGGCGCTGGTCACACTGACTACCCGGGTCACCGACATGCTCGACGCCGTGACGCGCGCGCTCGGACCGCTGCACAAGGTCGGGGTCGACCCCGAGCGGATCGGGCTGTTGCTGGCGCTGGCCATCCGGTGTGTTCCGCTGCTGACCGAGATCGTGCACGACGTCGCCGAGGCCAGGCGCGCTCGTGGGTTGCAGTGGTCGATGACGGCGCTGGTCACGCCGGTGCTGGTGCGAGCGCTGCGCACCGCGGACGCGATGGGTGACGCGCTCGCCGCGCGGGGAGTGGACGATGACTGAGCTGTTGGCCGAGCGCGTCGCGCGGTGCGCGGGCGAGCATCCGGAATCGACATCGATCGTCGCTGCTCGCGAGAGCATCGACTACCGGGAGTTCTGGTCGCGGGTTACCCGAACGGCCGCCGGGCTCGACGGTATGAACCGGGTTGCGGTGCTGCCCACCTCGGATATCGAATCGCTTGTCGTGGTGGTGGCGGCCATGCACGCGGGTATCAGCGTTGTGCTGTTGCACCGGCACCTGCTGGCGAATCAACTGGCCCGAGTGCTCGAACTCGCGAAGCCCGGCGCCGTCGTCGCCGCGCCGCATCAGCACCGGCGGTTGCGCCGACTGGGCTTCGAGGGGGACGTGCAGACGGCGTCGGCATTGGAATCCGATGGTCCGGTCGGCCGCGCGCACCCCGGGAACGAACTGCTGGTCGGCATCACCTCCGGCACCACCGGCGAACCGAAGTTGTTCGTGCGCAACCAACATTCGTGGGCCGCCACCCTCGATCGCTCCGACAACACCTTCGATATCGGTCGTGGCGATCGCGTCGCAGTGCCCGGCGTCCTCGATCACACCCATTTTCTGTACGGCGCCCTGCATGCCCTCACTCGCGGCGCGACAGTGGATCTGCGGCCGGTGGCGCAGTCGCTGCCCGACGGGGCGACACACCTGTATTCGGTGCCGACGATCGCCTGGGACGTGGTGCAATCGGGCATCGATCCGGTCGAGACCGTCCGTGAGGTGCTGTCCTCGGCTGCCCGATGGCCGCGCACGGGACGTCTTGCGTTGCAGGAGATCCTCCCGAACGCGTCGCTCGTGCATTTCTACGGCGCGTCCGAATTGAGCTTCGTGTCCTTCGATCGGGGACTCGGGGCCGTCGAGGAGACGTCCGCGGGCCTGCTGTTCGGCGGCGTCGAGGCGCAGATCCGTGACGAGGTGGTGTTCGTGCGCAGCGACATGCTGTTCGACGGCTACCTCACCGACGACGGTGTGGTGCACGGACCGGTCGACGGCTGGATGTCGGTGGGCGACCGCGGCCGCGTGGACGGCAGCCATCTGCACCTGTTCGGCCGTACCAGCGACATGCTGATCCGTGCGGGCCTCAATGTGGAGCCCGCCGCCATCGAAGCCGCGCTCACCGCACTACCCGGCATCGCGGAGGCCGCCTGTCTCGCGGTGCCCGACACCCGAATGGGTGAAGCGCCCGCCGCCGCGATCGTGGTGCACGACGGTGCGCCGAGCACCGACGACATCTGGCGACATCTGCGCGCGACCCTCCCGAGCCCGAGCATGCCGATCCAGCTCCTGGTTCTCGGCAGCCTGCCACGCACTGCGCGCGGAAAACTCGACCGTCAGGCGCTGTCTGCCATCCTCGCTACTCATCGCCGAGCTGAAGCCCGACCTGCTACCGATAGCGGAAACATCAGATCTGTCACCGCTGTTCGCCGATAGCGCACTAGGCCTTGTGCTGAGCCGAGGAGCGGGCCGGGTTGGCCTGTTTCGGGGCCTTCGGATCGAGTTCGTCCTGTTTCGCTTGCACGCCCGTCTCGATGCGGTCGCCCAGATTCTTGTCGACATTTCGCCAGTACTCGAATGCCCGGGACAGCACGGGCGCGGAGACGCCGTTGAGCAGATGCCCGACGATATTGTCGACCAGCCGCTCCCGGGCGGCGTCGTCGAGAACGTCGCGCACCAGCGTGCCCGCCTGGCCCCAATCGTCGTCGTCGCGGCGCAATGTGTAAGCGGTGCGGACCATTTCGCCGTCACTGTGCCACCCGATGGGCGGGCCGGAGACCGCGGAATCGGCGTGCGGGCCGCCCTTGGAATTGGGCACGTAGACAGGGTCGCTCACGTTCGTGTAGCGCATCGCCCCGTCTTTCGAATACGACCGAAGTGTGGTCGCACGCGGTGAATTGACCGGCAGCAGTTTGTAATTGGCGCCGATACGGTGGCGATGCGCGTCCGGATAGGAGAACCATCGCCCGAGCAGCATCTTGTCCGGGCTCGGCCCGGTGCCCGGCACCGCACTGCTCGGTTCGAAGGCGGCCTGCTCGATCTCGGTGTGATAGTCGACCGGATTGCGATGCAAGGTCATCGTGCCGACCTCGGTCAGTGGATAGTCGGCGTGCGGCCAGACTTTGGTGAGGTCGAAGGGGTTGAACCGGTAGGTTTTCGCCTCCTCGAACGGCATGATCTGCATGTGCAGCGTCCAGCTGGGATAGTTGCCGCCCTCGATCGCCCCCCACAGGTCACGGATGTGATAGTCGGTGTCCATCGAGGCCATCTGATCACCCTCGTCCTGGGTGAAGAACTCGATGCCCTGATCGGTCTTGAAGTGGTATTTGACCCAGAACCGCTCACCCGCGGCATTGGCCCACAAATAGGTGTGGCTGGAGTAGCCGTTCATATGCCGCCAGGTGCGCGGGATGCCGCGGTCGCCCATGAGCCAGGTCACCTGGTGCGCGGATTCCGGCGACAGCGTCCAGAAGTCCCACTGCATATCGTGGTCGCGCAGGTTGTTGTCGGCGCGGCGTTTCTGCGAGCGGATGAAGTCCTGGAACTTCATCGGATCCTTCACGAAGAAAACCGGCGTGTTGTTGCCGACCATGTCGAAATTGCCCTGCTCGGTATAGAACTTGAGGGCGAACCCGCGTGGGTCACGCCAGGTGTCGGGGCTGCCGCGCTCACCCGCGACGGTGGAGAACCGGGCCAGCATCTCCGTCCTCTTACCCGGCTGGAACACATCCGCCTTGGTGTAAGCGCTGACATCGTGGGTGACTTCGAACGTGCCGAATGCGCCGCCGCCCTTGGCGTGCGGTTGCCGTTCCGGCACACGTTCGCGGTTGAAGGCGGCCATCTTCTCGATGAGATAGGCGTCGTTCAGCAGGATCGGGCCGTCCGGGCCGACGGTCAGGGAATGCTCGTCGCTCGGTTGCGGGATACCGGCGTCGTCGGTGGTGTAGTTCTGCTCGGACATCTCACTCCTCTAGGTAGCAGGCAGGTCGTCGGCAGATCGGGTGATGCTGGTTGCGTGCAGTCCTGGCCTCGGACCGGGCTGCCGTTGCGGTCCCTCGAAACACCGCGGCAAAACCCCGGGGGTGCCGACGGCGAGCACATCGTTGATCACCGGGGACCACCCGCGATCGAGTCGTCTGCCAACGAGATCGGAGACGGTCGCGGGGTGCGGTGAGGGTGTTCGTCGAGGATTGCGACCGGTAGCGCGGAGACCTGCCATCGCACCCCGCGACCGTTGCGCGGTGTGTGGTGACGAGTCCTCGGCGATCGCTATGGCGAAACCCTTCCGTAGGTTCTACCGACCGTCTTCCCAGGTGTCGCACCATCAAACGTAACGCGAACTCGTGCGGTCGGCGGCAGAAAGCCGCAGGCGCCAGCGCGTCGCGTCACGCCGCATCCAGGGGCCGGGGTCCTATCCGTCCGGACTCGCCGCGAGCCGCCGATCCGATTCGCGCCGATCGTTTGGGTGGCCACGACTCGGGTAGGCCGCAGGTAACTGAACCGCGAGGAGGTCACCATGTCAGGCCAACTGACCGAGGCACGCGTCCTGTTCATTACCGCGAACACCGGTGTCGAACGGGACGAACTGCTGGTGCCGCTCGGCTGGTTGCGGGAGCGCGGAGCCACTGCAGTGCACGCGGCTCCGAAACTCGATGACATCCAGACGTTCCAGCACGATGTCGACAGGGATGTGGTCGTTCATCCCGATACGACGCTCGACAATGTCGACGCCGGTGATTTCGACGTCCTCGTTGTCCCGGGTGGCACCGTCAACGTCGACAAATTGCGGGTCGCGGACGGGGCGGTCGAGCTGGCAAAACAGTTCGCCGCCGAAGGTAAACCCATCGCGGCCATCTGCCACGGCCCGTGGCTGCTCGTCGAGGCCGATCTGCTCCAGGGAAAATCCCTGACGTCGTATCACTCACTGCGCACCGACGTGATCAACGCCGACGGTCTGTGGACCGATCGGCCGGTGGTCCGGTCACCGGAGTACGGCTGGACCTTGATCACCTCTCGCAACCCGGGCGATATTCCGGAGTTCTGCGATGCGATCGCCACCGAACTGCTGGCAGCGTTCTAGCCGATGTGAGGTCGGCGTATAGGTCGAACGGACGCGCTTCTGCATGTGGAACGGACATTTGCTGGTGTGTGCGCCTGCAGAATCGGCGGTTGCGGTACCCAGTCCGGCTATACGATTGCTGTGCGGGTGCCAGATACCTTCGAATAGATCGGAGTGATCATGCACAGAGCCAAGTCTTCTGAAGCGGATCGGCGCACTTCGTCTGACGAGCCTGAATCCGGAACCGAATCTCGGAACGATCTGTCGGAGAAGCCGACCTCGATCCGTCTCTGATCCGAAATCCGAACGCCGAGGACACGATCGGCTCGAAATACGGGCCCCTTTGATCTCGACATTCAGTTTGCCCAGCCACCGCTGGGCCGGCCACCGGGATGACCGATGTGGATGTTGTCGTGGTGCTGGAGGGCGAGAATCTCAATAAGTAAAAGGAGTTAGAGATGACGGCTGTTCATCACCGCTCCGCGACCGTGCAGGGCCAGCGGCTGTTCTATCGGGAGGCCGGGCCCGCCGCTGCCCCGGCGATCGTGCTGCTGCACGGCTTTCCGACCAGCTCGTTTATGTTTCGCAACCTGATCCCCGCATTGGCTGACCGATATCATGTGATCGCACCGGATCACCTCGGGTTCGGGCTGTCCGCCGCTCCCTCCGTCGATGAGTTCGATTACACCTTCGACGCGCTGGCCCGTCTGACCGCCGGGCTGCTCGAACAGCTGCGTGTGAAGCGCTATGCGATCTATGTTCAGGACTACGGCGCCCCGATCGGCTGGCGACTTGCGTTGGCTAACCCGCAGGCAATCACCGCGATCATTACGCAGAGCGGCAACGGCTACGACGTCGGCTTCGTGGACAGCTTCTGGACCACTGTGTGGGATTACCAGCGCGCGCAGACGCCCGAGACGGAGGCCAACATCCGCACCGCGCTGACCCTGGACGCCACGAGGTGGCAGTACCTCACCGGCGTCGCCGACGAGAGCCTGGTCAGCCCGGATACGTGGCATCACGACTTCGCGCTGCTGTCGCGGCCGGGCAACGACGCCATCCAGCTTGCGCTGTTCCGCGACTACGCGACCAACTCGCCGATGTACCCGGCGCTACACGAGTATCTGCGCCGCTGCCGCCCGCCGTTGCTGGCGGTGTGGGGCAAAGGAGACGAGATCTTCGGCCCGGACGGCGCCCGCGCGTTCGCCGAGGATGTACCAGACGCTGAAATCCATCTGCTCGATGGCGGGCACTTCCTGCTGGAGAGCGCCGGTGACGATGTCGCCGAACTGATCCGCGAATTCATGAGCAGCGTGACCGTCACCCGCTGACCTACCCAGAACCCTGGGCGCTTACCAGGAGAAGACCGATGCCCCATATCGCGGATTCGTCTCCAGCGAGCGCGCCGGCGCAGGCCGCAGCGGCCAGCTCGATCGACGAAGGAGAAAGCAATGGGTTTGGCATGGCAGCAAGGACCGTTGGCGACCAGATCGGTAGGGCAGTTCCTGGTGGCCGAGCCGCTGCCGGAACGGCTGTTGTTCGCCGAGCCGCTCCGCAGACGGATGCGTGTGAAATTCGGCGGGCAGTGGATGGCCGACAGCGAGGATGTCGTCCTGCTGCATGAGCCGGACCGCTACCCGGTCGCGTTCTTCCCGCGCCCCGATGTCCTCGAGGGTGTCCTGGTGCCGGAGACACGCACGACGAAACATCGCGACCTCGGAACGACGACGTGGTTCAGCGTTGACATCGAGGACCGTCAGGCGCAGCGAGCCGCGTGGCAGTTCACGGACCTCCCGGCCTACGCCACCGTCCTGCGAGACCGCGTCGCCTTCGCCTGGCGGTCGATGGACGCCTTCTACGAAGAAGACGACCGCATTGTCGGCCACGCGGCCGACCTTTACCACCGCATCGACATCCGCCGGACCTCGCGGCACCTCGTCGTCCGCGACGGTGATCGGGTCGTCGCCGAGACACGACGTCCATTGGCCCTCTACGAATCGGGCTTCGCACCCCGCTGGTATGTCCCCCGCGACTACATCGACGAGTCTGCCCTGACCCCGGTGGAGGGCCAGACGTTTTGCCCCTACAAGGGCCTGGCCAGCTACTACGACATTCGGCAGCGCGAGCGCGCCGCATGGTCGTACCTGGAGGCATGGCCCGAGGTTGCGGCGGTGTCGGGGTGGGTGTCGTTCGAACCCGACATCGTCGATGTGTCCCTCGACGGTAGGAAGCTCGTCCTCGAACCAGGCCAAGTCGTGATTCCGCACGGTATCGACCGGGGCCTCGACCCCGACGAGCTGCAGCAGCGGAGTCAGATCTAGCCTCGGTAGCCTTCCAGCAGGCGCAGCCACACATCGCTGACGGTGAGCAAGCACGGTACGGCATGCCGGAGCCGCTCGATCGGCACGCCGACCCGCGACGGCGACATCGCCGAGTGCAACAGTTCGGTGACTCCCGGCATTCGAGGTTCCGTCAGTAGTCCCGATGTGAATCGGTCCTGGTCACGGCTGCCCGCCACCATCGCGCCGACGCTTCGCCCTGGCAGTCTCGCCCGGTATCGGCAGCCAGTAGAAGGGAATGAACGCCGCGATCACGGCTAGGCCGAGAACAGGAAGCAGGACACCCAGCAAGATTCCGACGGCGATCCAGGCGAGGGCGAGTCTGAATCGCCATGCGATGGCTCGCGCGCCCGCGGGGTCAATCGTGGCGGCGAGCAGCCGGTGGTTTCGACGCGCGTACTCCCAAATGGTGTTGAACAGAATGGCTGCCAATTCGAAGGTGAGACCGTGGAATACGACCGCCGTGCGCTGTCCGTGCCCATCGTGGAAGGCGTGGGCCAGAACGGAGGCGGCGAACGGCAAGAACGCAATGTCCATCAGGAGCACGGTGTTCAGGAACAGCACCACCCGGTCGACACGACGGATGTGATCGAACATGACGTGATGATTGACCCATATCTGCCCGATCAACATGAATGTGATGACGTAAGCCAGATAGGACGGCCAGAGGGTGGCGAGGCCGTGGAGTAGGTCCTGGGTATCTTCCGGTACCCGGATCTCCAGGACGAGCAGAGTGACGGCGATGGCAGTGACCGCATCGCTGAACGCGACGACTCGCGCAGGATCGCGCTCCGCGCCGAACGCTGTCGAGCTCGTCGGCTCACCAACGTGTTCTGCCATTGTCCAAGTGTGCGGCACTGAACACCGCCGGACGGGTACGGTCGACAACATCGCCGATGCCGCACTCCTGGCAGGAGGGAGGCGAGTGGGATGCCACAGCTACTATCCGTCAACATCGGGCTACCCAAGAACCTGCCGTGGCATGGCCGGACCGTCCACACCGGCATCGTCAAATACCCGGTCGCAGGGCCGCTGATGGTTCGTAGGCTCAACATCGACGGGGACGGCCAAGGCGATCTCGAAGGTCACGGCGGCGAAATACGCGCCGTACTCGTCTACCAACGTCAGTCCTACGACTTCTGGCGGCACTACCTCGGACGCGACGACCTCGAATACGGCCGGTTCGGTGAGAACTTCACCGTCGACGGCCTACCGGACAACGAAGTCCACATCGGCGACTGCTATCGCATCGGTGACGCCGAATTCGAGGTCACCCAACCCCGCGTCACTTGTTTTCGGGTCGGCATGCGCCTGGGCGAACCCCAGATGCCCGCGCTGCTCGTCGCCCATCATCGGCCCGGCTTCTACTTCCGGGTCATCACCGAGGGCCACGTCCAAGCCGGTGACGAGATCGTCCGTACCCGCCTGGGTCGGCACCGAATGAGTGTCGCCACGATCGACGCGCTGCTCTACCTGCCCGATCGCGACATCGACCAACTCCGCAAAGCAGTCGATATCCCCGCACTCAGCCCAGGCTGGCAGGCATCGTTTCACGGCCTGCTCGACTCCGCGGCGACCGGATCACCGGCCAGCACGCCGCTGCCTGGTATCGAACCCGTCGGATGGCCCGGCTTCCGGCCACTGCGCGTCTCCAACGTCGTACCTGAGAACGCAGCCGTGACGTCGATCTACCTGGAAACCGATGACCATCGCCCGCTGCCCCGGCCTCGACCCGGCCAGTACCTCAGCCTTCGCCTACCCGGCGCAGCCCACCCACCACCGGTGCGCAACTACTCACTGTCTGCGGCCCCATCCGACCACGAGTACCGAATCAGCGTCAAACGCGAGGCGCACGGCGTCGTCAGTACCTACCTCCACACGCGCCTCCGCGTCGGCGCCGTGCTCGAAGTCGCCTCCCCGCGAGGCGACTTCGTCCTTCCCGAGGACAACGACACCAGCCCCGTGATCCTGCTGTCCGCCGGAATCGGGGTGACCCCAGTCCTGGCGATGCTGCACACACTCGCCGCCGCCGGCAGCACACGCGATATCTGGTGGATGCATACGGCGCGCTCAGCTGCCGAGCACACCTTCGCCGTCGAGGCCCATCAACTTCTGAGCTCCCTCATCCACGGCCACGAGCACGTCTACTACTCGCGCGAAATCTCTAGGGCAAACCTGGCCCCGACAATCACCCTCGGCCGACTCGACCACGACGCCCTAGCCGCCCTCGACCTGCCCACCGCCGCGACCGTCTATCTCTGCGGCCCCGACGCGTTCATGACTGCCATGCGCGAGGCGCTCACGGAACTCGGCCTGGACGCCACCCGCATCCACACCGAGTTGTTCGGGTCACGGCCCGCGATCAATCCCGGCCTCACCGGTGTCACCCGTAGAGCCCCGCATCCACCCTTCGGGCCCCCAGGCACCGGTCCCCGCATCGCCTTTACCCGCAGCGGACTCACCCTGCCGTGGAGCGACGAATACGCGACCGTCCTCGAATTCGCCGAAGCCTGCGACATACCCACTCAATGGTCCTGCCGCACCGGCGTCTGCCACACCTGCCAGACGCCGATTCTTGCCGGTACGGTCCGATACGGACCCCGACCTCTGGAACCCCCAGCACAAGGCACCGTACTCGTCTGTTGCTCACAACCAGAGACGGACCTCATCCTAGAGCTCTAGTGCGGAGGGTCCGATTGGGAGCGCGGCAGCCGGTTGCTGATACGGCATGCCCGAATGGCGTGCCGCTCTTGGTGAATCGTCGACCAGACGAAACGCTGCGAAGTCAGGCCCAGTGGGAACCGGCGGATATCCGGCCATGCCGCATTCCGCGCGGTTCAGTTGTCGGACCGGGCATTCGGCGCGGACCGAACACACGATATTGCCGATTGTCACTCGTAAGGGTGGCGCTGTTCCCATCGACCGCCGTCGCTGCGGCTACTACTCCGCGCGGTGTTCACCGCTACGGGCGGCGTTCATGAGACCGGGACGATACGACAGTGTCACGGCTCGGTCGTACCCGTTGGACAGCTCTGCTGTCTCACCGGAAAAGGCCGAGCGCTGCCGAACAACCTGCCCAAGGGCCCCAGCCCTGAGCGGCGAGTACCTGCTCGGCGACGGCGATCTGTTGTTCGCGGGTGGCTTGGTCGGCAGTCGGCGCATACGCGGCACCGCCATATACCGCCCATGTGCCCGGCGAGAACTGAAGGCCGCCCTGAAACCCGTTGCCGGTGTTGCTGTTCCAATTACCACCCGACTCACACGCGGCGAGGTTGTCCCATTCCTGATCGGTAGCGGCGGAAGCTTGGCCGACGTATGCCATGCCGGCCCCGCCAATGATCGCGCTGGTAGCGATGATCTTTTTGAGTGGGGTGCCTAGAGCGCTCATATCGGAGTTCCTTTCGAGTCAGCAAACCTATACAGGTGTCCAAGCATGAAAGGTGATCACTCGATCTTTGGGCCCGTTCGAGTGTGTGCTGGGCGTGGTGAGCCGAGGCGATAGTCCTCGATATCGTGTCCGCATCGAAATAGTTCGGTATCGGGATCGACGGTCCGCTCGTCCACGGACACGGTGTTCGGCGTGGTCACAGTGGTCAAGGGGTGACGAACAGGCACCGGACTGTGTTCTCCTCGGTCCGTCGCGACGATCGTCTGGCGCCGCTACCCGCGTCGATTACCCGAGAGGTAATGGCCGGCTGGACCGTGAGTTCGTAGGATTCGGGAGGTGACTACCCAGACCGCCGGTGATCTGTTGCGACATTGGCGCCTCGAGCGCAGGCTCAGTCAACTGGAACTGGCGGGGCGTGCCGAGACCTCCACCCGGCACCTCAGTTTCATCGAAACCGGTCGCGCCACTCCCAGCCGCACCATGCTCGTGCACCTGTGTGAACAGCTGGAGGTTCCGCTGCGCGAACGCAATCGCCTGCTACTGGCGGCGGGATACGCCCCGGTGTACGCCGAACCGGCCCTCGACACCCCCGCGATGGCGCCGGTGCGCGAGGCGATGCGTCAGATGCTGGCGGGACTCGAACCGTTTCCGGCGCTGGCGATCGACCAGAACTGGAACATGGTCGATGCCAACGCCGGTATCGCGCTGATGCTCGAAGGCATCGACCCGGCGTTGCTCACCGCGCAGCCCAACGCGCTGCGCCTGAGCCTGCACCCCGATGGCATGGCAAGCCGCATCGTCAACCTCGCCGAATGGCGCGGCCACCTGTTCGAGCGGTTGACCCGCCGGATCGAGGTCACCGGCGCGGCGGAACTGATCGAACTGCTCGAGGAATTGCGCGGATACCCCGGCGGTGAGATCGAACTGTCGTTGCCGGACCCGGACCAGGTGGTGGTTCCGCTGCGGTTGCGCCACGACAACCATGAGCTGTCGTTCATCAGCGCGACAACCGTCTTCGGCACCCCGATGAACGTCACCGTCGCCGAACTGGCCATCGAGTCGTTCTATCCGGCCGACCCGGACACGAAGAAGCTGCTGACCACGGCGCACTCGTGAGCGTCGCCGCGGATCTGAGTGAGCTGCTCGGCGTTGCGGTCCGGTCGACGACCGACCTCGGGGCGAGCCATTCCTGGACGTTGCATCGCGCGATGCTGACCGACGGCCGCGACGTTTTCGCGAAGGTCGCCGTCGATCGGGCGCGGATACTCAGTGCCGAAGCGGAGGGCCTGCGCTGGCTCGGCGTCGGGGCGCCAGGACTCGTGCCGGAGGTGCTGGCCGTCGATGACCGGATACTGGTGCTGCCGTGGTTGCCGCAAGCACCCGCCACCGCCCTCGCCGCCGAACGATTCGGTCGTGAACTCGCCGCGCTGCACGCGCATTCACCGGGATCGTTCGGAGCGCCCTGGTCCGGTTGGATCGCTGATCTCCCGCTGGACAACACGACGAGCAACGGCCCGTGGTCCCAGTGGTATGCCGAGCGCCGCCTCACCCCTTACCTCCCGCGTGCTGCCGCGCACCTGGGCCACGACGGAACCCGCATGCTGGAACGCGTCATCGAGAACATCGACGCCCTCGCAGGCCCGCAGGAACCATCCAGCCGCATCCACGGTGACCTCTGGTCGGGCAACATCCGCTGGACCACCGACCAGGCGATCCTCATCGACCCCGCCGCCCACGGCGGTCACCGCGAAACCGACCTGGCGATGCTGGCCCTGTTCGGCGCCCCACACCTGGACCGCGTCCACGCCGCCTACCGGGAAACCCATCCGCTCGCCGATGGCTGGCGCACCCGAATCCCATTGCACCAACTGCATCCACTGCTCGTGCACGTGGTGCTGTTCGGTGCAGGCTATCGAGACCGAACCCTCGCCGCCGCTACCGCGATACTCGCGACATGAGTGCACCGGACGCGGTGTGGCATCCGGTGCGCGTCGCTGCTCGTTGCCCGAGGTCCTGCGGTCTATCGAATCCTCATGACGGGTACCGAGGTGATGTACTCGGCCGAACGAGCGCTGTGGGCGCCCGCGTGAAGGCCGTTGCGGCGCCTGAGTGTTCCTTCCGTTCGCTCGCGCCGCTCACCGGGTGGTTCGCGCGATCACCTTCTCCGCGAACCGGGACAGGTTGGCGATCTTGGTGTCCAGCGGCTCGGTGTCGACCTCGGTCGTGTACGGGTAGCGGAAGCCGACGATGACATCGGTGACGCCCTTGTCCTCCAGCCGTTTCACACCGTCGACGGTGAACCCGTCCAGCGAGATGACATGCACCTCGAAATCCTCGCGGGTGCCGTACTCGGCGCGCAGCACGGTCAAACGGTCCAGCAGCCGATCCAGTTCGGCGGGGTCGCCGCCGGCGTGCATCCAGCCGTCGCC
This sequence comes from Nocardia sp. NPDC057440, assembly GCF_042802915.1. Taxonomy (NCBI): domain Bacteria; kingdom Bacillati; phylum Actinomycetota; class Actinomycetes; order Mycobacteriales; family Nocardiaceae; genus Nocardia; species Nocardia sp. NPDC057440. Next base: position 348,333 of record NZ_JBHVDF010000007.1, read on the forward strand.
GCGTTGCGCCGCACGCCGCAGCGCCGGTTCGCTGTGCCCGCCGATGAGGATGGGCAATGGCGCGCCCGGCACCGGATTGATCTTGATCGGCGCGATGTCGTAGAACTTGCCGTGGAACTCGAAGTAGCCGCCCGCGGTGAGCCCGCGCACGATGTCGATGCACTCGTCCATCCGTGCGCCCCGATGCTCGAACGGCACCCCCATCATGTCGAAATCGTCGGGCCACGGACTGATTCCGACGCCGAGCCCGAGCCGGTCACCGCTGAGCGCGGCGATGGAGGCGGCCTGTTTGGCGACGAGCACGGGGGGCCGGATGGGCAGCTTCAGCACGAACGGCGTGAACCGCAGCGTCGTGGGGGGGGGGGGGGCGGGCGGGGGCGCGCCCGCCAACAACGCCCACCCGA
>NZ_JBHVDF010000007.1:348746-394394 GCF_042802915.1 Nocardia sp. NPDC057440
GCGGTGGGCGGGGGGTGGGGGGGGGCGTGTTGGGCCCCGCGCGGGGGGGCGGGGTGGGCCAGACACCCCACCCCCGGCGTCACCCGCCGGGTGGTGGTGACCGCGGCCTGGGGGGCGCACCCCACGAATGCCTCGACGAACGGCTTGTTCTCCAGGAACTCCCGACTCCCGTCGGGAGTGTAGGGGTACTTCGCGTCGGAATCCTTCGGGTACGCGACGCTGTCGGCGACGACCATCGTCGTGTACCCGGCCTCCTCGGCCGCGCGGGCCAGCGGCACGTAATAGGTGGGGTCGACCATCGTCTCGGCGTAGGTGAAACGCATATCAGGCGTCCTTCGGTGCGGAGGTGTGCGGTGTGTCGTGCTCGGTCTGGCCTGCGGTGCGCGCGGCGTGCACGCCCGCGCGGCGGCCGAAATTGGAACCTTCGCCCAGGCAGGCGTCACTGGGATAGCCGGAGCTGTCCAACGCGATATGCGAAGCGCAGGCACCGGCCGCATAGAGCCCGGGAATCGGCGACCCGTCGGCGCGCAGCACTGGCCCGTCGACGGAGGTGGCCGGCCCGCCGAGGGTGAACCCGACATAGGTGGCTTCGCGGGCGTCAGATCGAAGGCACCCCACGAGCCCTCGGCCAACGGCGTCAGCCAGTCGGAATGCTTTCGGGATCGTGCCCGTCGGCCGCGACCGCGTTGTAGGCCGACATCGTCTGCCGCAATGCGCCGGTCGGCAGCACGAGCGCGGACTAGGTGATCGCCGGCCGATTCCGGCAGCTCGGCGCCCGACAGGAGTCGCGGGGCGGAGTCCGCCGACTGTCGTGTGCTCGGGCGATCGTCGTCTAGGTCCACGGGTTCGAATACCCTTCGGGGATAAGGTAATCGAACATCGCACGCATGTCCGCCGACAGCCGCATCAGCTCGACGTGGGAACCGAATGCGCCGCCGTCGAGGTAGGCGAACTCCATCCCGACCCCCTCGAACGCGCCCCTGGCCAGGATGCCGGACCCGCAGGCCGTCGCCTCGGCCAGTGCGGCGTCGAAGTCCTCGGGAACCCACGCGACATGATGCAGACCGGGACCGACGCGGTCGAGATGCTCGGAGTACAGGCTCACCCCGCGCCTCGGCTCGATCAGCTCCAGCTGCTGCCCGCCCGCATAGCCCAAGGCCGCGGTGATCGTGTAATCGGCGGGCGCGCCACGCAATTCGGTGGTTTCCGGCCCGAAGTGCACATCCGGGATGGTGAGCCAGTGCGCCACCCCATAGCGCTCGGTGAACTCCCGCTGCGCGCCCGCCATGTCCCGGACCACCCAGCACAGCTGGAATATCGGTCCGTGCGCGATGCGGCCCTCTGGACTTCCCACCCCATCAATTAATCACTGATGCTTAACATCGTCAATACTCGCGTTTAGTACAGTTCGGGGATGCACATCGACGATTCGCGCGCGGCATTGCTCGACGCCGGGGAACGACTCATCGCCGAACGTGGCGTCGAGGTCCCGCTGCGCGACATCGCCGCGGCGGCAGGTCAGCGCAACAACTCCGCGGTCCACTACTACTTCGGCTCACGCACCGGCCTCATCGAAGCCATCGTCGAGCGCAGGATGAACTGGCTCGAAGACCGCAGGATGCGCTTGCTGGCCGAACACGAGACCGACGGTACCGCGCACGAAGTCCACACCCTGGTCGCCATGCTCGCCGCACCGATACTCGAATTGGTCGGCACCACCGGCGTCACCCATTACGGCCGCTTCCTCGAAGTCGTGCGCGCCCACCCCGTGATCGCCGATGCCGGCCGCCTCGCGGGCGCCGACCGTGCCGCGGTCCGCATCATCGCCGCCCGCCTGGACGCCGCGCTCCCGCAGTTGCCGCCCCGCCGACGCCGCCAACGCCTGGAAACAATGGCAACGGTGATGTTCGCCCTTTTCGCCGACTACGAACGCGCACTGGAGTCCGGCGTCCGCACCGTGAACCCGGAGCAGGACGCCGCCGAAATCATCGACATGATCGTCGCCATGCTCACTGTCCCTGTCCCCGTTCGCGATCCGGCTCCGGCCGGCCGCAACCGATCTCGCTGACCGCGCACCCTCATAGCGCGTCGGCGGCAACGCCCGACGTGTCACCCCCGACCCGCTCGCGCACGCTGCGATACCGTCGCGGAGTGGGGACTGCTGGGGATTCTCACTTCGCGATCATCGCCTCCGACTACACGGCGTCGGACAGGTTCGTTAGCGCATAGCAATGGCCAACCTGAGGGCGCGCCGCTGAATACGGCGGGATCCAAGAGATGTTGGCTGTGAACGTTCCGGTTTCGTGGAGACGGAATCGGTTGCGCCGAAACGGGATTCGAGACATCCCGCTCTTGCCACGAATCGCGCCGCGAAGCCCGAGCTGACGGATGAGCCGTTCCGCGGCGCCTCGGGCCGGGTGAATTCTTCCCGATTCTGTTGCCGCCCAACCATTCTCGGCACCGATGTTCTCGGCGTGAACCCGCGAGATCGTCGGCTTTCATCCGCCGTCACGTCGCTGCGTGGGGTGTGACGGTCTCGACGCGGTGGGCGTCGTAGGCAGATGGGGTGGCTTTGACGCCGCGTTCGGTGAGCGCGGTGCGGAGCGACTCGATGCCCGTCGCGGTCCGCGGCGGCCAGGTGGGAGCCGCTGGCCTAGCGGTACGTCGGTGGGGGCACCAATCGTGAGCCTCTTCGGCTACGAACAGATGCGTAGTACACACCAATCACCCGCCGTGAAGGAGATCAATGCGTAGGTCGGCGTTCTGGTTCTGGGGTAGCAGGGTTGGGGCTGGAGTGGCCGCGTACTGCGCGATCCTCGCGGTCGGATCGTGGTATGCCGACAATGACTACTGGCGTGCCTATGCGGCAGCCGGGGGAGTCGGCATCATCGCGTGGCGGTTCGGCAACCGGCTGGGCGTGCGAACGGCGGCGGAGGAGGAGCGCGCGCCGACACCGAATCCAGATGTTGCCCAGCGTCGGTGGGAAGTCGGTCAATGTATCGACGCATTCGGTGCGGAGGATGCGCGCACGCTCGGGGCCCAGCTGGTACTCGCCGATGCGTGCTGGGCGTCGGGGCAGCAGGACGAAGCGCTCTACTGGTACATGGCAACCCACGCCAGCTGCCTGCGCGCCCTCGGTTCGGATCATCCGATGTCCATCAAGGCAGAGCGTCAGTTGCGCGACGCGCACCGCCGATCGAGATCCGGGCTCGACGACAATGGCTCGGCAGGACAGTTGGATTCGCCGTAGCCGGATGTGGTGGGACGGCGAGATCGAGCATACGGGATTGTCACCGACGGTCGCTGTCAAGTAGATGCTGAATCGCGTGGGAACACCCCATGATTGGGATATCTTCACCAGCGGGAGCTGGAACGTGGCCGTCTCCGCGGCGCGAGCGACGGTGTGCTGCCCCAGCACCAACGCACTTGCCACTGCACCGGCCAAACCCAGCTTGGTGCCCAGACCGGCAGCCCGGCGAACCACGGTGTTCGTCACTAGCCCTCCGCACAGTCGATTCCAGCCTGCATCGATGCCGGGCGACACGATGACGATCGTTGACATGATCGCCGGATCGGCGTGCCGACAGCCGCATTCACGGTGCTGCCTGCGCATAGAACCAGGGTCGTGAACGAGGGCCTGCCCAGTAAACAACCCGAGGCGCGGTATTCGTGGCACCGACCCGCCCAGACTCCCGGATGAGTGCGCATGCCGGGTCGGCGCAGCAGCCGGCGGTTTCCTGCGTTGTAGAAGGCGAGGCCCAGGCTCCAGCCGGACCCAGGCACGCCGCTGGCCCGTGCGCTGCTGATCGACCCGGAGCGATATAGCGATCAGGCCGCTGCCGTCGTCCCGGCAGGCTGACGGCGGCCACCGGCTTCAGAGCGGGCTCGGCTCGGAGGCGTGGGGGGCGCCGATCCAGTGCAGGAGTTGATGGATCGTTTCGTCCGCGAGGCGGTAGCGCACGATTCGGCCGCTCTTGGAGGAGGTGACCCAACCCTGATAACGCAACAACCGCAGGGCGTGTGATGCGGCGGTTGCGGTCATCCCGACGGCGGCGGCGAGGTCGGTCACGCTCTGGTCCGGGGTGTGGTGCAGGCACACGAGCAGACGGAGTCGATTGGCGTCGGAGAGCAGGTCGAATCGGTTGGCCCAGTGTTCGATACCGGCGACATCCAGGCCAGGCGCTGCGGGCCGGGCGTGTTGTGGGTCGAGTGGGAGGCTTGAGGGCACTGTTCTACTCTGCCGTCCTCTCCTTGCCGGGGCCAGTCATCGCCGATGCTCACATATCGGTCCACCTGTACATATATTGCGAGTATCGTATCGGGAGGTGAGCCACACCACATCGGCCATGCATATGAGCGATGGCATTGTCGACGCACCCACCTCTCTGATGTTCGCGGTCATCGCCGTCGCGGGCTTGGGATACGCGACATGGCGCGCCCGTGCCGAGCTAGAGGAACGTGCCGCTCCGATGGCAGGTCTGGTAGCCGCGTTCATCTTCGCGGTGCAGATGGTGAACTTCCCGATCCTGCCCGGTGTGAGCGGGCATCTACTCGGCGGAGCGCTCGCGGCGATCCTCGTCGGGCCCTACGTGGGGGCGCTCTGCGTGGCAATCGTGCTGGTTGTCCAGGCACTGCTGTTCGCAGACGGCGGGTTGACCGCGCTGGGCACGAACATCACGAATATGGCGTTGATCGGGGTCGTGGTCGGATATTTCGTCGCGCGCCGTTCGCTGCCTCTGGCGCCAAGGCGCGGCGGGATCGGTGTCGTAGCCTTCGTCGCCGCACTGGCCGGAACTATCTGTGCCGCAATGGGTTTCGTTGTCGAGTATGCGATCGGCGGGGCCGCCGGGTCCACCGTCGGCGCGGTCGCCTGGTACATGCTGGTCACGCACACGCTGATCGGCATCGGAGAAGGGGTGATCACCGCAATCACCGTCGTCGCCGTCGTCAACGCCCGCCCCGACCTCGTGTATCTGCTGCGTGCGACCGATCAGGCAGTGGTAGGTGCGTCACCGCGGCGCGCCGCACTGTCGGTGAACGGATTCTTGTTCGGTTTCGCGTCGGTCGCGGTGCTCGTGGCGGGCCTGCTGTCCTCTGCGGCGAGTTCGCAGCCGGACGGCCTCGATGCGACGACACAGCGCGGCTGCACGGTCGTGGAGGTGGACGGAGCAGAACAGTTGCGCGGTGAGTGCATCGCCCAGAACGCAGCCGATCATCGATGGGCGGATTCGCCGCTTGCCGACTACACGATCGACGGCAACGACCGGCTGACCGGCGTCGCGGGGGTGCTGGGGGTCGCCGCCGCCTTCGCCGCACTGTTCGCGGTCGTTCGCATCATCAGGGCAGGCCGATCCGGACACCGGCGGGCCGATCCCGTTTCGGAGGGCGCGAGCACCTCGCCCGAGCCGGAGTCCCAGTAGGTGGCCACTGTCAGTCACCGACTGCATCTACCCGGCGATTCGCCGGTGCATCGGGCTCCGGCCGAAGTGAAGATCGTCTGCGCCGCGCTCACGGTCTTCGCCGTTGTCGCGACACCACGAGAGATATTCTGGCCGTTCGCCGTCTACGCGGTCGGGTTGGTCGAGCTCTGGCGCGTTGCGCACATCCCGCTGCGATGGATCACGCCGCGGCTACTCATCGAATTGCCGTTCGTCGTGCTGGCGATTCTGCTGCCGTTCGCGGCCGGAGAACCCAGGACGACACTGCTCGGGCTGTCGCTGTCGACCACGGGTCTCTATACGGCTTGGGGAATTATCGCGAAAGGAACAATCGGAGTGGGGATTTCGCTGACCGTGGCGGCCACGACGAGCGTTCGTGAACTGCCCGGCGGGCTCAGCAGGCTCCACGTGCCCGGCTCGGTCGTCACGATCGTGGTGCTGATGCTGCGGTATGTGGATGTGATCGCCGACGAAGCCGCACGCATGCGCCTGGCGCGGGTCTCGCGCGGCGACGACCCGCGCACGATACGTCAGATCGGCGCGACAGCACGCGGCGTCGGTAGCCTGTTCCTGCGATCCTATGAACGAGGTGAACGGGTCCACTTGGCAATGCTCTCGCGCGGATTCACCGGCACCATCACCGATTTCGGCACACCCTCGGCCACCCGCGGGCAATGGCTTGTCGCGTGCATTCCCGCCTTCGCCGCAGTCGGTGTCTGTGTCGGCGCCTGGGTCGCACGGTGAGCGAGTCCATGGCGGCCGCCGTCCGCCTGACCGACCTGACCTTCGCGTATCCGGATGGAACCCCTGCGCTCGACGGGCTGAATCTCGACCTCGCCCCTGGCGAGCGAGTCGCGGTTCTAGGACCCAACGGCGCGGGTAAATCCACCCTGATGCTGCATCTCAACGGTGTGCTCACCGCGAGTTCCGGTCAGGTGTATATCGGCGGCACCCGCCTGGACCGAACAACCGTCCGCGCCATCCGCCAGCGCGTCGGCGTGGTGTTCCAAGACCCCGATGATCAACTGTTCATGCCGACGGTCGAACAGGACGTCGCGTTCGGCCCGAGCAATTTCGGTATCCGCGGCGAGCACCTCACCGACAGTGTGCGCTTCGCGCTCGCCGCGGTCGGAATGTCGGATCGAGCCGACCGTTCCCCGGCACGACTGTCGCTGGGCGAACGCCGCCGCGCCGCGCTCGCCACCGTCCTGGCATGCCGCCCCGAAGTACTCGTCCTCGACGAACCGGCCGCCAACCTCGACCCGGTAGCCCGCCGCGAACTCGCCGACATCCTGCTGACCCTCCCGACGACACTCGTCCTGGTCACCCACGACCTGCCCTACGCCCAGCGGATCTGCGACCGCGCGGTCATCCTCGACAACGGCCGTATCGTCGCGGACGGACCCATCAACGAAATCCTCGGCAATGCCGACCTTCTAGCCGAACACCGCCTCAGCTGAGCCTGCTGTGGAAAACTGCTGAACTCGCCGCCGCGAAACACCACCTCGACCGGATACAGCCGGCCTGAAGCTTCCGGCTCGAGTGCATCCGTCGCGGATCGAGCCTCGACAGGCTCTGTTCCCGTGCGACCGGGATACTTCGTCTTCGACGGTAACAATCGCGCAAATATCGCAAGGTCAATCCGAAGTTTTCGGCACGATGCAGGAATCGGACCCTTATTGCCGGCCGGTTCGGCTGAAACGTGTGTACTCTTCCCTGCCGAGATCCGCTTCGATTTTCTACCAGGCGTTATGCCGCGCGAGATCGTCGAATATCGGTCGATGACGGTGCAGCTGCCACGTCTGTGTTTGTGCCATATCACTGTTCGGAAAATCTGACGTTCATTCTGGATATGGAGGCGTTGTGGACTGGGAGTTGTGGCAGCGCAGTTGGGATCAGCAGCAGGAGCTGTATCTACCTGAACGCGAGGAACGGTTCCGGGTGATGCTGGATGTGGTGGCGGCCGCGGTGGGGCCGACGCCACACATTCTCGATTTGGCGTGTGGGACAGGCGCTATCAGCCGGAGGTTGTTCGCGCGGTTGCCGGGAGCGAGGTCGGTCGCAGTCGATATGGATCCGACGATGCTGGCGATTGCGCGGGGATCGTTCGAGGGGGATTCACGGATCACGTTTATGACGGCTGATTTGGCTGAGCCCGGTTGGATGGAATGTTTACAGGACGAGCTGTTCGATGCCGTGCTGACCGCGACGTCCACACATTGGATGAAGAGTGAAATTGTGACGTGGTTGTATGCCGATCTGGCGAAGCTGGTTCGACCGGGCGGGGTGTTCGTCAATGCCGATCACATGCCCGATCCGGAGACTCCGATACTCAACGCCATAGATACGGCTGTCCAGAACGCGCATCAGGAACGCGCCCGTGCCGACGGTGCGCTGGATTGGGAGCAGTGGTGGGCAACAGTAGCTAACGACCGTGCCTTGGCCGAGGAACACGAGGGCAGCCGAGCGATTTTCGACCGGCACAGCGGAGGCGAGGAACATCCAGCCACGTGGCACTGCCTGCGGTTGAAAGAAGCCGGATTCCTCGAAGCGGGCGTGGCGTGGCGGTCGATCAGCGACGCAATGGTGGTCGCGATCAGGTAAGGACACCCGACCGGTCCGAACCTCCACAGCTGGGCGATGGTGCATAGCCGTGGAGGTTCGGTGATCAGCTTCCGCGCTGGGAATCCTCCATTGGTTTCCTTCCCGATCCGCCCGCCCGACCCAGCGGGCCCGGAGCGCACGGCCAGCAGCGAGATGTCCGGCCACACCGAAGGATGTGGTTGAGTTGAGACATGCCGATCACCCTGCTGCGCCGCACCTACGCGATCGCCTGCCTCCCGATCGGTGCGACGTCGGCGAAGGCCGCTGCGGCGGACTCTGCGTAAGGGAGTCCGCGATGGCCGTACACAACAAAGAGTTCTTCCGAATCATCGACGCACTCGTCGACGTGCAACGCGCCAAAAGCGAGAAATACACCACCTTCAGCGTCCGCAGCAAGCGGTTCGGCTACTACTGGCCGCGCACCGAAACCGTCGGCCTGAAGCAGACCCTGTCCGAACAGCTCGCATTGGTGTCCGAAAGGCCCGAAGTCTTCGAAGTACAGTTCACCGCAGGCGGATTCGGCTGGGTAGTCGTCTCCCTGGCAGGCATCGAAGCCGACGAACTGTCCGAACTGGTCTTCGAAGCCTGGCGATTATCCGCTCCCGAGGAACTGGTCGCCGAAGTCCCCGACTGGGCACAATCGACACCCCACCCTCGGACCCGATGAAGCCACACCCGACGCCGCCCGCATTCCGGCCTACCCTAGGCGCCGACCGCCACGCTCAGACCTCCCGCGACCGCCGCGCCAACTCGACCGTCGCCGCCCGCAACTCATCGATGGAATCCAGCGGCGCCACATAACCCACCCGCGTACGCGCCACCCCACGCGGCGTCACAACCCGCAGATCCAACCCGTACCGATCGGCGCGCTCACAACTGGCCGCCGTCGAATCCGGATACCCGCCGAGCACCCGGGCCATCGACAGCAGCGCATCGGCATGATCATCGTTGAGATGCGTAATCGCCGCACCAGCAACCGGGATCACCGGATCCGGCGCGGCAGCGGCATACTGCTCGGCCGTCGCCGAATCCATCCGCCCATACCCACCGACCCACCGAATCCGCTGCACCCGCAACACCCACACCGCGAAATCGCTGTAGTCGATGTAATACTTCGCCGCAGGCACCGCCGCCAGATGCGCCTGCCGCGCCGCCTCGGCCTCCGCACCCACCGGCTGCTCGACGACCCCCGCGAGAGTGATCCGCGTCCCAGCCAACGGATCGGCAGGAGGATTCGGCTCCACCACCGCAATACTGGCCCGCGCATCCGCGGCCAGATTACGGCCGTGCTCCGCCATCCTGGACACACACAACACCGGCTGACCATCCAACAAGCCATAGGTGATGAACGAAGCCCACGGCGAACCATCCCCACTCAGGCTGGCCAACGTCCCCGTATTCGTCCCCGCCGCAACAGTTCTGGCCTCCTCCGCCGCAGACGGACGCGCGGAATTCACCACCGGCGCGGTCGGCTGCGGAACCGAAGGCGCATCGCCCGGATCACCGTGATCGAGAGTCATACTCCCCAGCGTGCCATGGAGAAACGCCGGTCACCGCAGCGGGATGGACAGGATTGCCCGCGCACAACCACGCGGAATCAGCAAGACTTGCCGATGTGACCCGATATGCAATCGACGCAGACCGCAACGCACTAGTCGCCATCTGGGCGACCGGACGCGGCGATCTCGCGGCGACGGTGGCCGCACTGCCCCCGATAAGCCCAGACCAGGCAACCAGTTTGGCGTCGAATCTGACCACCCTGTCCCGGTTCCAATGGCGCACCTACACACACCCGGCCAGCGCCGCAGGCGATCCCGACATCCCCAATAGCGAAGCCTGGCGCCGTGCCGAGGAACGCAGAAACTTCAAGGAAGTCGACGCGGCCATCCGTACCCCGAACCTGCCCACCGACCACGGCCTGCTCGTCTCCTACAGCGGCGTCGTCGAATCCGCCCATCGCGTCGGACGCACCCTGCACAGCATCGACGACCTCGAACTGCGCAACACCATCCTCGCCGAAGTCATCACCGAACAAGCCGCCATCGAATCCGCCGAACTCGGCGACCTCACCGGACGCGCACGCCAAGCAGTCGAGCTGTCCAGACCCGACGTCTCACCCGCCCAGGTCCAAGCCGCCGACGAACTGCTGCGCGCCGACCCACTCGGCTCCATCGAACTGTTCACCGAACTCGACCCCGCTTCCGCGGCGGTCGCTGCCGCACACTGGCTCGACGCCGCCGCGGAAGTCGCTGGCGAACTCGCACGCGTACCGACTGTCGATGTCGTCGTCGAAGCCGACGATATCGAAGCACTGCAGGTGGAAACCCCCACCATGGTGCTGGAACGCCTCGGCGAAGGCGAGACACCGACCGACATTGTCGTCGATCTGATCGCCGAGGCCGTGTCCGTGTCGGAAGGACACGTGCCCGCACCATGGGCCGTCGTCAGCCGAGTGGCCGAAATCGAAGAACAAGCCCGCAAATTCGATCTCGACAGCGACACTCGCGAAGCCCTGCTCGCCGAATTCCGCATCAGCCGCCTCGACCCGGTCCGCCCGGCCCTCGACCTCCTCGAAGACCTCCTCGACGGCATCCGCGGCTGCCTGCTGCTCTACACAGCGCACAGCTCCGGGGACCCCGACGACATCGAAGCCCGATTCGCCGCCGACGTCCGCAGCGAAGCCGACGCCCACCCCGAACAACTGTTCTGACCGCGAGCCCGGACACCCTCGCGGCGCATTCGCACACCCAGCGCGATGAACCCGAGAGTGCCCGGGCGCACCGACAGCCACCCGGTCGGTCCGACGTCGGACCGTGCTCGCGTCAGGACGGAACCCGCGTCACGCCGACCGCGGACTCGGTGAGACTCCCCAGATAGAGAATCCCCTCGTGCTCGACAACGCCGGTGACCATCGAGAAATTGGTGCCTTCGATCTGAAGATCGTGCACGACACTGCCGTCGAAGTCGACGGCCATCACCCAGACCGTCTTCGGCGCTTGCGGCTGCAACCACGCCGGTAGCGTCCACACGATCTTCCGCAGCACGCCCGGCAGCGGAAGTAGCCGGTCCAGCAAGGGGTTTCGAGGGGAGGGGAGGGTGATCCAGACGAGTCCGTCGCTACCGAGACCCATGTTGTCCGGAAATCCTGGCAAGTTCTCGACGAGATAATCATGCGTGCCTGCCTTCGGGCCGGTGAGCCAATAGCGCGACACACGGTATGCACCCGTCTCGGCAACCATCACACACGAACGGTCGGGGGACAGGACCACCCCATTGGCGAATTGCAGTCCGTCCAGCAGGGTTTCGACCGCGCCCGACGGATCGCGGCGCAACAGCCTGCCGGTGCCGGAATGCTCCAATATGTCGCCCATCCACTGATCGAGGCGATAGCGGCGCGACGACGACGAAAAGTAGATCGTGCCGTCGTCATCGCGAACGACGTTGCTGGCGAAGAGGAGTGGCTCGCCGTCGACCTGGTCGACGAGAATTTCGAGGCCGCCATCGAGATCCAGCCGCAGCAGTCCGCGCGTCGAATCGCAGATGAGTATCGATCCGTCCGCATCCGCATGCAGCCCCAACGGTCTGCCGCCGGTGTTGCCGAGCCGTCGCACGTCCCCGTCGGACGGATCGATGCTGAGGATCGACCCGTCATCGACCCCGGCGAGCACCCGCCCATCCGGCGCGAGCACCACATCCTCGGGGCCCGCGCTCGGCACCTCCAGCCTGGAAACCGGGGGGAGCGGTGTGGCGCTGCGAGTTTCGCGAGCGCGGGGGAGCGCCCGCGGCGGCGTCCAGCGTTGGGGTTGCATCGTCGAACCAGCAAACATGCCCCAGGTTAGCCCGAGAGCCGTCTCCTTTCGACCGAAATGGATCCACAGAAAACATCACCATACGTAGATATGCGCATCAAAGCATGTAGGCCACTGATGCACAGGATCACCACCGTCCGGCTCCGCCGGACGTAGCAAGGACGGGGGAGCTCCGCCTTGCTACGTCCTCGGTCGGCGGCTCGCTAACGAATCGTGGTGCCGTACACGTGGTCCACCGTCATCGCGATGAGCACCCGTCGGTCGCTGACCATGACCGACCGGTACTCGTCCCAGTCCGGGTGCTCACCGGCGGCCATACGGTAGTAGTCCACCAAAGCCTCGACCTCGGCACCGGCAGGGTCGGTTCCCGGTCCGGTGAGCGTGGCCGTGCCCTCGGCGGTCGCCCAGGACGAGCCGTCGGGGCTGGTCACCTCCATCGCGGCACGTGGGTCCCTGTGCAGATTGGCGATCTTGGCGGTCGTCCCGGACGTCGACACATAGACGAGTCCGGACGCCCGGTCATAGAACGGCTGCACGGGGGAGAGCTGCGGGCGGCCGTCCGACTTGATCGTGGCGAGGACGGCGAGCCGGCTCTCCGCGAGCAGCGCGTGCGGATCGAATGGTGCGGCGCTCATGCCGATGGCTTTCGGAACTGCTCGATCATCGCGGCGTAGCCGTCGCCGCCGCGACCCTGGGCCACCGCCCGGTCGGCCAGCATCTTGACGAACCTGGGTAGTTCGGCATTGACACCGAGCGTCTCGCTCTCCTGGACGAGGTGCTCCATCGCCGCCAGGTGGGTGTCGATGGTGGAGTCCTCGGCGGGGAACGTGCCTGCGTCGATCTGGTCCGCGTAGGCGGTGATCCACTCGGTCATGGTCCCGATCCCGTTGTTCAGGAACGGCGCGACTGTTGCCGCGTCGACCTGTGCCGTACCGAGCAGGGCAGCGGCGTGCAGGAATCCGTTCAGAACGCTCCACATCATGCTCAGCATCGCCATGTCGTACAGCGAGGACAAACCATGATCGACTCCGAGGTAGGTGGTGTTCGCGCCCAGACTTCGCAGGGTCGCCTCATGGTGGTCGAAGGCCTGCTGTGGACCGCTGTAGAGGAGAACGGCGTCTGCGGTACCGATGGCGGGGGGAATAGCCAGGATTACGCCGTCGAGGTAGGACGCGCCTCGCGTGGACGCCCACTCGGCGGCCTCCCGGGCCTGGGCGGAGGTGCCCGAGGTCAGGTTCACCAGAACCCGGTCGGTGAGGGCATCCCCCAACGGGTCGAGCAGCTCGCGCGCCGCCTCGTAGTCGGTGACGCAGATGACCACGAGCGGGCTCGCCGCGACAGCTTCGCCGACCGAGCCCGCAAGGGTGGCGCCGCGAGCGACGAGCGGTTCCGCCCTTGCGGCCGAGCGGTTCCATACGGTGGTCGGGTGTCCATCTGACAAGAACGCTTCGGCGAGTGCTCGGCCCATGAGCCCGAGGCCGATGACAGTGACCGGCGCGTGGCCGGCGTCGGAGTTGGACGTCGATTGATCGGTCATGTCGGTATCATCAACCTTGATATCTGTATGAAGGTCAAGGAGGAGCCACGGTGCTGATCGGGGAGCTGAGCCGCCGCACGGGAGTCGGCACGCATCTGCTGCGCTACTACGAATCCCAGGGTTTGCTCGAGCCCGGCCGCGGAGCCAACGGATACCGCGAGTATGCCGACGACGCGATCCTGACCGTCACCCAGATCAGGGGGCTGCTCGAAGCGGGACTCTCGACCGAGGACATCGGCATCTTGCTGCCCTGCGCGACCGGCGCCGGCCCTGACATTGCGCCATGCACCGAGTTGCTCGACGTACTCCGGGCACGCCTTCGGGGACTCGACGAACGCATCGACGCGCTCACCCAGTCTCGTCAGGCATTGCGCAGCTACCTCAGCGCGACCGAACGAACGTCTGCGAGCTACGGCGTGTGCGATCCGGCGCGGTGATCGACTCGTGTGCGGACTGCGACACCAGGTCCCGCAGCGTGAATCAGCCAGTGCCGGAAGGCATATCGATCGATCACGCCAAGTGGCGTCGCTAGGGGGGCCCGGGCCGGTCCGCTGTGGGGCAATGGGACAGGGGAGCGGTTGCCGACCGGTTGGGGGAGCGAAGCGCGACGGGGCTCATCTACTAACGGGGGATCGGTCGATCCCGACCTCGCAGTTCGTTGCATGATGAGATGGACGCTGCATGGCAGGGGGCGAGGCTCCGGTCAACGAGGCTCGGCTACTCGACTGAAACACATGTGAATATTGGCCTATGCATATCTTTGCATAGAGCCTCAATTGCGTTGTCACTCATGTCCATTACGTCCATCAACAAAAGACAAGCAAGGGCAGAGAGGGTCGCCCATCGCAGTTGTTGGTACGGCGGGGGAGTCAGGGCGTTCGAGTGTCGGGCTGTGCCGGCAGGTGCTGTCTCTCGTGGAAGACCGGTCGGGGTTGCACGAGAGACAGTCACCATGCCGGTGGCGGTCAGGGGCTGGTGGTGAAGACGTGCCAGAGCACCCCGAGTGCGCCGAGAGTGAACAGCGGCGACAGCACCCAGGTTTCGACCTTGTTGCCGGTGCGGTCGACGATGGGCACGCGGGTGCGCAACGGGAAGGGCCAGAAGAGGCGGCAGCCGCGGTCGGTGAGGCAGTCGCCCGCGAGGTGGGCGAGTGCACCCAGGCCGACGGAGAACGGTAGCCAGACCGGTTTGTCGGTGATCCAGTGGTCCATGGCGAAGGTGCCTGCGGCGGCGAGGATCACCACGGTGCCCCATGCTTTGACGCCGTCGCCGGAGGGGCAGATATGTAGTGCGCGTACCGCGAGGGCCAGCAGGAAGAAGACGAGTGCGAGGGTGAAATATCGTCCGATCCAGTGTTCGCCTGCCCAGGTCCCGTATGCCACGGCGATGACGAACGCGAACGAGTGCGTGGCATGGCGGTGCCCGCCCGATATCCATGAGATGAACCGGCAGAGGTAGTACGAAATCGGTCCGAGCACGTGGGCGATGGTCCCGTTGGGGTGGTCTGCGTCGGGCAGCAGCGCTGCGCCAGCCGTCAGAAAGACGCCCAACAGTATGTCGACGGGGCCGAGATGCACGTCCGCACTTGTCAATACGGGATACGTCATCGCCGATACGGGCAATGTCGCGGCCGCTACCGACCAGGCGAACGCGCCACTGGTCGCATGAGAATGTCCTAGCACCGCATGAACGTTAGTTGACCACAGGACCTTTCAGATAAGCGCTGGTGGGAGTGGTGAAATGCCATCCGCCGCTAGTCGTCTCGGGTGAGCGTCGGGGATCGGAACATATTCGGGAGAGGAGGGGCTTCCAGCGGCAGGGGAGGTACCTTGGCGGAGTGGCCGTTGCGGACCGAGCAGCCGCTGAACGGGCCGTTGAAGCTGAGTAGGACGCGCATGTGAGCATCGGCGTGGTCGAGAAACCACACCGAGAGCCCGATGTTCCCATCGAGCCGGTGGTGCTCCCATGCTCTCCAGAGCGCGTCAAAGCGTACGACAGCCTCGGCGTGCCGCCACCATTCCGGGCACCACGCGTGAATGTCGATGTCGCGCCGATAGATCAGCGTCAAGTAACTCTCGACGAACTCGACAACTGAGCCGAATACGGCCGGTCTCTGCTTGTCACTCATTCGTCCCCCCCATACCTGTGGTAGATCGAGCCACCTTCGAGGGTAGCGATGAATTTCGGCTGCGTTCATACCGTTCCGGCCACGTCGGATGGAGGCCGATCTCTGTTGATGTGGGTCAGGAGTTGCGGATTCGGATTCACGACCTGCTCGATCGGCGCGGCCGCCGTGTGCCGGGAGCAATGGATCGTTGCTGGGGTCGCTGGGGTTCGGTGATGGAGTAAATACGGGGGAGCGTGGGGAGTCGGTTCGGGTTCGAGCTACAGAAAAGCGTTCGACGCGTGGATGCTTCTCACCCGGGGATGTCGCGGGGAACCCGATCGCCCGGTAGAAGCCCCCGGCTGAGCCGTTGGTCTCGGCCACTATTGTGCGATCGGGCCACCGGGACCGGACCTCGGCGAATATCGCGCCGATGGCCGCCGCGAACAAGTCGTCCTTGGTGGCGAACATTCTTCTGGCTGGGGATACCAAGGGCGGCGGAGGCAGTAGCTTGGGTCTCTCGAGTAGCCCTTATCCAATCATGAAGCGATCCCGGCAGGCACTGCGATATGAATTCTGACCAGGATTGCGAACCCCCGCGTAGATGAGAAACCCGATTTCCGGCAGCGTCCGGGCCGCCGCCGAAGCGATCGAAACCGCCCTCTCGAGGGCGGTTTCGAGGGCCTCGGCGGGTTACCGCTCTACCGGTGCCGGGTTGCGGACTGCTGCCGGTCATCTGCGCGTCACCGATACCCGAACCGCTCTAACAATCGGTGGTGGCGCAGCGCTGTCAGGCGTCGCTCTCTACAACCTGCTGGACGAGGAGGAGTATGAAAAGCAGCCTCGTACTGGAACAGCGGAGGACGCGGTACGAGTCAACAAGTGGTGGAATTCGCTTACTCCGCAGGAGCAGAAGTCGCTGCTGGCCGAGGACCCCGAACGGATCGGCAACCTCAACGGTATACCGGTCGAGGTCCGTAACGCGGCGAATCAGCGGGTCATGAACGCCGATATCCGCCGGGTCGAGGATGTGGCGACAACCAAGGGTGTGCCGGTCGATGCGATCGAGAAAGACCCGAAGGAATACGGCCTGACAGCCGATGACATTACGCGCTACCACAATGCGATCAACGTCCGCGCCGGACTGGAACAATACAGCGGTTCGAACAAGGCCGATCCCGGACGTTATCCGCAGGTCCCGTATCCCACCTATCTGTACGTGTACCAGCCGCTCGCGTTCGGGGGAAAGGGCAGGGCCGCAATCAGTATCGGCGATCCGGACACCGCTCCCAACACTGCGGTCGTCGTGCCGGGAGCAAGTCAGAGTGTGCGAGCCAGCGACGCATCCGACAAGGGCTGGTTCGATGTCCAAGGCGAACAAGCGCAGAACCTGTATGTCGAATCGAACAGAGCCGACCCGGATCATCCGACCGCGGTCGTCGCCTGGATGGGATACGACTCGCCGACCGACGGGATCACCGCCGTGCTGAGTGGCGATCCAACCGCTGAACGCAAGGGCGGAAACCTGCTGGCCGAGGACGTCGACGGGCTGTGGGCGACGCATCAGGGTCCGTCGCACCTGACCGTGGTGGGATACTCCGCCGGGGCCATAGTCACCGCCGACGCGGCGGCCGCGAGTCAACTGCACGCGAACGATGTGGTGCTGCTCGGACCTGTCAGCACCGACGAGGCGCGCAGCGCCGCCGACTTCCACCTGGACCGCGGACACGTGTACGTCGGTTCAGCATCCAACGACCTGAACGCTTACGCGGGCCACGCCTGGTTGGGTGGTCCCGATCCCGCTGGACAAGAGTTCGGCGCCACCCGCATCAAGGCGGAAGCGCCGGAAAGCTACTCGTCGCCGATCGACTACAGCGTGCAGGCCCATCTGCACTACTTCACCGCCGGCAGCGAATCACTGTACGCCACCGGCCTTATCGCGTCCGGGAACGCTGACCGATTGGGCCCGGACAACATGCTGGCCGAGCACAAGGAGGTGTACCCATTTTGGCCGGACGACGACCCCGAAGAGGACCGGACAAGCATCCAGGACAATCATTACCACGGGTCGCAGTAGTCGAGAGTCCAAACCTCGCTCACTGACCGCCGACACCGCTGTCCGGGAGCGATTTAGTTGGCATCTGTGGCCTGGGACTTGCCAACTAGATTGCACCGAATTCGGACAACTTGTGTGCAAAGTAGTTGGCAAGTCCGAAGGGAGGTGCGCTGTATCTGGCAATTCTGGAACGGATCGATCTTGAACACTCTATGGGTGGCGGGGTCGAGGTCGTGCCACAACCTCGGGCCCCACCCTGACCTGGTTATGTCACGTGACAGGTTGTGGGTAGGTGGAATTCCCTCAACGCGGCTGCGTTCGGTGGGTCGAGTGCTTCCGATTGGATGGGCTGTGGCCGAGTTGCTGCTCGGAACGGTGGCTGCGTAGGTGACCAGTCCCTGCGACGTGGTGTGGTTGTTTGTTGTGTGGGCCCCTTGTTCGGCAGCCGGACACCGGTGGTGGTGGTATGTCGGTGGTCGCTCGTATCGTCGGGGTGTGACCGAGATGGGGGAGCAGGAGTGTGGGCCGGTGCGACGTCTGCCGGTGGACTCAAGCAATGCCGGGCCGCGGACCGAGTCCTGGATACGCTTCGAAAAGCACGCTGTCGCTTTGCAGTTGATTCGTGAATTGCTCGACGGGACAGGTTTGGTAGCCGCGGCGCCGCAGCATTCGTCGGATGTGGTCATGATGTACGGCGACGCGCGACCCAAGCTGGTGTCGATCAAGCACCGTGAACCGAACCGGGTAGCCGGTGATAGTGGATGGAATCGGACCGACCTCAAGGAGGTTTTCCAGGTTCTGCACCGTCAGTGGTCACAGGCCGGTCGGGTCTATCGGCCGGTGTTCTGGTCCAATGCCGGGTTCGTCGGCCCTGCCCGCCGTGATCACGACAGCGTGATCGAGGGCGCGCCGTCTGCGGATTTCGTGGACTGGCTGGTCACTGTTGTCGGGCTTGTACAGGCGGAGGCATGCGGATTCGCAGCGGATCTCGAGTTGGCGCCTGAACCATTACCGCGCAAATTCGAGATCGTGGCGACGGGAGCGGCGGCGGTCGCTCAGTTCTTGGCGCGACGAGGACGCGGTTTCGCTCGTCTGCACGCCGAGGAGGCTTTCGAGGCGTTGACCGAGCGCATTGCCGAGCTGAGCCGGGAACGTCCTGAGCCGCCACGCCGTGACGCGCGCATCCAGCTGATCGAGCACATCTATCCGCTGTTGACCGCTGGCGACGCCCGTGCGTTGGCCGCGCGGACTCTTCCGGTGGCCGAGATCGAATCCATCGTCCTCGGCGAACACGACCGGCGGCTGGCCGCTACCCTGCCCAAGCCGGGCCAGGGCTGGGTGGTCGACAACCGGTTCGTGGGGCGGGGCGCCGCGTTGGCGCGGCTGGGTGAGCTACTCGATCCGGGAGGTGTGGGTGAGGTTGTTCCGGTCGTCGTGCGCGGGATGACCGGTTGCGGGAAAACCAGTGTCGCAGTGCAATTCGCTGCCATGCAACGCGAGGCTCTTCGGTCGGTGTTCGTCAAGGCTGTCAGTCGCGCGGAGGTCATTGCCGCGTTACAGCAGCTGAGTGGGCACGGCGAGGATCTGCAGAATGTCGGTATCGCCGAGGCGCGGATTCCGGTAACCCCGGCCCTGCCGGCGACGACGGGGCTGTTGCTGATCCTGGACGGTGTCGATGATCCCGACATCGTGCGTGGTCTGATCCCGCGGCGGTCTCTGTGCCGGGTTCTGATCACCACGACCGTGACCAATCTCGACAGCGGCTATCAGGAGTTGGCGTTGTCATCCTGGGACCCCCAGGAAAGTCGGGCGTTCTTGGGTGCACACCTTCCCCACGAGCCGAGTTCCGAACACGAACGCCTGCGCGCGGGGCTCTACGATCATCCACTCGCGCTCAACCAGGCTGTCGATCACTGTCGTGTCCTGGGACGGACGATCGAAGGCTACCTGGCCCCCTCGATCAACTGCGAGAGTGCCTGGGGCTCAGCCCATCCGGAACCGTGGACTGCCCGGTTGGCACCGAATTGGGACGCCGCACCGAACAGCACCCCAAATACCAAACGGTCACCTCGATGGTTCTCGCTTTGGTGCGCACCGGCACCAAAGAATGGACCATCACTGTCGATGCCATACCCGGCACAAAATACGCCAAGTGGCTGGGCCTCGCCGAATTAGGTTGCCGTGCAGTAGGGTTCACTATCGCCGAGCATCGACGACGAGCTGCCGAACCCCCCTCGGTCAAGACCGAAACGGCATCACCGGAACGCTTGGCTACCTCTCCTGCGCCGATGCCCACAACCGATGTCGCCGCCCCTGTCGCCGCCCAACCGCTACTACTTTTCGATCCCTCTATCTACGCGATCCACGACACCATCCCGTTACGGTCGACAGTCGTCGTGAACCCGGAAAGACGTCGAAAAGCAGACGAGATCGTTGATCGAGTCCTGCGTGACGGGAAGTCGATGTCAGCCTTCGAATCTTTGGCGTACAAGGCCGATCTCGACGATCGACCGATCCGGTCTGCCGATGAAAGCCAACCCCGTACCCCACCTGTTCGACGACCAGCACTGGAGGATGATGAGGTCGTCAACCTGGCCCGTGAACTCCGCAATATGGTGTGGTCGTGGCGGATGGATGACCTGCTCGGCCTCGGTGGCGCGACAACGTTCTGGACACTGGAAAATGTAGAATCTGGCCAAATCACCATGGACACCAGATCCGTTCCTGGTAACTGCTACATCGGTGGTAGCGGTGGCGATGCCGAATTCATCGATCTGCCGGTCGCTACCCTGACTGTGGATGACAACAGTCACGCACAACTAACTGAAGCCTTCACTCGAATGGCAACCGCTCTCACCGCAAGCTACGGCGAGCCGACCGCTCGCGCCGCGGGAACGAGCCCGTGGGTCCAATGGGGGGGCGTCGAGAACACGCTAAGGCTCGCATACCAGCCGCCCTCGATCCGAATAATCCTGCGGCAAAACCCAGGTATCAATATCTTCTATGGTGAAGACGAAGCCAGACACCGCTCTGTAGAATAGCAAGGATTGTGATTGTGAGATTGGAGAAGATTCGTGCCGAGTACGGCTTTCCATGGAAGTATCGAAACTGGTGATCCGGAAATTGTCGAGCAGATATTAAGGTCGTGGCTGTCGACCGACGATCTGCGTATGCTGCCGCGTCGTGGATGGGAAGCGCATTACGAAAAAGACGACTTCGAAATTCTCTGCTATGAGGCATCGCCACAGAATCCGCCTAATTACTTCCTCCTCGAAGGCCATATCGATGTCGCCGTCGAGGCCGCTGTTTCCCGGCTGCATGAGCTTGCCGAACGGTGCCGAAATGCGAAACTCGAGTTCAGTATCGATTATGAGGAAGTCGATGTGGCCGGTAACCCGTTGAGCGAGGAACGCACCATCAGCTGATCCGGTGGCACGAGATCAACCCAGATGCTCAGCCAGGTCTTTGTGCTTAATGCGTCGCCTCTGCGCCGCGCTAACGCGCCTCCCAGGTACCAGTCACCCGGAAAGACACTGACCAGATTCCATGCAACTCTCAAATTGATCAAGCGCGTACCGTTCGCGCCGAGTTCGGTTTGGTTCCGCAATCGTATGTACTCGTCATGTGCGCGGTTCCTCGCGCCTTTACTGGTGGATCGAACTGCCATGGCCGGTCAATTCAGCCGTATACCGCCAGTTGGCGGCAATGGTGGTGACTGGACTCCGTGACGCATTCCGAATCACCGACCCGGGGCCTTGACCTACACCGCATGGAACAAGAACGCGGACGAACGCGACCTTCACCTGCCACTGCTCGGGCTGGCGCGTCAGGTTTGATCGGTCGTGCGAGCTTTCGGGACCAGGAGGGTATGGCATTGGCACTATACGCAGAAATCGAGAGAGTTGAGGAGGACGAGGAGCGTGTTCGCTACCGGTACACGGATATACAAGGCGGTCAGTACACTGTGGTCCTGAACAAGGCCACAGAGGTAATCGCGTCGGAGAACGGCGCCGACGATATGCTCTTATCGGGCCGTTGCGAGAAAGATCGCAGCTGCGTGGCTGGACAGCGAAGCTACGCCCGAGCGTCTCGTAGTGCAGTCGTGAAGGCAACATCTGGAGGCCTCGGATGAAAGTGATTCGGCGGTTTCGCCTGGTTACAAGTGGTCGGCTCGATCAAGCCCAACTCGAGGAACTTCGAGCGGCCATCGGGCTTGCCCCATCGGGTGCTGCGGACGATCCAGTAGGCAGCGAATTGGGGTGCCGAACCCGAAACCACCCGCGATACCCGTCAATTCGCGCAACCATTATCACGCTGCTGCGCACCGCCGCCGATGAATGGTCCATCACCATTGATGCCATCCCCTATTTCGACATCGCGACATCGATCGGACTCGTCGAAGTCGGCTGCCGCGCAGCAGGACTGACTGTCATCGGTCGGCATCTGTCAGCGGATGCGGCGGCCAGCGACGCAACGCCCAGCGCTGCCTCACTGGAGCGCGCACGCAAAAATCTAGAAGAAACCAGAACACATATGTGGGATGCGACCCTCACATTCGCCACCACGCCGCCAGCCGAAGCGCCGCCAGCCCGCATCACTTCCGAAGACGACGTGACATTCGACTACGCGGCGGCCACCGAAATGCTGTCGACGCGCCACGCAGGCCGACCTGAGTCGAAACCCCCCTTGGTTGCCGGCCGCATATCCGTCGCGCAGCCCACGCCGCGACCAATCGGATGGCAGGCATTGTCCGACAACGAGATCGCCGATCTCGCCGAGAAACTGCGCACGCTGGTCTGGTCATGGCGGATGGACGATTTGCTGCGCTTGGCGATCGTATTCGGTTGGCGCGACCCTCGGATCCACTCGGGGGACTGGGTTCAGTTCGACGCTGGTTTCGGCTCGGACACCGTCGACACCGTCGACATCGTCGGCTTCGATGGCGACGCGGTACGCGTAGAAGTCACCGTCAGCACCCAGGCGGCTGATACGCCTGACGGCCGTGTCATTACATTGGCGGCTTATGCCCGGATGGCGGAGGTATTGACTGGATCTATCGGCGAACCGACCGATCGCCTTGACGACAGGGTTGCCGAAATCCGCTGGACCGGTCCTGAAACAACCCTGCGGCTGATCGATTTCCAACACACGGTCCGGTTACAGGTGGTAACCAACGACTGGCTCAGCGCCCTCGACCAGGGGAATTGACAACGCCCGTACAGAGTTGATCGCGACGACCGATCGATCCGGCCCGCCGGCGAAATCCAGTGCCGCTCCCCACCTGTTCGACGACCGGCACTTCGGCCACCGGGGCGGGGTTCCGGTGGCTTTCGCGCGAGAAAGCAACGGATTTGAACATAGCCGCTGATCAGGACGGACGGGGTGTGTGGAATCCGGTCCGGTGGGTGGTGGTCCTGATCTCTTGATGTGGCGCGGGATGCGGTGCGCCCACCGGTCAACCAGTAGGGCCGACTCGATGCGGTGGTGTGCGGGAGATTAGCCACAGTGCTGGTGAGGGCCTCGTTTTGTCGAGTTTGATTGCCGATGTTGAGGTGGCTACCTTTGGGTAGCGAAATTTGTTGCGCGAGTTTCCATTCCAGTGGAACCGAACCGCGTCTGTGCACGTCGAAGAGATCAAGACCAACAACCCGGGGGGGCGAAAGGACGGAAAGTGTCGAATCCCCTTGGGGTGCAGGACTTCTCTTTGGTGCCTGCTGAGGTGACCGACGCCGGTCGTTACGTGCAGCAGACCGCGCAAGCGCTCATCAGCGGCATCCGATCGGCCGACGCCGAAGTATCGGGGCTCATGACCACCTGGCAGGGCACGGCAGCCACCGCCTACCTTGCGGGCTGGGAGGAAACCCGCCGTGGTGCGGTGCTGATCCTCGAAGCGCTCCATGACATGGGCGAGTTGCTGGGCGTGGCAGTGGCGACGGTCGTCGACCTCGACCAGGCCCGCGCCGACGTCACGAACTCACCGACGTTCTCACTGGATCTGTGAGAGCGCGCCGATGGGATTTCGAGTCGACCTCGACCACCTCGACCAGGTGACCACCCGCATCGCAGCCCTGCAAGGGTTCGTGCAGGAGTCGCTGACCGGTGTCGATCAACGGGTCACCGCGATGCACCTGACCTGGAGCGGCACCGCCGCCGACCGGCATGCCGAAGCGCACCGCGAATGGGCGCAAGGCGCAACGGATGTCCACGACGGCATCGAGATCATGCGCAAAGCCGCCGCCACCGCGCACGGCGCCTACAGCGACAGCATCGCCGCCAACCTACGGATGCTGGGGCAGGCATGACCACCGCCCTGGACGTCGAAGCACAGACCTACTACGACGCCGCGACCGCCCTCTCCTCGGCCGCGACCTCGTTTTTCGCCGGTGTCGACGCGAAGTGGTCGGCGCTGTCGGAGTGCGGCGAGATGTGCGGCAGCTACGAGGAGGCACGCAAATGGGCCACCTCCTACGACACACGCAGCGCATCGATCCTGCAATCGGTGACCCTCATCACCGAAGCCGCAGGCAACTACGCGACCATCCTGCAGCAGGTCGGCTACAACTACGAACTTGCCGAACATACTGCGACAATCGGCGCTGGTGATGCTCCCACGCGGCCTGCGGCGCTGCCGCCTCCGGTGTATCTGTGCCGGATCCCGCTGCCGTCGGCCGGTGGCAGCGGCGGCCTGGTCGAAGCTCTCAAGCTCGTGGAAGCGATCGGCATCACGGTGCCCGATGGCAACGCAACCAAGCTCACGAACATGGCCTCGACGTGGCGCGATATCGCCGCACACACCGCAGTAGCCGGGTTCGTGACCGAACTCGATCGCATCGGCACGATGTTCGACCACGTCACCGCGCCCGAACTCGCGTTCGTCGCCGAGGATCTACGCCATATCCGCGAAGACGTCCAAGGTGTCGTCGCGGCTGCCAATGAGCTTGCAGCATCCTGCCAGTCACATCGAGAATCCCTCGACGCGCTACGCGAAGCACTGAAACACGAGCTCGAGACTTTGGGTGAAGAGCTGATCAAAGAGCTCGCGATCACCTACGCGATCGGGTTGGCGGCCTCGGCGCTGACGTTCGGTATCGGTGTGGCAGTCGCTTCCGCGCGGGCGGTGCAGATCGCCGCCAAATTCGGTAAGCCGCTGCGCCTGCTCATCGAGAGCTGGAAAAGTGAGAAGAACATCGCGCATGGTGTCGACACGACCACCGACATCGCCAAAAATCAGAAAGAACTCCAGCGACTCAAGGAGCTGGGCGCCAAAGGCGCAGAGTACAGGCCGCCGACACCGAAGCTGACAGACGCCGAATTCTCCGCGCTCACGCGATACACAGCCAACGGCTACAAAGATCTGAACGAGGCGTTGCGGTCAGGACGCCTCACCGAGGAGCAGGCCGCGCGGGTACGCCAACTTAATGAGGCACTCGACAAGTACCCCAACTATGAGGGCCCGGTTGTCCGCCGCACCACCCTTCCGTCCAACGCGCTCGAGGAGTACAACGTCGGTACAACGGTCACCGAAGCCGGCTTCACCTCCACCTCACGCTCCACCTCGGCGGCCTTCGACGGCACAACAGAATTCCAGATCGTTTCCAAGACCGGCAAGAACATCGAAGACGCCAGCCAGCACGGCCCCTACAGTGGCCGCAACGAGCAAGAGGTCCTGTTCAAACCAGGCACCAAATTCAATGTGATCGATAAATTTGTTGACCCGGCAACCATGCGGACTGTGATCCGCATGGTCGAAGCGTAAGGACACGAGATGGCCAAACACATTGCAGGTAAAACGTTTTCCACTCCCGAGGAAGCGGGCGTGACCCCGCCGACGGCGGAAGAAATCGCCGCAGCAAACGCGGCCTTCGCCGCCTTCGACGCCCAACGCGCCGCCGTACCTGAGAGCGAGCGCCTGCACCTGTCGGAACGGTTCATCGACGACACCTCCGGCACCGAGTTCGACACTCGCAACAACACCTAGACCGCCGCCTCGGGCAGTACCGCAGCACCCAGCACTGCACCCGATGTCGTATCAGCGCGGACCCGCCTGGTGGGGCCCGCGCTGCTTGGCATCCGGGTTGTCGCCTAAGAGGCGGTTTTCCTACTGGCCGCGGTCTTTCTGTCGGCGCGCTTCGGCGGCGCGGTAGATGTGCTCGAACTCGGTGCCCACCAAGTCATCTCGGAAGCGTTCGGGCAGATCCGCCGGGTTGTACTGCGGTGGTCGGGCGTTGAACGCGGCGAATGCCGCGTTGGCTTCGGCCAGCAACGCCGGGTCAATAGGGTCGTTGGGGTTGGGATCTTCGAACGTTTTCCCGCCGATTCTTTCGCCCATGATGGAGCCTTTCTAACTTGTCTTTTCGACCATCTGGATCACCGTGCGGCCGGTGTTCCAATCGGTGTAGCGGTTGGTGACCTGGAACGGTGTTCCCGACTTGAACAGGATTTCCGGATTGCCGGGCGCGGAGTATTGCGTGATGTCCTTGCCGGTCTGGGAGAAGATTTGGAACTCGACGTTTCCCTCGCGCACCCCACCACCCGCTCTTGCGGGGGAGGTGCTGGTGAACGCCTCCTCGGTAATGTTTCCGCCCTTTTGGTACTTCGCGAGCTGCTCCGGGGTCAGTTCCGTTACTCGGCTGACCGGGCCCCGGTAGTCCGGCAGCTTGCTCAGTCCGGCGTTCAGGTCGTCGATATACCGTTGCTGTTCGGCGGTGATCTTCCCGGACCGCAGCGGGATGTTGGCGAATTGATGGCCGGACCCGGTGTAGTCGGTGATGGCTGTGGCTTCGGTATTGGACAGCTTCGCCGGTGCTCGTACCGCACCCAATTCCCGCAGCCGCTGGAGCTCTTTCTGGTTCTTCGCAACGTCGGAGAGGGTGTCGACGCCGCGGCCGATGTTCTTCTCCGTCTTCCAGCCCTCGATGAGCAACCGCAGCGGGCGCCCGAATTTCGCAGCGATCTGCACCGCTCGCGCCGAGGCGACTGCCACACCGATACCGAATGTCAACGCGCTCGCAGCGAGCCCGATCGCGTAGGTGATCGCAAGCTCTTTGACGAGTTCCTCACCGAGGGTTTCGAGTTCGTGTTTGAGTGCCTCACGCAGGCCATCGAGCGCGGTGCGGTGTGCCTGGCAGGACGTGGCCAGTTCACTGGCCGCGCTCACCACGGCTTGTGCGTCGTCGCGGATGTGGCGCAGATCCTCACCGATGAATGCCAGCTCGGGCGCGGCGAGACCATCGAACATTGTCGCGATGCGGTCGAGCTCGGCGACGAACCCCGCCACCGAAGCGGCCGTGGCGATGTCGCGCCAGGTGTTCGACATGTTGGTGAGCTTGGTGGCGTTGCCGTCGGGCACGGTGATGCCGATCGCCTCCACGAGCTTGAGAGCTTCGACCAGACCGCCGCTGCCACCGGCCGAGGGCAGTGGGATCCGGCACAGGTATGCCGCAGGCGGCAACGCAGCCGGCCGTGCGGGTTCACCTCCGGCGCTCATGGTCGCGGTGTGCTCGGCGAGCTCGTAGTTGTAGCCGATCTGCTGCAAAACGTTCGCGTAGTTGCTCGCGGCCTCGGCGATGAGGGTCACCGATTGCAGGATCGATTCGCTACGTGTGTCGTAGGAGGTGGCCCATTTGCGTGCCTCCTCGTAGCTGCCGCACATCTCGCCGCACTCCGACAACGCACCCCATTTCCCATCCACTGCACGGAAAAAGGCGGTGGCAGCGGTGGACAGGGCGGTGGCAGCGTCGTAGTAAACCTGTTCGTCGACATCCAGGGCGGTGGTCATGCTTGCCCCAGCATCCGCAGGTTGGCGGCGATGCCTTCGGTGTAGGCGCCGTGGGCGGTGGCCGCGGCGTTGCGCATGGTTTCGATGCCGTCGTGGACATCAGCGGCGCCTTGCGCCCATTCGTGGTGTGCTTCGGCGTGCCGGTCGGCGGCGGTGCCGCTCCAGGTGAGGTGCATCGCGGTGACTCGCTGGTCGACACCGGTCAGCGAGTCCTGCACGAACCCTTGCAGGGCTGCGATGCGGGTGGTCACCTGGTCGAGGTGGTCGAGGTCGACTCGAAATCCCATGACCACCACCTCAGTTCAGGTCTAAGGAGAAGGTCGGCGAGGCCGTGACGTCGGCGCGGGCTTGGTCGAGGTCGACGACTGTCGCCACTGTCACGCCCAGCGATTCGCCCATGTCGTGGAGCGCTTCGCGGATCTGCACTGCGCCGCGGCGGGTTTCCTCCCAGCCCGCAAGGTAGGCGGCGGCCGCACCTTGCCGGGTGGTCATGAGCCCGGATACTTCGGCGTCGGCTGATCGGATGCCGCTGATGAGCGCTGTCGCGGTCTGCTGCACGTACCGACCGGCGTCGGTCACTTCAGTCGGTACGAGGTTGAAATCCTGTACCGCAGGGGGATTCGACACTTTCCGTCCTTTCGAACCCCTTCGGGTTGTTGGTCTTGATCTCTTCGACGCTCGTTGGTGCCGTTTGGTTCCATGTGAAATCAAAACTGGCACAACGGATTTCGATTCCGACGAGTAGCAACCTCGATATTGGTATTGAAACTCGACATAACGAAGTCTTCACGTGGTGATAGCTAATCTTCGGCGCATTCGCCCTTCCGTCGAGTTCGCTCCGCTGTGTCGGTCCTGCGGAGCATCATAGGTTGGGCGCCGGTAACGGTGTGCCGCAGGGGAATTCGCAGAGGGAGGGCTCCATGTCCGACAACAACCCACGTCGCGCCTATGAGTGGTGGACCGACGAACGCAACCTCGAGCTGATCGAGCTGCTACGCGCTGAGCTGCCTATCGAAGAGATCGCCGACCGGACCGGGCGAAGCGTCACCGCGCTTCAAGGTCAGTGCCTCAATCTGCTCTCTCCTGAGATTCGAGCAAGCAAGCGCCATGCCCCGACAGTGCTGCGCAGTCTTGTGGTCTGCCCTGACTACGACTGGCGCACAGGCCCACGGGAGCGGTTCCGTCGAGCCCGGCAGGTCTACTGGGACTCCGACATGAATGCCGCCCTACGTGAGGGATGGGAGCAATCCCGGCCGCTGCATGAGCTCGCCGCGACCATCGGCGCGTCCGAAATCGAGATCGCTCGCCAGCTCATGCGTCTCGGGCTCGCCGAGAACTCCCGCGCTGCGGCAGACCATCTGGGCTTCGACCCCAACGGCACCCTCGCAGGCCAGTTGCGTCTCGCCGAGGACCGCAGCGCCTCGGCGGTCTGGGTACTCGTCGTCGACGGCGCCAGCGGAACCCGGCGCATCACCAGAGACGACGACGGACCCCGCCAGCACCTGCGGCACGTGTCGGTCCACATCGACTACGACACCGCCGACCTCACTTTGAGCAACCTGCTTCTCGACCACATCGACCAGGGCGGGGACAGCGACGACATCACCGCCACGATCGCTGAACGCACAGTCGGCTATCTCGCTGTCGGTGCCGAGCACAACATCGCGCGGCCGGTGGTTCCACGCGCTCCTGTCGACCTGGACCAGGTCGACACAGCGATCGCGCAGGAACCTTCGCCGCCGCCTACCGCCCCCACAAGCTCGTGGTCGACTCCGCTACCTACTCCCAGGCGCCAGGAGGAGCAGCCTGCGGCCGCGGAACCCGTGGTCGATCTCGACGTCGTCGAACCGCCCGCGCCGGTCGTGCCGTCGCAGCAGGCCACGCGTCTGTCTCTTCCTGCCCTTCCTGAACGTCTTCGCACGAGTCTGCGGTCCTGGCGGAAATAGCCGTCGCCCTGGTGTACCCGCTGGTCACTGATCGACCGGCGGGCGCACCGCGTCCCACGGCACCCAATGCCGCAACGTAACTTCTCTGGGGATCAACCGATCGGCGGAAGCGGCATCGGGAGAGTTTTTGCAGCTCAGTGGCTTTCGCGCGAACTGTAGCAGATCACGACACGTGTGGCTCAGCGTGCCAATTCGAGGAATCCGCAGCCGTGGCGGTGACAGCCGTCAGAGGGCCACTCCCGCGCTACCTCCTGGATTGGCCAGCCCGTCTTCTGGCTGACGGTAGCGGCGGCCATCGGCTCCGCATTCCTCACGTGACCGATAAGCGGCATTACGGGACGTTTGCCGACAGACACCCGCCTCCGATTCGAGCCGATCGGCGAGCAGCGGGACGGGTCGACTGCGTCTTCGGACCAGGACGCTCGTCGCATCGGACTTCGATCTGGTGGCACAACAGCGTCGGTAAGGCTCAACCTCGAAACGGCCTTCCGCCGATGCCTGCACGGTGCGGGCCGGACTCTTTCCCCCCGCGTCGCGCACCAGTTCGCTGTGCTGAGAAGATGTCCGGTGCCGGGGATCGCCTCGGGAGAAGGGACATGCTCATGCGACGAACAGCTTTTATCGTATCGGCGCTGATGGTCGTCACTTGCGGACTCACCGCGGTTGCCGGTCCTGCGGGAGCGGTTGACGACAAGGCGACATGCGCTGCCTTCAACGAGGCCTGGACCGATTTGAACAACCGGCTCGGAGCACTCGGCGGCGCGGGCTCGTTCTCCGAACTGCGGGAGATCTACCTCGACACCGCGGGGGAACTCCGCGTCGTGGCGGACGCCGCAGACCCGGGCGCGCTGAAAGACGCGCTGAATACTGCTGCGGCACACCTGAGTCGGCTCGAGACCGCGACGAACCTCGACGACTTCGACAGGGTGATGGGGGATCCCGCTCTCACCGCTGCCTTGGACGTGGCCGGCACGCCCTGCGGTCTCTGATGTCGCTCGGCGGCGAGACCGGCCCGCCGTCGCCGCCCGGTCTCGTGAGGGCACGCTGCGTAGCGAGCTTCATCGCCGATCGAGTCAGCTCGGAGTCGACCGTCGAACAATCCCGAATCGGCCGGCTCGGTCAGCGCGCCATGCGGCATGTGCGTGCGTTTCGGCACGCCCCGGCGGAACCGCGAATCTAGGCTTCAGCAGGTGAACGTCGTGCTAGAAACCGCGCCTTACACCACCGAATGCATCGGATGCCGGTCGCTGATAGAAGTCACGGTCATCGAGGTACTCACAGCCGGTACCCATGAATGGGACACCGCAGGCGACTGCCCCGAGTGCGGAGCCTGCTGGCACGAATGCAGTTACCCAACACCCCTGCCCGGGATGCGCGCGGCGATCTTGGCCGCCAACGGCTCAACCAACCTTCGGCTCGCTGCGGGTAGCGCCACTCCGGCGACGGTGATGCAAGCTCTTCGAAAAATCCAAACGCTATCGCTTATCGAAGCCCGCGCGATGGCCGAAGAGCTCTGTAGCAGGGGACTCAGTGGAACCCGGGTCGAAATGGAGATTTTAGTGATTGCGCTTCGCACAGCGGGTGCGATTGTCACAACCTCGTCCTCCAGCGCGGTTTGAGCAGTCGCACATCGGCATTACAGGGCGATCGACGGGGTCACTCACGGCCGCTATCGCATCGCCGACCAAGGTGGTGCCGAGATTCGCGACTGGAACCAATCGATCATCGCTCTAGCGTTTGTTCATGTTCGCGAACAGTTCCCGGTTGGCTGCACGTGCCGCCGCGAGGTCTTGATCGCGTTCTTCGAGCTGGGCTCGCAGGTCGATCAACTGCTGGTTCAACGATGCGATGTGGCGTTGGAGCTGGTCGACGTCGGCCGGAGCGCCGAGGCCGGACTCGCGCCATGCTTGCTCGCCCAACATCTCGGAGAGCTTCCTCTCCAGCTGCTTGTTGTGACCGGCGAGGCGACCGATCCGGGCGTTGGCGTTGGCGAGGTCGGCCTTGAGCGATGCGGTGGTCACCGCGGCTGCGGTGGTGTGCGCAGGTGCTGGCTCGGTTTGTGCGCAGTGAATTTGGGTGAGCAGGTCGCGGTGGCGGTAGAGGAAACTGCGGTCGACTGCCGCCGCGCGGGCGATGGCGGACACGGTGATCTCCCCGCCGGCTTCGCGGGTGGTGGCGAGGGCGTTGATGACGCGCTGCCTGCGGCGGGCGGAGTCGGTCTGGCGGCCTTGAATCATGGTGTTGGCCATGGGCGGTCATGCGCAGAAAATGCCAGGTCAAGCGGAATATCGTGGATGTCAACTACACTGCACGGCAAGCTTGAGATCCGGAAATTGCCAGATACGCTGCATACTTGCCAACTAAAACGCTCCCGGACAACCGCGGAGGGGAAGTGTCAGTTGGTACATCCGATGCAGTATGCCGATGTTACTTGACATAATGTTGATTATCGGCGCAACAACCGGGGTGTGCGGAAGTGGGCTGTATCGCCGGAATGTCGCTGCTGCGCAGGATGTTTCGACGGTTCCTCGGTTGGCTTCCCTGGATGCGCTTCTCTGTGCGGGCTGTCGTTGGTTCTTTGCATTCGAGTTTGTGTCACGGGTCCCCTGATCTCAGTTTCTGTCTGATGTAAATATTCCTGTCAAAACCGTCTTTTGGCGGAGAAACGTTGGCGCGCGCAGGATTCGGATCCGTGGCCCACTCCCCTCCGGTGGCCACCTTCCCCTAAAGCGTCACAGTGACGTTTTAGGGGAAGGTGGCAGGTCCAGTTTTGCGAGTGAATTCAATTTGGCCTGCCCGTTTGGCCGGATTGACGATGCGAGAAGGGTCCAGCGATTGCCGAGTGGATCTGTTGCGCAAGGGCCAGTTGGCGGGAGGCTGGGTAAATGTTGGTTCGGCGTTTGGTGGCGCTCTATGTCGGGTTGTGGTTGTACGGGCTTTCGATGGCGGTGATGATTCGTGCCGGCCTCGGGCTGGATCCGTGGGATGTGTTCCATCAGGGTGTGGCGGCGCATGTGCCGATCAGCTTCGGTGCGGTGACGGCGGTCACCGGGGTGGTTGTGCTGCTGGCGTGGATTCCGTTGCGGCAGTGGCCCGGCGTGGGAACGGTGAGCAATGTGGTGGTCATCGGGGTGTCGGTGGACGTCGGGTTGTGGATGCTGCCGGAGTGGGATTCGATTCCTCTGCGGGTGGCGGCGATGATTGCGGCCGTGGTGTTGAATGCGGTCGCGACAGTCCTGTACATCGGGGCGGGTATGGGTCCGGGTCCGCGGGATGGCCTGATGACTGGACTGGTTCGGCGTACCGGGTGGTCGGTGCGGTTGGTGCGAACCGGGATCGAGGTGTCGGTATTGGCCACCGGTTGGGTATTGGGTGGCAGTGTCGGCATCGGAACGCTGGTGTACGCGTTCGGCATCGGGCCGCTGATTCAAGTGATGATTCCGTATGTCGATCGGTTCCTGCCGGGATTTCGCGTGGACCGTGTGAGTGAGCCTGTCATGGTCGCCGCACCATGACAGCGCTCCGCTCTGCGCCTGCTGGAGGCATGCCTACTGCGGGGTGCGATCGAATTGTCGTGGAAGGCAGGGCGTTACCTCGACTCCCCTCCTTCGCTCGATGTTGGCGACTACACCGAGAAACGTCACTGTGACAATGTGGTGTCACGTTTGACGCCGACCGGCATCGGCCACGCAGCGAGTCGCACCTCGCGGCCTCGATCCGCGGGTTCGTCCTATTCGGGGACGATCGCTATTGCGTCGATCTCCACGAGCGCGCCTGGGCGAGCATGTCCTGCGGTGGAAACGACCGTGATGGCTGTGCGGTGATTGCCCCACACTGATCGTGACGCCGCGTATCCCACCTGTGCGTCGACCCCATGGACGAGGTAGATGTCGAGTTTGACGACATGCTCGGGACCGGTGCCCGCGGCGGCGAGCACGACCAACACGTTTCGCATTGCCTGAGCGGTTTGCGCCTCGATACCGTCGAGCAGTCTTCCGGTGCTATCGGTGCCGAGTTGGCCACCGACGTAGAGCGTCCGGGCAGCGGGTGCGATCACGCCCTGTGTGAAGGCGGGGTTGCTGGGGAGCTCTTCGGGGTCGAGGTGTGTCGTCTGTGTGGTCATGGTCTCCTCCCGGAGTTGCCGGGGTTCGTATGCAGGTAGAGGTCGCGCAGCAGACAGACCTCGGACAGGTGATGGATCAGCTCGCGGTGGATGTGCAGCACCAGATCGGCCATGGACAGCTCGGGGAAGGGCTCCTTCGCGCCGACCGGGACCAGGAGTCCGGCCTCGCCGAGGTCGCGCACGCCGGTCAGCCAGACGTCGAGCTGGGCCTCGAGCTGGTTGAGCGCGGTGGCCGCGCTGTCGGCGTATTCCCAGGTGTCGTAGGAGGCCGCGGGCGCACCGAAGTGCGACGCGTTGCGTGCGGCGAGCACGCCGACAATGACGTGACCGAGTCGCCAAGCGATCGTGGTGAAGGGCGTGGGGACCGGCGTGGGGAAGCCGTAGTCGATGGTGAAGGTCCCGGCGCCGACCTGCGTGGGCGCCGTCGAGGTGCCGCGTGGTCGCACGCTCCAGGTGTCTGGCACCGGCGACCAGAAGTACTCGTCGTCGGTGAGGCCGGCGAGCCGGGCTCGGAGCTGATGGTTCCAGTGGAACTCCCATTGCTCGCGTAGCGTCCGGTTCCAGTCGAGTTCGTTGGGCTTCATGGGTCCACCCTGGCACGCCTAGCGGACAGAATCGGTCCGCTATTTCTGGCAGGGTGGGTGAGGTGGATGTGGCGGGCGGTGCCGAGCGGGGTACGACGGAGCGGGTGCTCACCCTGCTTGGGCTGTTGCAGCAGCGCCCGGTCTGGACTGGCCCGGAGCTTGCCGACCGGCTCGGGGTCACGCCGCGCACGGTACGGCGCGATGTCGAGCGGTTGCGCGCGCTCGGGTATCCGGTGCATGGTGGCCAGGGTGTCGGTGGCGGCTATCGGCTCGGCCCGGGGCAGGATGTGCCGCCGTTGCTTCTCGACGATGCGGAGGCGATCGTTACTGCGGTCTCGCTGCTGGTCGGCGCGGGTGGCGCGGTCGCAGGTGCCGGCGACGCCGCACTGCGGGCGCTGAGCAAGCTCGATCGGGTGTTGCCCATCCGGTTGCGGCATGAGGTGCGCGCGCTCGCCGGTTCGGTGGAGTCTTTCGGTGCGGGCCGCATGCCGGTCGACCCCGAGGTACTCATCACGCTGGCCAGGGCCTGCCGTGATGAGGTGGAGGCCGGCTTCGGCTACCCGTCGGGGAGCGAGGTGCGGCGCCGGCGGGTCGAGCCTTATCGTCTGGTGGCCTCCGATCGGCGCTGGTATCTGCTCGCGTATGACCTCGATCGTGATGACTGGCGCAGCTTCCGCGTCGACCGGATGGCCGGTGTGTCTGCGCGTACCTGGCGTTTTCGTCCGCGTGTGGTGCCCGACGCGGTGTCGTATGTGCAGGAGGGGGTGGCGAGTCGGGTCTATCCGCAGCGGGCGCGTTTTCTTGTGCATGCGTCGGCCGATACGGTGCGCGCGCAGATTTCGGCGTCGGCGGCTGTCGTGCGTCGGCGTGGGAGCGAGGCTTGTGAGGTGCTCAGCGGGGCAGGCAGTCTCGACGTTGTGCTGATGCATGTGCTCCTGTTGGGGCACGATTTCGAGGTGCTCGAACCGCCGGAGTTGGGGAGGCGCTGTCGGGTGCTGGCGGAGAGACTGCTGGCGGCTGGTGCGGCGATCTCACCGGTGTCGGAGGGGGAGCAGTGATCGCGGCGGCCTCGGGGTGTGCTCGAGCTGTCTGGTTGCGGGACGCCGCCGTGTCTTGAAATCTGCTTTGCGGCACGGATGTTCGCGTGAATGGCAGTTGCTCTCGGGCGCTGTGTGTCTTGGCGGCTTGGGGATTCCTGGGTTGTGTTCGATCGGGTTCGATCGGGCTCGGTCGGTAAAGTCGCTGTCAGGGTGGTATTTTCACCCCATGCTGGACGTGCGTCCAGTTTGTTCGACTCGCGACGACGGGTCACTTGTGGAGGGTTCATGAAGAAGGTGTCTCGGGTGTTGATCGCGTGTGCGGCTGTCTGCGTGACGCTGCCCGTCGTTTCGGAGTCGGTGTCCGCGACGCCGCCGCGGTTCGGCGAGTATGTGGCGCTGGGTGATTCGTGGGCGGCGGATGCGACGCTGAATCCGGGGCTGGTGAGCGGGGAGTTCGTGCCACTGGCGTGTGTGCAGAGCCGGGGCAGCTATGCCAAGCAGGTCGCTGCGGCGCTGGCGGTCGCGGTGTTCCGGGATGCGTCCTGTGGTGGCGCGCGGACTGTCGACATGACGGGAAGCCAGAAGGGGCTCAATCCCCCGCAGTTCGATCGGCTCACCCCGTCGACGGATTTGGTGACGCTGTTGATCGGCGGCAACGATGCGGGTTTGGCCGCTGCGGTCCAGGGGTGTCCGACTCTCGATCCCGGAGCGACGCCGTGCTTGGATTCTTTTGTCGTCGACGGGGTTGATCGAATGTCGGCGAGTATCGCGGCGGCGGAGCCGAAGGTGGTCGCGACGATCGAGGGCATTCGAGCGCGGGCACCGCACGCGCGGGTGCTGGTGTTGAACTATTTCCAGGGTGTCGGCACCGAGGGCGGGTGTTTTCCGGCGATCCCGATTTCCGATGGTGATGCGCGATGGGTGGGCCGCAAGCTGGTCGAGTTGAATGCGATGGTTGCGCGGGCGGTCGAGGCGACCGGCGTCGAGTTGGTCGATACGTATGCGGCCAGTGACGGGCATGATGCGTGTCAGCCTGCGGGTGTGCGGTGGGCGGAGGGTTTGGTGCCGTTCAGCAGTGACCCGGTGGGCCCGGCGGTGCCGTTCCATCCGAACCAGCTCGGCGCCGACCATCAGGCGCGCAGTGTGCTTGCCGCGGTCGGCGGGTAGCGCGGTAGCGTTTCGCGGCGGAACACCGCGCCCACGGGTGGCCGAAAATATCGATTCAATGGCCGTCCGGCTCTCTCACCAGAGGTATCCCGATGCCTACCGTTGTCGGTATGACTACACCGCCGCGATCATGTTCAGGCCGAACACGAATCTCGGTGTTGATTCGGACCGGAAGGTAAGGCGCGCACATGGGGACGCACTACGACGTGCTGGTGATCGGTTCGGGATTCGGTGGCAGTGTCTCGGCGCTGCGGTTGACCGAGAAGGGTTACCGGGTCGGTGTGCTGGAGACCGGACGGCGTTTCGCGGATGCGGAGTTCGCGAAGAACTCGTGGCATGTGAAGGAGTATCTGTGGGCGCCGAAGCTGGGTTGCTTCGGTATTCAGCGGTTGACGTTGCTGAACGACACTTTCATTATGAGCGGTTCCGGTGTCGGGGGCGGGTCGCTGGTGTACGCGAACACCTTGTACGAGGCGCCGGAGACGTTCTATCGCGATCGGCAGTGGTCGCATATCACCGATTGGAAGTCGGAGTTGGCGCCGCATTACGACCAGGCGAAGCGGATGCTGGGGGTGACGACGAATCCGGCGACGACGCCGTCGGATCGGGTGATGCAGGCGGTCGCCGAGGATATGGGAATCGCGCAGACGTATCGGCGTACGCCGGTGGGAGTGTTGTTCGCCGACAAGGACACTCGGCCGGGTGCGGCGGTGGCTGATCCGTTCTTCGGTGGGTGGGCCCGCAGCGGCGGTCGTGCACCCATTGCGGCGAGTGCATGACCGGGTGTCGGCACGGGGCGAAGAACACGCTGGTCAAGAACTACCTGTATTTGGCGGAGCGGGCCGGTGCCACGGTGCACCCGTTGACGACGGCGGTGACGGTGCGCCCGTTGCCTGCCGGCGGGTATGCGGTGGACACGGTGCGGACGGGGCGGTGGGTGCGTAAGGCGAAGCAGACGTTCACTGCCGATCAGGTGGTGTTCTCCGCGGCGGCGCTCGGCACTCAACAGTTGTTGCACACGTTGAAGGATCGCGGGGTGTTGCCGAATGTCTCACCGCGTCTGGGGCATCTCGCGCGCACCAACTCCGAGGCGGTGCTGGCGTCGCGTTCACGCAACAAGGATTCGGATTTCACCAAGGGGGTCGCGATCACATCCTCGATCCATCCCAACGAATACACCCACATCGAGCCGGTGCGGTACGGCAAGGGCAGCAATTTCATGGGGTTGTTGACCACGGTGTTGGTCGATGGTCAGGATGGTAAGCGCCGTTGGGTGCTGGGTCTGCGTGAATTGGTGCGCCGGCGCCGGGATCTGGTGACGTTGCACAATCCGCGGCGGTGGTCGGAGCGGACGATCGGCCTGCTGGTCATGCAGAATCTGGACAACTCGATCATCACCTACAACAAGCGGGGCCTGTTCGGTAGGCGGATGACCACCACACCGGGGACCGGTGCGGCTCCCCCGGCGTGGATTCCGGAAGGCAATGATGTCGCCCGCCGGGTGGCGGAGAAGATCGACGGCATCCCGCAGGGTTGCTGGACCGAAATGGTGAATATCCCGATCACCGGTCATTTCATCGGCGGCTGCGCGATCGGGGACTGTCCCGACTCCGGTGTGGTGGACCCTTATCACCGGTTGTACGGCTATGAGGGTTTGCACATCGTGGATGGTTCGACGATCTCGGCGAATCTCGGGGTCAATCCGTCGCTGACGATCACCGCGCAGGCGGAGCGGGCAATGTCGTTGTGGCCCAACAAGGGTGAGGTCGATCAGCGTCCGCCGTTGGGTGCGCGGTACCGCAGGATCGATGCGATCGCACCGAAGAACCCGGTGGTGCCCGTCGCGGCGCCCGGCGCGTTGCGCCTGTCGATCACCCCGATCTAGTCGGTGTTCGGGTGCGGTGTGGGTGGTGCCCGAGGAGTGTCTGCGGATCTGCTTCGGGTGCGGAGACCTCGACCGTCAGTGGGCGGAATGATTGGTTGTCCTCGACGATCAGGATCGGGTGCGGCCAACGAATTTCGGAGTGGGTGATCTCTGCGGCCCGGTCCAGTAGGTGTTCCGGTGGCGCGGCGCTCAGGAGAGAACGCGCTGCCACTTCCACCCGCGCCGATGTTCTCGGAGCGGGCGGAAGTGGCAGCGCCGACTCGACATCGAACCCGAGGTCGACGACGGTCCGCTCCTCCGGTGCGGAGGGCGGCCGAGGCGTCAGACCGCCTCCCAGGCGAACCCGTCGGGGTCGGTGAAGGTTCCGGCGCTACTGCCGATGACGATCCGGTGGGATCCGGTGCCGTCCGGGGAGACGCCGGCGTCCTTGGCGGCGGCGCGGCGCCCGTAGAGTGCCAGTTTGACCGACGACCCGGGGGTCGCGAACTCGACGTACTTGCTGCCGAAGCTCTTCGCGACGGCCACACCGCGGTCGACGTAGAACTGTTTGGTCGCCTTGACGTCCTCGACTCCCAGCAGCAGTACGACGTCGTCGACCTCGCGGGTGGCTGGGCCGGTGTCCTTCTTCTGTGACGTTGTGACCTTCCAGATCGTCCCGTCCGGGGCCTGGATGACGCCGCCGTAGCCCCAGAAGCTCTTCTTGGCCGGCTTCAGCGTGGTGAAGCCGGCGTCGAGCGCGGTGGCGATGAGGCTGTCGACGGTGCTCGGCTGGGATACCACCAGCGACATGATGAAGCCACGGAAGCCGGTCGTGGGTGCCTGCGAGGCGCGGAACTTCAGCGTGTCACCCAGCCCGAAGGCGGCGGCGTAGATGGCCTCGGCGGCCTGGGGGTCGGTCACTTCGAGGGTGACGGGTTCGATGGTGGTCATGGCAGTTCCTTCGGTGAGGTGGTGGGGTTGGGTGAGTCGCTGCTCGGTGTCGTGATGACGCCGAAAACGGCAGTCGGGTCGGTGGTTATCGGTCCTGAATCAGCCCGAGGACATTGCCGTCGGTGTCGGTTACCGTGGCCACCAGGCGGCCGCCGCCGACGTCGTGCGCAGGCTCTTTCACGGTGGCGCCCGCGTCGGTCAGCTCGGCCAGCTTCGCCTCGATGTCGGGCACGTGCCAGTAGGACACCGGTGCGGTCGAACTCTGCGGTCCCCCACTCGGCACCAGTCCGATGTGCTGGCCCTCGGCCTCGAATCCGACGTAGTAGGACGAGTCGGTCTGCGGTGCTACCCCGAGCAGGGCGGCGTACACCGCCTTGGCTGTCGCCAGGTCGGACACGGGATGCAGCACGGTCTTGATTCCGTGGGTGGCAGAGCTGGTCATGTTCACTCCTGAAGTCGTGGGTCGTATCGAGCCGGTGTGTCCGTGTGTTCGGGTGAACCGGACGTGCTCATAGCTTCGCCTCCGGCGGGGCCGGCCCACATCCGTGGCGACCACGGAACCGTCCACTGATCGGGGCACGGATCGCCTACGGCCGCTGCTGTGTGGCTGGAGGGACACCCCGTGACCGGACGTGACGAAACGCGATATCGGCCGGGGTCGGTGCGAATGTCAACCTGTTGCACGATCCGGCGCTGACCGACACCTTCTCCGGCAATTCCGCGGTCAACAACACCTGGGTCACCGTGGCTGGTGCGCCCGTAGGCAAGGCCGCGGTGGGCAGTGCCTGCGTCGGTGCCGACATCCTGAAATAGCCACGCGTTCAGTGGGGTGCGCTGCACGCCACTGTCGGTGGCAATCGGACAGGGCTTGCTTACTTCCGCGCGGGCTGCCCAATCGGCTGCTTACCGTGCCGCGTGGATCGTTTGCTGAGTCTTGCAACTCGTACACCGTGTCTTCCAGCGGCGTGGTAGATACATGAGAGCGGGGACCGCAGCGCCGTCACATCACCTCCCCTGTGGACTAGCCGGTCCGCCCGCAGTGCACAGCGGAGCGGTCCAACTCTTCATGACGGGCTTGGTAATACAGTCCTCCGACTCCCCGCCGACTGCCACCGCACTGATCGGCGGGATTTATCCCCAGACTTGGGAACTTTATCGGCACTGCCGGACGAGAGTGTGCGCGAGGTACGCGAGGTTCGTCCGACCGCATCACACTCGGTCCTCCCGCACCGCAGGCACCCGCGTCGGCCAGGTCAGCCGATGAGTACCGATTCCTCGGCATCGTCAGACACGGCCTCGGCAAGCATTACGTCATGAAGGACGCCACCTGGGAGCGCATCTCTTGACATGCGGCGATCGGGTCGTTGTCGCGGGTGATGCTTTCGATGAATTCCGACATCAGGACGCCGGCCGCGGTGACCGCGTCGGTGATCAGCTGGGTGCGCCCGCCGGGGAAATGGTGGTAGACCGAGCCGCGGGGGGCGCCGGTGGCGGCCAGCACCCGATCGACACTGGTGGCGCTCGCTCCGTGAATGCGCAGCGATTCGATCGCGCCGTCGACCATGCGCCGCCGCGCATTCGAGGTGCGCGGGCGGGCGGAGGGTTCGCTGCCTGCTCGGCGTACCGCTGCCATACCCGCCATCTTATGAGAGTGTCCAGATGGCGGGTGGCGGCGTTATTTCACGCGCGTGCTGTGGAAGTCGAGGACAGCGGCGAGGGTGTCCTCGGGGGCTTCCAGCTGCGGGTAGTGACCGACTTCGGGCAGTTCGACGACATCGGGGCCGGGGACGAGTTCGCGGTAGCGCGCCACCATGTGCGCGCCGGAGACCGGGTCGAGCAGGCCGTCGATCAGCCGCAACGGCACCGTGGTTTCCTGTAGCGCGCCCACCCAGCGTGCCCGGTTCGCCCTACGTTCGCCCATATAGCGAATGAGCTTGTGGCCGTTGCGTTTACCGTGCTTGCTGCACCACAGCAGCCAGAACTGGCGCATCTGCTCGTCGCCGGGTTTGGTGCGGGGTCCGAAAACGGCCGCGAGGCTGCGCGCGAAGGTGCGCTCGGTGCTGAGAAAACCGATCAGCGGGCCGAGTGGACCGGCCAGCAGCCGCTGGATCAGGCGGGCTCGATGGGTTTCGGGGAACAGCCCGCCGTTGAGCAGGCACACCGATTCGATCACCAGCGAGTCGTCGCCCTCGGCGCGGCGACGGGTGTCGCGGGCCAGCAACTCCTGGGCGACGGTGTCGCCGTAGTCGTGGGCGAGGATGTGGACTCGCCCGATGCCCTGCTCGCGTAGCAGGTTCTCGTGCAGGTCGGCCTGATCGGCGATCGTGTAGCGGTAGTTGAGCGGTTTCGCCGACCAGCCGAATCCGATCATGTCCGGTGCGATCACGCGGGCGAATCGCGCGCACAGACCCGGCCATAGCGCGTGCCAATCCCAGGATGCGGTGGGAAATCCGTGAATACACAGCAGCGTGCCGTCCTCACCCGCTCCGCCGTCGCGCCAGAAGATCTGGTGACCGCGGTGGGTGTGGCGCCGTCCGCTGGCTCGCCAGAGCGCAAACTCCTCCATATCAACCTCCTCCATTTGTGTCGACAAGCATTGCGCGCGAACGCGGACGCCACAGCGATTCCGCCGAACCACTGTCAGAGTTCATGTCACGTACTGTGCGGTCGGTTCGCGCCAGCCGTTTGCTCTGCGAGAATGCCACAGTGCATGTCGCGTTCGGCCTCGTTGTTCTCGTCGCGTCGGCGGTGTCGCTGGCGGCGTTGGCGCGGCGGTTCGGAATCTCCGAACCGCTGGTGCTGACGCTGGCCGGGGTCGCGGCGTCGTATCTGCCGTTCGTCCCGGAGGTGCATCCGGATCCGGAGATCATTTTGCTGGGGTTGTTGCCCCCGCTGCTGTACACCGCGGCGATTCGGACTTCACTGGTGGATTTCCGGGCCAACGCGCGCACCATCGCGTCGCTGTCGGTGGGTCTGGTGCTGTTCAGCACTTTCCTGGTGGCCGCGGTGGTGTGGTGGCTGTTGCCGGTGCCCTTCGCGGTCGCGGTGGCCCTGGGTGCGGTGGTGGCGCCACCGGATGCGGTCGCGGCGACCGCGGTGGCGCGCCGGATCGGGATGCCGCGGCGGATCGTGACCGTCCTCGAGGACGAGTCGATGTTCAACGACGCGACCGCGCTGGTGGCGGTGCGCACCGCGATCGCGGCGTCGGCGGGAACGGTGACGGTGTGGAAGGCGGGCGGTGACTTTGTGCTCGCCGCGGGCGGCGGCGCCGCGGTGGGGATCGCGGTGGCCTATCTGCTGGCGATGCTGCGCCGCCGGATCACCGATCCCGTGCTGGACACCTCGTTGTCGTTTCTCGCGCCGTTCATCGCCTATCTGCCCGCCGAGGGCATCCACGCCTCGGGGGTGATCGCGGTGGTCACCTGCGGGATGATCCTCGGGCACGGCGCGCCGGTGTGGCAGAGCGCGGCCTCGCGCATCGCCGAGCGCACCAATTGGCGGACCATCCAGTTCATTCTGGAGAGCTCGGTGTTCCTGATCGTGGGCCTGCAGATGCGGGCGATCCTCGAGGGCGCGTGGAGCAGCGGGCTCGACCACGGAAAGCTGATCATCGCTGCCGCGGCGGTGCTGGCGGCGGCGATGCTGGCGCGACCGTTGTGGATCTATCCGTGGGCGCTGCTGTTCCATCGGATCAACCGCACCGGATCGGAGGTGCCGCTCAGTTACGCGACGGTGGTGTCGTGGGCGGGGATGCGGGGTGTGGTCACCCTCGCGGCGGTGTTGTTGCTGCCCGAGGGCACCCCGCAGCTGCCGGTGTTGAAACTGTTGGCGGTCATCGTCGTCGCCGGCACGCTTCTGGTGCAGGGCACCTCGCTGCCGTTGCTGGTGCGGTGGCTGCATCTGCGTGGACCCAGTCGCGCGGAGGACGCCTTGCAGAAGGCGAATCTGTTGCAGCAGGCGACCGCGGCGGGCTTGGCGGAGCTCGAACGCCGGATCACCCCTGACACCCCGCTCGGGGTCGTCGAGTCGTTGCGTGATCGGGTCGCGTGGAAGACCAATGCGGCGTGGGAGCGGCTGGGGCGCGCGGAATCCGAGCAGGCGACTCCGACCGCGGAGTATCGGCGGCTGCGCCTGGAGATGTTGCGCGCGGAACGGGAAACGGTGCTGCGGGTGCGGGATTCGGGCGCCCTGGACTACGCGATCCTGCAGCATGTGCTGGCCAGGCTCGATTTGGAAGAGTCGATCATCGATCGATACGACGAGACCGAGGAAGAAGACGTCGAACTTCTCGCCCTGCCCGGACCGGCCGACAATTGCGTGCACCTGCGCGACGCGCCGCTGGTGCTCGAACCCGGTACACCCGACGAATGTCAGGAATGTCTGGCCGAGGGCCTGACGTGGGTGCATCTGCGGATGTGTCTGGCGTGCGGGCACATCGCGTGCTGTGATTCCTCGGTCGGCAACCACGCCAGCAAGCATTACGCGGCGACCGCGCATCCGGTGATGCGCAGTGTGGAGCCGGGTGAGGCGTGGCGCTGGTGCTATGTGGACGAGCTACTGGGCTGAGTGGTTCAGCGGCGGGCGTGGGAGTAGATCAGCCGGGCGTATTCGGTGAGCAGCTTGTCCAGTGAGACATCCTCGCCGCTCGCGGCGATCTGCTGGTAGCCGATCAGCATCGCCATGCCCAGTGAGGTGACCACCGCGGCGGTGTCGTCGTCGGCGCCGACGACACCTGTGATGGCCTTGTGCACGGTGCGGCGGCGGGATTCGTCGACCCGCTTGAGCGCGAGGTTGACCGATTCGTCGTTGGCGGCCCAGGCGCGGATCGCGGCCTCGGCGGCATGGTGCAGGCCCGAGGCGAGGTCGGACATGGCGCGGATGTCGTCGTCGGGGTTGCCCTGGTTGAAGTTCAGTGTGCGCAGGATGAGCACCTGAC
The DNA here is from genome assembly GCF_042802915.1 of Nocardia sp. NPDC057440. Lineage (NCBI taxonomy): Bacteria > Bacillati > Actinomycetota > Actinomycetes > Mycobacteriales > Nocardiaceae > Nocardia > Nocardia sp. NPDC057440. The sequence continues at coordinate 392,684 of NZ_JBHVDF010000007.1, forward strand.
GGTTCTCCCAGTGCTCGAGTAGCGCGTCGACGAAGCCTTGCCAGCTGCCGAAGTGGTGGTAGAACGAGCCGCTGGTTACTCCGAGGCGGCGGCACAGCACACCGATGTTGAGGCCTTTGAACCCGAGTTCGGCGAGCACCTCCAGAGCGGTGTCGAAGTACTGCTCCTTGGTGACCACTCGTGACATCGGTGCGCCGTTCTGTCGTTCGGGCAAGGCAGGGAGGACCGAACAGTACCGCATCGTATGGCCGGTTCGTGCGAGCGTCAACGAATCTACGATGCGGGGCTCCCTGCGCCGGAAAGTATCCGTGACCGGCTGAAACATGAAGTGGCAGTGCGCAACAGAGGTTTCGGCGTCGAGGGTCGATGGCGGCGGATCTGTGCGGATCTATTACAGAGCAATTGCTCTGTTACAGTGGACGGTATGCCTCGCCCACGAACCCACGACCCCGATGCCGTGCTCGATGCCGCACAGTTGCTGGCCGTCCGATCGGGCCCGGCGGCGGTCACCATCCGCGCGGTCGCCGCGGCGACCGGGGTGTCCAACGGGGCGATCTATCACACCTTCGGTTCGCGCGCGGAACTGCTCGGGCGCAGCTGGTTACGCGCCGCGCACCGGTTTCTGGCCATGCAGACCGAACTCGTCGACACCCACCTCGCCGCGACGCAGTCCGCGGCGATCGAAGCGGTGCTGGCCGCGGCCGAGACCCCGGTGCTCTTCGCCGAACAATTCCCCGAATCCGCGAGGCTGCTGCACCTGGTGTCGCGCGACGAACTGCTCGGCGACGAGGTGCCCGAGGCGCTGGCCGCCGAACTGGCAGGCACCGACCGGACCCTGGTGGAGTTGATGATCCGCCTCGCACGCGCCCTGTGGGATCGCGGCGACGCGCGCGCGGTCGAGGTGATCACCACCTGCCTCGTCGACCTGCCCACAGCCATCCTGCTGCGCCGTGACCGGCTCACCGATCCCCGTGCCCGCCACCAGTTGCGCGCCTCGGTGCGCGCGGTCCTGGACGTGGGCCCGCACTGACCTTTTTCCGGAAACCCCTCGAAAGGAATCACCATGCCCACTCTCGAATACCACGACAAGATCGCCGTCCTCGACCTCGGCGGCGACGAGAACCGCTTCTCCCCCGACTTCCTCGACGCCGTCGAGGCCCACCTCGACACCGTGCTGGCCGAGGGAGCACAAGGTCTGGTGACCACCGCGGGCGGCAAGTTCTACTCCAACGGCCTGGATCTGGACTGGCTGATCGCCAACGGTGCGCGCACCCAGTGGTACATCGGGCGGGTGCAGGCGCTGTTCGCGCGCGTGCTCACCCTGCCCATCCCGACCGCCGCCGCACTGCCCGGGCACGCCTTCGGTGCGGGCGCCATGTTGGCCATCGCCCACGACTACCGCGTGATGCGCGCCGACCGCGGCTTCTTCTGCTTCCCCGAGGTCGACATCCGCATCCCGTTCACCCCGGGCATGGCCGCGCTCATCCAGGCCAAGCTCCCCCCGAAGTCGGCCATCGCCTCGATGACCACCGGTCGCCGCTTCGGCGGTGCCGACGCCCGAGACCACGACATCGTCGAGGTGTGCGCGGGCCCGGCCGCGGGGACCCCCCCCCCCCCCGAACCGCCCGCCCCCCAGGGCGGCCAGCGCACCGCGCCCCACCGCCCCCCCCACAAACACCCCTGAAGCGGGGTAGGGGCCGGCCGGCCCCCC
>NZ_JBHVDF010000007.1:394404-440377 GCF_042802915.1 Nocardia sp. NPDC057440
TCTCGGGGGGCGGCCCCCGCCCAACAACCCCCCTAAAGAACCCAAAACCCCCCCCCCCCCCCCCCCCCCGCGGGCGCGCCCCCCGCCCCCCCCCCCCCCCCCCCCCCGCCGCCGCACTGGAACTGCTGGCCCCCTTGGGCGGCAAGGACTCCGGGACCCTCGGCGCCATCAAGAACACCATGTTCGCCGGTGTCGTCGCCGCGCTCACCGCCGAGGCGCCCTCGACGATTCCGGTGTCGGAGTAGGTTGTCCCCCAGCTGATCCAGCGCGCGCACCATTCGAGGAGACCGTCTTGAGCGAGGCCGCCACCCTGCGACGCCGGGGCCACATCGCCGTCATCACCCTGAACAGGCCCGAGGCGATGAACGCGGTGAACGCGGCACTGTCGGTCGCGGTCGGCGCCGCCCTCGAGGAACTGGCCGCCGACCCGCGGTTGCGGGTCGGCGTCATCACCGGCGCGGGCCGGGCGTTCTGCGCGGGCGCGGATCTCAAAGAACTCGCCCGCGGCAACGGCATCGGCGACCCCGAGCACCCCGAATACGGATTCGCCGGACTCGTCCAGCATTTCATCGACAAACCGCTCATCGCCGCTGTCAACGGCTTCGCCCTCGGCGGCGGCACCGAGATCGTGCTGGCCAGCGACCTGGCCGTGATGAGCCAGGACGCCACCCTCGGATTGCCCGAGGTCAAGCGCGGCCTCATCGCCGCCGCGGGTGGACTGCTGCGGCTGCCGCGCCAGATCCCACCCAAGATCGCGCTGGAAATGGCGCTGACCGGCACCCCCGTCGACGCCGCCGCGGCCGCTGCCTGGGGCTTGGTCAACCGTGTCGTCCCCGCCGAACAGGTGCTGCCCACCGCCATCGCGCTCGCCGAGACCATCGCCGCCAACGCGCCGCTCGCGGTACGTGCCTCGAAACGAATCATCCACCGCGTCAACGACTTCGGCTCCGAATGGGACACCCCGGTCTGGGAGATGAGCATGCAGGAGGCGACGGGGGTGTTCCGCAGCAAGGACGCCGAGGAGGGCCCCCGCGCCTTCGCTGAAAAGCGCGTACCGCAGTGGCGCGGCGAATGACGCCGTCCCGCTGCGGGCGGTTCCCCTCCGATCGTGGTGGTGAGTCCGGGCGGCGCGAATCGATTCGACCGGACCACGCTGCTGAGGTCGGGTCCGCACGTCAAGTCCACCGGCCGACCAGCCGCAGCTCACACGAGGGTCGGCGACCGAGATCCGCACGTGCCCCGAGTGGGTACGAATCGGCTCCGCTCAGGTGCGGTATTGCTGATGCGCTAGGTCGGGTCGGGTTGGGTGGCAGGGTTTTCGACGCTGAGATGGCGGTCGAAGAAGGCGAAGATGCGGTGCCAGGCGTCGCGGGTGGCGTCCTCGTCGTAGCCGAGACCGGTAACGCGCAGCAGCGGCTCGACCGGGAAAATATTGGCGAATCCGTGCATGGTGCCGGGGTAGGACTTGATGTCGTGCTCGACGCCGAGTTCGGTCAGCGCGCGATCGAGTTTGGCGGGTGCGCCGATCAGTGACGGGTCCAGTGCCGCATAGCTGGCCACCACCGGGCACGCGCCGTCCAACCGGGCGCGGTAGTCGCCGTAGAGGCCCGGATAGAACGGCGCCGTCGCGTCGAAGCCCTGGGCAGCGGTGAGTAGCGCGAAACCACCGCCCATGCAGAAGCCGATGACCGCGGTCTTGCGTGTGCACTCGGCGTCGGCGAGCAGGTGGTCACGCGCGGCGAGGATGTCACGCACCGGCGGGCCGTCTCCGGTGACCAGCAACGCGCGGAAGACCGAGCGAATGCAGCGAACTCGGCCGCGAGAGAACAGGTTCGGGGCGATCGTGAGGTAGCCGTAGTCGGCCAGCATCTCGACATTGCTGCGCAGATCGCCGCTGAAACCCACCGCGTCGTGCACTACCACAATGCCCGGCCACGGCCCCACGCCGGTGGGACGAGCCAGGATCGCTTCGATCGTGCCGTCGGGCGCGTCGAGCTCGATGGTCTTCATGCCTACCGAATCTAAGGCACTGTCTCAGACGTGTACAGCACCCTGTCGGCTAACCATCTCCGAACAAGCCGATATGACCATCGAAATCCCCGAAGTCCGCGCCCCGGTGGGTTACCGTCTGCGCGGTAAAGGTCCCGAGCGGTGCCCGATCGACGACGCGCAGCAGCCTCGCGCGGCGGGCGAAGCTCCGGTGGGTGCAATGCCGACAGAAAGGCAACGTGGTCAAACTCCGGCCGCCATGGCGCGCGATGGTCATCGCAACCGCCCTGGCCTTCACCGTGTTCACGGCATCGACGCTCGTCGCGGCGCAACCCGTCGACGCGTCGCGGTTCGACCCCGACCCCACCGGTGACGCCTATCTCGATCAGCATTTCGCCACCGAGGGATTACCGAACGGGGCGATCCTGTCGAGCCGTTCGGTGCGGATCCTGCCGCCACTGGCCCTGACGTCGAGCTTCGACGCGTGGCAGGTGTGGTTCAAGACGACCGCCGCCGACGGTGCGGACATCGCCGCGCTGACCACGATCATGAAACCGAAGACGTGGAACGGCGGGGTTGTCAGCAACAACTACGCGATCGACAGTGTCGGCCTGAGATGCAACCCGTCGTATCAACTGACCCATGAGGTGTCCATCGAGGCGCCCGATATCACTCGCCAATTGCTGTGGCGCGGTTACGCGGTCGTGATGACCGACTATCAAGGCCCCCAGATGGCCTACGCCCACGGACCCACCCAGGGCCGGGAGGTGCTCGACGGTATTCGCGCCGCGCTCGCCTTCCCCTCGGCCGGGCTGGCGGGCAGCCCGACTGCGATGATCGGCTATAGCGGTGGCGCGATCGCGACGGTCTGGGCCGCGCAACTGCAACCCACCTACGCACCCGAGCTGAGAATGCTGGGGGCCGCGGCGGGCGGCACACCCGCGGATCTGAGCCTGCTGCGCACGACCATGGACGGCACACCACCTACCTCGGTGCTGTATCTGATGGCGGCACTCGGCGTGGCCCGAGTGACACCCGGCGCTTTCGACCTGCTCAACGATGTCGGCGTGGCGACTGTGGGGCAGACCAAGAACCTGTGCTCGCCTGCCGCGGTGCTCGGTGTCATACCGGTGCCGTTGCGCTCGCTGACGAGTGTCGACCCCTACGACACCGATGTCGCGCGCCGCATCTACCAGGAGACGAAGGCCGGTGGCGCGACACCGACCATGCCGGTCTACCTGTGGCACGGCCTGTTCGACGTATGGATTCCGGTCGCGGGCGCGCGGGCGCTGCAGCAGACATGGCAGAACGCGGGGGCCGACGTGTCGCTCACGGTACTGCCGTGTGATCACATCACCTGCGCATACACCCCTGGTGCGCTGGAACGGATCGACAGCTGGATGGGCCGGTAGCAGGGTTGCAGCTCGGTGGACGGCGTGGTGGCGGGTTCGCTCTGTACTGTCGAGTCATCGGCCACCTCCAGTTCTGCAGTGGCACAGCATGACTCGCGACGATGCCATAGGTGCGAACCGGCAGTTACGGGCGCGACGATGTAGCCGGGTCGGTGTCCGGCTCCCCTTCCGGGGTCTCTGGTGACGACTCGGCTGAGCAACTGCGTCACGATGCGCCTGGACACACTGCTGACCGACTGGGGTTACTGGCGCGAGGAACTGGCCGACCCTTGATGGGTGCGCGGGTGCGCGTGGAAATCGCCCCCAAGCCGCGCATTAGGGTCTGACCGCATGGCAGTCCTCTCCCGCCCCATCAGAAGCCTGGCAATCGTACTCGGTGTGGCCGTTGCGATTCCGATGCTCGCGACCCTGGCCTTCGCGGCCATCGGCCACCCCGAATGCGCCACCATCCCGGAAGATGTGGGCCCGTGCGGATACTGGGCACGCGTGGCGGAATACGGGCCGTTCATCATGCTGTGGGGAACCGTCGTCACCGCAGGCTTCGGAACAACGGTGTGGCTGGTGGTCGTCGCCGCACTCCGCGAGTAATACATCCGGCACCGGCTGACCAGATGACCGGCCCTCAATAGCGGCTGCGGGTTTACCCTGGTTTCCCGCGAGGGCCGGTGACGAGAAAGGCGCGTTGTCGACCGTCCTCGTCTCCTGTCTCCAGTTGGCCATCGACATGTGGTGTGGGACTTGTGTGTTTGTCTGTCGGGTGTGAAATCGAAGTTGGTTCGGGTCGGCATCGGTGTGCTCGGGTGGACTGCGACACTGGCGGGAGGCGCTGGGGTCGCGTTGCACTTCAGTCGGTCGTTGTCTCGGGTGCTGGTCTTGGCGGCTTCGGGTGCGCCGTATCTGATGGGTGCCGTGTTCATTGGGATTGTGGCGTTTGCAGCCACGCGACGCTGGATCAGTGCGGGTGTGGCGGGCGTTGTGGTGGCCGCCGCGGTCTGGACTCAAGCTCCGCTGTACGTCCATCGCTCGGGCGGCGTCGATGGACCCGCCGTGATGGTGATGCAGGCCAACCTTTTGTTCGACGGAGCGGATCCAGGGGCGCTGGTCGACCAGGTACGCGCGCGGAACATCGCTGTGCTCACTGTCAACGAACTCACCCCGGCGGCGGTCGAGGGCCTCGGCCGTGCAGGGCTCGACCAGGTGTTGCCGTACCGGTATCTCTCGCCGGGAAGGACCGCGGCCGGAACGGGAATCTGGAGCAGCTACCCGCTGTCGGAGACCGTTGAGTATGACGGGTTCGTGCTGAACCAACTCTCGGCGACCGCAGACATTCCGGGCGCCGGACCGGTCACGGTGTATGCCTTCCATCCGGTGCCCCCGGTGTTCGGCACCCAGGTGTGGGCGGACGAGTTGTCCCGTCTGCGCGCAATTCTCGAGCAGTCGCCATCGGATCGGCCGGTGATCGTCGGTGGCGACTTCAACACGACCTACGATCATCGGCAGTACCGCGCGATATTGTCAGGACGTTTCGCCGACGCCGCCGAACAGGCGGGCGCTGGACATCTGGTCACCTATCCGACCGACAAACGGTGGCCGCCCCTGGTCGGTATCGACCACATCCTCGTCGCGGAGGGCTGCGCGGTCGCGATAGAGACGGTCGACCTACCAGGCGCGGACCACCGCGCCCTGATAGCGCAGATCCGCCTGAACCGTGGAAGACAGTAGCGGCCAGAGGCCACACCCACGAACAACCCGTTGCGCCTGGATCCGGTGCGATTCACGGCTGCATGGGCCCGAGCGCGTAGCGCGCGAACATTGCAGTCCCGCGATCGACGACGCTATCCAGCGTCTGTCTCATCACGCGAGGCAAGCGACACCGCGGCGGGCAGTGTTACGACGCTTCATGTACCCGATGACACGATTCTTGCCGGCACCCCATGATCGCCGAGGTGAGGTCTCGAGATCGGAGCCGTGCCTGCACGCCTGGTCCGGGATCACTCCTTGTTCGACCTATGATCACCGGTCGGCAGGGTGAGGCTGGTCCGGAGGAGTTGATTCTGATGTCCGAGAAGATTTCGTCACAGAACGGGATGTTGACAGGTGCGTTCGGTCGAACACGGGGCCCGGCTCGGCCTCGCTGTGGTGGCGATTCTTGCCGGATCACCGGCCGTAGCCGGCCCGGCGAATGCGGGAGCGACCCCGGCGCTCACCGAGGTCGATTTCACCACGCTCGACCTCGCCGCCTGACAGCTCGATAACAGGCGGCAGGAAACCTCGATGGGCGATAGTGCGATCATCGCGAAAATGGTGCAGGCAGCCGACCGCATCGCCGGCACGCTTGTTTACAAAGCCTCCATAAGAATCAGCGAAACACACCACGGATTCCCGCACGAGATACGGAATACTCTCGAACGAATTCGGCACGAAGACGAGCACCTCGCACCCGAGATCGACAAGATCAAGATTGGCCCGGCTGCACACACGGACCGTGATACCGCCACCGAACACCCAGAATCCGGCGCAAGCACGCGGGGACCGGTCCACGGGCCGGACCCGACCGCTGAGGACGGCTTTCTGGACTTGCCCATCGAGGAGCAGATACGCCGACTCGAGGAAGCACACGGCATCCACACCGACGCTGAGCGGGCACTCGAAATAAGCCTCTTCATGGAGGACAAGTTCCGCGACATCTCCTACATTTCCGGTCAGGCACGACCAGAGACGGTGTTCGATGGGCCCGAGGGGTGGGCGAGCTGGCTCGATGCCCGACTGTTCGCGCGGCGGAACCTCGATCGCGAGATGTCGGTGGACCTGATGCAGGAAATACACTACCGACTGATAATCCGAAGCAATCCGGTGAGGGCCGGGCAACTCGGGCCCGGCGGAAAAGGAGTGGCTAAATTACGTCAGACGTTGTCTCGGAACGAGCGGACTGCCATCGAGGAAAATCCGCTACTCACCCATGTTCCAGGCCCCTTCCGTAGTGAACCCTATGGCGTCGTGCTGTATCCGGAGGTCGAGGGTCGGCCCGGGCGTGCGGCTCGTTGGCTGACCGAACCACCCCGCGACGAGGAACTGGCCGCGATCAGAGATGACCCATTTCTCTCGTACATGAAGCCGGGTTGGATCGATCCGAATAATCAAGGCATTATCATTTACCCGAACTTCGGCAGCGTAGATAATTCGCACGCATTCCATGAGTCGCTGTGTGACTGGTACAACGATGCGACCAGACAGCCCGGGTTCAACCCGTATCAGTCTGCGGCCAGCTTTCAGAGGCAATTCATTTCTGCGCACGCATGGATCGGCGATTCCCATGGCAGGCATTCGCGGATCCTGATGAATCATTTATTGGAGCGGGCGGGCAAGCCGCCTGCCGCAGTCGCCGAGTTCGACAACGATATGCTCACTTCTCCATCGCAGTGGGCTGACGCGGTCGAGGCCGGAAGTGACCGCTATGGGCATTGGCAGGACAAAATCGAACGGTCGGGTGGAAACATCGAACCGGTGGACCTGTTCGACCTGGGGCCGATGCAGCAGCTATATCCACACATGGGGGGCGAGCCTTCTCCATTCACACCAGGAGAGAAACACGACGTTGCTAAATACGGCGAGCTGCACAGGCGACTTCGCCTCGCGTCCGAGGAGTAGGCATCGGTCTACTTTCGTTCGCCCCCTCCTCGGCAACTTGATCGCACCGGATCTCCGCTCGGTGATCTCGAGCCGCGCGCACTTCGGAAGCACCGCGAACCGATAGCCGGCCACAGCGCCGCGGATCCGAGTACCCAGGGCGCGAACACGGCCAGCATCAGCCGGTACAGGTTGCTCACGATCAGGAACACACCTGGCATCCGCGACAGCCCGGCACGAACTTCGTTGTTTTCTGCGCCGTTACTACAGGGACCCTGGTGGATCGGCGAGTGTCGCATGGTCGCGCATCACACAGGTGGCGCTCGCCGTCAGGGGGCACTCGATGCGGTGACCAGCGGGTCGGCGTCGGGTGAGTTCGCCGAGCGGGAGGTCCGCACTTCGGCGAGGGCGGCAAGACGCTGCATGGTCCGATCCACAGCGCCCGGCCCGGCAGGGAGCAGGGGCAGCCGGACGTCGGGGGTGGGGATTCGCCCCTGGGCGTGCAGAACCGCCTTGATCACCGTCGGGTTGGGTTCACTGAAGGCAGCGGCCGACATTTTTGCCAGTGCGGCTCCCAGTGCGCGGGCATGTGCGTGGTTTCCGTTGCGCCAGGCGGAGATCAGCGCGACGAAAGGTGCGGTGGTCAGTTGCGCGGAGGCGAGGATGCCGCCGGTGGCGCCGAGGGCGATCAGAGGGGACAGGAACTCGTCGTCGCCTGCGAGGACGGCGAAGTCCTCGGGCAGGTCGCCCAGGAGGTCGACGGTGTCGGCGTCGATGCTGCCGGTCGCGTATTTCACCGCGGCGATGCCGGGCAGGCGGCCCAATTCGCGCAGCGTGCCGGCGCTGACGGATCGGGCTGTGCGGTAAGGGATGTGGTAGATGATCACGGGAACCGGGCTGGTTGCCGCGAGCTGGGTGAAGTGTGCGCGGACACCGGCTTCCGACGGGCGCGTGTAGTAGGGCACGGGGACCAGGGCGGCAGTGATCTCGGGATGGGATTCGAGAGCCACGAGCGCGGTGGTGGTGGCGCGGGTGTCGTTGTCGCCCGCACCGAGGATCAGCGGTGCGCTGCGGGTGCGGCAGACCTCGGCGCACACCGCAAGGACGGTGCGCTTTTCGTCGGCGTCGAGGGTAGCGGGTTCGCCGGTGGTGCCGAGTGCGACCAGACCGGTCGCGCCCTCGTCGAGGACGCGGTGAGCCAGGGATTCCAGGGCATCCACCGCGACATCCCCATGGCGGTGAACGGGGTCACGAGCGGGACGAATATCCCCTGCAGAGGTTCGTGCTGAGCCATACGTCCAGCTTGTCCGCCCGATAACCGCAGGTCTAGTTCGCATTTGTGGCTTCGAGCGTAAGCTCAGCTGATGCTCGATGTTCGGCGCTTGCGACTGCTGCGGGAACTGGCGCGCCGCGGCACGATCGCGGCCGTCGCCGAAGCCATGGCCTTCACGCCCTCCGCGGTCTCGCAGCAACTGAGCGCGCTGGAACGGGAAGCGGGGGTGGCGTTACTGCAGCGCACCGGTCGACGGGTGACCCTCACACCGGCCGGGCACACCCTCGTCGGGCACACCGAAGCCGTGCTGGCCCGGCTCGAAGAGGCCGAAGCCGATCTGGCGAACACCGAGGCCGGGCTGACCGGTCCATTGCGGATCGGCGCCTTTCCTTCTGCCACACAGGCTTTCATCCCCGCCGCCCTGAGCACGCTGGCCGCGGACCATCCCGGCCTAGAACCCCAGGTGGCCGAACTCGATCCGGCGCTGGTTTCGGACGCGCTACGCGCCGGCGAACTGGATGTGGCCCTCGTGCACGACTACGACCTGGTGCCGTTCCCACCCGAAACCGGAGTGCGCACCGAGCCCCTCTACCGCGAGACGATGTTCCTCGCCTCGACCACATCCCGCGCCGCCACTCCCGGCGCGGTGCTCACCACCTGCCGCGACGAGCCGTGGATCGTGGCCAGCACCGGCACCCGTTGCCACACCATGACCATCCGCGCCTGCCGGGCCGCGGGCTTTCTCCCTCACGTCCGTCATCAGATCGACGATTTCGCCACAGCGCTGGCCTTTGTCGCCGCCGGACAGGGCGTCGCACTGGTCCCCGAGCTGAGCGCCGCACACCCACCGGCCGAAGTGATCCTCACCGAACTCCCGATCGCACGCCACACCAGAATCGCCTTCCGTGCAGGCGCTGACCGCCATCCGGCCGTCGTCGCGTTCACCCGCGCCATGAACGCGACGGTGTCTGCCTGAACTCAGGGCAGTGCGGTCCTCGCCGAACCCCGTCCGGCGCCACGGCATTCAGGCCTCCAGCAGCGGCCGCGCCGTTCGTCGATCGCGGCGCTCGCAGCCGCTGCCTGCTGGGGTTCGCTGACCCCGGCCTCGGGCACCCCGCGCGGTGTGGGAGTCTTGTCGGGTATCTCAGTGGAAGGGCTTCTCGTGACGCTCGGCATGGTCCTCGGCGACTCCTTCGCTCGCGCTTCGACGCAGGACCGCTAGCCCTCCCCGTTCCGACCCGCCTCCCGGGTCCGACACCGGCTGTTCTCCCTCCTGGTCGAAGTGCTTTCCGTGCCCATGCACGTTCGATCACGAGGAGCACCCCCGTGCCCACCATGCACTGGACCGAAGCCGACACCGACCGCAGCGCGCGCTGGCATTCCGAGAGCGCCGCACCGCTGCCGCGACACGTCGTCGTCGCCGATGACACCCTGCGCGCCGACACCGCCTACCGGCTGGCATGCGAAGGCACCACGCTGTTGTGGCGGGGCGATTTTCAGCAGGCGCGCCAGTTGTTGCAGGCACTGCGTCGCCGCATCGACCGCATCGCGTCGCCACGAGGCGGCAGCGTCGCCGAATCGTTTCACCTGTACCGCAGGGCCCGCGGCCATCGCGCGCGGGTGCTGGGCAAACTGGTCGTGCAGCTGTCCGCGGACCACACCCTCGACCTGCGCCGAGCGCCCGATCTGCGGCAGGTGTGCGCCGAAACCTACGGCTCGCCCAGCGAACCGATGGTCGTCGCGTTCACCGAGTTGCTCGGCGCCATCGGTGCACAGCAGTGGCGGGCCAAAGGCGTGGAGGTGCCTGCGCTGGGTGGGCGCATCCATCCGCACTACGGAGTTTTCTCTCCCGTCCGTGGCGAATACGTCGATCTTGTTGCACGGGCGCCACTGCCGGACGGCGGTGGTGACCGCACCGCGTTCGATCTCGGCACCGGAACGGGCGTGCTGGCCGCGGTGCTGGCTCGTCGCGGCATCGGGCGGGTCGTAGCCACCGACATCAACCCGCGCGCACTGGCCTGTGCTCGCGACAACATCGACCGGCTCGAGCTCACCGATCGTGTCGAGGTGATCGGGCCCGACCTGTTTCCGCCCGCCCGCGCCGATCTGATCGTGTGCAACCCCCCGTGGCTGCCCGCGCGCCCCACCGCCGCCGTCGAACAGGGAGTCTACGATCCCGGCGGCGCGATGCTGCACGGATTCCTCGACGGGCTCACCGCCCATCTGGCGCCGGGCGGCGAAGGCTGGCTGATCCTGTCGGACCTGGCCGAGCGCCTCGGACTCCGGACCCGTGACGACCTGACCGATGCCATCGACGCGGCGGGCCTGCGAGTCCTCGACCGCCTCGACACCCGCCCGCGCCACACCCGGCCGCTGGATCCCAGCGATCCCCTGCACACCGCTCGCGTAGCGGAGATCACCTCCCTGTGGCGGCTGGCAGCTAAATAGTGCGAAACCTCCCACGCCGCTCGGCTCGCACCCTAACGTCGTGAACAGCAAAGCCGGGCGACGTGATTGAGATTGTGTGGGATGAATCAACCGAAGACTACGTGTGCTGCGTTCCAGCGCATCGCCGCGATCGCCCCCGAGGCGGTCGCGGTTCGCTCCATCGGAGGCGGACAGAGCCTGACCTGGCGTGAATACGCCGATCAGGTCAGGCATATCGCCGCAGGGCTCGACGCCCTCGGGATCGGCCGCGGCGACACCGTCGCGCTGATGATGGCCAACCGGGTCGAGTTCTATCCGCTGGAAGTGGGCGCTCAGCACACTGGCGCGACGTCGTTCTCGGTGTACAACACCTTGGCCCCCGAGCAGTTGAACTATGTGTTCACCAATGCCGAGAACCGGGTGGTGATCTGCGAGGAACAGTACGTCGAACGGGTGCGGTCGTGCGGGGCGCCGATCGAGACCATCGTGTGCGTCGATGCAGAGCATGCGGGAACAATCAGTGTCGCCGAACTCAAAGCCATGGGCCGCACCGATTTCGACTTCGAAGCGACCTGGCAGGCCGTGCAGTCCCAGGACGTCGCGACATTGGTCTACACCTCCGGTACCACCGGAAACCCCAAGGGCGTCGAGATCACCCACGCGAACCTGTACGCCGAGGTGCACGCCTTCAACGCGGTACTGCCGGTCGAATTCGGCGACCGCCAAACCTCCTATCTGCCCAGCGCGCACATGGCCGATCGGATGACCGCGCTGTATTTGCACGAGTTCTTCGGTACCCAGATCACGGTGGTGCCGGACCGGGCGCTGCTGCCTGCCGCATTATTGGATGTGCATCCGACGATCTGGGGTGCGGTGCCGCGAGTGTGGGAAAAGCTCAAGGCCGCGGTCGAATTCTCGGTCGCCAACGAACCCGACGACGCCACCCGCGCCGCTTTGCGGTGGGCGCTGGAGGTGGCAGCGCGCAAGGCTGCCGCACAGCTGGACGGACGACCGGTCGAGGCGGAGCTGGCGGCGGAATGGGCGAAGGCCGATGCGGCGGTGCTGTCGAAGCTGCGTGCGAAACTCGGTCTGGACCAGGTGAAGTGGGCGATGTCGGGTGCGGCGCCGATCCCACCGGAGACCCTCGGGTTCTTCGCAGGCCTCGGCATTCCCATCTCCGAGATCTGGGGCATGTCCGAGCTTACGTGCGTGGCCAGCGCAAGCCCGCCGTCGCAGGCGCGCCTCGGCACGGTCGGCCGGTTGCTGCCCGGCATGGAGTCCATGATCGCCGAGGACGGCGTCCTGATCCGCGGTCCCCTGGTGATGCGTCGTTATCGCAAAGAGCCGGAGAAGACCGCCGAGGCCATCGACGCCGACGGCTGGCTGCACACCGGCGACATCCTCACCGTCGACGCCGACGGATACCTGCGGGTGGTGGACCGCAAAAAGGAACTCATCATCAACGCCGCGGGAAAGAACATGTCCCCGGCCAACATCGAGAACGCGATCAAAGCCGCCGCGCCCCTGGTCGGTGCGCTCGCCACCATCGGCGACGCGCGAGCGTTCAACACCGCACTGATCGTGCTGGACGCCGAATCCGCCCAACCGTATGCCGCGCAGCACGGACTGCCCGACGCCACCCCCGCCACACTCGCCGCCAACCCGGGCGTGATCGCCGAGATCGCGCGCGGCGTCGCGGCGGGCAACGCGAAACTGTCGCGCGTCGAACAGATCAAACGCTTCATCATCCTGCCGACATTCTGGGAACCCGGCGGCGACGAGGTCACCCTGACGATGAAGTTGCGCCGCAAGACGATCGCCGCGAAATACGCCACGGCGATCGAGCAGCTCTATACCGCCGAGCCCGAGGCGACGGTGCACGAGCCCGCCGAATCGGTAGATCTGTATGCGGGCTAGCGGATCGTCGCCGATCGGCCTGTCGAACGGCGAATCCGGCCCGTCAACAGGGTGAGCAGACCGTCCCTATCGGGTCGGTGAATGCTTGCCACCCGCCGCGCAACTGCGCAGCTGGGCGTTGAGTCGTGCGGCGCGGGCGATCGCGGCTTGGGCCTGGAGCTCACCGAGGCGAGGCGGTCGCGGGTGAGGGCTGTCTGGAGCACGTCGACGTCATCGGCGATGAGGCGGGTGTTCCACAGGCTGCGGTCTTGCTCGGCGAGAGAGGAACGAGCCTGCCGTCGGGGCCGGTTCGTGCCGAGCGCCGCGCGTGGTGGAGTGGCATGAGCGCGAGCAGGCCCGCGACCTCTTCATGCTTGGTCTCGGCTGCCAGCCGGCGAGTGAGCCGGATCGCTTCACCGGCCGGGTCGACGTCGCCAGAGTATCCCTCGTTGAAGACCAGGTAGAGCACGCGCAGCACCGTGGTTAGGTCGCCGGGCTGGTCGAACCGGATGCCCGAGACGGTCCGCTTGCTGATCCGCTGCCATGGTCGCCTCCGACCTGCCGACCTCTCGGTGATTGCCTGTAGTCGTGTCCCGCTCGGCGGCACCGAATTCGGTCGAAGCGCGAAAGGCTTACAGCGAGAATGTCAGGCGCTGCGGGCTGAGGTAGTCGGCCGGGTCGTGCATGGTGCGCAATTCTGGGCGGTGGCCGGGGGCGAGGCGGGCCAGTTCCGTGCGCAGCGGGGTGTCGTAGCGGTCGGCGTGGCTGGTGAAACCGGGGAGCCAGTTGTCGTGGTGGCTGGGGACGAAGAGCTTCGGGCCGAGGGATTCGATGTAGCGGCGGGGGTCGCGTAGGCCGTTGGTGATCTGGTTGAAGCCCTGGACGGCACCGATCTGGACGTCGGTGGGGGCAAGGCCGGCCAAGACGTCGAACACGTGCGGGGCTTTCTCGGTCAGCGGACCCGCGGAATCGTGCCAGGTGAGAGTGAATCCGGGAACCCGGAACTGGTAGAGCAGGACACCGCCTTCGGGATCGCGCAGGCGCGGCAGGCTCTGCAGGACCCCGGCGAGCGTCGGCGGGTGCCGCACGATCGCGCGGACATCCGGCGCCGGGAAGAAGGGTGACGCCGGATCGCTGCGGTCTGGCGCGGTCGGGGCCGAATGCAGGTGACGGACGGCAGTCACCGCAACATTGCCGACGGTGAATTCGTGGCGCGCACCGATCAGGGTCTCGGCATCGCCGAGCTCGGAGGTAGGGAACGACGGGTCCGGCACTTGCGCGCGAATAGCCACACAGTGCTCGGTGGTGCCGTGCACGACCGCGCCACAGGCCTGCGCGATCCGGCCCGCGTCACCCGCGTGATCGAAATGCCCGTGCCCGATGAAGATCGCCTCGGGGCGCAGGTCGGCCAGGTCCTGCGCAGTGGCGGGCACATACCCCGAGCTGGTGAACCGGGGCACCCACGCGTCGAGCAGCAACACCGATCCGCCGATTGCCAGCGCGAAGGTTGTGCATCCCACCCACGACAACGCCACCCGGTCGGCGCGCACCGCTCCGGTTCGCGCGTCGACGGTGTCCGTGCCGAAGAAACGCCGGCGCGCCACGACGGTTCGTTCGGCGTCCGGCTCGGCGGATGCTTCCAAACGACCTTCAGCGATCTGCGCGAGGGCATCGAGGGCGCCACCGAGCGCGGTGTGCCGACCGATCAGAGCGCGCGGATGAATGTTGCACACGTGTGTACCAGATCACGGAATCACAGCGCGGGCAAGGGAGACCGCTGCGAGCGCCGGCCGCCCGGCCCGTCGCCACCGACATGCGTAAACACCATGGAGCCTGGTCGCAGTGCGGGACTTCGGTCCGCCGTGGGCCGATCAGTGGCCGGTGTGGGAGGAAACGTCCGGGGCCGACCACCGAAGACCGTCGCCGACGTGAGGCCGACCGCCACTACGCACCAGCTGTACCCCGCTCGTCGGAAAACGGGCGGGTGGCATGCGGCTTTACAGCTGCACGCCAAGCAACGCATCGACCGCGGTCGCGACGAGGGCGGGGGCGTCGCGGTCCGCGCCGCCGTACTCGAGGGCCTGGTCGGCCCAGTTGTCCACAGCAGCCAAGGCTTTCGGGGTGTCGAGATCATCGGCGAGGTGCTGGCGCAGGCGGGCGATGGTGTCCTCGGCGGCGGGGCCGGCGGCCGGCGAGGACGCGCGCCGCCACCGGTCCAGGCGGTGGGTGGCCTCCGCGAGGACGGTGTCGGTCCACATGCGGTCCTGGCGGTAGTGACCGGCGAGCAGGCCGAGGCGGATCGCGGCGGGGTCGGTGCCCGTGCGGCGCAGCTTGGATACGAGGACGAGGTTGCCCTTGGACTTGGACATCTTCTCGCCGTCGAGGCCGATCAGACCGGCGTGCACGTAGTGGCGGGCAAAGCGGCGGCCCGCGATGAGGGCTTCGGCGTGCGCGGCGGAATACTCGTGGTGGGGATAGATCAGGTCGCTGCCGCCGCCCTGGACGTCGAACTCGGGGCCGACGCGGTTGAGCGCGATCGCCGCACACTCGATGTGCCAGCCGGGACGACCCGCGCCGAAGGGGGCGGGCCAGGACGGTTCGTCGGGGCGCGCGGCGCGCCACAGCAGTGCGTCGATGGTGTCGCGCTTGCCCGGTCGGTCGGGGTCGCCGCCGCGCTCGGCGAACAGTCGCTCCATGGTGGCGCGGTCGTAGCCGGATTCGTAGCCGAATTGCTCGGTGGCGTCGGCGCGGAAGTAGATGTCCGGGAATTCGGCATCGTCGACGACATAGGCCGCACCCGAGGCCAGCAGTTTCTGCACCAGTTCCACGACCTCGTCGACGGACTCGATAGCGCCGATGTAGTCGCGCGGCGGCACGATCCGCAGCGCGGACATGTCCGCACGGAACAGCTCGATCTCGCGGGTGCCCAGGTCACGCCAGTCCAAGCCGTCGCGGGCGGCACGCTCGAACAGCGGGTCGTCGACATCGGTCACGTTCTGTACGTAGTGCACGGTGTGGCCCGCGTCCCGCCACAACCGGTTCACCAGGTCGAAGGTGAGATAGGTCGCCGCATGCCCGAGGTGGGTGGCGTCGTAAGGGGTGATCCCGCAGACGTACATGGTGGCGGTGGGGCCGGGGGTGACCGGCCGGACCTGTCGGTCGGCTGTATCGAACAACCGCAACGGTGGCCCTGCTCCGGGGATGGTGGGAAGGGCGGTATCGGACCAGGACTGCATGATTCGAGGGTAAAGGTGTGGTGGAGATCATCGGCCTTCGCCCCGTCTGATTCGCGACGTAGCACACCCCGATGGCGGGTTCCGACCTGCGTAAATGTCGTCGCCGGTGGATGTCAACGTTTACGGTCTGGCTGGTTCGATGCGATGCGGGGTCGAATTGCGATGTCGGCGAACCGGGCGAATCGCGATCTCGCAGTCGCCGGCGGGGCCGCGCGGGCCGCGGTCGCGGGGCCGGATCCAGCACATCTGTCGGTGCCTGGGGATACGGTGGCCGGATGACTGTGCTCGGTGCCGTAGCGCTTCCCCGGATTCCTCCGGAACATCTTGCCGCAGTGGGCGATGCCGCGGAAGAGAGCGGGCTGGACGAACTCTGGTTGTGGGAGGACTGCTTCTGGGGTGGTGGTGTCGCGGCGGCCGCGACCGTGCTGGCCCGGACCGAGCGGGTGCGCGTCGGGATCGGGGTGATGCCGGTGCCGTTGCGCAATGTCGCACTGACTGCCATGGAGGTCGCTTCGCTGCTGCGCCTGCATCCTGGGCGGTTCCTGCCGGGATTCGGGCACGGCGTGCAGGAATGGATGGCGCAGGTCGGTGCCTGTGCCGAATCGCCGATGACCTTGCTGCGCGAACAGTTCGGCGCGCTGCGTGGATTGCTCTGCGGCCGAACCGTCACCACCTCGGGCCGCTATGTGCAGCTGGATAAGGTCGCGTTGGACTGGCCGCCTACCGCGCCCGTACCGATGCTGGCTGCTGCGAGCGGCCCCCGGACGCTGCGGCTGTCCGGCGAGCTCGCCGACGGCACCATCCTCACCTCACGCACCGCTCCCGACGGCGTGCGCGCGGCAAGGGCGCTGATCGATGAGGGGCGCGCGAGAGCCGGGCGAACCGAACCTCATCGGGTGATCGTGTATGTGGCGACAGCGACCGGACCGGACGCGGACCGGCGTCTGGCGGCAACGGCCGAGCAGCACGGATTCCAGGCGGGTGCGGGCATCGCGGGCGACCCCGATTCCATCGCGGATACCGTGCGCCGGTACACGGCCGCGGGCGCGGACACCGTCGTGCTGGAACCCACCGACGACGACCCGAACCCGGTGGAGTTCGTCCGTTTTGTCGGCGAGAAGGTGCGCCCGCTGCTGGACTGAGCTGCCCGCAGCGACGGGCGCAATGCGGGCACGCCGGCATCGCTGGCGGCCCGCGACGATGTCGGCGCTCGGGAAGACCGGCCCACTGAGGCTCGCCTGCCCGACAGTGCGGAAGTGGTCGTCCTCATCGCGATCAGCGCCCATCGATGGATGTGGCCCTGTCCCCGAACGCGAAGGGATGCGGCTCGCATTCGGCGATGAAATCGCCGGGGAACCCGAGCTGGAACGGGGCCGCGGCCTCCAGCAGTCGCACCGCGTCGTCGGTCAGCGTGAGCTGCACCGCTCCCACATTGTCGGTGAGCTGGGCGACACTGCTGACTCCGATGATCGGCACCACCGCTGCCGACTTGTGTCGAAGCCAGGCCAGCGCCACCTGCGCGGGACACACATCCAACTCGGCGGCGACCGCCGCGACCGCGTCGGCCGCGGCACGATCGCGGGCAGTGAGTTCGGCCGCCGAGCCCCGGCGGCCGTTCGCGCCCGCGAGGACGCCGCGCGCAAGAGGTCCCCACACGGTCACGGTCATGCCCAAGGATTCGGCCATCGGCAGTAGTTCTCGCTCGATATCGCGCTGCAACAGGTTGTAGGGCACCTGCAGGCCGGCGAACGGTGTCCAGTCACGCCATTGCGCCAGGGTGTTGGCTTGGGCGACCACCCAGGCCGGTGCGTCGGAGATGCCGACGTAGAGGATCTTGCCCGCGCGCACCGCGTCGTCGAGCGCCCGCATCGTTTCCTCGATCGGGGTGTGCCGGTCCCACAGATGCACCCAGTAGATGTCGATGTAGTCG
Source organism: Nocardia sp. NPDC057440 (assembly GCF_042802915.1). Taxonomy (NCBI): domain Bacteria; kingdom Bacillati; phylum Actinomycetota; class Actinomycetes; order Mycobacteriales; family Nocardiaceae; genus Nocardia; species Nocardia sp. NPDC057440. Next base: position 412,195 of record NZ_JBHVDF010000007.1, read on the forward strand.
GTGCGCAGCCGCCGCAGGCTCTGCTCGAGCGACAGCACCAGATTCTTGCGGTGATTACCCGCGGCATTGAGATCCGCGGTGTCGCGCGACAACGTGTATTTGGTGCCGAGGACGAAACGGTCGCGGCGTTGGATCACCGCACCGAGCAGGCTCTCCCCTTCGCCGTAGGCCGATGCGGTGTCCAAGACGTTGCCACCCGCGTCGGCATAGGCGTCGATGATGCGCCTGCTTTCCTCCGCATCCTCGAAACCCATTGTGCCCAAGACGAGTTCGGAGATTCGTAAGCCGGTCGAGCCGAAGAGTCGGTAGCGCATGCGCCCAGTCTGGTACACGACGCGATACCGGAGGGAGGCCCTGCCAGGGTCACCCTGCGGATCAGAACGCGGGCCAGGGAATCGGGCGGGAGGTGCGCGGCACCGGCATCACCGGGTCGTCCAGCAGTCCCTGGGTCCGATCGGCGAGTGCCTCGATCTCGGTGTCGGTCAGGTGTGGGGCGAGGGCGTCGGCGAGCTGACCCGGCAGCGCCTTCGCGAACGCGGTGATGTCGTCGAGCAGATCCTGGCCGACCCCACTGCCCGCCCATCCCCACAGCACGGTGCGGAGTTTGTGCTCGCTGTGCAGGCAGATGCCGTGGTCGACCCCGTAGACCTGACCGTCGGCGCCTTCCAGTGCGTGCCCGCCTTTGCGGTCGGCATTGTTGAGCAATACGTCCAGCACCGCCATCCGCCGCAGGCGCGGATCGTCGGCGTGGATCAGCGATACCTCGTTGCCTGCCGGGTCGAGGGCTCGCAGCACTTCGCAGAAGCCGTCGGGGACCGCGCCTGCGGGCACCAGGTCGATCAGGTCGAGCCGATTGCCCTGCGCGGTGTGGTTGTCCACCGCCTCCACCCAGCGCTGCACCATGCCGGGACCGTAGGGGCCCTCACGCAGGATGGTTTCCGGGATGACACCCCAGCCGAGCGCATCCGATATCAGATACGAGGCCACCTCGCGGCCCGCCAGGGTGCCGTTGGGGAAGTCCCACAGCGGTTGCTCACCGCGCACGGGCTTGTACACCACTCGCAGTGGCGCACCGTCGGTATCCGTGCTCGTGGGCACGGCACAGACGAGGGTGACATTGCTTGCGACGGTTACCCGTCCGATCACCGTCAGCTCGGCGGTATGCCACGCGGCCACCGGCTACTCCTCCAGCTCGGCCGCGCCGAAAATGTCCCCGCGCTTGTATCCGTTGGTTCGCACACACATATGTCCGCGCGCCGAGAGCGGTTCGCCGCACAGTGGGCACGGCGGACGCCCCGCGGCGATGACACGGGTCGAGCGCAGCGCGAATTCGCGCGCCTGGATCGGGGTCAGGAACACCCGCACCGCGTCCGGGCCCTCCTCGGTGTCATCGAGCACCACCGACTCGTCGACCTCGGTCTCGGTGATCGCCAGCAGCTCCACCACCACCGCTCCCGCATCGGCGTCCCAGCCCAAGCCCATGGTGCCGACCCGGAATTCGGCGTCGACCGGTGTCACCAGCGGATCCACATCGGCCACATCGTCGGCCTGCGGCGGCACCTCGGCGCCGAAGCGACGCGCGACCTCGTCCAGCAGCAGACCCATGCGGTCGGCGAGCACCTTCACCTGCTGCTTCTCCAGCAGCACGCTCACAACGCGCGGTTCCTGCACGGCCTGCAAATAGAACGAACGATCGCCCGGCTCACCGACAGTCCCGGCGACGAAACGATCGGGGGTGCGGAATACATGGATTGCGCGTGACACATGCACCTCCTGATACGTGACCCTGATCGACTACCCGCGGCGCACAGACATTCAACACGCCGACTACTCGTTTACAAGGAATCTCGACGCTCCGCATTCCCATTATCCGCACTTCCGGTACCGCCTACCTCCCCGCCAGGAACGGGACCGGAGGTGTCGACCGGCTCGGCGTCCCCCGCGGTGCGGGAATCGGCCACCGGGCGTGGCGTATTGGACGCCGCCAGCGCGGAAAGGTCGGTCCCGGTGTCGTTGACACGCCAGACATACGGCGCGGTCGGGGTGTAGCGAACGACACTGATCGACGCGGGCTCCACCACGATGCGTTGAAAGCCGTCCAAATGGATGCCGAACGCGTCGGCGAGCACCGACTTGATGACATCACCGTGCGAGCATGCCACCCACAGCACATCGTGGCCGTGCCGCTCGGCGAATTTCCGGTCGAGGTCGCGGATCGCGGCCACCGCGCGGGCCTGCACCTGCGCGAGTCCTTCGCCCCCGGGGAACACCGCGCCGGAGGCGTGTTGTTGCACGACCTTCCACAGAGGTTCGGTGAGCAGATCGGCCAACAGCTTGCCGGTCCAGTCGCCGTAGTCGACCTCGATCAGCCGGTCATCGTACTCCGGTTCCAGGTCGAGTTTCTCCGCCAGCGGCGCGACCGTGCGCTGGCAGCGCAGTAGCGGCGAGTGCACGATGTGCTCGATGGGCAGTGCGGCGAGGCGAGCGGCGAGCGCCCTGGCCTGCTCGTTGCCGCGCTCGGTCAGATCGACGCCTTGGCTGCGGCCCGCGAGCGTGCGGGCGGTGTTCGATGTCGACACACCGTGTCGCAGCAGGATTACCGTCATGCGGTCAGCCTAATCATGTCGCCGACACCACCCCGCCCGCGAGCAGCCCCATCACAGTCAGTCCGAGCACGATGCGGTAGCCGACGAACCAGTCCAGCGAGTGCTTGGCGACGAACTTGAGCAGCCACGCCACCGAGGCGTAGCCGACAGCGAAGGCCACAATGGTGGCGACGAGCAGTTGCGGGCCGCTGGCATTGAGTCCTTCTCCTGCCGGTTCGAACGCGTCGGGCAGGCTGAACAGGCCGGACGCGGTTACCGCGGGAATGGCGAGCAAGAACGAGAACCGCACCGCGGCCGCACGCTCGAGCCCAAGGAACAGACCGGCCGTCGCGGTGGCGCCGGAGCGCGACACACCCGGGATCAACGCGAGGCACTGAGCGAAACCCATGACCAGCCCGTCGCGGGTGGTCAGCTGCTCGATCGGGCGGATCTTGCGGCCGTAGTACTCACCGGCGGCGATGACCAGTGCGAACGCGATCAGCATGAACGACACCAGCCACAGGTTGCGGGCTCCGGTGCGGATCTGGTCTTTGAGCAGGAAGCCGAGCAGGCCGATGGGGATGGTCGCGATGATCACATACCAGCCGATGCGGTAGTCGAGTTCGCGCTGCGCGTCCTCGTCGAGGAGCATGGGCTCGCCGGGGCGCATGATGGGAAGCTTCGTGGTCACCTGCTCGGTGAGCGGCACGGTTTGCCTGGCGGGCCCGGACACCTTGCCCACCAGGGTGGTGAACCAGGCGCGCACGATGCGCCAGATGTCCTTGGCGAAATACACCAGCACGGCGGCCTCGGTGCCCAGCTGGGTCACCGCGGTGAACGAGGCGCCCGCGTCGTCGCCGAAGAACACCGCCGACACGATGCGCAGATGCGCCGAGGAGGAAATCGGCAGAAACTCGGTGAGTCCCTGCACCAGACCGAGTACCAGCGCTTGCACCCAGGTCATGGACTCGCCGACCACGTACCGTCCTCCGCTTCTGCCCGAAAAATCCGTTCCGGCTGGGCAATTGGTCCACAGGCGGGTCGCACTGACATGATCACCGCCGCAATCACGCAGCGACAGTACAGTGTCGAAGCGAGGATCGGGTGTCGGGGCGGTGACCAGCGCAACGGTCCGCCGCGTCCGCGACACGCGGTGACAGCGCGATGCGACGCACAGTGCGCGTGAGCGCCCGCATCCGCTCGCACGCTCTAGGCTTGGCGCCGTGACGAAATCGTGGACACGGTGATGGAACAGCGGACGGTCGGTCGCAGTGGCCTACGGGTGTCCCGGATAGGTTTGGCGACCCACACGTGGGGTTCGCATACGGATTCCGACGAGGCGGCCGTGCAGTTGGTGGCGTTCACCGATGCCGGTGGCACCCTGGTGGACACTTCCCCCGCCTACGGCGGCGGTGCGGCGCAACGGATCCTGGCCGAGCTGCTCGGTGACCTGGTCTCGCGTGACGATCTGGTGCTCAGTGGTTGCGCCGGTGTGCTGCCGAGGATTTCGCCCGCGCCGGCGGGTCCGTCGGTGCCCGCGCCGGAACCGGCCCGCCCGACGGTGGACACCTCGCGGCGCACCCTGCTGCGTCAACTCGACCGGACGCTGCTCGAGCTCGGCACCGACTATCTCGACATCTGGAACGTCGCCGCATGGGATCCGCGGACTCCGCTCGACGAAGTCGCGGCGACCCTCGAATTCGCGGTGCGCTCGGGGCGGGTCCGGTACGCGGGCGTGCGCGGGTTCGGCGCCTGGCAGTTGGCCAGTCTCGCCGCCATTGCGCCGATCTCCGTCGCGCAGGCGCCGTATTCGCTGCTGGCGCGCGGCTCCGAAGGTTCCTTCCTGCCTGCGGCGGATCACCACGGCGTCGGACTGATCGCGTCCGCCCCGTTGGCGGGCGGCATCCTCACCGGCAAATATCGTGACGGTGTGCCCGCCGATTCGCGTGGTGCGGACGAGGCGACCGCCGCCGAGATCCGGCACCGGCTCGACGAGCGCGCGACCCGGGTCGTGGACGCATTGGTCACCGCCGCCGACGGCCTGGCCACCTCGCCGCTCGCGGTCGCGCTCGCGTGGATTCGGGATCGCCCCGGCGTCGCGAGCATGATCGTCGGCGCCCGCGACATCGGGCAGCTGACCGGCGTGCTCGCCGCGGAGGCTCTCGAACTGCCGCGGGCCATCGCGGCCGCTCTGGACGACGTCAGTGCACGCACGGAATGACGCAAGTTAGCCTTGCCTGCATGAGTTGTGCGACGTCGAGGCATTCGGCTTTTCCGGCACGCTTGTCCGGGCCCGCGTCCGTCCAGGCGCGACGGATCGACGGCGTCCGAAGCGGATGGGAGCGTGCGGTCTACGCCGTGCTCGCGCTGAGCATCCTGGTCGGGGTCACCGCGTGCGGCACCGGCAGCGACGCCACGACCTCCGGGCCTCGAGGGCAGAGCACCGCCAAGCTGGCGAACCTCGACCCCACGCCGATCGGGCCGGAACCGACCCCCACCCTGCCTGCGACGGTGCGGTCGTTCGACGGCTCCGAGGTCACCGTCACCAGCGCGAGCCGCATAATCGCCGCCGACCGCTACGGCACCCTCGCGCAGATCGTGTGGGCGTTGGGCCTAGGTCCCAAAATCGTCGGCCGCAGTACCGCCGCCTCGTTCCCCGCGGTGCAGAACGTGCCCAACGTGACCGGCGGCAGCGGTTCGCTGAACGTGGAATCCATTCTGGCGCTGCGTCCTTCGGTGTTCCTCACCGACAGCACCAGCGCCGCGCCCGCGGTGCGCGAGCAGTTGCGCGCAGCAGGTGTCACCGTCGTGTACTTCGACCCGCAACGCACCATGGACGGTGTGGTGCCGCAGATCGAGGCCGTCGCGGGCGCCCTCGGTGTTCCCGGCAGCGGACAGGCTCTCGCCCGGCGCACCCGCGACGAGATCGCCGCCGCGACCGCCGCCGTCCCGAGGCAGGACAAGCCCCTCACCATCGCCTTCCTCTACCTGCGCAGCACTGCCATCACCATGCTCGCGGGCCCCGGCTCCGGCGCGGATGCGCTCATCGCCGCATTGGGCGCACACGACGCGGGCGCGGTGGCCGGACTGAAGGAACCCTTCGTCGCGATCACCAGCGAGGCCATGATCGGCGCCGCCCCCGACGTCCTGCTCGTCATGACCGACGGCCTGCATTCGGTCGGCGGGGTCGACGGTTTGGAGAAGGTACCCGGCATCGCGCAAACCCCCGCTGGCCGCAACCGACGCGTAGTCGACATGTCCGACGCGGTCCTGCTGAGCTTCGGCCCGAACACCGGCCGCGTCATCGCAGCCCTGAGCGAGGCCGTGTACGGCACCCGACCGGCATGAGCACGGGCGGCGAGCGAGTAGTCGACGGGACGGACTCTGGTCCGTTCGGAGTAGTTTCTGGTGTATTCGGCATCGAAACCGGTCTATTCGGCAGGAGTTCGAGTCTCATCGGAACGACCGCACTGGGGGTCCGGGCAACAATCGCCCCGAACCGCGCGGCAACTGACCCGTTCGGCACGAACCTGTTCGGGGCGATGTCGGGTCGAAGGGCCGCGCGCGGCGACCGCAATGGCATGTCCCGATCAGTGCGGACCGGCACAGATTCCGGGCGGATCGCCGCAGAGTCTCGCAGGGACGGGACCCTGAGGTCGGTGGCAGCGAGCACAGGCGAGGTTCGGTGGTGAGCGGAGCGACGTCGGGGAGCACCTCGATCGATCGGTCGATGCCGCACAGCCCGCAGCCGACTGCTCCGAAATCCCGTGGCCGTTCACGCACCACGATCGTCTTCGTGGTCGCGGTGGCGGTGCTGGTTCTGCTCGCTCTGGCTTCGGCCGCGATCGGGCAGGTGCCGACCACGCCCGCCGAGGTGGCGGGCAGTGTGTTGCATCGAATCGGCCTGGACTGGGGGCCGATGCCCGCCCATCCTGCCGGTGAGGTGACGTTGTGGCAGGTCCGTTTCCCGCGGGTGGTGCTGGCGATGCTGGTGGGCGCGGCGTTGGCGACAGCGGGTGCGTTGTTGCAGGGTGTGTTCGCCAATCCGCTGGCCGAGCCCGGTGTGATCGGGGTGTCGGCGGGCGCCGCGGTCGGTGCGGGGACCGTCATCGTGTTCGGCGGCGCGTTCGTCGCCGCCTGGTCGGTCGCGGCGGCCGCGTTCGTGGCGGGGCTGGCGACCACTCTGCTCGTATATGTGCTGGCCCGATCCAATGGACGCACCGAGGTGGTCACACTGGTGCTCACCGGCGTCGCGATCAATGCCTTCGCAGGCGGACTCATCGCCTTCCTGCTGTTCGTCGCCTCCCCCGCTGCCCGCGATCAAATCGTGTTCTGGCAGTTGGGCAGCCTCAACGGCGCCACGTGGGGCTCGGTGCGCGTGGTCGCACCACTCACCGCCGTCGGCGTGCTCGCCGCGATCTTCATCGCACCGCGCCTGGACCTGCTGGCCCTCGGCGAGTCCGCTGCTCGCCATCTGGGTGTCGACGTAGAACGCTTGCGCCGCAACGTCATCCTGGTCGTAGCGATTCTGGCCACTGCGGGTGTCGCCTTCACCGGGATCATCCTGTTCGTCGGCTTGATCGTCCCGCACCTGGTCCGCATGCTCGTCGGTCCCGCCCACCGCGTCCTGATCCCCTTGAGCGCCATCATCGGCGCGGTGGTCCTGCTCGCCGCCGACGTCGGCGCCCGTTCCCTCGTCGACAACGCCGACCTCCCGCTGGGCATGCTCACCTCCCTCATCGGCGGCCCCTTCTTCTTCTGGCTGCTGCGCCGGACACGCGCTCGCGCGGGAGGATGGGCATGACCGGCTCATCGACGCGCTCCTCGCTGACCTCTGCCGCGGCTTCCCCGCCTGCCATGTCCGAGCGCCTTGCCGACATGGTGATCGGGGGCGACATATGAGCGGCATGCGGCAAGGGCTCGGCGGGGTTTTCGCGCGGACGCACGAGCTGCCTGTGGCGCACGAACGTGATTCGGTCACGCTGCGCGCGATCGGTGTGAGCATCGATCGACGCGGTGCCACCGGAACGGGAAGTCGTCGCGTGCTCGAGGCAGTGGACTTCGACGTCGTTGCCGGGCAGGTTGTCGCGCTGGTCGGCCCGAACGGCGCTGGTAAGTCCACGTTGCTCGCCGCTCTCGCGGGCGAGCTCGCCCCGACCGAAGGCACGGTCGAACTCGACGGGCGGTCGCTGGCCCACTGGTCTGCGCTCGACATGGCGCGCCGCCGGGCGGTGCTGCCGCAGAGCCATACCGTCGGTTTCCCGTTCACCGCGCGCGAGGTGGTCGCCATGGGCCGTGCGCCGTGGGTGCGTACCGAGCTGCGTGCGCTCGACGACCAGAAGATCGCCGCCGCGATGGCCGCCACCGACGTGGAACACCTTGCGGCACGGTCGTTTCCGACGCTGTCGGGCGGCGAACGCGCACGCGTCGCCTTGGCGCGTGTCCTCGCTCAGGACACCGCCACCCTGCTGTTGGACGAGCCCACCGCCGCCCTGGACCTCGGCCACCAAGAGGCCGTGCTGAACCTCGCCACCACCCGCGCCGAAGCAGGCGCCGCCGTTGTCGTCGTCCTGCACGACCTCGGTATCGCCGCGGCCTACGCCGACCGCGTCGCGGTCCTGGAATCCGGCCGCATCGCTGCCGATGGCCCACCGCGCGCGGTCCTCACCTCCGAACTGCTCAGCCGCGTCTATCAACACCCCGTCGAGGTGCTCGACCACCCGATCTCCGGCGCCCAGCTAGTCCTCCCGGTCCGACGCTGAGCAGCCGCCCGCCCCGCGAAAATCGGCCGCTACGTGCGACGATTCAAATCGTCGGCGCGGAGATCGCCATCTACGGCAGGAACGTCCGGGTGCCCAATCGTTGTCGGCAGCAGGTTTCCGCCTGCCGTACCAGGCAGAAAGGGCGGTGTGGTACCTGACAGGCTGAGGTATCCATTGACGCTCTGTTGGATGTGTCGCCAGAGCGTAAACCATCCGGTCGTCTTGCGTTTCCGATCTCCAGAGACCGCTGAACCTGTTGTCACAGCGGCATTCTCGCCGCGAGTTCGCCAGCCGTGCGCAACCGACGCACCTCCGCCTCTGCCGATGGCCTACCGCCCATAACACACTCGACCATCATCACGGTAAGGCGAATCGTGAAGCCCCAAAGACCCACTCCCACGAGCACACCCAGTTCCAGCAGGAACATCACCAGCAGATTCGAGCCCCTGATCGCGCGCACAGGTGGTTCTCCTTCCAGCTCTACGCCAGGTCGTCGTCAGCGCCAGATCAGTTTCAGCACCGCGGGCGTCAACAACATGCGGATCACGGTCGCGTCGATGATCAGCGCGGCGATCATGCCGTAGGCGATGTACTTCATCAGCACCAGGTCGGAGAAGCCGAAAGCGCCGGTCACCACGATGAGGATCGCAGCGGCGGAGGTGATGACGCTGCCGGTGTGGGCGATGCCGTAGCGGATCGCCTCGGGCGGGTCGGCGCCGCCCGCGCGGGCCTCGGCCATGCGCGAGAGCAGGAAGACTTCGTAGTCGGTGGACAGTCCGAAGATGACCGTCACGATCAGCGCCAGCACCGCGAACATCAGTGGGCCCGGCGTGAAATGGAAGATCCCCGCGCCGTGGCCTTCCACGAAAATCCAGGTGAGGATGCCCAGCGTAGAGCCGAGACTCAGTGCACTCATAAGGACGGCCTTGAGCGCGAGGACGAAGGACCCGAACGCGGCGTACATCAGGCCCAGCGCGGCGACCGCCAGGATCGCGACCAGTACCGGTAGCCCTTCGAGCAGTCCGTTGATGCTGTCGCGCTCCAGCGCGGGCACACCCGCGACCATGACCTCGACGCCGGGCGGTTCCGGGATGGCGCGCAGTGCGGCGATCACCGCGTCGGCGTCACGCTTGTCGGCGAGGCCCGCGTTGAGCACATTGATGCCGTCCTTGGTCGGCGCGCCGGGTTCGAAGCGCCCGGTGAGTCCGGGAATTTGGTTGGCTTCGAACCGGATGTCGCTGAGTTGCTGCGGATTCGCGCCGATCACCACCAGTTTCAGCGGTTCGGTGCGGAAGCTCGGGAACAGCTCGTCGAAGCGTTCCTGCGCCACCCTGGCCGCGTTGTCGTCGGCGAGATAGCGCTCGCTCAGCCCGCCGAACTCGATCTGGCGGAACGGGACACTCAGCGCCAGCAGCACCAGCACGATCGGCGCCGCGATCAGCCACGGCCGCCGCATCGCCATTGTGGCGAGCCGCGAGAAGAATCCGGCGTCTATCTGGGCTTCGGTTTTGCTGCGGGAGAAGCGATGCCAGCCCCACAGATCGATGCGCCGTCCGACGATGCTGAGCACCGCGGGCAATGCGGTGACCGACAGCAGCGCGGCGAGCAATACCGAACTGATGCCACCGTAGGGCACCGAGCGCAGCACGCCGATGGGGAAGATGAACAACGCGCCCAGGCTGATCGCGATGATCGCCGCCGAGAACAGCACCGTGCGCCCCGCGGTGGCGACGGTGCGCGCGGTCGCCTCCTCCACCGTGTGACCGGCGGCCAACTCCTCCCGGAACCTCGTCACGGTGAACAACCCGTAGTCGATGGCGAGCCCGAGGCTGACCAAAGTCACTACCGCGCTGGCGAATACGTTGACATTGATGTGGTCGGTGAGCACGCGCATGGTGCCCTGCGTGCCGAGCACCGTCATCCCGCCGATGAGCACGGGGAGCAGTGCGCCGATCACCCCGCCGAAGACGAAGTACAGCAGGATCGCCACGATCGGCAATGCGATCATTTCGGCGCGTTTGATGTCGTGCTGCATGCCATGGTTGATGCCCTCGACGACCGGCTGTAACCCGGCAAGCTGCACCGTCGTGCCGCCGGGCCCGCTACCGGCCGGTCCGGCGCCGAGCTCGTCCTTGATCGCGGCGTAGTTCTCCACGGTGGCGGTGCCCGCACCGCGCAGTCCGATGCTGGCGAAGGCGTGGGTGTGCGAGGCGTCGGTGGCTTGCGCGGCGAACGGGCTGTCCCAATAGCTGTCGACCTTCTGGACTCGGTCGGGGTGGCGGGCCAGCAGCTGATCGAGTGCGGTCGTCACCGCGGCCCGCACGGCCGGATCGTCGACCGTGCTGCCCGCGGGCGCGGTGTAGACGGCGATGATGTCGCTGTCGGTATCGCGGCCGAAGGTATCGTCGGCGATCTTGGAGGCGGCCACCGATTCGCTGCTTTCGTCGAACCAGCCCTCTTGGGTCAGCCTGCCCGACAGGTCACGGCCGTACCAGCCGGAGGCGACGACGGCCAGCGCGAAGACCGCCAGGACGAGATAACGGTGGCGATAGACGACATGACCCCACCGCGCCAGGCCCGTATCCAGCACTAGCCGCAGGCCGGAGTGCGGTAATCGGCCGAGCGCAGGATGCCGCACAGATCGGTGCGGGAGATCTTCCACTTGCCGTCGATGAGCACGAAATGCACCACGGTGGTGCGCACGGCGGAGCCGGTGCCGTCTTTGTCCAGGCGCATGGTCGCGGTCAAGGTGCCGTCGCGGTTGTCGAAGACCGGGTCGGTGACCCCGTATACGGCGCGCGGATTGTCTTGCAGCGCCTTGTACATGTCCGGGATGGCGTCCTTGAACACCTCGCCGTCTTCGATGAGATCGGTGCGTTCGCTGTCGGGCAGCGCCGGGTCGAGTGCGCGCTTGATCTGCGCGTCGAGTTCGGCGGCGGTCGGCAGCGGCCGGTGTGCGGCGCTCGAGGACGCGGCGACAGAGGAGGACAGCGAAGCGATGGCCGAGGAGCGTGCGGCGTCGACAGCTGCTTCGTCCGGTCCCGAGCTGCACGCCGCGGCCGAGGTCATCGTGATGAGGGCCGCTGCGGTCAGCGCGGTACGGGCGAATCGTGTGGTTGGCATCACCATCTACATACCATCGATGACGGAACTGATCCGTCCGAGCAGCGCCCGAACCGTCGTCACGTCGCGCTCGGCGGCCACTTCGACCGGCGCCGCGTCCGGAATCATGTCCCGCACCAGCGCCACCACACTGCGTTCGTCGTCGAGATCGATGTCGGTGACGCGGGCCTGGGCGACCGCGACGATGTCCTCGGGACCTGGCACGTCGCTGTCGAGGTCGGCGCGGTAGATCTCCAGCGTGACGGTCGAGCGGACCGTGCGGAAGGCGTAGGGCCTGCCGTCGGCGGTGCTGCCGAATCCGTGAGCAAACGGACCAACGGTTATGTCATCGATGGCAAATCCCGATGGATGGTCGGCTTTCAACCGGATCTCCCTGAGTTGGACATTGTTTCGACATAACCGTAACCCCGAACGCCGACATTCTCCTCGAGCCGCCACCCCGGTCGGCCGCGCCGGTGCGCCATCATGGTCAGATGGTGATGTTGCGGATGATCGGTCGGTAGTACGTCGGTAGAAGGAGTTCGGTGGATGCGCCCTCGCGGCTCGGTCCTCTCGGCCATTGCGGGTGTCGCGGTGTTGGTGCTGCTCGCCGGATGCTCCTCCGACACCGACGGTAAAGACCTGCCGACCAGACCACCGGCCACCGCCGCGGTCTCCTCGGACGCGACCGCCGCACCGGCCGATCAGGTCCTGCCGGTCGCCACACCGATCACCGATCTGCTCGTCGTCACCGGAACCGGTCTGCTCGCGGCACTCGACAACAGCGCGACGGCGTTGCTGCTCATCGATCCGGCCACCACCCCGCCCGTGGTGCGCACTGTCGCGCTGCCCGCGAAGGCCACCGCTCTCGCCTCGGGACAGGCCGGCGAAGTTCTTGTCGCCCTGCCGAATCAGGTGCTGCGCGTGGACGCCGCGGCGTCGACGAGCACCGCGGTGACCGTCGACGGTGACGTGCACGCGGTGCAAGAACGCGGCGACGGCGCACTCGTCGTCGGCACGGCCGAGGGCAAGGTGCGCGTCCTGTCTCCCGCCGGCGAGGTCCTCGACACCGTATCCGGGCTCGCCTCTGCCGACGCGCTGGCCCTCACCGGCGATCGGGTGAGCGTGCTCGACCGTCGTCAGACCTCGCTCACCGAACTCGACCTGCGCAAAGACCAGCTCGGGTTGGCTCTGCGCGCGGGGGACGGCGCCACCAACCTGATCACCGACCACTTCGGCCGCATCATCGTCACCGACACCGCAGGTAACGAACTGCTGGTCTACACGGCCGGACCGCTCGTCCTGCGGCAGCGTTTCCCGGTAGGATCGTCGCCTTACGCGCTTGCCTACGATCCACGGTCGGAGACCGTGTGGGTGACGTGCACGCAGACCAACGAGGTCGTCGGATTCGATCTGTCGACGGGTATACCGAAGGAAGTGGGCCGATTTCCGACGGTCCGGCAGCCGAATTCGGTCGCCATCGACGAGCGCACCGGCGATCTGTTCGTCGGATCCGCGACCGGGAACGGTCTGCAACGAATCCGGGCGGACCAGCGGAAGGGAGGGCAGTGATGGCGTCGAAGGATGACCAACCACCACAGCATCGAAGGACGCGCAACCATCGCGCGGCGCTCCCCGCGAGCTGGGAAACCACCAGTGACGACTACGAATACGTGCCACTGCGACTACCGCCGGAGGTGAATCGGGTGACCGCGTCCATGCGGCTGGCCATTCAAGCCGAATTCGGCGGCTGGGAACTCTCGCGCGTACGCGCCTATACAGACGGCAGCCGCCGAGTGCTGCTGCGCCGCCGAAAAACCGCGCTGCTACCCCAGCCCGAACCGGGGATGTGAACCGATGTACGCACTGCTATTGCGCTTGATGTTCCTGCTACCGCCGGAACGTATCCACCATCTGGTCTTTGCCGCAATGAAACTGGCCGACCGCTTCCCACCCGCACGCTGGGCAATGTCGAAGGTCCTGGTTTCCGACGATCCGATCCTGCGCAACACCGCCTTCGGCGTCGAGTTCCCCGCGCCGCTCGGCCTGGCCGCCGGCTTCGACAAGAATGCCGACGGCGTCGACGCGTGGGGACCGCTCGGTTTCGGCTTCGCCGAGATCGGCACAGTCACCGCCCAGGCCCAGCCGGGCAATCCCGCGCCGCGACTGTTCCGGCTGCCCGCCGATCATGCCCTCATCAACCGGATGGGCTTCAACAATCACGGCGCGGCCGCCGCGGCCGAGCGACTGCGCAGGCGCCGCGGCGGAGTCCCGGTCGGCGCGAATATCGGCAAAACGAAGATCGTCGAACCCGAGGGCGCCGCAGCCGATTACGCGATCAGCGCGGCACTGCTCGGCCCGCTCGCCGATTTCGTCGTTGTCAACGTGAGCTCCCCCAATACCCCCGGTCTACGTGACCTGCAGGCCGTCGAATCGCTGCGCCCGGTGTTGCAGGCCGTGCTCGACAGCGTGCAGGTTCCGGTGCTGGTGAAGATCGCCCCCGACCTTTCCGACGAGGACATCGACGCGGTGGCAGACCTCGCCGTCGAACTGCGCCTGGCCGGCATCGTCGCCACCAACACCACCATCCGCCGCGATGGCCTGCGCACTGCTGCCGCCGAGGTCGAAGCCATGGGTACGGGCGGCCTGTCCGGTGCTCCCGTCGCCGAGCGCTCCCTCGACGTGCTGCGCCGCCTCTACCGCCGCGTCGGCGACCGCGTTGTCCTCATCTCCGTCGGCGGCATCGAAACCCCCGACCAGGCCTGGGAGCGGATCCTCGCGGGCGCCACCCTGCTGCAGGGCTACACCGGTTTCATCTACGGCGGCCCTTTCTGGACTCGCAACATCCATCGCGGCATCGCCGCGCGGCTGCGCGACAACGGGTACAAGTCGATCGCCGACGCTATCGGCGCCGAGCACGGCGATCGCTCCTGACACCTGCGGTGGCGTTCGGTGCCGCCTTGCACGGTGTGCGCGCTGCTATCCGAGCACCCGAGGCGGTCCGCCGCGATGCATCGACATGCGGCGTGAGCGGAAGGTGCGCCCGGTCGTGACTTGTTCATCGACCGTCGCGTCCTGCGGTTCCGGCGTCTCGCCCGCGTGCTGACGCATGCGTGCCAGGATCCGCTTGGACAGCAGGATCACCGCCTGCTCCCAGAGGATGCCGATGGTGTCCGCTCGCTTGGTCGCTTCGACGTCCGCGTCCTGGTCGTGCACGCCGCTCGGGTCGCTGAGGATCTCGTCGAGTTCCATGCCTGCCAACGCCTGTTCCCTGGTCAGCAGCCGGTCGGGCAGCCAGCTCAACGACCACACCGTCGCCCCCGATCCGATGGTCCTGTAGGCCGATTCGGGGGTTATGTCACTGATCATCGTCCATTCGGTCGTCTGCACGTTCATGGGTGCCTCCGGTGCAACAGCTCGAGCCTGGTGGGCTCTTGGGGGTACAACATGGTCACGAATGACTCCTGTCGAGCATCCGTTGATGCAGCAGGCCGATGGCTTGCCGCACGGTGATTCCGAGTCGATCGGCCAGCGTCTGCGCGGCGGCGTCCGGTGCCAGGTCCGGATGGCTGAGGATCTCCTGCAGTTCCATGCCGGCCAGTGCCTGTTCGCGGGTCAGTGGATTGGGCAACCAGCTCAGTCGCCACGCCGGTTCCTCGGGGCCTGCTCGCCATGCCCATTCGGGCGTGACGCTGCTGGTCATCGACCGGCTGCTTTCGTAGATCGTCACGGCTGTCTCCACGGGCGGAGGAATCGTCGCGGATGCTTCGGCCAGGGAGCGTCGAGCCCTGGTGGATCCGAATTGCTCGCATCGGCCGGGCCTCGTTGCCATCGGAAGAAGCGGAGCGGCGACGGTGGCTGATTTCTGTCGGATGTCCGGGTGAACGCGAACCGTTCGCCTAGACCGTGGTGCGGTTGGTCTCCAGCTCGGTTTCACAGTCGCCGACGCGGTGTTGTCCGCGCCGCCGAGCATGTCGCATCAGGAGCAGCATTCTCATCACCAAACCCTCCCGAATCGTCTGGCGGGCGATCAGATCGCCGAAACCAGTGTGGCATTTGCCCTTCATGATGGTCAATTGCCGGAGTAAGTTGGGGATTGCCGGATCCTGTTCGCGCTAAACCCCGCTCATCCGGTAGTTCGCCGGCACGGACAACGAATCGACAACGCACCCAGGGAGGGGCGGATCTTGCAGAACCTTCCGCAGGACTCTCGTATGGTCGCGATACGCAATATCCTCACGCGGCTGTGCAAGTACTCCGGCCTGAGCTCGGATCGCTTGCGTAACACCGAGATCGACGTCGAGCCCCTGCTCGACCTGGTAGTAGTCCGGCAGCGCGCACTGCGGACGGGCCGGTCGCCGGAGGAATCCATGCTGCCCGTCGTCAGCGATATGGCACGCCGCTTGCAGCCGACCGACCGCCTGATCGCCGACGCGGCACTCTCGCTCGGGTTGTTTCGTGAAAGCCCCCCGGACGGAATCGACCTCGACCGCCTCTACGCCGAGAACCTCGGGCAGCGGCGGGAGTATCTGGCCGAGATGTGGCAGCGGTTGCACGAGACGCTGCGGGCCGAGGCCATTCCCGAGACACCGACGGTGAAGCGGCTGCGCACATCCTCGGAGCACGACGCGTTCACCGCGCTGGCCGGCCTGCTCGCCGGCGAATCCAGCTACACCATCCCGCAGGTGGCTCCCACGCCGAAAATCGTAGTGACGCTTCCGAACTCGCAGCCGCGACCCGGCATGGTGACGGTGGTCGGTGACGCGGTCATGGACCACCTCTTCCGTGTCGACCGCATACCCGCGGTGGACGCGCCCGCTCGCGGCAACGGCTACAGCGAGCATCCCGGCGGCAAAGGGCTCAATCGGGCGGTGGCGGCCGCACGCCTCGGACTCCAGGTCCGCATCGTCTCCGCGCTCGGTGACGATGAAAACGGCCGTCGCATCAGGGAGTATCTCGACACGGCCGGGGTCAGGACCGAGCTGATCAAGACTGCCACCCGCGCACCCTCACCGATCACTGCGGTCATCATGACCTCGAGCGGCGACATGGCGTTGATCGGTGTGCAGGACGATCGGGTCCGATTGGAAGGGGCGGATCTCGATGGACCGAATGTGCGTGCGGCGCTGGGTGCCTCGGATGTGGTGCTGCTGACCTTCGAACACCCCATCGGCATCATCGGGCAGGTGCTGGCCATGGTTGCGCGCATGCGACCCAAACCGCGGCTGATCGTCTGTCCGACGCCGAGTCTGCGGGTACCGCAGGATCTCTATCGCCATCTCGACGCGGTCGACTACCTGGTGGGTTCCGCCGACGAGCTCGACAAAATGCTCCCGGCCGTGATCACCGCGTCGAGCGACGATGTCGCGCAGCGGCTGCGTGGGCTCGGGGTCGGCGCGGTGTGCACGGTCGGGGAATTCCAGTGTGCGATGCGATCGGATCGGCTCAACGTCGACGTCACGCATTTTCCGCGGGCACTCAAGAACGCGCCGGGTGCGGCGGCCGCGTTCTCCGCGGCGCTCGCCTATCGGGTGGTCGTCTCGGAGGGGGCGCTCGGCCGGGAAGACCTCGACTGGGCGACCGCGGCCATGCTGTTGACGCAGAAGCTCGGTGACGTGCCGAGCGCCATGCCGCTGACCGGCGATATCGACCAGATCGTCGAGCGTTATGCCGCGAACCGGTGAGCATCGCATCATCCCGAACGGCGACTTTTTACCACCATGCCTCGCACTTCATCTGTACGACACTATGCATCCGCTACAGTCCCCGTCGTGACCACGCACATCCAACGGCGTCGCTCCGGCTCGGGTCCGGGGCAGCATTGATCACAGCCGGGTCCCTACTCGGTGCGACCACTCACCGGTTCGCCCGCAAGGGACGCGAAATACAGGTTTCTGTCATGGAAGTCGCCGGCGGCGCCGAGTACGGATACGTACTGGCCTTCGGTGAGCTCACCGACGGGTGCCTGGTCCGGGTGCATTCCCGGTGTCTCTACGGTGATGCGCTCGGCTCCGACGACTGTGACTGCGGGCCCGAACTCGACAAGGCGCTCGACCTCATCCAGGCGGCAGGCGCAGGCGTCCTGGTGTATCTGGAGCAGGAGGGCCGCGGCGTCGGGCTGATCGCCAAGGCACGCGGCTACCAGCAGAGCGAGCGCACCGGCAGCGACACCTTCGCCAGCTACGAAGCGCTCGGCTACCCGGCTGATGCCCGCACCTACAACCACGCGGCCAAGACTCTGGTGGAACTCGGGCTGCGATCGGTACAGCTGCTGACCAACAACCCGGCCAAGGCCGAGGATTTTCGGTTGGCGGGCCTTGCGGTGACCGTGGTTCCGTTGCGCACCCGTCCGCTGAGCGCACGCGCCGCCGCGTATCTGGAGGCCAAACGTCGACGTCGGCGCCATTGGATTCCGACCGACGACGCGCCATGGGCGCCGGCCGACTGGGAATCGGATGCCTTGGGCACGTTCCCGGCCGTGCAGCGACCACGCCGCAATCGTCGACGCGGGGGCGTCCGCAACAGTCGTCTGGCATTCTGGCGGCGGGCCTCCGCTGCCGCCGCGCAAAAGCCGAGCGACGATCCCACCCCACAGCCCGGGGCGATGCCGAGCGAAATCGTCGCATACCTGCCTACCGAACCGGGCCTGCCGGCACCTGTCACCCAGCCAGCTCTCGGCAATGCCGCGCCGCACTGCGGTCACGAGGGTACCCAGCGAGCCGCCGTCCCCGCGTAGCAGTGCCATGGGACCTGCCCTCCGGCTACCATGGATTCATTGTGCGACTGGCAATTTCACAGTTCGTGCGACCGCTTCACTATGCATCGGAGGAGCATGGCAAAAGCGGCACCCAGCCTCTCCGCCACCGGACATCGGCTGACTCGCAAGGGGCGTGAGCTCCGCGTTCAGGTCATGCCGATTCCCGGTGACGAAGACGGCGGTCATGCGCTTGTCTTCGGCCAGATCACCGATGGTTGTCTGGTCCGAATCCATTCCCGCTGCCTCTATGGCGACGCTTTGCAGTCCGAGGACTGCGATTGCGGTCCCGAACTGGATAAATCGCTGGACCTCATCCAGAACGCCGGGTGCGGTGTGCTCGTGTATCTGGAGCAGGAAGGGCGCGGCGCCGGTCTGGTCAACAAGGCGCGTGGCCTGCGCACCAGTGAGCGACTGGGAGTCGACACGTTCGACAGCTACGAGCACCTCGGACTGCGTGCCGATATGCGGTGCTACCGACTCGCCGCCGAGGCGCTGACGGCGCTGGGGCTGTGCTCGGTGCGGCTGTTGACCAACAACCCGGACAAGGTGCGTGCGGTGCGGGATCAGGGCATCGCCGTCACGGTGGTGCCTTTGGGGACGCGGCCGCGCAGCGACAAGGCGCGCAAGTATCTCGAGGCCAAGCGGGACCGTCGCGGGCATATGATCCCGCTCGACGACGCGGGCTGGTCGTCGCGGGTTCCGCGGTCGCACGGGCCGTGGTGGTGTCCTCCGGTGTCATGGTGCATGCGGCGATTCGCACTCGCGGTGAGAACCGTCACGATCCCCGACGTCCGTCCACGATGAGTGGCTACGGAAATCGTTGTGGCCCTGAGCATCTCGCTCAGGGCCACACCGGCTTCGAGCCTACTTCACCTCATAGGTGGCGACCACGGTCGCGCGGGCGAGAGTGTGGAAGAACAGGTTGAATCCGAGGAAGGACGGTGTCGCGTCCTCGGAGACCTCCAGGCTCTCCACATCAACGGCGTGCACGACCACGAAGTACCGATGCGGTCCATGGCCCGCGGGTGGCGCGGCGCCGACGAAGCCGGGGAACGACGCGTCGTTGCGCAGGTTGATCGCATCCTCGGGCAGCGTGCCACCCTTGCTCCCCGCACCCGCCGGCAGCGAGGTGGTCGTCGCCGGGATATTCGCGACGGCCCAGTGCCAGAAGCCCGCCGCGGTCGGTGCGTCCGGGTCGTACACCGTGACCGCGAAACTCTTTGTCTCCTCCGGGAATCCGGACCACGACAACTGCGGCGAGATGTCCTTGCCGCCCACACCGAAGAATTCGCTCACCTGATCGTTGCGCAGCGACTCGCCTGGGGTGATGTCTTCCGAGGTCACCGTGAAGGTGGGCACCTGCGGGAGCGCGTCGTAGGGGTTGTAGGTCATGGGGTCCTCTCCGGATTGATTCAGCTGTGCAACAGAAAATGTTCCAAAACCTGCGTGCCGAACTCGAGCGCGTCCACGGGAACGCGTTCATCGACGCCGTGGAAAAGCGCGGTGAAGTCCAGTTCCGGCGGCAGCTGCAACGGTGCGAAGCCGAAGCAGCGAATACCCAAGCGCGCGAACGCCTTTGCGTCGGTGCCACCGGAAAGCATGTAGGGCACGGTGCGGCCCTGCGGGTCATGGGCGAGGATGGCGTCGTTCATCGCGTCGACGAGATGACCGTCGAAGGTCGTTTCGTAGGAATCGAGTTTGGTGATCCACTCCCGTTCGACGTCCGGGCCGATCAGCTCGTCCACCTCGCGCTCGAATGCCTCCTGCCGCCCGGGCACCACACGGCAGTCCACGACCGCCTCGGCGGTCTGTGGGATGACGTTGGCCTTGTAACCGGCCTGCAGCATGGTCGGATTCGCGGTGTCACGCAGCGTCGCGCCGATAATGCGGGAAATGGTGCCGAGTTTCGCGAGTTGGCCCTCGATGTCGGGGCTCGCTGGATCGAATTGCAGGCCCGTCTCCTCCGACACCGCGGCCAGGAATTCGGCGACGGAATCCGAAAGCACCAGCGGGAAGGTGTGTTTGCCGAGGCGGGCGACCGCGTCGGCCAGGATGGTGACGGCATTGTCCTCGTGCAGGAACGAGCCGTGACCCGCACGGGCCTTGGCGCGCAAGCGCATCCAGCCCAGCCCCTTCTCGGCCGTCTCCACCAGGTAGAGCCTGCGTTCGGTGCCGTCGGGGCGCGGGACCGTCAGCGAGAACCCACCGACCTCCCCGACCGCCTCGGTGATTCCGGCGAACAGATCGGGCCGATTGTCCACCAGCCATTGCGATCCCCACTTGCCGCCGTTCTCCTCATCGGCGAGGAAAGCGAACACGATATCGCGCGGCGGCACCGTCCCCTCGATCTTGAACTGGCGCGCGATCGCCAGCATCATGCCGACCATGTCCTTCATATCGATCGCGCCGCGCCCCCACACGTAACCATCGCGAACCGCGCCGGAGAAAGGGTGCACGCTCCAGTCCGCGGCCTCGGCGGGCACCACATCCAGGTGGCCGTGCATCATCAGTGCGCCCCGGCCGGCATCGGCGCCCTTCAACCGCGCGAACACATTTCCGCGTCCCGGCGCACCCGACTCCACGTACTCGGTGGTGTAACCCGCTTGATGCAACTGATCGGCCACCCACTGCGCACACTCGCGCTCCCCCTTGGTGGTGGTCAGATCGCCGGTGTTGGAGGTGTCGAACCGGATCAGCGCACTGACCAGCTCCACCACCTCCGACACCGCACGACTGCTGCTTTTCGGGACGGATCCTTCGCCAGTTGCTGACACGTACCCTTTCCTACCATCTACCCGCCGATATCCCGTGCTGCGCCGCCCGCCGCGCCGGGCGGAACGCACCCACACACCACCGCCTGCGGTGGGCAATCCTACGGCCGCCCGCCGCCAACATCAGCCTGAGCAGAAAGCCTCGGGGATCGCCGACGGGCGGCACATGGCCGCGACGGAATGCGAGACCGGGCCACCAGATGCGACTCGGTCACGCGGACAAGTGGACTCTGGCCGCCCCGATGCGATCGATGCGATCGCGGCCCCAGGCGCCGAGTGGTTCGAGTGCGGCGTTGAGCGCCGTGCCCAGCTCGGTGAGGCGGTATTCGACCCGCGGCGGGACCTCGCGATAGATCTCGCGGTCCACGACGCCGTCCTCCTCCAGCTCGCGCAGCTGCTGGATGAGCATCTTCTCCGACACCCCCGGCAGGCCGCGGCGCAGTTCGCCGAAGCGGCGCACACCGTGGTTCTCGAGCTCCCAGAGGATCAGCGCCTTCCACTTCCCGCCGACGACATCCATCGCCGCGTCGATGCCGCAGAAGTATGGTCCGGATCTCTTTTCGCCCATCGTCCGACCTCGCTACCTGTTCACACGCCGAGTGGTAAGTACCCGACCAAATAGTAGGTACTTGCCGGTCCATCGGGCAAAGAGCAACCTTGGTTCCAGCGCGCTGACCACCACGTTCACCAACCAAGGAGGCGACCCGCAATGGCGGAAACCCAGTACCCCGGTGACGGTCCTCGGACTCGGCGCGATGGGCCAGGCGATGGCCGCCCCTTCCAACCCCTCGCCTTCCACAAACCCACTGTCGACGCCATCGTCCGCGCCCGCCGCGACGCAGGCGTAGCCCTCGACATCGGCCCCCATCAAGAACCTCATCGACCGCCAAATCGCCGACGGCCACAACCCGCTGGGATTCGAGCGAACCATCGAAGAACTCCGCTGACCCGACCACACCGCCGTGCGTTCGCCACCCCTCCACGAACGCACGGCCGCAGGCTCACATCCCCGAGAATTGCCAGCTAGAGGCTCGATTTGGTTCCACGCACCCACATCCGATAACCTTGCTGAGCACCACCGGTCCGGGTGGCGGAATGGCAGACGCGCTAGCTTGAGGTGCTAGTGCCCTTTAACGGGCGTGGGGGTTCAAGTCCCCCTCCGGACACAAAATTGTGGCAAATATGCCTCAGAAAAGGGGTCCAGGCTCAGCCTGGACACCCATCATCGGATTTTTCTCGCGACCTGCGGTTTCACCCCCACTGGGGGTGATTCGTGTGAGCCATGACACACTCGCACCGGTCATTCCATCGTTCTCCGCGCTCAACGCCACCGGTGGCGTTCATGCGATTCCCGGCGCGCCGGGGTTGCCGCTGGGCAATGTCGAGCTACCGCCCAAGCGGTCGGCGGTACACAGCATCCGTCCGGTCGATACCAACGGGCGCGTGATCGACAAGGCCGTCCTGACCGCGTTGGATTGGCGTCCCGGGGATCTGCTGTCGTGGCGGATCAACGGCGGGTTGATCGTGATCACCCGCCCCGGCTACGGCCGCCGCGGCGTCACCAAGCACGGACACCTGTCCCTGCCCGCGGCCGTACGCCGCGGCGCACACATCAGCATCCACGACCGCGTTCTGCTGGCTGCCGACCCCGAACAGTCTCTGCTGGTGGTGTACCCGGCCCACGTGCTCGATGAGATCCTCGCGCGCCGCTTCGCCGAAGGAGCCGACGCATGAGCACGCGCACAGACTCCGACATCGCCGCAATGCAGACGATGATGAAAAGTCTCGGACTCACCCTCGCCGATCTGGCAACAGGGACCGAAACCGCTCGTGCGGTGCCGACTTTCGCCGAGCACATCCCGAAGGCGCTGGCCTCGATGCCGCAGGGGCGCACCCGCGATCACTACCAGACCTATTGGGACAAGATCCTCGCCCAGCCCGGGTGGGCCCAGCGGCGTCTGGACGAACCGACGACCGCCGATTTTCAGGTGTTGTGCGAGGCGATCCGTGCACAGCGGGTAATCCGGCGCAGCGACCGCGGAGGCAACGATGTGGTCCGCCACGTCACCGACGTGTTGCGACGGCTGTACAAGCACGCCGAGGACAATCGGACGATCGATCCGCGTGACAACCCCGTCGCCGGGCTGAAGAAACCCAAACGCACCCGTTCCAACCGGCGCGCGCTGCCGGCGAATCTGCTCGCGCAAATCGTCCATGTCGCCTCGACCACGGGCAACGACCCCGAGCTCGACACCCTGCTGCTGCGGCTTCACACCGAGTCCGGATGCCGCCGTGGCGGGGCGCTGAGCTTGCGTCCGCAGGACTTGGACCCGGTACAGTCGCTGATCCTGCTGCGGGAAAAGGGTGGCACCGAACTCTGGCAGCCCGTCTCCCCGACCCTGATGCGCGCGCTGTGCCGCCACGGCGAGGAGCGCGATGCGCTGCCGAACGAACAGCTACTGCGTGCACGCAACGGCAAGCCCATCACCCGCCGACGCTACAACGCGCTGTTCGAACGCCTCGGCCGCCACCTGCCGTGGGTGCACACACACGGCATCTCCATCCACTGGCTGCGCCACACCACCACCACATGGATCGAACGCCACTACAACCACGCCGTGGCCAGCGAGTTCGCCCGACACAGCCAGGCCAGCCGCGGCACCACCGGCATCTACACCACCGCCACCATCAACGAAGTCGCCACCGCTATCGCTCACCTCACCGGCGAACCCCACCCCTTGGCCACGACAGAACCCAGCCTCGACCATGCCGGGAGCCGCGCAGCGATTTCCGGATCGCCGCCGAGCCTGCCGCCGACGCGCGCTGGCATCGAGTCGGGCCGAAACATCTGAGGGAGATCAGCTCATGACAACCTCCGCGATGGACGAACAATCCACCCACGCTGGCGAATTCAGATCCGACTCCGCTCTCGCGTTCACCAGCGAAGAAGTCGTCGAAGCGCTCGTCGCGCTCACCGGCGAGCTGCACCCGCTGCTGCCAGACGACGATCCCGCATGGGCCCATGCCGGTCTGAGCCCGTTTCGCTGGAAGGAACCCACCCGATGACCGCACCACCCCGCGACCGGGCGTCACACGTCGACGATTCGGCCGACATACCAGCAACCTCAACCGCGCCGACACCCGAACCCACTGCCATCCGGCGGCCGTGGACGCGGCTGTGGTGGGGGCTGATTCGCCGCAGCGGCCCGGGTTCGCGCCCGCTGCGGCAGTGGCTGGACTATGCCTACGACACAGTCACGATCCAGGATGATCCGCTGCTGTATCGCGCGATGACAGAAGACGAGATCGCGGCCGAATACCGGCTCCATGTCCGGCTGCGCCGCCAGAAGCGACGTCAGCGTGCACGTATCGCGGCGCTGGAGGGTGCCGACGTCTACCGCGACCACAAGCAAGCGGCTAAGGACCGTCGGGCCGTTGCCAGCGAGCGTCGTTGGCACGAGCGGGCATTGGCGGCGCGGCGGCGCGAAACCAGCCCCGACACACAGGTGGGCATGCTCTACCGGCGCACCACGGGTATGTCGACCCGACTACGCGTCGCGATAGTCGGTGCGCTGTTGTGGTCAGCGATCAACGTAGGCATGAATTTTGCGCCGGACCACGCCGACCCAACGGGGCCGGTGCTGGTGCTGTGGATTTTGTCTTTCGGTCTAGAGGCTCTGATCTCTATCCCGATCCTCGAGATCATGGCTCAGGCGACCATCGCGGCCCGGCTGGGCAGGCTTGTCGATCGCTCGCGCATTGTGCTTTTCGAAGCGGCGTTGCTGCTCGCCACCGTCTCGCTGAACGCCGGACCGCACTTGGCGGCCGCGAACTTCGGGCGCGCCGCACAGTACAGTGTCGCGCCGACCATGGTCGTGGTCCTCATGTGGCTGCACGCCTGGCTGGCTGCACGCTACGCCAAGATGATCGACGAAGTGTCAGCAACATCGGCAGCTCACGACACCGACGACAGCCCATCTGAGACCGCTGAGTTACCCCAAGCCACGCCGGTCCCTGCGCCGTCGCCGATCACCCTTGTCCCGGCCTACAGTTCCACTGCCTTCCCCAGCCCGGCCTCGCCCACATCGGAGGCCACCGTTGCCGAGCGGACCTCACCTCCGACCTCCGAAGTGGTGCAGGCGGCCACTACTGTCGCCGGGATCTCACAGAACGACGCGGACATCATCGTCCACATCGCACGGCACATGAGGAGCCGTAGGCAGACCCCGATGCCTGAGCAGCACCTGATCTCGGTGCTCGAGAAAGCCGCGCGTGGCCTGGCCCATCAATTCATCGCGAACGAGATGGCAGAAGAAACCGGTGAGCGCTTCCACGCATCCACCATCGGTCGCATCGTGTACCGAGCACAATCCCTCGGCCTGCCGATCAACCAACAGCAGGAGGTGAGAACTCCGATCCGAACAGCCTGATCGGTCAGCGAGCGGGTGAGCCCATGTGAAACACAAGAAAAGACGGCCCCCGCACCGATCCTGCCCCTGATCGCAACTCCAGATATAGCAAAGGCCCCCAGCTGGAACTGAGGGCCCGCTTCACACCCGAAGGTCGCGCTAATGAGGCTTAGCACGTCCCAGGGTAGCTCACGCCTGCACGCGCCTGCAACGGCCCTCTTCTCGGGCGACGCACCAGCGCGTACAGCCATTCCTGACCTACCTGGGCAACCCCTACTCCCTTGTCCCCCAACCCCTTCCAGCTACACCCACACGCAAGCGCAGGCGCTGTTCACCACCCTGGCGCCCCTGCTGGCCGCCCGCCGCTCCATGCGGTTGTGGAGCCCCGAAGACGGCGTCTATCGCGCGCATGCCCAGCAGCTGACCCGCCGACTGCCCGCCCATCCCGCGGCGGTGCCGCTGTATCTCCGCGGCCGTGCGCGGTTGCTCGCACTGGATTTCGACGCCAAACATTGTGGCCGCCAGGGCGTCGACAATGATGTCGCGCGGTGTCTGCGGTGGATCGGCGACTGCGGCGGCAAGGCGATCGCCGACCGCAGCACCAGCGGTGGCCGCCATGTCCTGATCCCGCTGCCGGTGGGTATCGCTCTCACCAGAGCTGACCTCGAACCTCTGCTGCGGCTGCTCGCCGAGCAGTTACCGAGCCTCGACATCACCCCGATGCTGAACCCCGCCACCGGCTGCATCACCCCGCCCGGATCTCGCTGTCGTGAAGGCGGATTCCGCGAACTCGACGGCAGCCTTGACGACGCGGTCCAAGCGCTCACCGTCCGCTCCGACGCTGGGTTCGTTCCCCGCCTGTCCCAACTGTTGGAGATGCACGACCGTGCACTGCTCCCGCATGACCCGGCCAGCTCCGCATCGGCCCCGTGCACGGTGCGCACGACCACCGTGCACACATCGCGCGCGACGTGCACCGCCGGAGCCGAGGTCCCCCCGCTATGGGAGGACAGCGGCGACCGTGCACGACTGCGCACGCAGATCCGGCTCAGGACACCGATGCCGAGCGCGGTGCGCGCATTTGCCATCAACGGCTCGGCACCTGCGAACGGTCGCTGGCGCGCGCGGGACGGACGCCTGGACCGCTCCGCTGCCCGCCAGGCCGTCCTCGCGGCCGCCGTGCTGCGCGGGTACTGCCTCAGCGACATTCGTACGCAGTTGCCCGCCGCAGGTGGGACCTGGGCCGGATTCGCCGCCGCCTACCACCGTTACGGGGCCGAGGCTGACGCCGCGCTAGGTCGCGACTGGGATGCGGCCTGCCGCTGGGCGAACCGGATCGCACCCGAATTCCGCTCACTCGCGCACAAGTCCAAAGAGCACACAGGGGGGTGGTGGGGGGACAATTCGCGAACGAAAAAACAAGCTCGCTGGCTCACCGCCGCGACAAAGTGGGTCGACGCGCAATGGCCACGATCCCCCCGACGCTGGAGCGCGCTCGCTGTCCTTCAGGCATTGGCGTATGGCTCGGCGATCGGCGGGACCGTCGTGCGCGGTGTCCCGATCGTGGAGCTGGGCGGCCGGTCGGTATCGCTCATGGCCGCGGGAATCCCGGAGACCACCGTCTGGCAGGTCCTGCGCGACCTTCGCGACCTCCCCGGCTCTCCTATTCTGAGGACACGACGTGGCGCCGGGCTCCTCGCCGATGCTTACGCATTGGTCAGACCCCAAGTCGACGACCATCCGGACTCATCGAATCCGGCAGGGAGCCAAACGGTTCGGGTAGAGCCGGTGCATCCGGCCTGGAGCATCCTCGGACTGCACTGCCGCCGGCTGTACGAAACCGTGCTCGGCGATCGGGCAGCGACCCCGACAGAAGCAATTGCGGCGGCCCGAATGAACCGCAGCAGCGGGTACGCCGCGCTGGCGACCCTTACCACCGCCGGGCTTCTCACCCACACCAAGAGCCGCATCAACGAAGGTCCTACCACTCTCGACGACATCGCGACCGCACACGGCCTCCCGCAGCTGCGCCGAGAGCGCATATCCCGCCACCGGCAACAACGTGCACTCTGGCGCGCCTGGCTCGCGACTCGATACGAACTACACGAAGCGCAGTCTGAAGACCAAGCCGCAAAACCCTCGCGGTCTGTTGCGCAGCTGGCCACGCGACGCGAGCGACGAACGGTGGCGGACCACGATATCTGTCACCAAGAGCCATACCTGACCTTACGAATCAGATGCCCGGACGAACCGTTTCGGCGTTACGCACCGCAAGGCTTGGTGGATACGCCGCAGTCACCACCCTGACACCCTCGGAAGTTGCGTGGCTGCTGCCGGCCGAACCTCTCCGGGCAGGCCCAGATAGTCTCGGCCGCATTCCCGCGGCCAAGACCAACGACTGACCCAACGCGCGATATGCGGTGCGGGTTCAGGCGGTCATCGCAACGCTTGGTTGAGTGCTTCTGATGGTGTCTTGAACCCCAGGGTTTGTCGAGGTCGTTGGTTGAGTTCGTCAGCGATGGCATCTAGGTCGGTTTGGGTGTAGTCGCGCATGTCGACGGTGCGGGGAAGGTATTGGCGGACAAGACCATTGGTGTTCTCGTTACTGCCGCGCTGCCAGGGACTTTTGGGATCGCAGAAGTAGACCGGAACCTCGGTCGCGATGGTGAACTGGGCGTGAGCAGCCATTTCATTGCCTTGATCCCAGGTCAGGGTGCGCCGCAACGCGACCGGCAACGTCACGATCCGCGCGGCCAGCGCGGCAGCGACCAGATCGGCGCGATGCCCATCCGGCAGC
>NZ_JBHVDF010000008.1:0-1774 GCF_042802915.1 Nocardia sp. NPDC057440
AGTACCGTCCCAGCCGACCCGGCGGGGGCGACCGCCGTGATTTGCGTGTCGGAGTCCACGACGAACGAGGTTGCCGGTGTGGCACCGAAATTCACCGCGGTGGCTCCGGTCAGGTTCGTGCCGGTGAGCACGACCGTGGTCCCGCCGGTCACCGAACCCACGTTGGGCACCACCGTGGTGAGGGTGGGCACCGCAACGTAGGTGTAGGAAACACCGTTACTGGTGCCACCCACGCTGGTGACCGTAACCAGTACCGTCCCAGCCGACCCGGCGGGGGCGACCGCCGTGATTTGGGTGTCGGAGTCCACGACGAACGACGTCGCCGGTGTGGCACCGAAATTCACTGCGGTGGCTCCGGTCAGGGCTGTTCCGGTGAGCACGACCGTCGTCCCACCGGTCACCGGACCGGCGTTCGGGGCGATTGTGGTCAGTGTCGGCACCGCGACGTAGGTGTAGGAGACACCGTTGCTCGTGCCACCCACGGTGGTGACGGTGACCAGTACCGTCCCAGCCGACCCGGCGGGGGCGACCGCCGTGATTTGCGTGTCGGAGTCCACGACGAACGAGGTTGCCGGTGTGGCACCGAAATTCACTGCGGTGGCTCCGGTCAGGTTCGTGCCGGTGAGCACGACCGTGGTCCCGCCGGTCACCGAACCCACGTTGGGCACCACCGTGGTGAGGGTGGGCACCGCGACGTAGGTGTAGGAGACCCCGTTGCTGGTGCCGCCCGCGGTGGTGACGGTGACCGACACCGTTCCGGCCGCACCTGCGGGGGCGACGGCAGTGATCTGCGTCGACGAGTTGACCGTGAA
Source organism: Nocardia sp. NPDC057440 (assembly GCF_042802915.1). Lineage (NCBI taxonomy): Bacteria > Bacillati > Actinomycetota > Actinomycetes > Mycobacteriales > Nocardiaceae > Nocardia > Nocardia sp. NPDC057440. Next base: position 813 of record NZ_JBHVDF010000008.1, read on the forward strand.
CGAAGTCGCTGGTGTAGCACCGAAATTCACCGCGGTCGCACCGGTCAGATTCGTCCCGGTGAGCACGACCGTGGTCCCGCCTGTCACCGAACCCACGTTGGGCACCACTGTGGTGAGTGTCGGCACCGCGACGTAGGTGTACGCGACCCCGTTACTGGTGCCGCCCGCGGTGGTGACCGTGACCGACACCGTTCCGGCCGCACCTGCGGGGGCGACGGCGGTGATCTGCGTGGCGGAGTTCACGACGAACGACGTCGCCGGTGTGGCACCGAAATTGACTGCGGTGGCTCCGGTCAGGTTCGTGCCGGTGAGCACGACCGTGGTCCCACCGGTCACCGGACCGGCGTTCGGGGCGATTGTGGTCAGTGTCGGCACCGCAACATAGGTGTACGCGACACCGTTACTGGTGCCACCCACGGTGGTGACCGTGACCGACACCGTTCCGGCCGCACCTGCGGGGGCGACGGCAGTGATCTGCGTGGCGGAGTCCACGACGAACGACGTCGCCGGTGTAGCACCGAAATTCACCGCGGTCGCACCGGTCAGGTTCGTGCCGGTCAGCACGACCGTCGTCCCACCGGTCACCGGACCGGCGTTGGGCACCACCGTGGTGAGGGTGGGCACCGCGACATAGGTGTAGGAGACACCGTTACTGGTGCCGCCCACGGTGGTGACCGTGACCGACACCGTCCCTGCTGTCCCGGCTGGGGCGACGGCAGTAATCTGCGTCGACGAGTTGACCGTGAACGACGTCGCCGGTGTGCCACCGAAACTCACGGCGGTCGCGCCGGTCAGGTTCGTGCCGGTGAGCACGACCGTGGTGCCGCCGGTCACCGGACCGGCGTTGGGCACCACCGTGGTGAGGGTGGGCACCGCGACGTAGGTGTAGGAGACACCGTTACTGGTTCCCCCCGCGGTGGTGGCGGTGACCAGTACCGTCCCGACTGAATGGGCGGGCGTTC